>JBOGKE010000001.1:0-1959 GCA_050745265.1 Terriglobia bacterium
TCGCCCGAGACTTGCCGCCAGATGTTCGATCTGAACGAGCGGGAGGCAACACGGCTCCTCGATTTGTGGCGGGGCTTGGATGGACGGAATGGCCCCGAGGGCCTCGCCGCGCAGATGAGGCGCGGGGAAGAACAGCAGCGTTTTCCACTCCTCAAAGTCTTCGAGTATTGCTTGAAGTGTTCCCACCTTTTCAACATCCTCGATGCGCGCGGCGCGGTGAGCGTCACCGAGCGCGTGGCCCTGATCGGGCGCGTTCGCAAGCTCGCCTGCCGCGTGGCGGCGATCGACGTGGACCGCAAAACACGTGCACTGGAGGAGGCCGTGACCGCGTGAGCGAAACCACCGCTTTAGCTTTCGAGGTGGGCTGCGAAGAGATTCCAGCGCGCTTTGTTGCGGCCGCGGAGCGCGACCTCGGCGAGCGGCTCGCGGCGGCTCTCGGCGAGGCGCGGTTGCTGCCGCCAGACCCACCGGCGCTCAAAACGGCTTCGACTCCGCGCCGCCTCATCGCGTATGCTCCCATGCTGCGCGATAGGCAGCCCGAGCGCGTCAAACAACTCGTGGGACCTCCGGCTAAAGCCGCTTTCGACAAGGAAGGGAATCCAACGCGGGCGGCTGAGAGCTTCGCCGCCCGGAACCGCGCAGATCTTTCCAGGCTCAAGCGCGTGAACACCGCGAAAGGGGAATACGTTGCGCTGGACGTTTTGGAACCAGGCTCGACAGCGCTTAAAGTATTGGTTGAGATTTTGCCGGCGGTTCTCGGGGCGATGACGTTTCCGAAGAACATGTACTGGACATCGAAATCGCTGCTTTTCGTCCGGCCGATCCGGTGGATTCTGGCCGTGCTTGGCAGCGGCGAGGGAAAGCCGCCGCGCGTCATCCCGTTTGAGTTCGCCGGTGTGAAATCCGGGAATGTCACCTACGGCCATCGCCGGCAGGGAAGTCAGCCGCTTGCCGTCACCGACCTCAATCTGGATCTCCTTTTAGAGCGACACTTGGTGATGGTGCACGGAGCTGAGCGGCGCGAGCGCGTGAAATCCGCTATTAAAGCTTTACTTGAGACTAACGATTTCACGACGCCCGCAGATGAGTTCCTTGAGAGCTGGGTCGTCAATTCAACCGAGTGGCCGGTTCCTCTGATGGGCGGCTTCGACCCGCGTTACCTGGCGCTGCCGCGCGAGGTGCTGGTCGCCGTCATGCGCGACCACCAGAAGTACTTTGCCGTGGAAGACGGAGCAGGGAACTTGAAGCCCAATTTTATCACTGTGCTCAACGTGGAAGGCGATCCCAAGGGACTCATCCGCCAAGGCCACGAGCGCGTGCTGGCGGCGCGCTTTGCCGATGCGGAATTTTTCAGGAACGCGGACCGGAAAGTTACCCTCGCTCAGCGCGTTCCGACGCTTGAGCGGGTGATGTACCAGGCGAAGCTTGGCACCTACGCCGATAAGACGCGGCGCATGAAGGCGCTGGCAGAAAAGATTTGTGAAGAACTCGAGAAATCGGGAAGCATGAACGCGACAGAACGCCAACACGCGCTGCGTGCGGTCGAACTGTGCAAATGTGACCTGACTACGCAAATGGTTCAGGAGTTCACTGAGTTGCAGGGAATCATGGGCGGGCTTTACGCCAAGTCGCAGGGCGAGCCTTCAGAGGTCGCCGACGCGATTTATGATCACTATCGCCCCGCGAGCGCCGAGGATTCGTGCCCGCGCTCGGTTGTTGGCGCGGTGGTATCGCTTGCCGATAAGCTCGATAGCGTGGTCGCGGGCTTTGCCGTCGGCCTGGAGCCGACGGGATCGAGTGATCCGTTCGGGCTGAGGCGTGCAGGGAACGGAATTGTAAAGATTGCGGCAGAGAAGTTGACAGCGACTAATCTTGACCAGTTGCTTGATTTTCTTTATCTGGCGATTCCACAGTCTCTCCACCTAGTTAGCCAACCGGATTTGAGGGGAAGCATCGGGC
>JBOGKE010000002.1:0-9579 GCA_050745265.1 Terriglobia bacterium
ATCGGCGCTCGCCAGCATCGGTAGCGGCGCGCGATAAATCGTGCGAACGAGGTCATTATCGAGATAAGGCGAGCGCATCGAAACCTGGCTTCCTTCGAGCATGAAATTGCCCCAGTGCAGCCACGGCGCTTGTCGGAAGGCGGAAAACGACACGGGATGGGTTTCGATCAGCCGCGCGTATGTGTTACGGGCCTCGTCGATCTGCGGCAATAGCTCCGGACGGAACAAGCCCGGCATGGGCCTGACCGGCTTGAATGCACGCACCGGGCGAAGCACTTCGGTGCCGTAATTTCCCGTAATGCGAACGGGCGCGATGCTGCGCGCCTGGGCGTTGCAATATAACGTCGAGCCGCGATTCGCCTCGACGCCACCCTCCGTGATATAGACGGCCCGCTCGGCGTAAGAGGGAAAGCGAGAGAGCATCTCTTTCCCGGCGACGATCACTTGGTGCGATTGCTTGCACGCCTGGGCGACGCGGCGCGCTCCGATCACGTCCGTGTTGTCGCGGTACGTGCTGCCGAAGGTATAAAAAGGGAGCGACCCGGGAGCGGGTTGATGCCAAGCGAGAATCATGCGGCTGTCGAGCCCGCCCGTCAGCGACATCGCGACCCGCTCCCGGCCGTTAAAATAGCGCGGCAGGCGCTCCTGAAACACTTGTTTTAATTCCCGGTACCAGGCTTCGGGTTCAAGATGCTCTTGTTCTTCCCATTCACGCGGATCAAAATAGGCGCGCTTCGCTTCCAGCCGGCCGTTCCGAAAAGTCCACGCGGAGCCGGGCGGCAGGGCATGAATCCCTTCGAAAAGCGTCCGGTCTTCCATGACGCAGCCGCACGAGACGTATTCGCCCAACCCACGCGGGTCCAGCCGGCGCAATTCGGGGCGCACGGCGAGGATCGCCTTCGCCTCAGCGGCGAAATAGAACGCTTCCTTCGCTTCGTGGTAGTAGAGCCGCTGCAAACCATAGCGGTCGTTGAAAAGCGTTGCGCTCCCACCCGCCTGGTCCGCCAGAAGCCCGTGAAACGTTCCGTTCAGGCATTTTGGGAACTCCGCATCTTCTTCGGCAAGATGCACGAGGTAAGACGGCCCGCCCGCCTCGACGGCATGCCCGCGCGCCTTGAGGCGCGCCGCGGTTCCCGGCTCGGGAAACTCTTCGCCCGCAAAGATCAACACGCGGTCGCCCGTCTCATTCCTAAGCGGCATTCCGTCCGAGAATGATCCTTTCCGCGCCACCCAGCCGGCGTAGATTCCCAGCGATTCGTCAATCCAGGTCCCCGAGGTATAGAAAGACTCGTGACGTAGCTTTTCAACCATGCGGTTGAGCTGTGGCTCAGCCCACTCGCGCGGCATTTTTGTTATCAGGCCAACAATTCCCGGCATTTCCGTCTGTCCTTAAGAAGCTTCTAAATTGCTAAGCTTGCGGTTATACCATGCGCTGCGGAGATCACGCAGCTTGCTGACCATGGGCTGCGGAAGCCGGTCGGCAAGCGGCTGGTGCAGACGAAGGCGAATCGCGGCGCGACCCCAAGGCGTGAGAGGAACATAGTAACGAGGCAGATCGATGCGCTCGAATCCGTTAACTTTCTTAAACTGGCTAAGCCCGTCTGATCCCTTCTTGCCATAGCTGAACTTCTGGTATACCAAGTAGGCGATCTTGCGTTCGGCGCACGATCGGACGGCTTGGGCGATCAGCGCGTTCGTAGGACACTTGTCACTGTGGCGAACCATGGAAACGATATTCATCAAATTTGCCTGCGTCCGGGTCTCATCGTGGGTCAGTTTCGCAAAGCCGATCATCTGGTCGCCGAGGAAAGCGCCGATAAACACGCTCTTATCAAGAAAGGTCGCCTCCAGCCGGCGCACGGTCTGGATGTCTCTTCCATAGTGGGCGAACGCCGTCCCCTGACGAACCGGGCACTCGTTATAGATTTCCCAGATACCTCGGACGAGCGTTTCATCGAACGCAACCTCCCGGGTCGAGACCCCTTTCTTTTCCGCTTGGCGAACACGTCCGCGCGGAGCGAAGCGGATCTGGTGTTTAAGCCAGTGATCAAAGGTGGTCACGGGCAAGACGGCGAAATTATCCCAGTCCATGGGATACGGGTATTTAGGCGACGTTTCGGGTAACCTTTGCAGAAACGTGAACAGGTCTATCCGGGTTCCGCATTTGCGCAGGGTTTCCAGCAGGGGCTCGGGTTCCTCCAGGAACACATACGTGTCGCCCACTAAACTCCCGATTCGTAGGAGCCGTCCTCGAACCCGGACCTGCTTTCCACCGACGTTAATCAATGAACTCATGAAAACTCCAAATCCTCCCGCTCCAGGATGAGAAGCTGTGGTCCATCTGGCACTATGGCCCGGACCCTGGCAGCGATGATTTACCTGTTTCTGAAAATTCTGCGTCTTTTCGCAAATACCTGAGGGTGTTGCCCCTGACGTGGATCGGAAAGCGGCCGACGCTCTACCCTACTCTCTCAGCCGATCCGCACCGTCTGTCCTGGCTTAATGGAGCGCATGGCGTTCAGGATGTCCGGCACGAGAGGTAGCAGGTCGGGCATCCGGTTCGATTTGGAGCGGATGATAGCGAGAGAAATCGATCGAGCAGAAAGGTTCTGCTGATACGGCATACCGTGATCCACTGTCAGCAGAACCTGCCAGCCCGAATGCTCCGCCAGCGCGAGCAGCTCGCCATTCGCCTTGCCCGAGAAACCGGACGCCGGCACCGTACCACACTCGTGCCCGTGAAGGTGCTTTCCCAGGTCTTTTGGCAGGCATTCGTCGAGCAGAATCCTCACCCGATTCTCGCCAGGAGCGATTCCTTTGCCGTCTCAAGCGCCTCGATGGCCATTTCACGGGTAACGCTTGGAAACTGGTTCAGGAACTCGTCCAGGGTGTCGCCAGCTTCGAGGTAATCAAGCAGATTTTGAAAGGGAACCCGGGTGCCGCGAAAGCAGGGAACTCCGCCCAGAATCTCCGGATCGCGCACAATGACAGGAGTCTCCATGTTTCTCACCCAGGCCCACATTGTAGCACCGCTCACAGCCCTGGGAAGTCGGTTGTCCGGCGCGCAGGGCATGGCAGCATCGAACTCCCCGATTTTTCATACGAACGCGTAAATCCCCGCCGCATGGGCCTATCGCCCGAAGACCTTCGTTAGCCTCAGCATCGACGCCGCCATTTGCCTTCCGCGCTCCGCGACGCCGAGCGGGGGCGCAGCACAGCGTACGACGCGCTGCCCGAGCGAAATCCCGAACGCGTGCGGCTGGCACCGCCGCGACCGCAAGCAGGCGAGCACCGTTTCCTCCGTGATGCTGCCATCCAGATCGAGCGCCATCGCCAGCGGAAAGGACTGGCGCCAAGTGTGGAAATCCAGCCCGACGAACGGCACGGCGCCGGAGCTATCGATCAGGGCAGGGGCGGTGCGGCTGGGCGCCCATCCGTCGTATTTGCGATTCCAAAGTTCAATGCCCAGTAGCTCGCCGGCCCAGCACGGCTTGTAATCCTGCCACGCGCTTCTTCTCGACGGATGCGCGAGCACCGCCACGCCGCCCGCCGATTTCACTGCCCTCAGCAGATCGCCCGTCGGCATGCCCTCGCCAAGAAACGGAATTCGCCCCCAGGTTAAAACATGAACGCGGTTCGACGCGTCGCTGTATTCAATACCCGGCACCAAAAGGATTTTGCCGTTGCTCGCCCGCGCGCACGCCTCGCGGTACCGCTCCAGGCGCGCGGCGGAAAACCCGCGGTCGTGCTCGGTCATCATCAGAACGCGGCACCCACGGCGGCTGAACTTTGCCGCGAGCGCCTCAAGCGTCCAGCTTCCGTCGTACGACCAATTCGAGTGGACGTGGCAGACCGCGCGGATTTGCATTACTCTGCGAGTTCTTCGCGCCCGTGCGCCTTGGCGAGAGGCTTTTCGGGTGTCTCTGTGGCTACCGTTCGCGGAACCGTTTTGCCTTTGAGCACGTTACCGCGAACGGTGTAATAGAAATCCGCGAAAAACACCCGCCAATCATCGCGCCGCCAGTTGTAGAACGTGTCGCGCCGGCGAATGCGAATCACCTCGGCCGCGGCTTTCCAGAATGACGGCCAATTACGCAGCGCCTTCGACCGCGCCCCGCGCAGCACGAAGAGCAGGTGCATGAACTCGCGGCCTGCGTTCCGGCAGACGACCTCGCGCGAGCGCGCGGGCGCAAGCCCGGCAGGCGACTCGGGATCGAGCCTCAACTTCACCTGCCACGCCGGATACTCGAGCCCCTGGCGGCGCGACAGCGCCATGCTGCCCCACGGCCTGCCGTTGAGCTCCACAAACCACGGCGTTCCTGCGCGGTCGCGTAGCAGCTCAATCATGAAGAGGCCGCGCCAGCCGGTTTTCTGGATGAGCGCCTCGGCTTTTGTCTTGAGCTCGCCGGGGATAGCCGCAGAGATGCAAGCGCTCGAGCCCGAGCCCTGCGGGTTCATCATTCTAAGCCGCCGGTGCGCGCTCCAGGCCCTGATCCCATTAGGGGTTGCAAGCCCAAAAACGCCTTCGCCGGTTCCTTCGATGAAGGGCTGAACCAGCAGCGGCACGCTCCCGTTCCACTCGGCGAGCGCCTTTTCGAGCTCATGCTGGTCTGCGCAAACCCATTTCCGGCACGAGTAGATGCGGCCGTCTTTCACGGGGACGCATTCGGCGGGCCTGAGGATCACCGGGAAGTCGCGGTCCGCAACGAAGCCGAGTACATCGTTCGCATTGCGCGCTACCAGCGTTTGCGGCACGTCAAAACCGGCGTCCGTCGCCGCCTCGATCTGAAACCGCTTGTCGAGGGCTAATTCCGTGAGAGCGTCGGACGGCCCGGCCGTCAGCCAGTCTGGTCCCGATCCTGCCGCGTTGCAAAGCCACACCGCTTTGTCGTCGAGGGGAAGAAGTATGCGAGGCGCGCTGTCCTTCGCCGCGAGCGACGTCATGAGCGAACGAAGCTCCGCGAGCGCGGCTTCGAGATTCGATTCCGGCGCCGAGATCTCGTGGCAAGTCACATAGCGGCTATGGCGCAAAGCGCAGCCTTGCCCTCGCCGCGCGAACGCGGCCACCTGGTAGCCCCCATCGATGAGGCTCCAAGCCGTTTCGGGCGCCGCCAGCGCTTCCGCAAAGCCGATAAGAACGGTGGGTCGAGGCATTCTTCAGAGCAACTCGATACAGACTTTCGCGTAATTCTCCATCTGCGCAACGATCCGAAAGCGCTTTGTGTAAATCCTTTGCCAGTCCGTCAGCGCCTTGAATTCGTGCTCGCGGTCGTAGAACTCGTCAAAAATGAGCAGGCTTCCCGGCGCCATGAAGGGCGTAAAGTGCACCAGCGGGAGCATGGCCGAACCGTAAAGATCGCCGTCAAGATGGAGCACCAGCCGGTTTTTGGCGGCGAAGCAGCGCGAAAAAGCCGGAACGGTATCCTGGAACCATCCCTTGATGAACTCCACGCGTGGATCATCGATGCCAGGCGCAAGCCCTCCCGCATCGAAGTGTCCCTTACCCTGGCCCGGACGCCAATCTTCCGGCAGTCCTTCAAAGGAATCAAAACCGTAAAAGCGGCTCGCTTCGTGCCGGTTCAGCTCCAGCCAGTGCCGCATCGAGGCTCCCTGGAACACCCCAAACTCGAGGTAATCCATTGCATCGCCGTTAAAGCGCGAGCTGTGGAGATACCGGTACATCTCAGCCCGACTGCAGAAGGAAGGGCAAGGGTGACCATCCCTTACCGCCTGGAGGTCGATCTCGTCAAGGATTGCTCGCGTGAGCCGTTGTGCCGCGCTGCCATGAAGCCTGCGCAGGCAGCAGCCCTTCATGACGAAATTGGTGACTGCTCTTCTTGCACTCATCGGCTTGGCTAACTCTGGGTTGCTGACTTCCAGACCTGAATGCCCCTCTCTCCGTCTGTGGCAGCGAGGCGGGTGAGGAAACCGCTCGCGTCGAACAGAGCAGCGCAGACCGGAGCGAGGTAAACCACGTAAATCCTTTTCGCGAGAGACTCCCTTAAATTTGCAATCACCTTCGACATCACTTCTTCTGAGAACGGATTGCAAAAGTAGACCACCAGATCGTCGTCGGGAAAACGATAAGCGGCGGCATCCATCTCCAGCACGGTCGCGTTTCCTATTTGCATCTTTTGCAGATTCTTTTTTGCAACCTCGGCAAGCTCGTGTACGAACTCCACACCGATAACCTGCTTGAAACCCAAACGCGCAGCGATCAGAAGAGTCCGCCCTTTTCCGCATCCGACATCGACGAACGTAAAATCACCGGGGGCTTCGGGCAGCGCATTCAAAGCGTTCGCCACCTCCTGCTCTCCGGCCGTCTGGTATATGACGCCGAAGCGCGCGTTCGGCGAGGTTATTTTGAATTTCCATAACGGCACCATCCCGCCTGTGTCGGTGCCGTATTTTTGGTCAAATTCGTCCTTGGTCCGCCCGGTCCTGAGCCGCACAACAGCATCGCGCAGCGTGCGCCGAACTCCGGCACTGCGCAATCTGCGGCCCAACTTCACGGCCATAAGAGAGTAGTCCATGGTTTGTGGTGCGGGTAGCCACGGTCAGCGCTTTCCTGACCGTGGGCTTTTCGGCATGCGCAACGGCCCACGGTCAACCAAAAATGGTTGACCGTGGCTACCACGCTGCAGCTTTTCCCAAATCCCGGAAAAGCCGCAGACTTTCTGAAGAGCGAAAGTCTGCGCTACCCGGCACTGCCGTGTGCGCTTCAGACGCTCATCGCGGCACGCGAAGAGATTGGTTCTTGACTTTGGGCCTCTCTCTGCCGGGCGGCGAGCTGGGCAAAGATCTCGTCCATGATTCGCGCCGTCAGAAGGATCTCGCGGTAGGGGATCGGAACCGGCGTTCCCTCGGTGATTGAGCGGTAGAACAGCTCGATCAGGTGCTTGAGATCCGACTTCATGTGCAGATCGTTCCCGAGAAACAGCTTCGCGTTCGCCCGCAGATTTCCGAGATGCAGCCTGGCAAATTCCGCCTGGGGAAGAAATCGCTCGGCAAAGCTCTTGAACCGCGCACCGCGTAGCTTGATGAGCGACTCCTGATCGGGGTCGGCGATCAAGCCGTTTTTCGGACCGTAGATGCGGAACTGGTGGAGCGAGGGCCGCATCCGCGACGAAAACGTGAAATAGGCCGTAGCGCCTTCGTCTTCACGAATGATCACTCGCAGCTCGTCGACGAGCTCGTGCTCGCCCGCGCTCTGAAGCTTCGAGCTGGTGAATCCGCAGGCGATGATTTGGGGCGAATCGCTGGTCAAAAACTCCGCGATGGGCGCGATGCCGTGGCTGATGGTGTTGTGCAGGAGCTGGCCCGGCAGGCGGCGCACCCAATGCTTCTTATCGCCGAGCAGCGCTCCGGCATAATCGCCTTCGCCGAGCTCATAGCAATAGTAGCTTTCCATGTGCACCGGCGGCCCGCCGAGATAGCCTTCGCTCACCAGCTTGCGCATCCGCCGCGCCGCGTGCCGGAACTGGCCGTTATGCCCGGCCGTAGCCTTGAGTCCATTCATCTCGGCCGTTTCGACGAGGACGCGCGCCTCGGGTTCCGAGAGCGCGAACGGCTTTTCGATGTAGACATGGCAGCCGGATTCGAGCGCAAGCTTCGCAATCGGGAAGTGGCTGTCGGGCGGGGTGGTGACGTGGACCACATCCGGCCGCGCATCGCTCAGAAGCTCGCCCAAGTCGCTGTAATGCCGCTTGACGGGAAAGCGCTCGAAGAGCTGGCGTGCCATGAGCGGCTCGCGGTCGCACACGCCCACGATCTCGCAGCCCTTGAGGCGCGTAATCTGCGCGGCGTGATCGTCGGCGATCTTGCCGCAGCCTACGATGGCGACTTTAAGCACGCGCCTCCTCATTCCGGCAGCCCTCGAAATAGCGCCTGAGCCCTTCTGACATGGGCACGGCGGGCGCCCATCCGAGGCGGCGCTTCAGCTTCGCATTGCTGTATCGGGTCTTCTTCCAACTGGCGTGCCACACTCGGCGGCTGAACGCCGGCGGCACTTGCTGCTCCGACCACGCCGAATATCGCTCCCAGGCCCAGCAGAGCGCATAGCTTACAAAATGGGGGACGTAGATCGAGCGGAATCGGCGGACGTTTCGTTTGTATTGGCGCAGATACTGGCGGCTGGAAGGGAGATTGTCATCCACCACGTTGAAGACTTCGCCCTCTACGCCGGGCGTCAAGCCTGCGAGCACAATCGCCTCCGCGCAGTTGTCGACAAACGTGAACGGGATGCGATTCGAGCCGCCGAGATGGAGGAAGAGCCCAAACGTATCCGTCCCTACGCGGCCGGTAATCGTGTTCCGGCCGGGAATCATCACGTAGCCCGGCCGGACGATGACGTAGCGCAGGCCGTGCCGCTTTGCGTAATCGAATACCAGTTCGTCCTGACGGATCTTGGCGAATGAGTAGGCGTCCGTGAGGCGCTCGGGATGCTCTTCGACCGGGGAAGATTCGTCGAGAACTCGGCCCCGCGGCGTACGCCGGTTGCTATAGACCGCGAACGAGCTGACGTTGACAAACCGCTCGACCGAATCGTGCCGGACACACGCGTCCAGGAGATTGCGCGTGGTGACCACCGAATTCCTGAACGCCTCGGGAACGGATTTTTCGCCCGTGCCGGCGGCGAGGTGGAAGATCACCTTGGCGCCGCGGGCGGCAGCGTTGCAATCTTCAGGCGACAAGAGATTGCCCGTGACGGTTTCTACCCGCGCTCCGTTCCGGTTATAGCCGGATAAAGCTTCAACCATAGCCTGCGGGCTCGAATGCCGCGCGAAACAACGCAGGTTGCGAAAACCGCGGTCGAGCAGGTTGCTGACCACACGCGACCCGATGAAGCCCGTCGCGCCCGTGATCAGGATGAGGTCGCGCGGCTCGATGATGGATTGGCCAGGTTGCATAGGAATTAGTGCGGAAGGTGCGGCGCCTTGACGAGCTTGACGCCCGCGTAGCCCGAGAGCCTGCCAACGTGATAGCAGAGCTTTTCCAGGTGCGTCATGAAAATGTGATGCCCGGCGGCCAAGCCAAACGGCAGCGCCGCCAAATAGCAGGGCACGGCCACGAGCGACGTGGCAATTTCGCGCGCCGCCGCCGTGGGATGAAGCGGGGCAAAGCTGCCCGAGAGCAGTGCCTTGCGCAGCATATAGCTGCGCTTCCAGCGCACCGGAGGCACAACTTCGTAGACCATGGCTTCGTCACACCAGACGAACGAGTGCCCGTTCTCGATCATCCGGCGGAAAAAGTCCTTGTCGGCGCCGCCCCGGTGGAATTCCCGCCGGAAAGGCTCATCGAGTCCGTCAATAATTCGCCTCTCGAAGAGCGTGTTTCCGCTGCGGCCCATGTCCCAGTGAATCGGGGTTCCGGTGGAATAGGTGGCCCGCTCGTAGAACTTGCCTTTCATCACCCAGCCGGGAGTGCCTTCGTCGAAATACGGTTTCACCGGGCCGAGCACGCCGGCCACGCCGTATCGCTTCCACGCCTCGAAGAGCGTCAGCAGCCAGCGAGGCGACGGGAACTCGTCATCATCGAGAAAGGCGATGAAGTCGCCCGTCGCGTGTTCCATGGCTGTGT
>JBOGKE010000003.1:0-23936 GCA_050745265.1 Terriglobia bacterium
TCTGACGCTCGACCCGAGCGCAGATGCGAGCAACTGACTGCCCAGGCAGACGCCCAGGATCGGCTTCTCGCGTCGCAGCGCGTCTTCGATGAGGCTCAGTTCGCGGCGGAGGAACGGAAACTGCTGATGTTCGTAGACGCCCATCGGGCCGCCCATGATCACCAAACCAGCCTCAGCGCCGAGCTCCAGCGGCACGTCCTCGCCGCGAAACACCCGAACGGACGTGATCCTGCGTCCTTCCTCCTCTAGCACGCGGCCGATCAAGCCCGCCGTTTCGCATTCCGCGTGTTGTAACACCAGCACCGGCTTCTCCGGCAACGGCGACCCTTTCGACGAGGCGCCAGCCTGACCTGATCGCGCGATCTGGTTTTTAGCTCCGCCGCGTTTGATGGTATTCTGGCGATCTGCCGCAAAGTTTCTGAGGAGTTGTCACGTCGCCTTTGCGACTCCTCGAAGCATGAACAGGCCCCTCGTTCCCGCGAGAGCGGGAATCCATCCCCTCTCTTTCAGAATAGACGACTCGGGACCGCTGAGCAAAACCGCCGTCGTCACGATCAGCGTCGGGTTGGAAAGAAAACAGGTTGTCGCCGCTCTGAAGCAAGTGCCTCCGCCCAGGAAAGCTGCAGCTTCAATCAAATGTCACCGCGCTTTAACACTGCTGTAACAGAGGCACGGCAAACTGCTCTTGCTCGTGCGGAGGCGGCAGCTTTGCGGCGCGGTGATCGGCGATCGAGGTGAGGAAGAGCGGTGGTCCTGAAACATCGGAAATTCCGCCGGCTCGCCCCTGCGCTTTCCATCGCAGCGGCAACGCTCATGCTCTCCGCGTGCAGCGGCAACGAGCTTCTCATTAACGTCGCGGGGTCAACCCTGGCGTACCCGCTCTATTCCCAGTGGTTCAGCCAATACCACGAGCTTCATCCGGCGGTGGAGTTCAATTACGGGTCGATTGGCTCCGGGGGCGGCATCCAGCAGCTCCGCACCGGGATCGTCGATCTCGGCGCTTCGGACATGCCGCTCGATGACGCGCTCCTTCGAACGTTCAAGGCTAAGGTCTTGCAGTTTCCCACAGCTCTCGGCGCGGTGGTTCCCACCTACAATCTTCCGGGCGTGAGGACGTCTTTGAAATTCACGCCGCGGGCTGTGGCCGGAATATACCTGGGGCAGATCACGAAGTGGAGCGCGCCGGAGATTCGCCGCGCGAATCCCGGAGTGACACTGCCGGATGGAAAAATCATCGTCATCCACCGCTCCGACGGCAGCGGCACGACCTATGTGTGGACCAATTACCTTTCGAAGATCAGCCCCGAATGGAAGCGCAGGGTAGGTTGCAACACCGCCGTGAATTGGCCCGCCGGTTTGGGAGGTAAGGGCAGCGAGGGGATTGCCGGTCTGATCGAACAAACGCCTAATTCGATCGGCTATGTTGAGCTGACCTACGCGCTGCAGAATCATCTGCCTTACGGTGAAGTCGAGAACTCTTCGGGCGCTTACATTGAAGCCACCCTCGCCAGCGTTACCGATGCCGCGGCCTCCTCGTCCAGCGCTCTGCTGAAGGACATCCGCGTATCGATCACCAACGCGCCCGGAAGGGCGGATTACCCGGTAAGCACGTTCACGTATCTACTCGTGCCCACGGCAATTCAGGATCCCGCAAAGCGCGACGCAATTAAGGACTTTCTTTACTGGATGCTGACCGATGGGCAGAAATCCGTCGCGCAGCTCTCCTACGCCCGGCTACCGCAAGTTGTGATCGGCGAGGAGATGAGCGAGATCCGCGAGATCCGCTAATTATGGATACGCCGGCACATCCCTCAACCGCGGGCGCGCTGTCCGTACCTCACGGACGCACGTGGGCTTTTTTGAAGCGCCTGAAGAGCGGCGACGAAATCGCTCATCTCGTGACCCTCATCTTCGCTCTGAGCGTCCTGCTGATTACGGCTTTGTTGGCTTTCCAGCTCTACGCGCAGTCCGCTGTGGCGCGGCACAGGTTTGGCTGGGCTTTTCTGGTCTCACGCATCTGGGATCCGGCGTTCGGGCACTTCGGCGCGCTGACGTTCGTCTACGGCACGGTGGTGACGTCGGCGATCGGCCTTGCCATCGCGGTTCCCCTGGGCGTTGGCGGAGCGATTTTCCTGGCCGAGTTCGCGCCGGCTAAGATTTCGGACCCGCTGGCGTTCGTTATCGAGCTGCTTGCCGCGGTTCCGAGCGTCATCTACGGCTTGCTCGGGATCTTCACTGTGATTCCCCTGCTGCGCGACAGGGTCGACCCGTTCCTCCAACGTCATTTCGGCTTCGTGCCGCTGTTTCAGGGGCCGATCTACGGCGTGGGGCTTCTGGCGGCCGGGCTGGTGCTTGCCATCATGATTGTTCCTTTCATCGTGTCGATCTCGCGCGAGGTTCTGCTTGCGGTGCCCGCCGAGCAGCGCGAAGCCGCGCTGGCGCTCGGCGCCACTCGCTGGGAATCGACCTGGCAGGTGGTCACGCCTTACGCTCGGGCGGGAATCATGGGATCGATTTTCCTGGCTCTGGCGCGGGCGCTCGGAGAGACCATGGCCGTGACTATGGTCATCGGCAACACGCCCGCGATCCACGCCTCGCTGTTTTCGCCCGGTTATTCCATCGCGGCGGTGATCGCGAATGAATTCACCGAAGCCACTGGGACCGCGTATTTGCAGTCTCTGATCGAACTCGGGCTGGTTCTGTTTGTTTTGACCATCATCCTGAACGGCCTGGCGCGGCTTCTGATTCTGGCGACGGCGAAGCAAGGTACGGCGCAAAGATGAACAGGCGGCTCATTTGGCGAAAGGCCGTCAATTTCGCGATGCTCGGCGCGACCGGCCTCTGCGCGCTGATCACGATCTCGGCGCTCGTTTTTATTCTCGGTTACCTCGCCGTAAAAGGGGGCCGGTACATCAACTGGGCTTTTCTGACTCAGCTTCCGAAGCCTGTCGGCGAAGCGGGCGGCGGCATGGCCAACGCGATCGTCGGCAGCGCCAAGCTTCTGCTGATCGCGTCGGTCACGGGCATTCCGGTGGGATTGCTCGCCGGGATTTACCTGGCGGAATTCGGCGGGAAGATGGTCCCGTTCGCGGTGCGCTACGCGGCGGACCTGCTGAACGGCGTGCCCTCGATTGTGATGGGCATTTTCATCTACAGCGTGGTCGTGCTTCCGATGCGCGGCTTCTCCGTGCTGGCGGGCGGCCTCGCTTTGGGCGTGATGCTGATTCCCATTGTCGTGCGGAGTACAGAGGACTTTATTCGCGCCGTTCCGCGACCCATGCTCGAAGGCGCCCTGGCGCTCGGCGCGAGCAAGTGGCGCGCTTTGGCCACCGTCGTCATCCCGGCGGCGTTTCCCGGCATCGCAACCGGAGTTCTTCTCAGCCTCGCACGCGTGGCCGGCGAAACGGCGCCGCTGCTCTTCACCAGTTCCAACAATCAGTTCTGGAGCCCCGGCCTCACCCAGCCTACCGCTTCCCTGCCGGTAATGATTTACACTTACGCCATTTCGCCCTACCCGAGCTGGCACCGCCAGGCGTGGGCTGCGGGCTTCGTGCTGCTCGCCCTTGTGCTCGTGGTAAATATGGGTTCGCACGCCATCCTTTCACGCCGCCGCTCGTTCCTGAGGGGTTAGAATAATGAGTGCCGCAACGCACTTTTCTGCTATGAGAAGCGCCGACGAGACCAGCATTCCATCGACCCGCACGGCGGCCGCCGCCGCCGCGAAGATGGAGGTGTCGGATCTCAACTTTTTTTACGGCCCGGTTCAGGCCCTGTGCGGCGTCTCGCTCAGAATCCGGGAAAACGAGGTCACGGCGCTTATTGGTCCGTCGGGTTGCGGCAAATCGACCTTTCTCCGCGCGCTCAACCGCATGTCCGAAACCATCCGGCATACAAGCGTGCAAGGAACGATTTTGCTGGACGGGCAAGACATTTTCTCCATGGACTTGGTGCAATTGAGGCGGCGGGTGGGCATGGTGTTTCAGAGGCCGAATCCGTTCCCCAAAACCATCTTCGATAACGTCGCCTACGGGCTTCGCGTGAACGGCGGCGTCCGGGGAACGGCGCTCGAGGACGCCGTGGAAGCGAGCCTGGAGCGCGCAGCGCTTTGGGACGAGGTGAAGGATAAGCTGCGCAAGTCCGCCTACGCGTTGTCTGGCGGACAGCAACAGCGGCTCTGTATCGCGCGCGCCCTGGCGGTAAATCCCGAGGTCTTGCTGCTCGACGAGCCGTGCTCGGCCCTCGATCCCATCGCCACGGCGAAGATCGAGGACCTGCTCTTTAATTTGAAGCGGCAATGCACCCTGGTGATCGTCACGCACAGCATGCAGCAAGCGGCGCGCGTTTCGAGGTTCACGGGCTTTTTTTTGATGGGAAAGCTGCTTGAATTTAACGATACCGGCGTAATATTTAAGAAGCCGGCTCGCAAAGAGACCGAGGATTATATTACGGGAAGATTCGGCTAAGCGGACTATTCGTGAGTGGAAAAACTCCGTTTGTAGCGGCGATCTAGGATCAGACTTGTCCAAATTAGGTCTGCTCGCCCGGAAGCGAAGCGCGGCAGAGCCGCTCACCGCAGGGCGCTCCTGAATGAACCGGTCTAGAGGGATTGGCGTTGCGCCACTTTGAAGAACAACTCGACGAGCTTCGCGAGCGTCTGCTGGAAATGAGCGGGATGGTGGAATCGGCGATTTACCGCTCCGTTCATGCGCTGGTCGAGCGCGACGAAAGCTTGGCCGAATCCGTGTTCACGAACGAGGCCAGGGTGAACCAGATGGAGATTGAAATCGATGAGATGGCGGTGCGCCTGCTCGCTCTAGAGCAGCCGGTCGCGGTCGATCTGCGGCTCATCACCTCGGCGATCAAGATCAATAACGACCTCGAGCGCATGGGCGACCTCGCCTACAACATCGCCGAGCGTGCCGTCAGCTTGATGCGCGAGCCTAGCGTCACGGCGCTCATCGATATTCCTTACATGGCGAACCTCGTGGAATCCATGGTGCGCAAGTGCCTGGATGCGTTTGTGAAAAAGGACGCGGAGCTGGCGCGCAGCATCCTGATCTCCGATGACGCCGTCGACGATCTGCGGACGGGCATTTACAAAGAGCTGATCGCCCACATGGAGCGCCACCCCGACCGCATTCGTCAATGCCTCGACTTGATCTTCGTCGCCCGCAACCTCGAGCGCATTGCCGATCACGCCACCAACATCGCCGAAGACGTCGTTTTCCTCATCGACGGCGTTGACGTCCGCCACCACGCCGAAACCGAAACGCACACGTAAGCCAGAATCCGGCCCCAGACGCGCCACTTCCGCTCAGATGTTGGCCATAGTGCCGAAGAATTCGTTGTCCTGCGCGTAGCCGCCTTCACCTCTGAAGATCGGTTTCGTGCTCTCGACGAATTCGATCGCCTGAATCCACTTCACCATCTTAAAGCCGAGCTCGTTTTCGGCACGCAGTCGCAGGGGCGCTCCGTGCTCGAGGGTGAGCGGCTTAAAGTTCATTTCATAGGCGAGCAACGCCTGGGGGTGACGGATGTTGTGAATGCTATGGCTGTCGTAATACTGGCCGCCTTCCGTGCCTTCGCCGTAGGAATAGAACACGACGACCCGGGCCTCGGGTTTCGGCTTAACCAAATCCATCAAGTCCGCCATGGCGAGCCCGCCCCACTCCGCGATTCCCGACCAGCCCTGGATGCAGTTGTGCAGCGTGATCTGCGTCTTTTTGTCCATGGACTTGATCTCGTCGAGCGACAACTCCACGGGATTTTCTACCATGCCGTAAACCTTCAGACGGTAATCGCGGAAGTTGTTCGCAATCGCTGCGCTCCATTCTGCGGACGAAGGCGGTTTGCCGTTGAGCCAGAAATAGGGCGAAATATCGCGCGGCGTGTACTCGGTGCGCGCGGCGTAGCGGTCGAGCAGGAACGACATGAGCGGGCCGAGCAGCGCCGAGCTGACGTGCTGCACGGCCCGCGAGCGCCTCCACGAGGCCCAGTTCGCGAGAACGTTCGCAACGAGAATTACAACGATCCCCCCGATTCCCCAGTAGACGGCGCTCATCTTTGCGCCTTCCTGGCCGAGGACAATATGATTCATGTTGCGAACGAAGCCGGTGATCGAGACCATCGTCACGTGCAGGATGACGAAAGCGACATAAACGCACAACGCCAGAAAATGAATCGACCGGCCGATCTGCCGGTTGCCCGGCAGCTTGGGATACCAACTGAAGCGGTTCACCAGCGCGGGCGACATCGAAGGGCCGGTCAGGATGCTGATCGGGGCCACGATGAACACAATGGCAAAATACGATAGTTGCTGAAGAGCGTTGTAGTACAGAAACGTGTTCGGCTCCGGCGGCAAATGCCACGTTGCGTAGTGCACAAAAACAACCCAGGCTGCCGGAATAATGTGCCACGAAACCGGCACGAGCCGATGCCATTCCCCCGTGCCGAACAGCAGAGCAAGGTAGACGGCGCCGTTCCCCACCCAAAACAACACGCTCAAGAAGTGCCAATGGCGCGACATGCCCAGCGTGTGGCGCCCTCCCGGCAATCCGATCCAGGGAGTGAGGTAGCGCGCGTCCTGCTTGGCGGTTCCGACCGGTTTCTTGATGGGTGTGAAACGCGCCCATTCCGAGCCGGGCGTGCAGTGGACGTTCCAATAGAGGCGCGGATGATCGGCGAGAATCTGCAATCCGCTGCGGACCAGAAGGATGATGAAAAATAAATTGATGTAATGAGTGATGCCGATCCAGAGGGGAAAACCCTGCGGGTTCTGCGGCCCGTAGAAGTAGTGCGGGCGCGGGGGAATAACCGGCAGTCCGGCGAAAATCCACTCGAGGTAGGCCGCGACCAGCGCCGCAACGATCGGGCCGAAGATCACAATGAATGTCAAACGCCGAACGCGCACGTCATTTCGCCGATGCCGATTTCATTTTCCGCCTCATGAGGAAGGCTAGCACATTCCGGCGATTGCGCGCCAAACTTCGGGAAACAGCGGGGTGGTCGCCGCCGCGTCGTTGCGCGATCAGGCGCGCAACAGCTTGTCGGGAGTAATGGGCAGATGGCGGATTCGGAGCCCGGTCGCGTGATAGACGGCGTTGGCGATGGCGGCGGCAACTCCCGTAATGGTAATCTCTCCGATCCCGCGCGCTCCGACGTTCTGATCGTCAATGTGGGGATCCGGCTGATCGACGAAGAGAACTTCGATCTCGGGAACGTCGGCGTTCACGGGCAGCGCGTAATCCGCCAGATTACTCGTGATGATGCTGCCGTCGCGTTCGCCATAAACCGTGTGCTCCATCAGGGCCATTCCGATGCCCATGGTGATGCCGCTCAGGGCCTGGCTGCGCGCGGTCTTGGGGTTGATCACCTTGCCCACGTCGAACGCGCTCACCACGCGGGTCACGCGGGCGCGCGCGATTTCGGGATCGATCTGCACTTCGGCGAACTGCGCCCCAAAAGATTGGAACGAATATTTCTCGCGTTCCTTCCCCGGCTTCAGGTAGGCTTCTCCCTCCACCTCGGGCAGACCCTTGCTCCGCAGCACCTCGCGGTAAGTTTTTCCTGATGAGGGACCTGAGTCTTTCAGAAATACCCGCCCGTCGGCGGCCGCCAGCTCATCTGTATTCCTGCCATGAAAGGGAGAATTCTCGTCGTCAATAGCCGCCTCTCTCAGCTTCGACAAAGCTTGTTGGCAGGCCTTCTTAACCGCCGGCAGAACGCTGGCGCTGGTCATCGACCCGCCCGATACGGGCGCGGGCGGCAAAAGGGTGTCGCCGAGCGCGGAGTGAATGCGTTCCACGGGAATGCCGAGCGCTTCGGAAGCCACCTGGATCATCGTGGTGTAAGTACCGCCGCCCATATCCTGGGTGGCGCTGAGGACGCTCGCGGAGCCGTCTGCGAAAACGCGCACCCGGGCGGCGCCCGGACTACGCATGCCAGGATAGGTTGCCGTGGCCATGCCCCATCCGACGAGCACGCTTTCTGCACGCATGGAGCGGGGATCGGGAATTCTTCTGTTCCAGCCGAATCTCTCGCCTGCCATGCGGTAGCACTCTTTCAGGTGCTTGCTCGACCACGGCTGCCGCGTGTGCTCGTTTTGATCAGCGTGATTGAGCAGGCGAAGCTCGACGGGATCGATCTTTAGTTTGCAAGCGAGCTCATCGAGCGCCGACTCCAGCGCAAACGTGCCCGGCGTTTCTCCGGGCGCTCGCATCGGGGTCGGCGTGGCAATGTTCACGCGAACGGCGTGGTGTGCCACGGCGACGTTCGGACAGTGATAGAGAATTTGCGTTGGCGTGCCGCAGGCTTCGATGAACTCATCGACGGTCGAGGTCTGCACCAGGCTGTCATGCAGAATGGCCGTGAGCTTGCCGTCCGCGGTCGCGCCGAGCCGGATTCTCTGGCGCGTCTCGGAGCGGTGTCCACACGCGCTGAACATCTGCTTCCGCGTCAGATTCAGTTTCACCGGCCGCCCCACCTCCTGCGCGGCGATGGCGCTGAGGATCGAATGCGGCCAGATGAAACCTTTGCACCCGAAGCCGCCGCCGATGAACGGCGACACAATGTGAACCCGTTCGTCGGCAAGCCCCAGCGTTTCGGCCACCGTGTGGCGCGCCCCGGCCACCCACTGCGTTGTCTCGTAGAGCGTCAGATCATCACCGTGCCACTGCGCGATCGAGGCGGAGGGTTCCATCGGATTGTGATGTTCAATCGGAGTGCTGTAATCAGCCTCAAGCTGGACCGCCGCGGTGCGGTAAGCACCTTCGGGGTCGCCGCGCTTTGCCGTGAGCTTCTCTCCGAAGAACTCGGCGGGATCGTAGAGCGTGTCCATCGCCTGGTCGATCTCAACCGCCGGAGGCGCACTGTCGTAGTCGATACGGACCAGCGACGCCGCGTAGTTCGCTTGCTCGATCGTCTCCGCAACCACCAGCGCGATGTATTGCCCCACGTAGTGAACCTTGTCGTCTTCGAATACAAGCCGAATCTCGCCCGGCTTGCTCGCTGAGCTGAAATCGTTCTTCGGGCGATGCAGCCGCGGCATTTTTCCGTGGTGGAGGATGGCAAGAAAACCGGGCGCCTTCTCGGCGGCGGAGGCGTCGATGCTCCTGACGCGGCCCTTGGCAATCGAGCTCACTATCGCGACCGCATGCGCTACCCCCTCGATGGGATGGTCGGCGGCGTACCGGGCGGACCCGGTAACCTTGAGCCGCCCATCGGCACGCCCGGTGGCAGTGCCCAAAGCGATGGGACCGCCGGTTTCCAGAGATTTCGCTGCGCCGCGAGGACGCTCGCCCGTCGGCTCGTCACGGCTCACCGGTCACGCTCCACTAGCATCGATGTCGCCTGGTTAAGCGCGCGAATCAGCGCCATCTTGGCGAGCCCCACCTTGAATCCGTTATATCGAAGCGGCTTCGCCGACTTGATTGCAGCCTCGGCCGCGGCGCGGAACGCGTGTTCCCCGGCCGAAGCGCCGGCAAGCTCCTGCTCCGCCTCCGGCGAGCGCCAGGGCTTTGTCGCAACGCCCCCTAGAGCCACCCGCGCGTCGCGGATTGTGCCGTCTGCCAGATCCAGCGCCACCGCTGCCGAGGCGAGCGCGAACTCGTAACTCGCGCGATCGCGCAGCTTCGCGTACGCCGAACGCGCCGCAAACGGCGAGCCCGGAATCATGACCTCGGTGATCAACTCTCCCGGCTCGGCGGCCGTCTCGACGTGAGGAGCGCTTCCCGGCGCTTTATGAAAATCTGCAATGCGCACCTCGCGCTCGCCCCTCGGACCACGGATGCGGACAACCGCATCGAGCGCCACCAGAGCCACTGCCATGTCCGACGGGTGGGTGGCGACGCAATGCTCGCTTCCGCCAAGGATGGCATGAATGCGGTTGTAACCCTCAAGAGCCGCGCACCCGGACCCGGATTTGCGCTTGTTGCACGCCGCGTATGACGGATCACGAAAGTAGTAGCAGCGCGTCCTCTGCATGAGGTTACCGCCCGTCGTGGCCATGTTGCGGAGCTGCGCCGATGCGCCGGAGAGGAGCGCTTGCGAAAGCACAGGAAAGTTTTTCACCACGATGGGATGATGTGCGAGATCGCTGTTGCGCACCATCGCCCCGATGCGAAGGCCGCCACCCGGCACTGCTTCAATCTTGTTCAGGGGCAGCGCATTGATGTCGACTAGGTGATGGGGAACTTCCACCTCGAGCTTCATGAGGTCGACAAGCGTGGTCCCTCCCGCAATCGCCCTCCCGTTGTGTTCTGCAAGCTGTGCGATTGCTTCGTCTTCGCTGCGCGCTTGAGAGAAGGAGAAAGGCTGCATGCCAACCTCGGCTGCTGGCAGATTTGCGGGGTCAGGGGAGCCGGTTTCGGACGGCTTTGATTGCTTCGAGAATATTCGGATACGCGCCGCAGCGGCAGATGTTGCCGCTCATCGCTTCGCGAATGTCATCATCGGCAGCTCCGACCGGTTCGTGCAGGAGAGCCGCCGCGGACATGATCTGCCCGGGCGTGCAGTAGCCGCACTGAAAGGCGTCGTGCTCAACAAACGCCGCCTGCATGGGATGAAGGGTATCGCCATCCGCGAGTCCTTCGATGGTGGTGATCTCATCGCCCTCATGCATGATGGCGAACGTCAGGCAGGAATTAATTCGGCGCCCATTCACGTGAACCGTGCAGGCGCCGCATTGGCCGTGGTCGCACCCCTTCTTCGTGCCTGCGAAACCAAGCTGCTCGCGAAGCAGATCGAGCAGGGTCGCGCGTGTATCCACATCGACCTCGTAGCTCGCGCCGTTCACCTCTAAGCGAAGTGGTTGGTTCATGGCCTGAGAACCTATGAAATCGCCTCTTTTCAGTAAATGCCGGGAGGTTCCTTTCGCGGAGTTTATCCTGCGCGGAGCCGAAGGGGCTCAGCATGACAGATCGAAGCCGACTCAGCAATGCGCGCCAGGTAAAGCGCTCAGTACACACTCCTGTCGTCAACGTTAGATGAATTTCGAGGAGGTACGGCGTCTGCCGCGGAGATCACTTCGGGTGAGGGATAAGAATGCGGTTTGTGTTGATGGCCCGGGCGCTCGGGCTATTCGCCGGAGCGGTGGATCAGCTCAGGCGCACGCGGGGTGTGTTGCCGCACGGAGGCAAAATTCGCTGGCAGGAGCGACCGGTAAATGTTCCCGGCGATCTCCGCAGCATGGGGACCAAACATCTGGCGCCCGCCGCGAAGCATCACGACAATCACGTACTTCGGCTGCTGCTGAGACGAGTAGGACACGAACCAGCCCATGCGCCCGCCGTCTTCGCTGCACGTACCGGTTTTGCCGAAGATGTCCTCCTCGGGATTGTACGCAGAGCGAGCGGTGCCGTAGAGAACGGCCGCGGCCATTCCCTGGCGAACGTCGGGAATGTACGGCTCGATGTTGGTGAGCACGCGCCGGACCTTCGGCATGAAATCGGCCTCCTCTTGCGCGGTTCGAGGATACTGCAGCCAATAGAGCGTTCCGCCGTTGGCGATTGCGGACGCGATCGCGGCCATCTGCAGCGGCGTCTGGTCGATCCCCGTGCCGAAGCTCGTCAGCCGCCCCACGCCTCCAATCGACAGCGGCGGCGGCCCGGAAGGAAACACGCCTGGGGATTCATCGGGCACGTCCAGGCTTGCTCTCTCTCCATAGCCCAGTTCCTCGGCATATTCCTTGACCCTCTGATAACCCAGCATTTCACCCACTTCGGCGAAATAGCGGTTATCGGAGTGTGCGAGCGCCTGGGTCAAGTCAATCCGGCGGCCGGACATTCCCACCAGCCGCGTGCTCAGGTTGATCACGCCCTCGTTGAGGCCTGCGAGCGCCACCAGGGGCTTCACCGTGGAACACGGCACGTAGCCCCGCGTAAGCGCAAGCTTTTCGTTCACCAGTGCGAGAATGCGCCCGGTGTTGGGGTCGACCACCACAACCGATCCATTCCAATGGCCCAGGGCTTTCACCGCCGCCTCGCGAATGCTCTCGACTTGGCCTTCCGCGCTGTCGCCGAGTGTCGGATCGCTGAACGACGGCACGCTCCACGGGCTCCAGAGGATGCGGCGATAGACGGCGCGGCGATAAACTGTGTGATGGATCCTGCGGTAACGAACGCGCCGAACCGTTCGGCGGGCGTGCGACCGGTAAACCGGGCGGTGGTGAACGGACGCCACCAGCCTATGCGCCGACGCGGTGTGCGTGCGCCGCGTCAAAGTGCGCGACCGCTTCAGGCGCGAAGTGGCCACGCGGCGGCGGCGCTTCACCCTGCGCCGATGATGGATGACGTGGTGAACGATGTGACGTACGGGCGGCGTAGCGGTTTTGGACGCAGTCGTGGTAGAGGGAGTGACGTCTTCGAGCGGAGGCCGGGCGGCAGAGAGCGCGGGCGAAGAACCAGGGCCGGCAAACGTGAGAATAAAAACCGAAATCGCAATCCAACTCGCCAGAGTTTCAAGCTTGCGTGGCGGCACGTACCCCTCCGGGTATCAGAATTCAGGCCACTCGCCGGTTCTGGCGCTTGCCCGACGAGTGTATTCGACCTTCTGTAAGAGTTTATCGGCACTCTGAGCCGTTTGCTTTACTTCCTCACTCGCGCGGCCGCGGCCGCAGCGCTCTCAGCGATCGCAGGCTCGGGCTCGAGCGCGGGCAAGTTCAGCGATTTGCGCACCGCTGTCTCGACCTTCTTGCGAACGGCCTCATTGTCCTTCAGGAATTGGCGGGCGTTGTCGCGCCCCTGTCCGATGCGGTCGCCGCCGAAAGAGAACCAGGAGCCGCTCTTTTCAAGGATGTTCAGACCGGCCGCGAGGTCCACCAGATCGCCCTCCCGAGAAATACCTTCACCATAAAGTATATCAAATTCCGCCTCGCGAAACGGGGCAGCCAGCTTGTTCTTCACCACCTTCACCTTCACCCGGTTGCCCACCACGCGGTCGCCGTCCTTGATCGAGGCGATCCGCCGGATATCCACGCGGACAGACGAATAAAACTTCAGCGCGCGCCCGCCGCTGGTGGTCTCCGGGCTGCCGAACATGACGCCGATCTTTTCCCGGATCTGGTTGATGAACACCAGGCACGTCTTCGATTTCGAAACGATGCCGGTCAGTTTGCGCAGCGCTTGCGACATGAGCCGCGCCTGCAAGCCCGGCATCGAATCGCCCATATCGCCGTCGAGCTCAGCCTTGGGCACCAGCGCCGCCACCGAGTCCACCACCACCACGTCCACCGCGTTCGAGCGGATCAGCGCTTCCGCGATCTCGAGCGCCTGCTCTCCGTAATCGGGCTGCGAAACGAGCAGATTATCCACGTCGACGCCCAGCTTTTTCGCGTAGATAGCGTCGAGCGCGTGTTCGGCGTCAATAAACGCCGCCATGCCGCCGCGCTTCTGCGCTTCGGCGACAACCTGCAGAGCGAGCGTCGTCTTGCCGCTCGATTCGGGGCCGTAAATCTCAACCACGCGTCCGCGAGGCATGCCGCCAATCCCCAAAGCGGCGTCGATTGACAGCGCGCCCGTCGGAATGACGTCTATCGGAACCAACGCCTCCTTCGATCCTAGCCGCATAATCGATCCTCGGCCGAACTGCTTCTCGATCTGTATAAGCGTCAGGTCGATGGCCTTGTTGCGCTCGGTCACTCGATCCTCAGGCATAAAGCTCCTCCCTCTGTTGCTGGCCCATTGTACTATAAGTTACCTCACGAGCCGTACGCATAAAATCCTCGGCCGCTTTTCCGCCCCAGCCTGCCGGCGTAAACCATTCTTTCGAGCAGCGGGCACGGCCGGTATTTGGAGTCGCCGAAACCGTCGTGCAGCACCTTCATGATATCGAGGCAGACGTCGAGGCCGATAAAATCGGCGAGCGCGAGCGGACCCATCGGATGATTCATTCCAAGCCGCATCACTCCGTCCACGGCTTCCGGCGTGGCCACGCCTTCCATCACCGCATAAATCGCCTCGTTGATCATCGGCATCAACACGCGGTTCGAGATGAAACCCGGCGAGTCGTTGGCGCGAATGGGCGTTTTGCCGAGCGCCGTTGCGAGCGCGCACGCCTGGTCGACCGTCTCGGGCAGCGTTTCGACGCCGGCCACGACCTCCACCAGCTTCATCACCGGGACCGGATTGAAGAAGTGGAGCCCGACAAAGCGGTGAGGGCGCCCCGAGACGGCGGCGAGCCGCGTGATTGAAATTGACGAGGTATTGCTGGCGAAAACTACGTCCGGCGGCGCAATGGCTGCGAGCCGGCGGAAAATCTCCGCTTTGATTTCGAACTTCTCCGTCACCGCCTCGATGATGAAATCCGCCCGTTCCATCAGGACGAGCTCGGGCGCCATCGTCAGCGCGGCGAGCGACTGTTCCTTCGCCTTCGCAGTGATCCGGCCTTTCTCGACGTCGTGATCGAGGCCCCGCGCGATGGCCTGCTGAGCGGACGCGAGCGCCTTCTCGGAGGAATCAGTGAGCAGCGCCGAATAGCCCGCGCGGAGGAAAGAATGCGCGATTCCGCGCCCCATGGCGCCGGCGCCCACGATACCCGCCGCGCGGAGTGGGTCATTTTTTGATGGGGTCATTTTTTCAGTGATTCGATGGGCGAATGAATCAATGGTTCAATGCCTCGACGGCCAGCGCCACCGCGTTGCCGCCCCCGAGGCACAGCGCGGCGATTCCACGCCGGGCGTTGCGGCGCGCCATCTCGAAGAGGAGGGTCACAAGGATGCGGGCGCCCGATGCGCCAATGGGGTGGCCCAAGGCGACTGCGCCGCCGTTCACATTGGTTTTCTCCGGATCGAGCCCGAGCTCGCCGATCACCGCCAGCGCCTGCACCGCAAACGCTTCATTGAGCTCGAACAGATCGACGTCCTCGCGCTTCCAGCCGGTCTTCGCGAGCAGCGATTCGACGGCCGTGACCGGCGCCATCATCACCCAGCGCGGCTCAACGCCGCTCACCGCCTGGCCCGCGATGCGCGCCATAACTTCGCCGCCGAGCGACCGCGCCTTTTCTTCTGACGTGACCACCAGCGCCGCCGCTCCGTCGTTGGTGCCCGGCGCGTTACCGGCGGTCACGGTGCCGCCGCTTTTGAAGGCCGGCTTCAGCCTGGCTAAGACTTCAATCGACGTGTCGGCGCGCGGCGATTCGTCGACGGCAAACAGCGCCGGCTCGCCCTTCTTTTGCGAAATCGGCACGGGGACGATCTGATCCTTGAAGCGGCAGCTCCTGATCGCGTCGACAGCGCGGCAATGGCTTTCGACCGCGTATGCGTCCTGCTGCTCGCGCGAGATGTTGTACTTCTCCGCCACCAATTCGGCGGTCATTCCCATGTGAAAATCTTCGTAAACATCCCAGAGCCCGTCGTGGACCATGGAATCGATCAGCTTGGCGTCGCCGATCCGATGACCCTTGCGAAAATCCGGCAGCAGAAACGGAGCGTTGCTCATCGATTCCATGCCGCCCGCTACGACGACCTCGGAGTTCCCCGTCTCGACGGCTTGCGCGGCGAGCGCCACGGCCTTCAAACCCGAGCCGCAGACCTTGTTGATGGTCATCGCCGCAACGCGATTATCGAGGCCGCCTCGCAGGCCCGCTTGGCGCGCCGGATTTTGCCCGAGGCCCGCCGGCAGAGCGTTGCCCATGATGATCTCGTCGACTTGCTTAGGATCGATCGCGGCGCGGCGCACCACCTCGCGCGCCACACAGGCGCCGAGCTCGACCGCCGTCAAGGGCGCAAGGCCGCCCTGAAACTTTCCGATTGGGGTACGCGCCGCCGCAATGATCACCGCGGATTTCATGCTCTTGCGCTCGAGTGCCAGCCTTCCACGACTCGCCAAGGCGATTATAGGCGCGCGATTTTTAGCACGTCAAACTGCGCGATTCATTGCGCCGGAAAGTAGAGGCGACACGGCGGCTCGCCCGCACGTGAGATGAGAGAGCGTCGCGCGGCGCTCCCCGGCTCCATGCGGTGTCATTCCCGCGAAAGCGGGAATCCAGAGGGAAAAGCCGCGGAGTTAAAAAACAACTCCGCGCTACTCACCTGCCCCCCCAGCGCTCGAAAACCTCCGCGCCGCGATAACGGGCGCACGGGCCGAGTTGCCGCTCGATTCGAAGCAGGCGGTTGTACTTTGCCAGGCGCTCAGAGCGCGTCACCGAGCCGATTTTGATCTGCCCGGCGGCGGTCGCCACGGCAAAATCGGCCAGCGAATCATCCTCCGTCTCGCCCGACCGCGCGCTGATCACCGCCCGGTATTCATGGCGACGCGCGAGATCAACCACGTCGATCGTTTCGCTAAGCGTTCCCACCTGGTTCATTTTGACGAGCACGGCATTTGCCGCTCCTTGTTCAACTCCCCTGCGGAGCCGGTCCCGATGGGTGACGAACAAATCATCGCCGATGAGCTGGCAGCGAGCCGAGAGCCGCTCAGTGAGGGCTGTCCATCCTTCCCAGTCCTCTTCGCCGAGGCCGTCCTCAATCGAAATGATCGGATAGCGGCCGGCCCAGCGTTCGAGCAGATCGACCAGTTGGGCGGATGTCAGCGTCACGTCTTCTGTGGAAAAGCGATACCCGCGCCCGTCGCCAAACTGGCTTGCGCCTACGTCGACGGCAATCGCGGCATCCTTTCCGGGCTTGAGGCCGGCCCGCTCGATCGACTCGACCATCACCTCGAAGCCGGCCTCGTTGCTGGCTAGCCGGGGCGCATAGCCTCCTTCGTCGGCGACGCCGGGGGCGTAAACGCCTCGCGACTGGAGCGTTTTTTTCATGGCTTGCAATATCGCGGTGACGTCGCGCAGCGCGTCCGAATAAGTCTCGGCGCGAAGCGGGACGACGAGATAATCCTGAAAGTCCAGATTGCCGCCTCCGTGCAGCCCGCCGCTCAGAACGTTGACCATGGGTACGGGAAGCTCCGCCGCGGCAACGCCGCCGAGGTAGCGATAAAGCGGCAGCTCCGCTGACGCCGCCGCAGCCCGCGCCGACGCCAACGACACGCCCAAGAGCGCATTCGCGCCGAGGCGCTGCTTATTCGCGGTTCCATCGAGCGCGATGAGCTTTTCGTCGAGATGCCGCTGGTTCCGCGCGTCAAGTCCCATCACCTCGGGCGCAATCAGCCGCTCCACGTTCGAAACCGCCTGGGTGACACCCCGGCCCAAGTACACGCGCGGATCGCCGTCCCGGAGCTCCGCAGCCTCCGCCTTGCCGGTGGAGGCGCCGGACGGGACACTCGCGCGCCCGGAAGCGCCGTCCTCCAGAAGGATCTCCACCTCGAGGGCGGGATTGCCACGCGAATCGAGAATCTGCCGGGCTCGGACTTGAGTGATGCGCGACATTGCGCTTCCCATCCCCTGCCGGTGCAATTCTACATTACGAATTAAGCCGACGACGCTCCAAAGGTGTAGCGCCGATCTGAGATGGCGCATTTCGCCGCTGTAGCGCTAGTGTACGATCACGGCTCTGCCGCGGCGCCACTTTGCACAACTGTGGTCATAGACCGGCGCTACAGCGCGCGGCGCAGGTGACGGCGAAATTGTTTGTCCCGACAGCGAAGCGTTATGATGGAGTGCGACCATGCAAGCAGCCTGGAGGGAGAAGGCGGCCCGCGTCACCGCCATGAGTTGGGCCGAAGTCCGGACGCGGCTTCGGCAGGAAGCCAGCAAGCGCCGCGATCGCGCGCTCTACGGCCTGGGCATCGACGGCGCCGTGCGCGAGCATCGCCTTGGGAGTGGCGTGCGGCGCCCCGCGGCGGCTCCCCAAGAAACCGAAGCTTCGCCCCGCGCGTCAGGTCGTTTTTTCTTCGATACCTCCCAGGTCCCCGACATCCTAGCCCTGCTGCGCGAGCGCTTCCCGCGCGAATGCAAGAGCACGATCGAGCGCGCGGAGCGAATCTGCCGCCTCCGCTTTGACGTGCTGGGGTTCCACGATCTCGATTACGGCGCCGAAATCGACTGGCATCTCGATCCGGTAAACGGCAAGCGCGCCCCTCGGCGGCCGTGGTATAAAATTCAGTATCTCGATTTTGATGAGGTGGGCGATCACAAGATCGTCTGGGAAATTAACCGCCACCAGCACCTGGTGACGCTCGCTCTAGCTCACCTGCTCACCCGCGAAACCCGCTACCTGGCAACGCTGCTCGGCCAGTGGAGCGCCTGGCAGCGCGAGAATCCGTACCCACTCGGCGTCAACTGGGCCAGCAGCCTGGAAGTGGCCTTGCGCAGCCTGGCCTGGCTCTGGGTAGCTCATCTGCTCGCGGTCAGCGAGGTAGCGCCGCGAAGCTTTCAGGCGGAAGTGACGCACGGCTTGGCGCGGAACGCGCAGCATATCGAGCGTTACCTTTCGACGTACTCTTCGCCGAATACCCACTTGCTCGGCGAGGCGGTGGCGCTCTTCGCGATCGGCACGCTCCGCCCCCGGCTGCGCTCAGCCGCGCGATGGCAGCAGACCGGCTGGCGCATCATCGTCGAAGAATCGGCGCATCAGGTGCTCGACGACGGAATGCACTTCGAGCAGTCGATCTACTACCACGTGTACGCGCTGGATTGCTTCCTGCACGCGCGCATCCTCGCGGCCCGCAACGGAATTTCGATTCCGGAGCCCCTCGAGCGGACAATCGAGCGGATGCTCGCGGCGCTCGCCGCCGTTTCGCAGGCAGGGATCGCGCCGCGCTTCGGTGACGACGACGGCGGCCGCGTCTTCGACCCGCGCCGCAATCGCGCCGAACACATGCTCGACCCGCTTTCGACGGGCGCCGCGCTCTATCGCCGCGCCGATTTCAGGGCCGCGTCGGCCGGGCTGACCGAGGAGACGCTGTGGCTGCTCGGGCCCAACGCGGTGCGTGAGTTCGATCAATTGCCGGCGCGGCCTGCGCCAGCGGCCTCCGCTGCTCTGGCGGCGAGCGGGTATTATGTGCTGGCCGCTTCGGCTGACGCGCCCGCTGGCCGCGCCGAGCGCCCCGAACGCGGCGCGGGCAACGGCGATGCACCGAGCGTGCTGACGCGCAGGCAGCTCGTGATCGACGCGGGCCCTCAAGGGACTGGAAATTCCGGCCACGGCCACGCCGATGCTCTGAGCGTTCAGGTCGCGATTGACGGGCGCGAATGTCTGATTGACCCGGGTACGTTTCGCTATGTCACCTCTGAGGCCCGCCGCGACCGCGATCAATATCGCGGCACCTCCGCGCACAACACGCTCGTCGTCGACAGGCTGAGCCAAGCCGATCCCGCCGGCCCGTTTTCCTGGAAACTCCTGCCCAAAGTGCAAGCCGAGCTTTGGGCTTCGAGCAAGCGCTTTGACCTGTTTCTCGGAAGCCATACCGGCTACAAGCGCCTCGCGAGCCCGGTGGTGCATCGCCGCACGGTGTTTTATTTGAAGCCCGATTTCTGGCTCATCCGCGATGCGGCGGAGGGCTACGGCTGCCACGACCTCGAGCTCCCATGGCACTTCGGCCGGGGCTTCGCGGCGCATTACACGGCGCCCGGTTTCACGCTGATGCCCGAAGCGGGCAGCGGGAGCGGCCTCTCGATTGTGGCCGCCGAGGGGCACGGCTGGTCGCAGGAGGTGAGCCGGTTCTCGCTTTCTGCCGCCTACGGCGTCGAGCAAACGGCGTCCGTGATCCGCTTCGCCGCTTCAACGAATTTGCCCGCCGACTTCGCGGTGGTTCTGCAACCTGCCGGGGAAATCCCGGAACGCCTGGGGAAGCTCAAGCGCACAACGGGCAGGCAGGCTGCGGGTTACTGCTACCAAGCCGCTTCGGGCCGGCACGTGATGATCTGCTCGGATTCGGCGCATTCAGCGTGGGAACTCGGCGGCGTCACCAGCGATGCCCGCTTCGTCTACCTGGGGGCCGGTGGAACAGCGCTTCGGCTTGCATTTGCGGGCGGAACTTTTCTCGAGATTGACGGCGACGTCGTGATTCGCTGCGACCGGAGGGTGGAGTGGTGCGAAGTTGCCGGAGCTCACATCGATTGTTCGGATCCCGGAGCAGCGGTGAATTTCAACCCCGCGCCTCTCGACATCGCACTTGAACAGATGACCCGCACGTAGCGGCGGCGGAGCGGGCCGCGGGCTGATCCACCTTGGCCGAACGGCGGCGTGCCTCACAGCAGTTTATTATACGTCGGCGCGACTGGTGCTCCACCCGCCCACGGTCAATCAGAGTGCGATTGACCGTGCCTAAAACGTTCCTCGTGCGGATTGGCGCGGTAGGTGCGCCGCATCGCCCGTACGGAGAACGAGAGTCTGCGTCGCGTGCTAGGTTCCAACCGATTTCTGGATGCGGGCGTCGAGGAGCTGCCAGATGAGGCTTTCGGGGATGAAAATCGGCTTGTCGAGGATTTGGACCGTGAGCGTCTGGGCGGCGGGCGCGTAATCCATGCCGAGCTTAACGCCTTGATACGTGACTGTGCCGCTGTCGCCTTCCGGGGGTGTAATGCCCATCGACTTCAGTTCACTGCGCAGCGCCTCGAGGCTAGCGGGCGTGACGCCCGTGTACACTTTCTGGTCCGCCATGTGTTGTCTCCTTTTCCGAAAAACCAACTGCGCGCGATGACTTCTGGCACCCGGGCGGGTTCCGATCGGCCGCCCCGTGCGTGCTGATCAGCCAACGCGCGGCTGCGCGCCACGATTCCGATCCGCGAAGCGCAATCATGCCAAACGCTCTTTATCATCCTGCTCGGCGGCGCCCTTCGCAGCGCTATCCGCGAGCGCCGGCATGTGGCACTGGCCGTCGAAGTAGCCTCCGGGCTCGACCAGCAGGACGGGCGTCGTGATGTCGCCGAGGACTACGCCCTGAGCGCGAATCTCCAGCCGTTCGGCGGCCTGGATCGACCCTTTCACCTTACCCACCACCGTCACCGTCTTCACGGCGATGCCGGCCTCCACTTCGCCGCGCTCGGCGACGATCAGCGTCCCGTCGCCGCTGATCTCGCCTTTGAAGTGCGAATTGATCCGCACCGTTCCGGAGGAGATCCTGAGCTTGCCTTCGATCTCCGCCCCGGGCTCGATGGACGCGACGATGCCGCGCCCCCCGAAATCGTTCTTTCTCTTGCTCAAGCCGAGCGCCATAGCTGCCTCCTCATCTCTCCTGCACACGCCGCAATTGTTCAGCCCGCCGAAAAGCCCGCGCGGCTAGGCTAGCATACTAGCCTATGGCGCTTGCGGGCGCGCGGTGCGTCATCCAATCGTAAAGCCGGTTCAGATCCTCGGCCGAGTAGTAGCTGATTTCGATGTGGCCGCGCCGACCATCCCCGGAGATTCGCACCCGCGTTCCTAGCGTTCGCTCGAGTTCAAGCGCCGCCGCCCGGACGTTTGCGTCCTGCCGGGTCTGCGGCGGATTTTCGGGCTCGGGCTGCCGCCGTCCCTGCGCCGCGAGGTGTTCCGCCTGGCGAACGGAAAGATGGCCTTCCACAACCCGCGCCGCAAGCTCAAGCTGGGCGGCCCCATCGGCACACGACAGCAGTGCTCGCGCGTGGCCGGCGGTGAGGAGTCCCTTTTCGATGCTGTGCTGGATTGACTCGGGCAACTTCAGCAGCCGGAGCGTGTTGGTGACCGTGGAGCGGTCCATCCCGAGGCGCGCGGCGATCTCCTCATGGCTGTACCCGAACTTTTCGGCGAGAGCTTCGAAGGCGTGGGCGACCTCTATCGGGGAGAGGTCCTCGCGCAACACGTTCTCGGCCAGCGCGATTTCGAGCGCTTCGCGGTCGGCCAGCTCGCGGATAATTGCCGGCACGGTCTCGAGTTGAGCCATCGCCGCGGCTCGCCATCGGCGTTCTCCTGCCACCAACTGGTAGCGCTCTCCGGCCCGGCGAACGAGCACTGGCTGGACGATTCCGGTGGACTGTATAGACTGCGCGAGCTCCCGAAGCTGCGGCTCTGCGATCCCGCGCCGCGGCTGGAAGGGGTTCGGGTCAATGAGCGCTATGGGAAGCTGCTGAAACGCAGAGGTTGGCGCGGCGACCGGCTCGGCGGCCTCGCCCAGCAGAGCGTTAAGCCCCCGCCCCAGAGCCTTTCTGGTCATGGTTGATGACCTCCCTGGCAAGTTCGAGATAACTTTCCGCACCCTTGCAGGCCGGATCGTACAGGAAAACCGGTTTGCCGTGACTTGGCGCCTCCGCCAGCCGGACGTTCCTCGGGATCACGGTGGAGAACACCTGATTCCCAAAGAAGTCGCGCAGATCGTCGCGGACTTGATGCGAGAGGTTGGTCCGATCGTCATACATCGTGAGCAGGATGCCTTCGACCGCCAGTGCCTGGTTATGCGCCCTGCGTATGCGAATCAGCGTGTCCAGAAGCTCCGAGACGCCTTCGAGGGCGAAGTACTCGCACTGCACCGGAACGAGCACGGAATCTGCTGCCACCAAAGCATTTAGCGTCAGCAGATCGAGCGCGGGCGGGCAATCGATCAGGATGAAGTTGTATTTCGGCTTGACGGCGCCGAGCTTGTCACGAAGGATTCTCTCGCGGTCTGTACGTTCTGCGAGCTCCAACGGTGCTCCCACGAGGTTCTTTTCCGATGGAACTAGAAACAGACCTTCAACAGCGGTCTCGATCGCGAGCTGGTCGAACGGAACACCGTCCATGAGGCCGTGGTAGATCGATCGCCGCGCCGGGTCCTTCGGGAAGCCAAGCCCCGCCGTGCTGTTGGCCTGCGGATCGAGGTCGACGAGGAGCGTCCACATATCCCGCTTGGCGAGAGCGGTAGCCAAGTTAATGGCGGTCGTGGTCTTGCCCACTCCGCCTTTCTGATTGGCGATGGCGATGATTCGGCCCACAGTTTGTCTCGGAGTAGAAGAAGATCGAATTTACCAGATCGGTACGAGGCAAACAAGCGCGATCTTTGTTGATGGATATCTAGCAGGCGACGCGGATGTTTCACGTGAAACTTTGCAGGTGCCCATCGTGCGCCCTCCTCTGGCGGGCACCCGCTGCCATGGGGCAGGCGAGCCCTTCGGCCCGCTCAGAATAAACGAACGCCGTTTGCGCCGGTAGAAACGGCCGCGGGCGTGATTCGCCGCGCCGTGTCCTTCGCGATCTCCATGGTCAATGCCTTTACCACAGAGGACGCAGCAGGGAGCGCTGAGAGTTGACTGACTGGCGATTTGCACTGGCGATTTCAGGTGCGCGAACCCGTCCTGAATTTTCAGAGCAGCCGGCAAGCCATGAATCGCGCGTGATGTCTCGGCTTGGGGAGTATCTAAACGCCGGCCTGTGTTTCACGTGGAACGTCTGCGTTAGCGGCCACAAGGATAATTCGGTTCCGCTCGCGAGGCACTTGGAGCTCATTAATCCATCTCGCAGCACGGGTGTTCCCAACAATCGTCCGCGCCTGCTCCCGCGTTAGCCATAGATACAGTCTCCCCGAATCAGCCAGTATGCTCATCGACCTGTCAGCGAGCGCGGCCACCTTACCAACCGCCCGCGCCGTGATCGCCTCAAATCGGTCATTCGATCGAGCGCAGAAATCCACAAACCGCTGCGGGCACACGTCCACTTGCTCGAAGCCGCATTGCCTCGCGACCTCCTTCAGAAACGCCCGCTTCTTTGCCACCGGCTCGAGGAGCGTGGCCTTGAGGGAAGGGAAGGCAATCTTAAGCGCAAGACCGGGAAAGCCGGCACCGCTCCCTACGTCAAGCAGTCGTCCGGTGAGCTCATAACCGCGGCTCAGCATGAGGCTTTCGCCGAAATGCCGCGTGATGCATTCTCGCGGGTCACGAACTCCGGTCAGGTTGATCCTTCCGTTCCATCGCATGAGCAGCGACAGGTATAATCGCACTTTCCCCGTCTGCTCCGCCGTGAGCTCCACGCCGTACGGCCGCAGCAGTTCCCCGATTGCCTCGTCGCTGAGCGTCGTTTCCTTCATAGAGCGCGTTGCTTGGCTCTTCACTCCGGGAGCTCATCCCCTTCCCCACCCAAAATCTTAGCAGACGAGAGCGGTGAGGCTTTCGGGGCGTTGTCTCAC
>JBOGKE010000004.1:0-12960 GCA_050745265.1 Terriglobia bacterium
GCCCTGGGTATGGGAGACAGCGCCCTCTCCCCCAACCCCTCTCCCGCGCGTGCGGGAGAGGGGTGCCGAAGGCGGGGTGAGGGCCTTTTGACCCTGGGCTGGCGCCCTGGGCTGTGCTATTGTGCCCCTTCGGGGCTGCGGGACGCGCCAGGAAGCCAAGATCGACTTATTAAACGAATTTGTGACTCAGGACAATAGACTTCGTTCCGTCAATTTCTTTTTCACTCAATCGCTCCGCGCGGCCCGGCCCTGCGCGGCGGGTCGCGGGGGCCGGGCGAAACAAGGCCCTAGTTTAGCTCAGGCGCGGTGAGATATTGGAGACGTCTGCGGTGCTTGAGACGAACTTCAGATCGGGTGCGGCGCTCGATGCCGGCCCTGGCGCGGGACAAAAAAGAAGGACTGCAGCCGCCAAATATCCCGGCGTTTGGAAGCCGGTCATTCGGCATCTGCAGTCCATGCAGTAAAGTTGCAGTTTTCGGTTCACCGTCAATGCGTCTTAAGCAACAGCCCTAATCTGACGGCGGTAGAGGAAAGCAAGACCCAGCAGGCCCAGCCCGACCAAACCGAGCGAAGCCGGTTCAGGCGTAACGAATTCGCCCGAAGAGATGGCTGCTGACGCGCTCGTGCCCGTGCCGAAAGCGATCTGGTCGAAATCAGTCGGCACGCTGCCGACCGTCAGTTGGTTGAGCGTGAAGTCCACGGGCAACACGTCGGTTCCGATCATCCAGGTCCCGTTGAACGTCGGGGTCGGGGTATGATCGGCCACGTCGGTCAGCGTCGCCGCGCCGGACACGCTTCCGCCGGTGTAGGTAAACGTGAACAGCGATGTTGCGCCGTTCAGGTTGATGGGGAAGTCGTTGGTGGCGCTTTGCGAAGCGGTGACGGCCCCGCCAGAAGTGACCAGGGAGTACGTACCGGCGAATGCTGAGCCATTGTTATAGTAGGTTCCGAGTCCGCTCAACGTGCAGACTCCCGCAACGCACGATCCGAGCGTAAGATCCGCCGGGCCTGCCGCACCCGTGGAAACGACCCCTACGGTTTGGCTACTCGGTCCGAGATTGATTTGATCCGCCATAGCCGCGATGTTGAGCATGAACGCCAGCACAACAGCCGCGGTTAGGCTGACCACAATGTTTCTTGGTTTGAACATGTAGCTCCTCCTCCTGAGGTTTCCCGGCGGCCCGCAGCGCTCGGGAATTAATTTGAAGTTGCCCCGGGATTTCGATGTCTGCGGGCCGATCCGCAGCAGGGCAGCAGGTAATAGCATAGAGGAGCTACAAGACGGCTCCCCCTCCTGAAAATGCTTTCTGAAGCACGATCTCCAGAAATGAACGAGCATAGGGTAGGCAATCTACGTTCCACTGCCCCTCGGCGGGGCCTTCTTTTTTCAAGCTGCTCATAAGATAGGACATAGCGCACGCTGAGTACACAGCTTTGCTATTGCTGCCGCAGTTCACGCGGGCGCCCGTGGGAAACTCTTTGGCACATGTGGACAGCGGGGTTCACTTTGGCGGCGTGGCGATTGCTGGTTCAGGGCGCATTTCTCCGTCCCGCGATGCCAACTCGAGCTCCGCCTCGTTAGCAACGTAGCCATCAGCCAGGCTGTCAAAGGGCTTATCACCTCCCGCCTTGGCGTTTGCCCGGTAACGCCGCCGCGGGTTTTCGCCTATACTGCCTGATACACCATGCCTTCTCGAAGCCTGAAAACCGCACCGGCAAAACCGGAGCGCGGTCTCGTGCAAGGGCTGGGCCTGTTCGGCGCAACGTCGGTGGCCGCGGGCACGATGATCGGCACGGCTATCTTCGTCGTCCCCAGCATGATGCTTGCAGAAGTAGGCAGCCCGCGCCGAGTCCTAGCGGTGTGGGCGGTCGCGGGCGTGCTCAGCCTGTTTGGCGCTCTCGGGTACGCGGAACTCGGCGCCGCGATGCCCCAGGCCGGCGGCGAGTACGTCTACCTGCACCGGGCTTTCGGCCCGGGAGCGGGCTTTCTCTATGGGTGGACGCAATTCATTGTCGCGAAGACCGCCTCCATCGCCGCCATCGCCACCGGCTTTCTGCTCTACCTCGCCTATTTTTTCCCGGGGCTTACCGGGCCGTTCTGGGGTCTCAGGATCACCTCTTCGCTCGCTTTTCATCTGACTGGGCTGCAGGCCGGATCCGCGGGCATGATCGTGTTCCTGTCGGTGGTCAATGTCTTCGGCGTGCGGCGCAGCGGCGCGCTTCAGACGGCGTTCACCGCGGCGAAGCTCGCCGTGCTCGGCGTGCTGATTGTGGCGGGCCTGGCGCTTGGCCACGGCTCATGGTCGAATGTCACATCCGCTTTGGGCCGGCTCGGCGGCGCGAACACCGCGACGGCGGCCATCGGCTTGGCCATGATTTCCGCCCTGTGGGGCTACGACGGCTGGAATAACCTGAGCATGGTGGCGGGCGAGGTCGAGAACCCGCAGCGGAACGTGCCGGCCGCTCTCATCGGCGGCACGCTCCTCACGATTGCCGTATACCTTCTCGTAAACGTCGCCTACTTTTACGTCCTCACGCCCGCCGAGGCGCTCGCCACGCGAACGATCGCCGCCAACGCAGCCCGTCACTTCATGGGCGGCGCCGGAGGAAGCTTCGTCGCCATCGGCGTGTTAATTTCCACGTTCGCGACGCTTAACGGTTCAATCCTGTCCGGCTCCAGGATTCCGTACGCGCAGGCTCGCGACGGGCTCTTCCCCGCCGCGCTCGGCCGCGTTCATCCGCGCTTTCGAACGCCGGCGATCGCAATTTCCGCCCAAGCGGTTATTGCGGCAATTTTCGCGCTGAGCGGCCGCTACGAAACGCTCTACACCAAAGCCCTCTACTCCGAGTGGGTGTTTTACGCGCTCGTCACCGCCGGCCTCATCGTGCTGCGGAAGAAGGAGCCCTCGCTGCCGCGTCCGTACCGCACCTGGGGTTATCCCGCCGTGCCCGCGATCTTTGTTCTTCTCGGCCTGCTCTTGCTCGTCGATACGTTCTTCACCAGCCGCTCGGATGTGCTCTGGTGCCTCGGCCTGATTGGTAGTGGTATTCCCGCCTATTATCTTTGGACTCGCTGGAAGCGGCTGCGTCCGAACCGCTGAAAAGCTTCTCGCACTAAAAACTCACTTGACAATCTGTCCGCCGCCAGACTATAGTTCGCTGTTCAAACAAATGGCCGGCTACCCGCTCCAGATTGAAAAACGCGACCGACCCAATCGCCAGCCGGGGCGGCGCATTGCCAGCTCGGAGACGGCGCGGGACATCAACCGGAGCGTGGTGCTCAACACGATCCGCACCCACCGGCTGATCTCGCGCGCCGAGCTCGCGCGCGCCACCGGCCTGCAGCGAAGCACGGTTTCGCTGATTGTCGAGCAGTTGTTGAACGAGCGCTGGGTGGAAGAGGGCGCCGTCGGGCAATTGCCTCGCGGCCGCAAGCCGCGCCTCCTGGCGCTCAGCACGGCGAAGGCCGGGATCATCGGCGTCAACGTGCTGCCGAGCGGCACTCACGTCGCGCTGGCGGACCTCGACTCGAACCTCAAGGTACACCAATCGATCAGCACCGCGGCCGATCCCAGAGAGTTCGTGAAAGCGCTTTGCTCGCAGGTGCGCGCGCTGATGGCCGCTCACCCGAAGGTCGCCTACGAAGGGATTGGGGTGAGCCTGCCGGGCCGCGTGGATTACGGCGCGCAGAGGCTGGTGTTCGCGCCGAATCTCGGATGGCGCGACGTTGATTTGAGGAAGCCGCTCGAGCGCGCGACTGGCTTGCCCGTCCAGATCGAGAACGCGGCGAACGCCTGCGCGCTCGCCGAAGTCTGGTCGGGACCGCACGAGGGCGTGCGCGACCTGATCGCCGTGACGGTTTCGGAAGGCATCGGAACCGGCGTCATTGCTAACGGCCAGCTCGTGCGAGGCCCGAGCGGAGCCGCCGGGGAGTTCGGGCACGTCCCTTTGAACCAGGACGGGCCTCCCTGCGGCTGCGGCAGCCGCGGCTGCTGGGAAGCTTACGCCTCGAACGCGGCCGCCATCAGGAATTACAACGTTGGCGACTCGAAGAGCAAGAGGCGGTCGGCGGCGACGATTGCGAATTTCAACGACCTCCTGCTGTTGGTGGAGCGGGGAGACGTCACGGCCGCCGAGGTGATTGACCGAATGGCTTTCTACCTGGGGGCGGGCATTGCCATGCTGGTGAACGGCCTCGCGCCCTCGGTGATCACGATTGTGGGTGACGTCACGCGGCTGTGGTCGCGAGTGGGCCCCATCGCCGAGCGCGTTGTTTCCGAACGCGCACGCACGCACGCGGGAACGAGAATCGTTCCCTCCGACGCCAGCGCCGAGCCGCGGCTCAAGGGAACCATCGCGTTGGTTCTCCAGAAACATTTTCAGCCGCAGTTACTGGCGGGATGAGGGGCTGACGGACCACATTGTTTAGGTGGTGAATTAATGCGTCAATACGGCATGCGGAGGCGCGCCCTTTCGGGCCCGCGCCTTTTTCCTTTTGCCTGAAGAGCCGTGTCCTTTGGTGCTATCAGCCCGCCCTCCGAGGTACGGCCGTTGAGCACCAGACTCGGTGAGGAGAGTGTCATGCGAAGACAAGGATCGAAAGCATTGGCCGCTCAGGTTGCGGCTTTGATCATTCTGTTCTCAGGGGCTGCTTTTGCGCAGTCGATGGGAAGCGCGGCGATCACGGGCACTGTGACGGACCCGTCAGGCGCGGTGGTTCCGGGGGGCCGAGTTACCGTGACCCAAACCGCCACGGGCGTGACGCGCACGACGGCGACGAACTCGGCGGGACAATTTTCGGCCTCGTCCCTGGCTCCAGGCAGCTACAAAATTGACGTTACGGCGGTGGGCTTCAAGACCTACAGCGAGACTTTCACGATCCTGGCGGACCAGATTCGGTCGTTCCCAATCAGGCTGGAAGTCGGGCGGGCGACCCAAACGGTCACCGTCCAGGGGTCGAGCGTTCGCGTGAACACGGAGACGCCCGTCTTAAGCCAAGTCATCGAGCAGACCCGCGTGGTCGATCTGCCCTTGAGTAGCCGCAACGTCGCGGATCTTACGACGCTGGTTCCCGGCACCACCGACGCCAACGGGCACGGCGTTCAGCAAGGAAGCACCAAGCAGATCCCGGGCAACGAGTCGATTGCGGTCAACGGGTCGCGTCCCGACCAGATCGGTTATAACCTGGACGGCGCCTCGGACGAGGACGCCATGGGTAACACCAACAACCCGTTTCCTTTTCCCGACGCGACGCAGGAATTCAGCGTTCAGACCCACGACTTCAGCGCCCAATACGGCGCGAACTCCGGCGCGGTGGTTAACGTCGTCACCAAATCGGGCACCAACCAATGGCACGGCGATGGGTTCGAATTCGTCCGCTATAAGGGTCTCAACGCAAGGTCATTCGGCGCCTCGAGCGTCGACCAGTTGCATCAGAATCAGTTCGGCGCCACGATTGGCGGGCCCGTCAGGCACGACCACAGTTTCGCCTTTTTCGGGTATCAGGGAACGCGCCTGCGCAATGTTCCTTCCCTCCACAGCGCCACTCTGCCGACGCCCGCCGAGCAGAATGGCGACTTCTCCGCGCTCTGCACCGCCGGCTTCAACTCCGCTGGCTTGTGCACAAACTCATCGCAGCAGATTGTTGACGGCTTTACCGGCAACCCTCTTCCGGGCAACAAAATTGTGAATTTGAATCCCGTGTCGGTGAACATGCTGAAAAATCTTCCGACGGCGAACGAAAATCCATCCACCGGCTTCGTGCAGTACGCGGGAGCGCGTGATTTCGAAAATACGGATCAGTACGTGGCGCGGTTCGATCAAGTGGTGCGTGGCCAAGACAAGTTTACGGTGCGAATGCTTCTCACCCGGTACTTCAACGCGCCTCAGTTCAGCGGGAACGATCTCTTGACCATCAACACCGGCTCTCACATCCAGAGCCAAAACTGGCTTGCCAGTTACACCTGGGCGGCGAGTCCTACGTTCGTCAACGCCGCTTACGCCGGCTACATGCGCACTGCCTCCGACCGCACACAGGGAGGCGGCGTTCCGCAGCTTTCGGATTTGGGCTCAACGGTTCCGGAGCTTCCCAAGGCCGAGGGAGGTATCCGCGGATTCGGCGTGTCCGGTTTCTTTGGCTTCGGAAATTTCACCGACGGCCGGTTTATTCGTGATACCTACACCTGGCGCGATAACGCCACCTGGATTCGCGGAAACCACACCATTCAATTTGGCGGCGACTTCGAGCACGACCGCGGCTTAGCCCGCAACACCGACTTTGAGGACCCCAGCATCAACTTTAACAATTCGTTTACGGGTAACGCTCTGGCGAGTTTTATGGAAGGGTTCGTGGCGAGCGTTCAGCAAAGCTCCGGCAACTACTCGGACCAAACCGAAAACCCCGCCGGCCTTTACGTTTCCGATACATGGCACGCTTCAAAGCGGCTCACTTTAGACGGCAGCCTTCGCTGGGAGCCGTTTTTTCCCGAAAAGGAGGATTACGGCCGGTTCGAGCAGTTCATCCCCGCCGCCTACACGGCCGGATTCCATTCTCCCCGCATCCCGACGGCCCCGGCAGGAATCCTGTTCAGCGGCGACTGCTTCAACCGCTATTGCGTGCCGAGCACGGGTGAAGGCGGCGATTACGACAGCGTGGCGCCGCGGATCGGATTCGCTTTTGATCCGACCGGCAGCGGAAAGACGTCGATCCGCGCCGGCGCCGGCGTCTACTATGGCACGCGCCTTTCTACGTTCTTCCTGAACGATCCTTCGATCGCCCCCCCGTTCAGCCTCTCGATCAATCTCTCGGGCAGCACGGCCTCGCCGATCTCATTCAGTCAGCCCGACGCCTCCCAGCCCGTCTTCGTCCAGAATTATCCGCAGCGCTACACGCTGGCCAGCGTTCCCTCAAACGTTGTATTCCCGAGCCTCACCCGCGTGTGGACTCTCTCGCCTTTTATCGGTTGGAGAACCCCCACCACCTACGATTGGAACTTTACCGTCGAGCATCAATTGCGCTCGAACATGCTCCTCCATTTTTCGTACGTCGGCACGCGAGCGAATTTCCTGCGCGAGGATAACGAACTGAACCCGCCTTCGGCCGCACTCTGGGTCTCAAACGGCTGCCCGGCCAAATCGAAGCAGGCGGCGTGCGGCACGGACGCGCGGCGCCCCTTCGTGACCTTCAATTCCGCCACAGGCGGCGTGACGGGTATGAGCAATATCTACCTGGCGAGCAACGATGGCAACAGCGACTACAACGCTTTTCAGGCGACGCTCGAGACCCGGCCGATGGCGAACAGCTCTCGATTTGTGCGCAATCTGACGCTGCTCGCGAGCTACACCTACTCGAAGGCGATGGACGATCCGTTGGACAACAACGCGGGCATCACCGACATCGGGTCGAACGGCGATGGCGGGACTTCCGGACTGCCTTACGGCGATCCCGAGACCGCGGCCTGGGAGACGGGTCCCTCGGATTACGATCACCGCCACGTCGTTTCGATCTCCTATGTGTATCAGCTTCCTGCTCTCGCGGGCAGTTCCAAGCTCGTGAGGCTGACGCTGGGCGGATGGAACTGGGGTGGCATTTACAGTTTCCACACCGGCGATCCTCTGACCATCGTTGCCGGGAGCAACACTTCTCAGACGGGGCTGGGCGGCGAGCGCGCGATGTTCATCGGCAGCGCCGGCCAGTACGGCGGCAGCGGCGGCAGCGCGACCTCCTGCCTCAATTCGAAGGGCCAGCCGGTCGCGAACCCGTGCGTGCCCTATCTGAATGACGCAGTTTTTGCGACCCCGCCCACATACGTTGCTACCGGACCGCAGACTTCGCAGGCCGCGACGTTCGGAAACGTTGGCAAGGATTCTTTCCGCGGGCCGTCGGATTGGTTCTGGGATATGGACCTGATCAAAGATTTTTACCCGCTATCCTCGCACGAGAATATTCGTATGGAAGTGCGCGGAGATTTCTACAACCTCTTCAACCACGTGGCATTTCAAGACCCGAACAACAGCCAAACGCCTAGCATTGCGAGCTCCGCCTTTGGAAGGATTACCGGCGCGGCATCAGGCCCGCGCGTCATCCAATTGTCTGTGAAGGTGTTCTTTTGAGAAGTTGAGCTGTCGGTTCACACCACCCGCGAAGCAAGACATGAGGGCATATCAGGACATGGCTGGCGCGGACGCCAAACGACAGGCGTCTGCGCCAGCCACGGTGAAGGTATTCTTCTGACGAGGACACACCTTGATTCGACGAGTGCTACTGGGTGTTCTGATTCTGGTGATGTTTGGCATCGCGGCTTCGGCGGAAGTCGTCGTGAACTCAAAGACGACGGTCTTCATCGACGCGCGCGAGCCGGGGCCGATCCAGATGGCGGCGAAGGACCTAGCCTCCGATCTCGGCAAGGTGTTCGGCCGCCCGGCGCGCATTGTAAACAACCCTTCCGAAGCTTCGCCCGTCACGCTCTGGGTGGCGTTCGACCAAAACGTCCCGAGCGCGGTTGCGAAGCCCACCGGCTGGGAGCGCTTCCGCATTCAGGCGGTCACGAATCCGGGCGGCGCCGCGCAGCAGGCGATTGTGCTCACCGGCTCGGACGAGCGTGGAACCATTTACGCGATTTATCAATTTTCGCAGCAATTCCTCGGCGTGGATCCGCTCTACTGGTGGACCGACCATCCGCCCGCGCGGCGCACAGCCCTTAGCATCCCGAGCCGCCTCGTTGAGTCGCAGGGACCGCTGTTCCGCTATCGCGGATTATTCCTGAACGACGAAGACCTGCTCACCGGATGGGCGCCCGGCGAAAAGAAGGATCACACGGGCATATCCCTCGCCGTGTGGAATAAAATCTACGAAACCATTCTCCGCCTGAAGGGCGACATGGTGGCGCCGGGCACTTGGATTTTTCCCGACGACCCGCAGGTGAAGCTCGCGGCAGCGCGCGGGCTGATCGTGACCCAGCACCATGCCATTCCGCTGGGTTTGAACGTCGCACGCTGGCCCAAGGGAGTTCCCTACAACTACACGACGCATCCCGAGATTCTCGAGCGCGCCTGGAAGGACGCCGTGAATTCGTACCTTCCGGACCAAGAAGTCGTTTGGTCGGTCGGCCTGCGCGGATTATCCGACGTCACCTACGCCTCGATGGACCCGAGCGTGCGGAACAACAATAAGGCGCTCGGCCGGCTGATCAGCAAGGCGATCGCGGATCAGATCGGCATCGTGCGCGCCATCCATCCACACGCCGTGTTTGTGACTAATTTGTGGCAGGAGGGTGCGCGGCTCGTCCAGCAAGGCGATCTGACGATTCCTCCCGAGGTTATCAAGGTGTGGGCGGATGGCGGGTACGGGTATCTCCAAGACCGCGGCGATGTGACTGCCGGGCAGGGCGCCTACGATCACGTCGCGATGATGAACGGGCGCGCCAATCAGCTCACGGAGATGGTTCCCGTCTCGCGGAGCTTCTCCGAGCTCGGCCGCTACATCAAGGCCGGCGCTACCGCTTATCTTCTCCTCAACACCAGCGACATGCGTCCGGTCACGATGTCCATCCGGGCCGTGATGGATACGGCCTGGAAGGGAGTTCCGGCCGGACCTGACCCCGCCGACGGGTTCTACCGGAAATGGTCCAGCGAGGAATTTGGAGGAAAGGCCGCTCCCGAGCTTTCAGAGCTTTACCGGGCATACTTCGCCGCGCCTGCGCATTTCGGCAGTCCGACGCGCGAGTATGGCGATCAGCTTTACCACACCGAGGCGCGACGCATGTTGCTCACCTACATGATCGATTCGCCGCTCTATTCGGTGCCGAGCCAGTCTCCGAAATGGGAGCAGCCGCACGTGCTTGGCGAAGCCTTCCACTTCGGTCCCACTCGCATGACCTGGAAACAATGGATGAGTCAGACGGCGGCGCGGGAGGTTCAGCAGTGCGGAGACGCGCAGCCGCGCTGGGATGCGGTGTGGAAGAGGGCGCTCGATATCGAGCGATTGGTTCCCGTGGCGCGCCGGCCGTTTTACAACGAGCAGGTGCTGGCGATGATTGCAATCAATCGCGAAAGCAATCACATGCTGTATTTGGTTTCGAAAGCTATCGAAGATGCTGAAGCAGGCCGCACGGCCGACGCCCAAGCAGAAACCAGACAGGCCTTGAGCGCGTTTGACGGCATTCAGCGCGCAGAGATGGCGGCCGAATATGGGAAGTGGAAGAATTGGTATCGGGGTGACTGGCTCACCGGCGTTTATCGGACGCGGCAGATCGTTCAGACCTTCTCCAATTATCTTAACGATCCGCTCACGCATCTCAGCCCGCCTCTGTTGTGGAGCGGCTGGGAGGCGTATTACCACATCATGCATTATGAGGGCGACCGAAACGCCGACGTGAATTGATGTGATCTTACCGTAAAGCCGTAAAGGGCGGATCCAGGGGGTCGGAGCTTCAGCTCCGACATTCGGCTGCTCCCGTTCAACAGGGCTTCAGCCCCTGAAGCACCACCTGATCGCCTTTTGACCCCAAGTTGCTTCAGCGGCTCAAGCCGGTCGGAGTTCCACCTCGTAACGTCGGAGCTGAAGCTCCGACCCCCTGACTTCTGCGTCTGAGTCTAGCGGCCTTCCAACTCAAATCTGCTAAAGCCATTTAACTTTAGCCCTTCCGCGGGACCACGTCCGAAAGATGGAAGCGCGGACCTGCATATTTCCCGTCGAGGGTTTACCCGGGTGTAAAGCCGCAGACCGCAAAAGCCGCGGTCTGGGCTACTTTCGCTCGCCCGAGTAAATCCCCATGATGCTTTCGAGGAACTTGATGGCGTGGGTTTTCGGTCGCTGGAACGAATTGCGGCCGATGATCGAGCCGAATCCGCCGCCGTCGCGGATCGCGCGCGCCTCATCGTAAACGTCCTCGTCGTTAGGCTTCGTCGCGCCGCCGGAAAAAATCACAATGCGCCGCCCGTCAAAGCAGCTCTGGACCACGTGCCGCACGCGCTCGGCCAGCGTGCCGATCGGTACGTTCGCGGCCGCATAAGCCTTCTGCGCTTCCGCCTGCTCGATTCGTTCAGTGGGCAGCTTCACCTTGATCACGTGCGCGCCAAGCTCGGCGGCGATGTGCGCGGCGTACGCAACCACGTCGATCGCAGTTTCGCCGTCTTTACTCATGCTCGATCCGCGCGGGTAGGACCAGACCACCACGGCGAGCCCGGCTTCCTTCGCCTCCTCGGCAAGTCCGCGAAGCTGCTCGTACATTTCGCGCGAGTTCGCCGAGCCCGGATAAATCGTAAAGCCGATGGCCACGCAGCCAAGGCGCAGCGCGTCACGCACGCTGCCCGTGACGGCGGAAATCGGATCCTTATCCGAATGGAGCACGTCGTGGTTGTTCAGCTTGAGGATCAGCGGGATCTCGCCCGCGTGCCGGGAGGCGGCGGCCTCGATGAACCCGAGCGGCGCGGCGTAGGCGTTACACCCGGCCTCGAGAGCCACTTCAAAATGATAATTCGGATCGTACGCCGGCGGGTTCACGGCGAAGCTGCGTGCCGGTCCATGCTCGAACCCCTGGTCGACCGGCAGAATCACCAGCTTGCCCGTGCCCGCAAGCCGGCCGTGATTCAGTAGCCGCGCGATGCCCGTTTTCGAGCCCGGATTATCGCTTTCATACCAGCTCAGAATCTCGCGCACCCGATGCGTGTTCCGCGCCGCCTGCCGTTCTTCAACCGCTTGAACCGTTCCCATCGAACTCCTCCCTGACTCGGCGTTCACAACTTCTCATGTTAACACGGTGAGGAAGTTCGCCGCCGCTACAGCGAGATTTACCCATATCGCGGCGTAGCCGCAACCAAAGGAAATGTCCTTCTGAGGAGTCCCGACGCGCGGGACGACGAAGAATCCCAGCAGTTGCCTTGTCCCGGAGATGCAGGGATTCTTCGCTGGCGCTCAGATTGACAGGGTCCAAAATTCTTGCTGAGAAGCGCGTGGAGAGGGGCTGCTCGTGCATGAAGTGCTCGACAGCAACGAAGTGAAGTTGCTGATTGAAGGGAAGCCACTGCCCGAGCGCCGCAAACCCGAGTCCACCCCGCCGCCCGAGGTAACCACCCAGGAGCTCGAGCCGCAAATCGCCCCCTTCAGCGCCCCGCAAAGAGCGCCCCCACCCTGCCTAGGCGGTGTTTTTGTAGCGCAGAGTTTTGGGGTTAAAACTCTGCGCTACCATCGATCGCATCACTCTCACCTATCAGCATTCACCAATCATCAATCTTCAATCGCAGGCGGCTCTTGACAGACCAGGGAATTGCCTCTTATACTCCTAATCATCTTAGGGTATGGCATGAACAAGCAGGCTCAAATCCTTCCCGGCACGCTCGACCTTCTCATCCTCAAGGCCGTCTCTCTTGGGCCGCTGCACGGCTACGGCGTTCTTCTGCGGATTGGGCAGATTTCGAAAGGCGCTCTCGTGATCGAGCAAGGGGCGCTCTATCCCGCGTTGTTTCGCTTGGTCCGCAAGGGGCTGCTCAAGGCAACGTGGGGCATTTCGGAGAATAACCATCGGGCGAAGTATTACGAGCTTACAACGGCGGGCCGGAAGCGGCTGCGTGAGGAAATGGAAGGCTGGAACCGGCTCGTGGCCGCGATCGGGAGCGTCCTCGGGGCGCAACCGGAGGAACTATGAGCATGCTCTCCTCGATTCGGACTTTTTTGGGCTTTGTGTTCCGCCGGAGGCGCGTGGAACGCGAGATGGAGGAAGAACTCCGCTCGCACTTGCAAATCCTTGCGGACGATTTGGAACGGACAGGGCTTTCTCACGCTGAAGCAGAGCGGCAGGCCCTGGTGGAATTTGGCGGCTATCAACGGTACAAGGAGGAATGCCGCGAGGCGCTGGGAACGCGCTTGCTCGGCGAACTCGCTGCCGACCTGCGCTATGGCCTACGCCAGTTACGCCGCAATCCGGGGTTTACGGCGGTTGCGGTCATTACGCTGGCGCTTGG
>JBOGKE010000005.1:0-5530 GCA_050745265.1 Terriglobia bacterium
ACATGGTGAGGAAAATCGGCGTCGCGGTGGTGCCGGGCAGCAGCTTCTACCGGCGCAAGGAAGCCGGAAGCCAGCAAGTGCGGTTCTGCTACAGCAAAACCGACGCGACGCTTGACGCCGCGGCGGAACGGCTCATGCGCCTGCGGCACTAGCCCAAACGAACACTCGGTTCACCCTGGCGGGACTCGCGGCGAGATTTTCGAGCGAGCACTTGCGGATGCGCCCGAAAGATGGCTGCCGCTCCGCGCTATAATCATGGGCCATGGCCTCCGCAAAGGCAAAGAGGCACGTGCCATTGCCAATACGTCGCGGGGCGCAGCTGTGGCTTCTTTCAGCCGTTGTATTCACCTTGCATCCCCGCGCCTTGAGCGCCCAGAATCGTTCCGGCGCGTCGCAGTACCAGGATCTTGCCGCCCAGGCTGAGCAGCTCACGGCGCGGCGCGATTACAAAGGCGCCGTCAAGCTCTATCAACAGATCCTGCATCTCGCGCCCAACTCACTTCCGGCGCTCAACAACCTCGGAGTGCTTTACGCCAGGCTCGGCGACTACCCGCAGGCAGCGGCATCTTACGAGCGCGCGCTGAGTTTGCAGCCGCATTCGTTTCCTCTCGCACTAAACCTGGGGCTTGCCTATTTCAAAGCAGGCAATTCACAGGCCGCAGCCAAAGCGCTCGCGAAGGCTGTGGCGATTCAACCCTCGAATTTCCAGGCGAGGACGCTGCTGGCGTTGTCGTATTACGGGGAGAAGGATTACCGGGCCGCCGCATCGGAGTTCGAGAGAATCGTCCGCGAAAAGCCGGACAACACGACGATTCAGTACCTTCTGGCGCAAAGCTATCTGCGCAGCGCGCAGGACGAAAAGATGCTCGCGTATTTCGATCAACTCCAGCGAAACGACCCGAAGGCCGCAACCATTCACATGCTGATGGGAGAAGCGGACGACGGGCTCGACCGCACGGGCGCTGCCATCCGCGAATTCAAAGCCGCGGCCGCCATCGCACCGAACCAGCCCGACGTAAACTTCGGCCTGGGTTATCTCTACTGGAAGGATCACCAATACGAGCAGGCATCAGCGGCTTTCGAGAACGAAATCGAAGCGGGCGGGGATGTATCGAAGGCGGAGGCTTACCTCGCGGACATCGCGCTCAAACAGGGAAACACGGCGAAGGCGAAGGCGCTCGCCGAACAGGCGATTCGCGCCTATCCAAACATCCGCATCGCGCACTTCGATATTGGCGTCATCGACGCGCACGAGAAGCGCTACGCCGGCGCCGAGAAGGAGTTGAGAGAAGCGGCGCGCCTCGACCCCTCGCGCGTCGAAGCGCATTTTCGCCTTGCCCAGGTCTACCGGGCCGAAGGAAAAACGCAGCTCGCGGCAACTGAGCTGAAAGCCGTTGCCGAAATCCATCAACGGCAGGAAGAAAAGCTCTATCAAGCCATCTCCGGCGGACCGCCCCACTAAAGGCAGAAAGCAGAAATTGACAACTCCGACTTTGCGCTGGAGCGGCGATCTGCGATCGTCGAAGACATGTGAAAACCCATGGCCGGCGATTACCGGTCGCCGCTACCGCGCCCGAAATCAAAACGGCAAGCGGCGTTTGGCTTCCGCGTTGCCGCGCTGTCTTCAGAACATGAACTGCGCGCCAAGCTGGATTTCGCGCGGCAGGCGCGTTCCGGTGGCTTGGCCGAAGTTGCCGTTCTGGAGGGTGGTGCTGAAGCTGTTGAATTGCGTCGTGTTAAAGAAGTTGAAAAATTCGAACCGAAGTTGCAGCGTTGCTCCTTCTTTGTTCGCCGGGAAGGGGATGCCGGCAAAGTTCTTAAACAGTGAGACGTCAAAGTTGTCGATGCCGGCGCCGTAAACGATATTCCGCGCAGCATCGCCGAACGTATTATTCGCCGGCGCGGCGAACGCCCCCGTGTTGAACCATTCATTCACGCTCTTCGGGCCGGAATTTGCGTTGCCGATAAGGTTCGCCCGATAGCCGCCGCAACCGCAGTGAGCCGAATCGGCTGACGATCCGATGGTCAGCGGAAGACCGGAGTAGAGCGACGTGATGCCGGAAAGCTGCCACCCTCCGAGCATGGTCCGTGTAACCCCCTTTGCGTTGCCCGCGATCGGCAGGTCGTAAACGTAATTGATTTCGAGGACGTGCCTCACGTCGAAGCCGCAGTTGCCGTATTCAGCGTTCAGGTTATAGTTGTTGTTGTAAAAACCTGAATTGTCGTTGTCGACGTAATCGAGGCAGTGCGAATACGTATAGGCCACGCCCGACGTCAGGCCGTGCCAAGTGGCAAAGCGCAAGCTTCCTTGCAGAGAGTTATAGTTCGCATTCGTGTCGTTCGCATACCAGCCGATGCTCCCCCAACCGGGATAGGGCCGGAATTGATTGATGTTGCCTGTTGTCACGGGCGCCGTCGGCTGGTTGATATTGGTATTGACTTGCTGGTGCGTCCCTTCCGAGCCGACGTACATGACCGATGCCACCACTTGCGGCGTGAATTCGTGTTGCACGCCGAAGTCCCATTGCTTCGAGTAGGGCTGGAGGTAGTTCGGATCGTACGCCTGCAAGCCGCCGGGGCTCAGCGTCGCCGCGCCTCCGGGATTGGTGAAATTGGTGTTAAAGAACTGCGGGCTATTCGAAAACGGCGGGTTCGGGGCGACGTTGTAAATGTCGTTACCCTGGACATTTTCGAATTCTAATGCAAATCCTCCCCGGACCACGGTTTTCCCGTTCGCGCGCGGCTGCCACGCGAAGCCGAAGCGGGGCTCGAAGTTCGTCCAGTGATTTGCTACGAGAATATCGGGAACGCCATTCTGGCCGGCGATTCCGATGCCGTTCAGGTAAAACGTTCCGCCGTTGACGTTGGTCAGCACGCCCGTGCCCGGCACAAAATGGCCGCTCGAGTCGATCTGCGGAGCATTTGCGGGATTGAAGAGCGAAGGCCGAAACACGGAAATGTTATTGTGCCGCTCGCTCGCGTGCGGCATGTAGTCCCAGCGCAATCCGTAGTTCAGCGTGACGTTGCTCTTGATTTTCCACGTGTCCCCGAACCACGGCTCGAACTGCGTGTTGAGGTAAGCCGGAAGCGTCTGCTTTTGAAGCTCCGTATAGGTCCAGGCATTGCCGAGCATAAAATCCGCAAACGAATTCCCGGTGGTGGTCAGAACCTGGCTCGGATTTGCCGGGTCGATGTACTGGCCCCCCGTGCCGAGCGCAGTGTTCTGTGGGTTGAAATTGAAGTTGCCCTGGGTGTTGCCGAAGAGCTCCTGTTGTTTCATGTAGTGCAGGTAATAAACGCCGAAGTTAAATGTGTGGTTGCCCATGATCTTGGTTGCCGAATCGCGCAGCGTCCAGGTGTTCAGCACGTTGGTCCAGGGCCAGGAAGCGATGTCATACGCCGTCCCCAAAGGCGCCGAGAAGCTGATCGTGGGGATGCGGTTCTCCGTGTTGGTGCCGGGATAGAGCGAAGCGATATTCACGCCCGACGGCCGTTGGAAAGTGCCAAGCGGAAGCAGCGTGAGCGGCTGGCGGTTGAAACCGATCATCGCCTCATTCAGCAGCGTCGGAGTGATGCTGCGCGTGAGCTTGGCTAGGATCGACTGCGGCTCGTTCAGGAAATCCGTGCCGACGCTCGGATAAGAGTCGCTGCTCCAGAGAGACGTTGCGTAGTGCTGATCGATGCCGTCGCGGACGTAATGGACCATTAAGGAAGTTTTGTCGGAAAACTGGTGGTCGACGCGCGCGATCTGCTCGTTCACGTTGATAGGCTGCCGCGCCGATCCGACAAAATAAGCACCATCGTTGGCGAGCGGAAACAGCAAGCCCGGCGCGCCCAGAATCGTCGCGTTCTTATCGAGCATGGCCGTGGGAATTGCGTTGCTCGGAAAGGGCTGATAGCACGTGCCCGAAACGCCGGCTGGACACGCGACGGATTTGGTCTTATCGAGGATCACCGGGCTGCCCGTTCCGAAATTTCCGGACGCCCAGCCTGCCTGGGGCGCCAGCGTGTGGAACGAAACACCCTGATTCAGCTTTCGCCAGTCCATCTCGAAAAAGAAGAACGTCTTCTTCTGATGACCGGGAAGCGCCACGGGCCCGCCGATGTTGAAGCCAAAGTCATTGTAAAGGAGCGGCGGTTTGGGCTGATGGGCCGCGTTGCTGAAGAAGGCGCCAGCCTGGAAGGACGTGTTTCGGTTGAATTCGAACGCTTCACCGTGGTAGCTCGAGGTACCGCTCTTCAATTCAAGCTGAATGTCACCTCCCGATCCGTTTCCCACATCGCTGGCCGCGCTACTCGTCAGCACGTTGAATTGGGCGATCGCATTCTGATCGGGAACAATCTCGATGCAACCGCCGCAACCTCGGTCGTAGTTCTCCTGGCCGTCTACCGAGAATACGTTGTGAGCTTGGCGCTCGCCATTGAAATTGACGCCCGAATTGGCGGTGACGCCGACCGGCACGTTGAGCGAGCCAATCAGCGACGGGCCGACAGCCCCTGGCACGAGGGTCGTCAGTTGTATAAAGTTCCGCCCGTCGGTGTCGATCGCCGCGATGTGCTTGCTAGTAATTTCCTGGCTCACGGCGCCACTTTGAGTTTGCAAGTGCACCGCGGGCGCAGTGACGGTGACCTGCTGCGTCACCGCTCCAACCGAGAGGTTGAAGTCGACGCGCACCTGGCTGCGGACGTTCAGCACCAGATCCGAATGCACCGCCGTCGTGAACCCCGGTTTCCCTGCGCGCACCGAATACGTGCCGGTTGGGAGATCCGGTACGGCGTAGTTTCCCGCCGAATTCGTCGAGAGAGTTCGAACGACCACGCTCCGAAGCTGATCGGTAACCGTGACGGTGGCATTCGGGACCGCCGCGCCCGAAGCGTCGGTGACGGAGCCTGAAATCGACCCGAGGTCCTGCGCGATTAAGCTCCCCGCTCCAAGAATCAAAACAGCAATGAACAATGCGATCAGGAGTCTGATCGCGGGCGACCGAGGCTTGAACGCGAATGCTTCCTGTTTCATGGGCGTTTCACTCCTTTGGCCGAAATGTCGTTCCAGGGCGAAATCGATCAGCAAGAACATATCATAATTAGTTTGCAGCTACAACTATTGCTTTGCCGCGTTCCCTCAGGAGTTGAAGCGCCGATTTCCGGCCGCGTTACGGTGCTTGAGTTGAGCAGGGTTGAGAATCGGGAGGACGGGCGGTTTGCGCCGAAGTGGGGAAGGAGATGAAAACCGGCGGCGGATGCTGAGCTGCAGCGGTGATCGGCGCCTGTTGTGACGCGGGAAGGGACGCCGAAAAGGGCGACTCCGTCCGATGCCGCTGTAGCGGCGCTCCATGCTCGCCACAGGCCAGCGAACGCAGGTCGCCGCTACGATGATCGGGGCGCTATCCGGCGCCCGAAGCGAGCTTGCCGATCAGGCTGAAGAGCGGCAGGTACATCGAGATCACCACGCCGCCGACGACGACGCCAAGAAAGACGATGATCATCGGCTCCATCGCGGTGAGCAAGTCTTTGACGGCCACGTCCACTT
>JBOGKE010000006.1:0-10323 GCA_050745265.1 Terriglobia bacterium
ATCGCTCCGCTCCAAGCGAGCCAGTTCGACCCCGCTTTGTACGCCGGCATGCGATGGCGGCTGGTGGGGCCATTTCGCGGGGGTCGTGTTTCGGCGGTCGCCGGGGTGATCGGGCAGCCGGGTGTCTACTATATGGCGAGTCCTGGGGGTGGCGTTTGGAAAAGCACCGACGCCGGGGCCGTCTGGCGGCCGATCTTTGACCAGGCGCATGTCGCCTCGATCGGTGCGCTCGCTGTCGCGCCCTCGAACCCTAACATCCTGTATGTCGGTACCGGCGATTTTGGAATCGCCAGCAACTCCTGGGGGGCAGCGAACCGCGGAGACGGAGTCTGGCGCTCGGATGACCGCGGAAACACTTGGCGCCGCATCGGCCTTTCCCATACGGCGCATATTGGGGCGATCCTTGTGGACCCGAACAATCCCGACGTCGCGCTGGTGGCGGCGCTAGGGAACGCCTATGCGCCCGACCCGCATCGCGGCGTCTATTTGACCAAAGATGGCGGCCGAACGTGGAGCAGGACCCTTTACAAGGATGACACGACGGGCGCCATTTCACTGGCGTACGACGCCGCTCGGGCTGGGGTGGTGTATGCGTCGCTCTGGCACCATCAAGCGGCTCTGCCGCCCGCGCCCCCCGATAGCGACCAAGCCGGGGGGGCCATCTACAAATCCTCCGACGGAGGAAGCACATGGCGACCACTGTCCGGCCACGGACTTCCAACCTGGCCTATGGGGCGAATCGGGCTGGCGGCTGACGGCGGGCGCGTCTTTGCAATAATTGCGAGGGCGCAAGGACACACCGATCACCTCCGAGGCGGGCTGTATCGCTCCGACGACGACGGAGCAAGTTGGCGGCGCATCACGCAAGATCCACGGTTAGAGCCCGGCGGGCGCTCCGGCTATTTCGACGGCATTTGGATGGACCCGCAAAATCGCGATCTGGTCTACGTGGTTCACACGTCGTTTTACCGCTCGGTCGATGGCGGGAAGACGTTCGAAGTTCTAAAAGGCGCGCCGGGGGGCGATGACTACCACAACCTTTGGATAAATCCAAAAAGCCCCTGTGTGCCTATGGGCGGCGGCGAGGGCTGCGCCAGCACCGAGATGATTCTGGGCGCCGACCAGGGGGCCAGTGTAAGCCTGAATGCAGGCCGGACCTGGAGCTCCTGGTACAACCAGCCGACCGGGCAGATGTACCATCTCGCAATTGATCATCGGTTTCCCTTCCACATTTACGGCCCACAACAGGACAGCGGCTCGGTCGAGGTGAGCAGCAGGGGAGCATTCGGCGACATCAGCTTCCTGGATTGGCGGCCCTCGATGGGCGCCTACGAATTTGGGTATGTTGAACCGGATCCGGCACATCCGCAGTGGATATTCTCGAGCGACGATGGCCCGGCAATTCACCGCAGGGTTCGAGGCACGTGGCTAACCCTCGACGTAACGCCCTACGTCGGTACCGGCGGACCGTACCGTTACTTGATGGGCCCGTGGTGGAGTTCGGTACGGCCGCCGTTCGTATTCTCGCCCGCTAACGGCAACACCTTGTATTACGGCGCACAGTACCTGCTCCAAACTTCCGACGGCGGGCGCGATTGGCGGCGCATCAGTCCCGACCTTACCGTTCGATCCGATCTACCAATGCGCCCGCTCCCAGACGGCAAAACCGGCCGGGATTGGGCTGCAATCTCGGCGATTGGTCCCTCGCCGCTGAATGCGGGCGTGATCTGGGTAGGCACAGACGACGGTCTCGTGCAGGTGACGCGCGGCGGCGGCAAAATTTGGCAGCGTTCGACGATCCAGGGGTTAAGGCCTCTGGATATCGTCAGCAGGATTGAAGCTTCGCCATTCAACCCTGCGGAAGCTTATGCGGTAATGGACCGGCACGTGTGGGGCGATTTTCGCCCTTACATCTACCGCACCGACGACTACGGGCGCACTTGGACCGCGATCACTTCCGGCATTCCGAACGGCAGCTTCGTTCGGGTGGTCCGGGCCGACCCGAAGCGGCACGGGCTGCTTTACGCCGGCACAGAAAATGGCGTCTATGTCTCTTTCGATGATGGGGAGAACTGGCAGTCGCTGCAGCTCAATCTGCCCAGCGCTGCTGTGCGTGATTTAGCGATCCGGGATGGCGACCTGGTAGCGGCGACGTTTGGCCGGGCGTTCTGGATTTTGGACGACCTGAGCCCGCTTGAGCAGCTCGATGCCTCTGTTGCTGCCGCCCCTGCTCACCTCTTCAGGCCGGCTGACGCGATTCGAGTGCGCAGAGACGTCAACTCGGACACCCCCATGCCGCCTGAAATTCCCGCCGGAACGAATCCGCCTGCGGGCGCGATTATGAATTACACGTTGCGGGTCGTGCCGTCCCAGCCGATCGAACTGGCGATTTATGACGCAAACGGGAGCTTGGTGCGCCGGTTCAGCAGTGCTCCAATCCCAGAAAGTATCAGAAGGCCGGTGAAGTGGCCGACGATTGCGGACTACTGGATGGCGAACCCGCAACCCTTGCCCAGCCGCGTGGGCATGAATCGCTTCGCCTGGGATCTCCGCTATGCGCCGCCGCCGTCGGTAGGGCACTCCTATCCCATGTCTGCAATCCCGCACGACACTCCGGCTGGTCCGGTGGGACCGCTCGTCGTTCCTGGAAACTATGTCGTCAAACTGACGGTGGCCGGCCAGATCTATACGCAGCCCCTGACGGTCCAGCGCGACCCGCGCGAAACTAACACCGCGTCTGCTTTCGCCGCCGAACTGTCGATGGAGCAGAAACTGATGGCCGGAATGCGCGAAAGCTACGAGGGCTACGTGGCGGCGAAACAGCACGGCGACGCTGCAGCCGCCAGGCAATTTGCCGGCCTGAACGGCACGTTGAGTGATCTGGCGGCCGACATCGACGGGGCCGATGCGGTGCCCACGCATGCGGTGTATGACGCGGTGCGTCGCGAGCTGGACCAGTTAGCCGCCCAATTGCATGGTGAGAGGTGAATCGAAAAGCTGAACAGGGGATATGAAAATGCCAAGCCCGCGGTCAACGAAAGAGCGGTTGGCCGCGGCACGCTTTGTGTGCCGTGGGCTTCCCTCGGCGCGATATGTTTCGGCCGGCGTGGCGTAGTCAGCGGCGGTGGATAACGTTTGACGACATGCCTGTCGAGCCATGGCCAAGCGAAACTCGGTCTTCATCCCGCAGCCGATGGACATACGACAGGCCGCCATCTTAACACCGATCCTATCCCAATACCCACCGCACACAAACCGTGCCGCGGCTACCCGCTCTCCGGAACTCCCCAATCTGTGTTACTCTTCTGCTGAATTTTTACAATTGGGACAGACTCGTGCGCGCAATCCTGACATCTGCGTTGTTCTTCTGCATCGTCGCAGGCCCGGTTTACGCACAGGCCCCGAACGTACGCGGCTGGAAACTTGTGTGGTCCGACGAATTCAACTATACGGGCCATCCCGATCCCGCGAAATGGGATTATGAAGAAGGGTACATCCGCCACAATGAGCTGGAGTATTATGCCGTCAATCGTCTGGCGAACGCGCGGGTGGATGGCCGGCAACTGCTGATCGAGCTACGCAAGGAAACGCCGCAAAGCTTTCTGCCCACATCTCTGAACGATGATTGGCACCGATACACTTCCGCCAGTCTCACAACGCGTGACACGGCCTCCTGGACCTACGGCCGCTTTGAAATCAGGGCCAAGCTGCCGCGGGGGAAAGGCACGTGGCCCGCCATCTGGTTTTTAAGCCGTCTGCGAACTCCGAATATTCCGGGACCTCCGATTCCTCGCCTGTCGAATGGCAAAGAGGTTCGCGGGCCTTACCGGGGCCCGAACAACGGTGAATCCTCTGAAGGCGAGATCGACCTGATGGAAGCGTGGGGCAGCCACCCGAATCGGGTTGCCGTTCATATCCACGGCACCACAGGGCCGACGCCCTCGCGGGCCGTCAGAGTGCAAAACCTGTACACCGAGTTTCATGTTTACCGCCTGGACTGGTATCCGGACCACATGGACTTTTTCCTCGACGGGGAGAAGATCCTCACCTGCAAGAAAGATCCGGGGATCGGCTGGTCCTTCGACCGTCCGATGTATCTGATCATGAACGTCGCCTGCGGCGGTCCGGATGAACCCGCTCCGGCCGATTCCGAGCTGCCGCAGTTCATGACGGTGGACTACGTGCGCGTCTATCAGCAGATTCATGCTGGGCAGCCACAATAATGCTGTAACATTGCTGAAAAACCCTGTGGGCATGTCATTCTGAGCGAAGCGAAGAATCCACTTTTGTTTTTTTTCAATGGGAAACAGCAGATGCTTCGCTGCGCTCGGCATGACAGACTCCGTTTTCACCAGCCTGCTAATCCTGCATTCTTGGAAGGGACACAAAACATGAATCGAAGAGAACTCATGATGGCCGGCATGGCGATTGGTGTGAAGCCCGCGATCGATCGCGGTCAGACAACGAGCTCGGCCGGGACCGCTGGTCCGGCGTCTGACTCAGCTCCGGGTTCGCCGCCCACCATTCTTTTGAACGGTTATGTCCCGCAATCTATCTATCGCATTCCTGTCACGATCGTCGACAAAGCAAAATACCCCATCTACGACGCCCACAGTCACGGGCGTGGATCTTTAAGCGTCCGCGAGATGGTGAAGATTATGGACGCGGTCGGAGTGGAAAAATCGCTGGTTTTCACCGGCGCCTCCACGCTCGACCGCTTCGAGGAGATAAACCGCCAATACGCCGAGTTCCCCAACCGGTTTGATATGTGGTGCCTGTTTGACATGAACAATTTCGGCCAGCCCGACTTTGAAAGGGCAGCGCTAAAGTCTTTGGAGAATTGCCGTCGCGCCGGGGCCCATGGCGTGGGCGAAATTCACGACAAGGGCCGAGGTTTTACCTGGCAGTATTACGGCAAACGCTCTCGCATCGGTCGTCCGCCCGCTCCCTTGAACGGAGGTCCCGCATACACGCGTGGTCCGTCGCCCGCCAACCGCAACGGCCCGCACGGGCCGCATCCAGACGATCCGCGCCTCGACGCGTTGTGGAACCGAGCCGGCCAGCTCGGCATGCCCATCAGCATCCACGTGTCCGATCCCATCTGGTCCTACCAGCCCATGGACTACACCAACGACGGCCTCATGAACGGCTGGACCTGGCGAATCGTTCTCGAGCCCGGCATGTACGATCACGACCAGCTTGTCAACAGCCTGGATATCACAGTCGGCCGCCACCCTAAGACCACTTTCATCGCCTGCCATTTGTGCAATCTCGATTACGATCTCGGCCGCCTCGGCAACATGTTTGACCGCCATCCCAATCTCTACGCCGACATTGCGGCGCGCTTCGCGGAGACGGCGACCATCCCGCGCTTCACGCGGCAGTTTCTGACGAAGTATTCCGACCGCGTGGTGTATGGTACCGACGTGACTTACAGCACACCATTTTTTGCCACTACATTTCGCATCCTCGAAACCGAGGATGAGCATTTCTTTGGGCGCGGTAAAGTTGACACCGCCAATTTCAATTTCAACTATCACTGGACGCTTAACGGCTTCGGCCTGCCCGACAGCGTGCTCAAAAACGTGTACCACGACAACGCGATCAACATTTTCAAGAAAGCCCAGGAAAACGCCGCATGAACCGGCATGGTGAGCGTCCGCGAAAGTTCAGTGCCGCGTGCAAAGATGTCGGTAAGTGGCGGAGCTAAACCCCCGCCCCTTCGGCGCGCGGGTCGGTGCACGCACCTGAAGACATGCACGATGTGTGCGGCAAGCGGCGAAGCTGAAAGCTCACCACTCCGGATCCTGAGAGGAACTCATGGCGCGAAACAAGACCACACGCAGGACCTTCTTCGCTGAGAGTGCAGCTATGGCGGCAGGAGTTTCGACGTTAGGCATTGAAGGCGTCGTTCGTTTGCCAGCTTCGGCTCAACTGGCGAGTGGACCGGCCAGCGGAGAAGATAAGCGGCGACAGGAGCTCGAGGAGTTTCTCACGATTTATCCCCACTCGCGGAAGCCCTCGACCGGCCGCATCAATGCCTACGACAAAACCTGGGAAGACTGGGTTCAGCGCACCGGGGCGCTTCCTCCGGATTTCGACGCCATGCCCTCGCATCCGCAGCTTCCAGATCCCTTGGTGCTGAATGAGAACGGTCGCAGCATCCCGATTACGAACGTGAAGTTGTGGGAGCGGCAGAAAGTGTGGGTTCGCGCTCAAACTGAGAAATGGCTTTTCGGCACGATGCCTCCCCAACCGGAGAATCTGCGGGCGGCCGTCACAGGCAGCCGTCGCGAAGGGAGCACCACGGTCCGCGACGTACGGCTCGAGTTCGGCCCCGACCATCGTGCAACATTGCGCGTCCAGTTGATTGTTCCGGATGGCCAAGGCCCGTTCCCGGTTTTCCTCACCAATCATCCCCGTACCCGGCCATGGGTCACCACCGGCGTTCGGCGCGGCTATATCGGCTGCATCTATTTTGCTGCCGATCCGATGTATGGCGGAATTGGCGACGATTCCGACGCTTACATCGACATCTACCCGCAGTACGACTTTTCGTGCCTGGCGCGCTGGGCATGGTCGGCATCCCGGGCGATAGATTACTTGTTCACCCTGCCCGAGGTGGACAAGGAGAAGATCGGATTGACGGGGCACTCCCGGAACGGCAAGCAGGCTCTCCTGGCGGCGGCTTTCGACGAGCGGGTTGCAGCAGTCGTCCCGTCGAGCGGGAATACGGGAGAGGCTGATCCCTGGCGGTACACCACGGATATGTTTGTGAATGAAAGCATTGCGGACATCACCGGAGACTTTCCGCACTGGTTTCATCCTCAACTTCGCTTCTTTGCGGGGCGCGAAGACAAACTCCCGGTGGATCAGAACCTGCTGATGGCAACCATCGCCCCGCGCGGTCTGATGATGTACGCCAGCTTCTCCGAATCGCAGGGCAACCCCTTTGGATTTGAGCAAAGTTATCGCTCCGTTCTGCGCGCCTATCGTTTTCTCGGCCATGAGGAGAACCTGTGGCTTCACCTGCGCGATGGGGAACACGAATTCGAGACCGAGCACATCGAGGAGATCGTGGACTTCTTCGACGCCGTATTTGGTCGAAAACATTTCCCCAAACGTGAGACCTGGATTCTCGGTTACACGTTTGAAGACTGGCTGAAGACCAGCGGTGAGAAAATCGATCCGCTGTCGTACCCGAAGAGATCGGTTGGTGACTTTTTGAAGCAGAAAGACAGGCGCCCGATCGATTCGCCTGCTCAATGGGAAGAACGGAAGAAATCCATTCGCGAGAACGTCTCATGGGTACTGGGCGAAGCGCCGGCCCGAATTCCTTTTCCGGCGATTCGCAGTGTTTCCGATCGGAGTATGTGCACTGACGGATGGCTCGCAACCCTGTTCCGGCGGCCCGCGAAAGACACCTGGGGCGGCTACGGCGATCGGTATGAGCGGGAGCAGTTGAAGCGTGAAGGAATCGGCGCCACGGGCATTCCATTTGGCGATGCGCTAATGGGAGATTTGTTTTATCCGCTCGCAGCCGACGGCAAACCCAAATCCGGAAAATGGCCGGTCGTAATCTGGCTGCATCCGCACTGCTATCAGGACGGGTGGTCAGCAGGGCATCCGTGGGCTTTCACCGAGTCGGCCTATTCCGAGGGACGGGATGCAAGGCCCTCATTCGGCTTGCTGTGGCAAAGAGGCTTTGCGGTGTTTGCCTCCGACCAACTTGGCTACGGAACGCGAATCCACGAAGCCAGGGATTTCTACCATCGCTATCCCCGGTGGTCGATGATGGGGAGCATGATTGAGGATACGCGGGCTGCGATTGATGCGCTTTCCGCTCTGGAAGAGATCGATTCATCCCAGATTTACCTGGTCGGCTATGCGCTTGGCGGCAAGGTCGGACTGCTGACAACCGCCTTTGATGAGCGCATCACCGGCGTCGTTTGCGTCTGCGGATTTGATCCCCTGCGACTGCAGACTTCCGACAAAGGCACGGAGGGAATTCACCACTATTCGCACCTGCACGGGTTGTTGCCCCGCCTTGGTTCCTTCGTTGGCCATGAAGACCGCGTTCCGTTCGACTTCGACGAAGTCCTCGCGATGATCGCTCCGAAGCCGGTGCTGATTGTTGCGCCGGAACTGGACCGTTACGCGCGAGTTGCGGACGTGAGGCGCGAGTTGGAGAGTTCACGGAGGGTGTACGATCTGCTGGGCCACCCCGAAGCTCTTCAATTCGAAACACCGAGGGACTTCAACCGTTTTCCACGCAGCACGCAGGAGCATGCTTTTGATTGGATCGCTCGGCAACGGAACATGGAACATCACCTTTGATCCACCTCAGAGCGAGGAGTGATCTCTATGAAATGGACACAGATGTTAACGGCTGCACTTCTGATCTTGTTGGTCGGCGCGGGCGGCATCGAGAACGCCGGGGCCGAGGGCAATGGACTCGAGCGCACGCCCGTTCTCGGCTGGAGTAGTTGGAGCTTCATCCGCGAGAATCCCACGGCAGCGAACATCGAAGCTCAAGCGCGCGCGCTGCAGAAGTCCGGCTTACAGAAAATCGGCTACGAATACGTAAACCTTGACGACCGTTGGTATGTGTGTCCAGGTCCACAGGGTCCCGACGTTGGGCCTTTCGGACGCTGGGTGACCGATTCATCCAGATTTCCGCCTCATGGTGACACCAACGGCATAAAGGTAGTCGCGGATTACATCCACAGTCTCGGGATAAAATTCGGCATATACGTTACTCCGGGTATCTCCAAGCAGGCGGCCAGCAAGAACACGCCGATCAAAGGCACGTCATACACGGCTGCCGAGATTGCGGAGCCGTCTGTTGCGGAGCACAACTACAACTGCCGCGGCATGGTCAGGATTGACTTTAATAAACCCGGAGCGCAGGAGTATGTCGATTCATGGGCGGATATGCTCGCAGCGTGGGGCATCGATTACATCAAAATCGACGGCATGACAGACAGCAACTCCGCTGACGTTAAGGCGTGGTCGAACGCAATCCGGCAAAGCGGCCGGCCGATGGTGCTCGATGTCACGCAGGGGAGCTTTACACAGGCTCTTGCCCCGACGTTGATGAAGTACGCGAATCAATGGGAATTCCCGCCCGACGTCGAATGCTACCGCTGCGAAAAGCACGGCAGCAGCTACCCGCTGACCATCTGGGCGAACATTGAGAAGCGCTTCGATTATGTGGCGGAGTGGCAGCCTTACGCCAGGCCCGGCGGGTTCAACGACTATGACTCCATCGAGGTAGGGAATGGCACGAACGACGGGCTTACTCCAGCCGAGCGTCAGACTCAGATCAGCCTATGGGCACTTGGAGCGGCGCCTCTGATCCTCGGCGTCGATCTTACTCACCTCGATCAACTGGATCTGACTTACCTGAAAAACACTGCGGTGCTCGATGTTGACCGGGATTCCGTCGCTGCGAAGAGGGTTCTCAATACCGGGAACCTGCAGGTGTTCGCCAAATTGGAGCCGAACGGAGATGCGATCGTCGGTTTGTTCAACACCGCCGGGAAGACAGAGAAAGTCTCCATAAAAGCAACGGCCGTGGGCCTGCCGGAGAATCAACGCGGGTATTCCGCATTGAACCTGTGGACAGGCAAGATGGAGAAACAAGGCGGCACCATCGGTGCGGTTGTCCCCTCGCACGGTGCCGTCCTATACCGGATCCGGGCACTTTGATATCCGCGAGCTGAAATTACTGGTAGCGCGGAGTCGTTCTTTGACTCCGCGGTTTTTCGTCCGCGGTACGCTACCCGCCGTGGCCTTCCGGCGCCACGATAAACCTCGGGTGTCCCTTAGGCTGCGCTAATACTCTGGGCACGTTGCGTGCCAGTCCTGCCGCGCCGAGTGCGCTGAGTCCATGACGCGCGGAATAGACTGAGGAGGCAGGTTAATCGGAGTTCTTGTTTCTTGGCCGGCTGAATTGAAGGGCGCCGTGTCGCGGATATGTGCAAGAATCTTGCACATTGGACCAAGGATTTGCACTTTCCAATTCCGCGTCCGGCACGGACGCAAAACCAATGCGGCATACTGAACTTGTGGTCGGCCCTCGCAGGGGCCCACTCGTAGGGCTCTCGCGCGGCGCGCTGTGGTTGGTTTCTGGGTTTGAGCGTGGAGGTTCGAGGAGCGCCCCGAATCGGCTACCTTACGTTGTTGTCTCAAAAACGGTTCCTCTCCCAAAAGTGTAATCGCAGTCTATTGCATTCACTTTCATCGAGTTACACGTTGGGGCCGAAAAAGGTCTGAGCCTTTGGCCTCGCTTCGCTCGCCTGCCGGTTACCGGGACGGGCC
>JBOGKE010000007.1:0-13000 GCA_050745265.1 Terriglobia bacterium
AGTCGAGGTCCCACAGCGAGGGCCCCCGGAGGTAGCCGCCCGTTCCCGCCCGCGTGCAGATGCCCACTAGGCAAGGCGCGAAGCTGTTGAAGATCTGTGCTGCGTTATTACCAAAGAGATTGACGCCAGGGCCGCCGTTGATCGGAGTGCTGTTCGACCCGATGAAAGGAAGGTTGGTGATACCGAAGTGGGCCGCGTTGCTGATGTTTCTCGTGTTGGTCATCGGCACGGCTTCGGCGCCGTTTTCCGCAAAGCCGGCGCCGAACTCCTGGTAAGAGCCCGTGTAGAAATCCAGTGGCTGGCCGCTGGCGTAGGTGAAAATGGGGGCGATGTTCCAGCCGCCGAACACCCGCTTCAGCACCGGGTTATTGCTCGCGAGGAAGCGATGCCCCGGCCCGATGGGCAGGTCGTAATTGGCGACGACGTTGAAGATCGCTTTATGGTCAAAGTACTGCGCGCCGTAGTTCTCGCGCGGGTTCCACGGGTTGTCGAGGTTGTCTTCCGTATAGAGCTGCTCGAGGCCGACGGTGCCGAGCGCGTGGCTGTAGGTGAAGCTGCTCGAGAGCGTCAGCCCGTTGCCCGCGCGCTTCTGCACGGTCGCGGTGAGCGCGTTGTAGTTGGAGAATCCGAGCGCCGTCGAATAGTAGCAGATATTGCATTGCGTGGTGGAAAGGAGCTGCGGACCAAAGGCGAAGCTGGGGTCGAGGTCGCTCCAGAGACTGGTGACGGACTCGGTGGTAATGTTGCCCGACTCGTTCGCGGCGACCGCGGCCGTGCAGTTTGCATATCCGGTGCAATACGGACTGCCGGCGAGAGCCCCTTCAAAGAACGGCTGCGTCGTGACCGCTGTGCCGTTGGTCAGCTCCTTCCAAAGGTTGTCGTAAGCATTGGCAAAGGTCTGGCCCTTGAGCTTCATCATCCAGGGCGCATCATTCAAGTCGACTCCCTGGTAGATGTTATAGGTGTAGTTGCCGACGTAACCCACTTCCACGAGGAAGTTGCCTTTGAGCTGCCGCTGAATGCTGAAATCGATTTCGTTCGAGTAGCCGGGCGGCATGTGATAATCGAGACCGGCCGAAAGCGCGCCGATGTAGGAGGCGTCTCCGTAGCCGGGCTCAACCGGAATCGTAAGCGTCGGGGTAATGGCAGGCAACGGGCCCGCGGTACCGTTGATGCCGATGCGGAAAGCGGTGGCTGGACTCGTGCCGCCGACGCCGAGGCACGCACCCGTCGTCGAAGGTCCGGTGCAGCTCACCGGCTGCAGGAAGCCGTCGCCAAGGACCGCGTCCGACATCAAGTTGATCGCGTTGTTGCGATCATAAATGCGGGCGAAGCCGCCCCGGATCACCGTCGTCTGGTTGCCCAGGATTTTGCCCAGCCAGCCGCCGCTTACACTGGGGCTCCAGGCGATTGCGACGCGCGGCTCAAATCCTCCGTAGAAGGGCTGATAGGGGTACTTCAGACCGCCGGCGCCGCCGACGTCCCGCACCGGTGTGTAGCCGATAATCGGAGCATACGTCTGGCCGTTTTGTGCTGCGGACAGACGGCCTTGCAGATACTGTTCGGGCGTGAGGATGCTCCCGCTCGAATCCGTCAAAACGTTCTGCAGTCCGTTGATGTCGTACGGCGGCGTCTGGTACGTATAGGCCAGCCCCAGGTTGAACGTCACGCTGGGCCGAACCCGCCACGAATCGCTGGCGAAGAGGCTGTAATAATCGTCGAGCGCGTATTGGTGAACCGGAGTGCCAACGGGGTTCGGCGTCAGGTTGTTTCCAGAACGTGTGACGACGAAGTTGTCCGTATCGACGATGCCGAGCGCCTCGGCATACAAATTTTTCCACGAGCCGAGCTCGCTCGAGGGCAGACAGTTGGTGGTCACGGCGGCGCTGCATGGGATGGGTTGGTACGGGGTGTTGGGTGCGCTGAAGTTGATGGTACTTCCCGCCGTGATTTGATCCACGACGCTGTTCGCAAGCCCGCCGGTGACATCGTCGTAGCGGTCAAAGTGCCACCAGTCGTGCATGAACTCACCGCCGAACTGGAAAAAGTGCGTTCCCTTCATCCAGCTCAGATTGTCGCGATAGTCCCAGTCGTGGCCGTCCCAAAGGCGCTGGCGCGCATCCTGAGTGCGCAGAATGATCGGGATCAGGGCGCTCGTCGATTCGCCGCCAACCTCGATGGGCGCGGTGAGACCCGCCACCTGCGGGGTGAACCCGCCGCGCAGCCATTGCCACTGATTGCGCAGGAAGCTGAAATGGAAATCATTCGTCACCGTGGGTGTCAGTGTCGCCGTAAGGCCGGTCACGAAATAGCGCGGGTGCGCCGGGTCCTGCGAAACGGCCGTAGGAACGCCGAGCTTATCGCCCGGCAGCAGGCCGCCGATGTCAACCTGGTTGGTGGTGGGATTCTGCAGGTCATACCATCGGTAGCTCGCCCACCAGCGCAGCTTCGAGCTGAAGTCGTGGTCGATCCGCCCCACCACGAAGTTCTGCGACTCCGGGATGGACACGGGCGCCCGGTAGGCAAACGTATTCATGTGATCACCGGCGTTGAAGTAGTTCGGCAGCGGCTCGTGCTGGGTCCACAATTTGGCGATGTCTGGATTGAGCCCAATTCCCAGCGGGTCGCAGAGCACGCCGCCGGTCGCTCCGCACGCCGTCGAAGTCTTCATGTTGTATTGCACGATGTTCCCGCTCTTATCCTTCTCTTGAATAATTCCCTGCCGGAACAGCGCGGAAGGCACAGTCGCGCTGTAAATGCTGGTCCGCGGCCAGCGGAATCCTTCGTAGTTCACGTAAAAATAGGTCCTGTTTCCCCCGATGCGCGGGAGCAGGGGACCGCCCAAGGCGCCGCCGAAGCGGTCGTACTTGGAGACGGGCTTTGGCGTCCCGCCGAAGTTGTTGCTCCAGTCGTTTGTGTCGAGCGCGCTGTTTTGCAGGTAATCGTAGGCCGAACCGTGGAACTGGTTCGTGCCGCTCTTGGTCACCAGCATGACGTGGCCGCCGGTGGAGTCGCTGAAGTCGGCAGTGGCGTTGCTTGTTGTGACTTTGAATTCCTGGATGCTCTCGACCGGAGCCGGGATCGCGGCCGTGCCGACGGTGAAGCCGTTGCTGACGTAATCATTGCCGCCGGAGAAGTCGTCCGTCGCGTTGCCGCCGTCAATCGAATAGGTATTCTGGTCGGACGTTTGGCCGGCCACCGTTCCGCTGGTGATGTCGCCCGTGGCGCCGTTGAAGCTCGGGACCGCTGTGGGCTGGAAGTAGAGAAGCGACGTCGCGTCGCGGCCGAAGGTGGGCAATTGAAGGATCGTATCGCCGGCGAGGCTCGTGCCAATGGTGGAGTTGAGCGTCTGGAGTTCGGCGCCCGGAGTCGTTGTGATCTGCACCACTTGCGCCGTCGAGCCCACTTCGAGCTTGGCGTTTAGCGTGAGCGATTGCCCCACGACGACGGCCTGCTGAGCAATCACGAGTTTCTGAAAGCCGGGTCTCGTCACGGTGAGGTCGTATGTGCTGGGTTTAACGTCGCTGAACGTATAATATCCAACGTGGTTGGTCTTGGTCGAAAAGACGGTGTGGGTTGACTCGTCGGTGAGCGTGACGGTTGCCTCAGGCACCACCGCGCCGGTTGGGTCTGTAACGCGCCCCGTGACCGCCCCGTACCCGCTGGCGTTCTGGCCAAAACCTTGCACCGGCGCGAGAATCAACGCGCCCAACATCAGAGATAAGCAACACAGCGTGACTCGTTTCATGTCCTCCTCCTTGTAGCTTTTCGATATGCCGAATACGGCGATCCGACGATTACGCTCGTTCTCATTCCTTGCCGTGACTCCGAAGGGTTGGTTATGGTAGCCACGGTCAGCGCCTTTCTAACCGTGCGCCTCTGGTCCTGGAACGACTGCGCCGCCCGGCCATCCTGGAAGGTAGCGCGGAGTTGTTCTGTAACTCCGCGGCTTGTGGCCTGTGTCCGCGCCAATAGGCGCCGAGGTTCTCTGCTGTACCATGGGCTTGAACTGGGATGAAAAAAGGCCGCGCGGACACGTGGACAGCGATGGCAGAGAGAGCTTGAACCTCGCCGGAGATCGGACGGCATGGTTGCCCCCCACTTCGCGGGCAGGAGAACTATATACCGGTTTTTCTGCCTCGTCTACTGAATTTTTGACATGCAAATTACCGTAAATTGAGAGCAGATTAACCGATAACCAACTATCAAACTCCGGTCGCGCTGCGTCGCAGCGGTGGTAGCCACTGTCAGTGCTTTTCTGGCCGTGGGCTTTTTATCCCGTCAACAACTGCCCACGGTCAATCAAAATCCGATTGACCGTGGCTACCATTCGCGCGTCACGCGCGGGCGACCCGCCGCGAGCGAATCGTTGCTTGTGGTGCGGTCTGAGCCGAAAAAAAAGCGAGCCAGCCGCAGCCAGCTCGCTTTTGATGTCTACCGGGCTCGATGAACGCAGCGGATCAGAACGTGAACCGCGCGCCGAACTCAAGCACGCGCGGACCGCCGAGGTCGAACACTCCCGAGCCCATCGTGACTTTATTCGTCCGCTGCGTATACGTCGTGCCGTTGGCCGATCCGCTTGAACCGTTCAAGATGCCGCTCAGCGGGTTATTGGCGAAATCATAGTTCGAGGAGTTGGTGAGGTTATAGATCGTGATCTTCGGCTCGAGCGTTGCATCCTCGCCGAGCCGGCTCCAGATCCTGCCCAGGTGAATGACGTAGGTCAGGCCCAGGTCGGCGGTGAACAGGCCGCCCATACTCACCTGATTGAGGGGAGCGATTGCGATCGGTTGGGCGACTCCCCCGAGCGCCTGTAACTGCGGAACGGTAAACAAGCCCGCGTTCACCAACGCCGTGCCCGCGGGAGTCGGCTTGCCCGCGTAATTCGTGTTGTAAGCACCGATGAACTGATTGATGTTGCCGCCATTCGCTTGCCGCCCGAACGAGCCGAGATTCGTGCCAGGCAGGACGTCTCCGGTTGTTCCGTCGCCGGTCAGGTCGGACTGGAAAATCTGCGCGGTGGTAGGTTCGCGCTGCGGGCCGGGAGGAACAAAGAGCGTGCTGGGCAGCGACGTGTAGGCGTGCGTGATGAAGCTCAACTGAAAGCCACCCGGCAGAGTGCCCACCGCTCCGACTGAGAATTGATCTGTGCGGTCGAGGCCTGTGGGGCCGAAATAGCGACTGGTGTTGGCGAAGTCCGTCGCCCCATTAATAAAGTCCGAGTCGTTTGCCATGGCTTCATACCGCGACAGCGCATACGAAGCCTGGAGGCTCAGACCTCTCAAGCCGGGGAGCGGATGGGTAACGTTCTGCCGAAGAGAAACGTCGAGGGCGTTATAGACCGAGCGGCCGATGGGGAAGAGCATTTCGTTCTGGCCAAGATTAGGATTCACACCCGGAAATGCGCAGTTGCAGCCGGGGAAGCCACCGGCCAGCGCGGCGCCCGAATCCAGGCCGTTCCCGGCGTAATCGTTGATTGTCGCGCCCGCGGCGATAGTGCAGTTGATCCCGCCCGTTCCCGCCGGGCAGCCAAAGCTGGTGTTGGTCGCGTTGATCGCGTTCATCGCGGCGCCTTTGTCGAGATAGCGTGCGTCTCCCACATGGTTCGTGTCGTAAAACAGCAGGTAATGGAGCGCGACGTTGCGGACGTAGTCCACGCTGAGCACGGTGTTCGTAAAGAGCTGCCGAGAGATGCCCGCGTTGAATTGCCAGGAGAAGGGCGTCCGGAAGTCGGGAGCAATCAGATTGGTGCTGGTGTTTGCGTTGTCGGTGAGAGTGGTTCCGATATAAGACCCATTAGCCGCCGGTCCGGCCGAGATCGTAGCAGCTTGATACTGCTTCTGCAGCGCTGCGATGGCGCTCGCAGCCGAGCCGATCGGGGCGCCACAGATCCCGGGAGCTGACACCACCGCTCCCCCCGGGAATGTCGCCGTCCCCGCGGGGCAGGTGAGGGGAGCGAATCCCAGGAAGAGCCCCTTCTGGAGCCGGGCTGGAGCGTCAAAGAGGATGTTGTTGAATACGTCGTTCTCATAGTAGAGTCCCGCGCCAGCCCGGATCACTGTTTTCCCGGTCCCCGTCGGATCCCAGGCAAACCCGAGTTGCGGGGCGAAGTTGAGATTCGGCTGGTGCGGCCGATTTCCGAGTCCCGCGCCGAACTGGTTCAGCGCCGAGACGGGCGCGAGCTGATTGTCATCGCGGCCAGTGTCCCTCACGTAGCGCAAACCCCAATCCACCACAAAGTTGTGCCGCATTTTCCACGTGTCACCGATATAAGCCTGCATCCGGTTATCGAACTGGCCGCCCGCTGGAAACCCGAACTGCGGGTAAGGAGTAGAAAAACCGACCCCGTTTCCCATGGTGACGGAATCGACCGGGTAGTTCAGGGGATTCGAAGCGCCGCCCGGGAAGGGGCCGCTAGCAGCGGCGGTTTGATCCGCCGCGGTGAAATTGTCGCCCACGGCAGGGGCTAGCGCCAGAAACGAAGCGAATCCTCCTCCTAAAATATGATTCCAGTCGAACCCATAGCGGATGATGTGCGTGCCATGGACCGTGCTCCCGTCGTATTTTGTTTGCAGATCGTGCTGCTGCGTCGCCTGGGGAGCAAGGAAATTGATTCCCGAACAAAACGGATCGAGGCCCGCCGTAAGGCAGAACGAGTCGCCGCCCAGCGCGAGCTCAATTCCCGGCGCCGGATTGTAGATGCCCGACCCGGTCGTCGCGTCGGTGATCTGGTTCGCGAAGCGGAGGTAGCCAAAACGAATTTGGTGGGTCGTGCTGCCGGTGGTGAAGTCGAGTCCGGCAACGTGGTCCTGCGCGTGGTCGCGATTCAGGAAAGGAGAAAACGTATTGGGGATAAATGGGACCACGTCGCTGTTGATGTTATAAGTGAACCGATAAAAGGCGTGGATATTCGACTTGATCTGCCAGTCGAGCCGCCCGTCGAGGTCGTGTTCTTTGAAAGGCTCGTTCACCGACGACGACAGCGCGCTGAAAGGCGCTCCGAGCAGGACGGGCGCCGAGAGGTCCTGCCTCGTCCGCTCCCAATCCATAAAGAAGAAAAGCTTGTTCTTCACAATCGGACCGCCGACATTGGCGCCGAACTGCTCGCGCCGGAAAAACAGGTTATCAGGGGCGATCCGCGCCGCAAGCTGATTCCAGCGTCCGTAATAATACCCACCGCCGTGAAACTGATTGCCGCCTGACTTGGTTGTGACATTCACAGCGCCCGAAGACGTCAGCTCGGTGGTCAAGTCGAGCGAAGACTCTTCCACCTGAAACTCCTGGATGGCGCTCGCCGGGATGTTCATCGTCGTGGTGCCGACGGTCTCGTCGCTGATATCGACGCCGTCGATCTCAATTCGCGCGGTGCGGCCAAAACGCCCGCTGAAAGAAATGGAGGAGAATCCATTTTTTGTCGGGTCAAAATCGGCCCCATCCTGAATCTGAACGCCGGGCTCGAGTTGCGCGAGATCGAGGAAGTTGCGGCCGTTGATCGGCAGTTGCTGGATTTGCTGTGCCGTCAGAACGCCTTGGATCGTCGGTTGGACGGTATTCACGACCTCGTTGCTCGCCTGGACCTGGACAACGGTGCTGGTCGATCCCACCTGAAGCGTTGCGTTTCCGCTCGAGGTCACGCCGACCTGCACGGTGATGGGAATGACGATCGAGTTGAACCCTTTCGCTTCCACCCGCACGAGGTAATCGCCCGGCAGCAGGCCGCCCGAGTTGTACGTTCCGGCGGCGTTGGACTTGAGCTGCATCACGTGGCCCGTCGCCTTATTGGTGATCGTGATCAGCGCGCCGGGTACCGCGGCGCCGCTCGGATCGGCGACCGTCCCGATGATGCTCCCGGTCGAAATCGTGGTCTGGAAGCTGAACGCTGGCTGAGTTGAAATCAGGCACAAAACAAGCGCAAGCGAAGACGCGACGGCAACAAACAGCATCGGCATTCGGACTGCTTTAGCGGTCGGCATTTGGACTCCCTGGCCCCCTTTGAATTTACTATGCTCCTCATGATACACCCTGCAACAGCGCGGGCAAAGGCGTGCTCGGGCATCGCGCGCCCCGACAAGCTCAGCTATCGCTCTGTCGAAAATCACCGGTACCCGTCATTCCCGCGAAAGCGGGAATCCAGGCCCTGGACCCCCGCCTTCGCGGGGGTGACGATCCGACTGATTTTCAATTCTCACGACTGGGCCCGCGGCCGAATGGGGCACTCAGATAAGTCCGTTGGCAGGCAGGGTGGAGGGATTCTGCTGAATCCCGGCGATCCTGATCCGTGTAGGCTTGTTGAGCTGGGGATAGGTCCGGACGGTGTAAAACGTCCCTGTGGAGGTGACCAAAGCAAACGTCTTCAAAGCGGCCTCGCCCGGCAAACCGGCGGTCGCAGGCCCAAGCCACGGGTCATTGAATGGGTTGAACCCCGCGCGCGCTGCCATGTGGACCCCCGGCGCAAAGTTGTTCCACGCTGCACGCGCAGCGATCGATTGCGGATCCGTCGGCAGCATTACCGTACCCACGTGGCCCACGTAGCGAACCCCGGCACGCAAGTAGCTCAGGATCCAACAACCGGACATCGGACCGGTGAGGACATCGATGCCGTTTGGATTGACCTCGCTGACGACCCCGCCAAGCCATTCCAGCCAGACGAAATTGCGGTGGGCCTTTGCCACCGCGCCCGCGCCGGTTGTGCTCACCCTCTGCCGGTTGAACTGGCTTTGGACCTGTTCGCCGGCTCGCTGGAGCGCAATCTGCGCCTTGAGCTTGAGCCCCGGATTGAAGCCGGGCATCACGGGGTTGTTGCTCACCGCAGCGGCACTGGATTGCGACGTATCGATGTGCAGAACCTGCGCGGTCACTCGCTGAAAGCCATTCGCCGCAGCTCCCGCGAACACGGGTTGTGGAGTATTCAACTCGATATAGCGCCCGACGATTAGTTTTTGCTCAATCATGGCCAGAACCCTTCGATTTTGGAATGGATCGCCTCGTCGGCGCTCACGTCAAGCCCTGCGTCTGCCGTTGCCGCACCAGTATACAAGAGGCGCGAGCGACGCTGCAACGCTGCGTCGTCGTCACGTCTTCACCGACGGCAGAGTTTCCCGAGCACGACGGCTCGGCGTGCGCCGGTGACGGCAGGAAGGTTTCCGGGCAGGCCGTGGAGCGTTCGATCCGCCAGCAGCGCGAAGGCAATCGCCTCCTTCGCGTCAACGGGAAGCCCGAAATCGTCCGACTTCAACAGCCGCAACGGTTGCAGCAGCTCGCCCAATCGCTCGAGAAGAAACGCATTGTGCGCTCCACCGCCCGATACAATCACGAGATGGAAGCTCGCGCGCGGCAGCACGAACTGCGCGACCGCGCGGCTCACCGATTGCGCGGTGAATTCGGTCGCGGTGCGAAGCAGGTCCTCGGGCCTCGCTTTGGCGCGGGCCAGAAAATAGCGCCCGAGGAACGCCGCGCCGAACTGCTCGCGTCCCGCGCTCTTCGGCGGCCGGCGGCGGATGAACTCGCCGCCCAGGAGCTCGTTGAGCAAGGGTTGAATCACCGCGCCGCGACTCGCCCTGCGACCTCCCTTGTCGTAGAGCTTGCGGCCGTGGCTGAAATGGCGCGCCAGCCCATCGAGCAGCATATTGCCGGGGCCGGAGTCGAAGCCGAAAACGTCTTCGACGCGCGCGCCCGCCGGGATCGCCGTAACGTTCGCAATTCCGCCGAGGTTCAGCGCAATCGACCCGAGCTTCGCGTCCCCGAGCAGCAGGTGATCGACGAGCGGCACGAGCGGCGCGCCTTCGCCGCCCGCAGCGATGTCGGAGGTGCGGAAATCGGCGACGACGGTGGTTCCGGTGCGCTCGGCAATCACCCCCGGCTCGCCAATCTGCAGAGTGCTCGCGGGGATTTTCTTCGAGCGACCTTCCCTTCCCCGCCCCTGGTGAAACACGGTGTGGCCGTGCGATCCGATGACGGCGAGCCGCCGGGGAGAGATGCCGCCCTGCCGGCACACGGCGAGTGCCGCGTCCGCAAACAAGCCGCCGAGGACGAAATTGAGCCGGCTGATTTCCCCCGCCGGAGCAGCTTCGCCCGAAGCGAGGAGCAAGAGCTCGTCGCGCAATGATGCAGGATAAGGAAAGGTGCGAAAGGCTTTCAGACGCGGGCGAGGCCGCTCCGCCGAGCCTTGAATCTCGACCAGCGCGGCGTCGATCCCATCTGCCGAAGTTCCCGACATCAGCCCGACGGCCCAGCGGCTGCGCCCGGCCCTTGCGCCCGGATCTACCCGCCCGCGCGGGGCCGCTGGCTTCACTGAAGCTGCCTCTTGAGCTCGGCGAGAAGATTAAGCGCCTCAAGCGGTTTCATGCGGTCGAGATCGGCTGCCTCAATCGCCCGCACAACCTCCGCGTTCAGCGGAGTGAAGATTGTGAGTTGAACGGGAACCGGCCTCGGCTCCTTGGCGGCCGCCAAGCGCTCGGTGAGGCGGTGCTCGCTCTGCTCGTGGCGGTCGAGAATCTCGCGCGCCCGAGCGATCACGCCGGGCGGGAGTCCGGCGAGCCGCGCGACCTCGACGCCGTAGCTCTTGTCGGCGGCGCCGCGCTCCACTTTGCGCAGAAACAAAATGCTTGACCCGGACTCTTTCACCGAAACGTGATAGTTCTTGACGCCGGCGAGCAGGTCCGCAAGCTCCGTCAGCTCGTGATAATGAGTGGCGAAGAGCGTCTTCGCGCGCGTTTGGCTTTGCAAGTGCTCGACCACCGCCCACGCGATCGCGAGGCCATCGTAGGTCGCGGTCCCGCGGCCCACCTCATCGAGCAGCACCAAACTTTGCGAGGTCGCCGTGTTCAGGATCCCGGCCGCTTCGGTCATCTCCACCATGAACGTCGACCGGCCCTGCGCCAGGTTGTCCGACGCGCCGATGCGCGTGAAGATGCGGTCAAGCACCGGAAGCTCAGCTTCACCGGCGGGCACGAAGCTCCCGGCCTGAGCCATCAGGGCGATCAGCGCCGTCTGGCGCAGGTAGGTAGACTTCCCGCCCATGTTCGGTCCGGTGATGATCAGAATGCGGTCGGTGGTCGAGTTCAGATAGAGATCGTTCGGAATGAACGGCGCGCTTGCGCTCTGGATGTGCTCGATCACCGCGTGGCGGCCCTCGCGGATCACGAAGTCGCCGGCGGCGGAAAATCTCGGCCGGCTGTAGCTGCGCTCGGCGGCGAGCCAGGCGAAGCACGCGAGCACGTCAAGCTCGGCGAGGCGCGCGGCCGAATCGCGAATGCGCTTCGCCTCAGCGCCCGTGCGGCGCCGGATCTCGACAAAAAGGTCGCGTTCGAGCGCCTGCCGTTTCTCTTCGGCGTCAAGAATCTTGATCTCCAGCTCTTTGAGCTCGGGCGTGGTGAAGCGCTCCGCGTTCGCGAGCGTCTGCTTGCGCTCGTAGCCGGTCGGCGCAAGGCGCAGGTTGGCCTTCGAAATTTCGATGTAGTACCCGAAGACGTTGTTGAAGCGCACCTTGAGGCTGCCGATGCCGGTGCGCTCGCGCTCTCGGGTTTCGATCTCTGCGATGAGCCGCTTGCTGTACCGGCTGAGATCGCAGAGCTCGTCGAGCTCGCGGTTGAAGCCGGGGCGGATCACGCTGCCGTCCGCCAGCGCGACCGGCGGCTCGGGATGAATCGCGGTGTCGATCAGGGCGTGTACGTCACGCAACTCATCGAGGCCCTCGCGCAATGTGGCGATCATCGGCGCCGGAAGCGAAGCGGTCGCGGCGCGGACCTCGGGCAACTGCGCGAGCGAGAGTTTCAGCGCGATCAGGTCACGGGCGTTCGCGGTTTCGAGTGTCACCTTGCTGAGCAGGCGCTCGAGATCCTGGATTTTGCCGAGCGAGAGGCGCAACTCCTCGCGCGCAATGGTGTTCGATAAGAGGCCGGCCACCGCTTCCCAGCGGCTCTCAATTTCAGCCGGAGCCGCGAAAGGGCGTAACAGGCGCTGCTTCAGCAGGCGCGCGCCGAACGACGTCATGCAGTGGTCGAGCGTCGAGAGCAAGGTGGAGTCGCGCGATGAGCCGAAGCACGGTTCCACCACTTCGAGGTTTCGCAGCGTGGCCGGATCGAGCACCAGGAATTCCTGCTGCTGGTAGTATCGCAGGCCATCCAGGTGCAGCAGCGACCCGCGCTGGGTCTCGCGGACGTAATGCAATATGGCGCCGGCGGCGGCGGCGGCGAGCGGGTGATCATCCAGACCGTACCCGGCGAGCGTGGCGACGCGGAAATGATCGCGCAGCAGGCGGCTTCCGTAATCTTCGCTGAAAACCCACTCGTCAATTGGCGTCCGGGCGGCGGGCGAAGCCCAATCGATGCCTGGCGCCTTTCTCGGCGGCAGCAGCGCGAGGCCGTGACCCGGCCCTGCGCCATTCGCGCCGGGCGGCGAATCCGGCGACTGCGGAACCAGAATCTCGCTCGGCCGCATCCGCTCGATCTCATCCGCCAGGCGCGACCCTGCGTCGGCGCCAGCAAATTCGGTGGCCCGGAAATCGCCCGTCGAAAGATCGGCAAACGCAACCGCGGCGCGGCCTTCGCGCTCGACCACCGCGGCGAGATAATTGTTGGCGCGCGGCTCGAGCGTTTCCGATTGCACCGACGTGCCGGGCGAGACCACCCGCGTCACCTCGCGCTTCACCAGCTTTTGTGCGGCGCGCGGGTCCTCCATCTGATCGCAGATGGCGACGCGAAACCCTTTCCGCACCAGCCGCGCGATGTAGCCGTCCGCCGCGTGGTACGGCACGCCGCACATGGGTACCGGCTGCCCCTTTTCTTTGTTGCGCGAGGTCAGCGTGATTTCGAGCTCTTTCGAGGCGATCACGGCGTCTTCGAAGAACATCTCGTAAAAGTCGCCGAGGCGGAAGAAGAGCAGCGCCTGCGGATGGCGCTCCTTGATCGAGCTGTATTGGCGCATCAGGGGCGTGGTGAAGTCGGTCATCGGAAGAGCACATTATGCGGCGCGGCGCGGCGGGTTGTAAACAGACGCCCGC
>JBOGKE010000008.1:0-7377 GCA_050745265.1 Terriglobia bacterium
CGGCGCCCGAGCAGCGAGAAGGCGTGCTGGCAGAGCTGAAGATGGTGGGGAGAATCTTTCGCCTCTTGCCTCGGGAGCCTGAAACGAAGCGACGCTGGACGACGCGCGAGTGGGCGCAAGAGCGGAACGGATGGCTGTTCCTGACGACGACGCTCGAGACCAGGGAAAGACTCGCGCCGCTGGTGAGCCTGTGGCTGGACACGCTGGTGTTGAGGCTCATCAATCAAGGGCAGCCGGGGCCGCGAGCGGCGCCAGGTCTTCGATGAACGATCCGCTAAAAGCGCCGGATCGCCTTTGCCCGCGGCTCGCCCTTATAGAGGGAGCTGGCGCACAACACTCGGAGGACTATAAGGGGTGCTTGAAGAAATCGAGAATCGGATAGCAGATGAGCGCCAAGCCCACGTTCACCGCAACCGTGGCCGCCAAATCCATCGGCGCGAACGACGCAGGGGTTTCGAGGAGCGCAAGCCGCAGCGCCGCCACGATCAGCACATGGACGCAGACCAGAGCGGCGGTCAGCACGTACCGGGCGCCAAGCTGTTCGAGGTTGACCTTGATGCTGGCGGCGGCCGCGAGATAACCGATCACGCAGTCGCTCATCCCGGAGATTCCAATCAGGCCGCGAGCGAGCGCATCCTGGGCCAAGCCGAGTCCGGTGCCGAGAGCAATTCCATAAATCTTGCTTCGCCTGACGGAGGCGTAATAGATCGTGAGCACCAAGGGAAAGTCGAACAGCCGCGCCAGCGGAATGGTGAGGGGAAGCGAAATCTGCAGCAGCAGGCCGATGAAGAGGCTGACCCAGAACGCGGCCAGGTTGATGCGGTAGACAGCGATCGGACGGTCCGCAGGGCTGGTCATGACGGGTCAGATGGAGCAATCGTTGCTCATCGGCGAGGCGCTGCGGAATGGCGCATCCGTCCGGACTCGCAATCTCACCTGTTCCCGGCGGGCCCGAATCGGACGCAGACCTCAGGATATGCGCCGGTCCGCCGGTCAGTGCGGGCGAGGCATCGCGTTCGCGCCGCTGCGGACGCCGGGCTGCCCCGGCTCGTTCCTGCTGCTCTTGCCGCGAAGGATCACCAGGACGTATTCCAGCCGGTCCATATCGACGGCGGTCCTTACGGAAATCGTTTTGTAGACGTTGCCGCCGCGCCCGCTTGCCACAACTCCAAGCAGCAAACCCTTGGGATAAATCTGATCGAGCCCCGAGGTCACGACTTGATCCCCCGGCGCAACCGCTGTGCTATTGGGAATATAGTCGAGCGCGCAGAGGCCGTCGCCTGATCCCTTCAACACGCCTTCGTCACGCGCTTTTTCGAGCTGCGCGCCCGCGCCGCTCGACGCATCCGTGATCAGCAGCACCTGCGCCGTATCGCGGAACACGGCCACCGTCTTGCCCACCACGCCGTCCGGCGTAACGACCGCGAGATCGGCGGAGAGGCCATCCTTCGCGCCGCGGTCGATATAGATCGCCGATCCGGCGCCCGGGCTGGCGGCGATCACGGCCGCGCTCACGGTGCGCAGCGGCAAACGCGGCTCGAGATCGAGCAGCGCGCGCAGTCTGGCGTTTTCAGCGCCCGCTTCGGCGAGCTCGCGCGATTCGGCGCGCGCTTCCGAGAGCTGCCGCAGCAGCTCCCCATTCTCCCGCTCGACGGACGCGGAATCGCCGAACGAGTGGAAGGCGGCTGACGTGATGTCGCTCAGGCCGCGCACCGAGCGGTCGAACGGGTCAAACGCCGCCACCGCCCATACCTTGATCAGGCGCACCTTGTGGCCGCGTGTCTCCTGGAAGCCCGCGAACAGGAACTGCGCTACGAGCACGGCGGCGAGAACCAAGACGGAGAAATGCCGGCTGACGAACGCCTGCATCACTTCGGGCGTGTCCGGCGTGCGGGGCGGCACGGGCCGCTGGTTTACCGACGATTTGATCTCAAGCATCATGAGTGCGCCCCTGCGGCGGTGAATTACTCGATCGCTACCCTCCGCAACAGGCTGAAGTCGGTCAGCATTCTTCCCGTGCCCAGCACCACGGATGCCAGCGGATCTTCGGCGATCGAGACCGGCAGGCCGGTCTCTTCGCGGATTCGCTTGTCCAGATTACGGATCAGCGCGCCGCCACCCGTGAGGACGATTCCCCGGTCCGAAATATCGGCCGAGAGCTCGGGCGGCGTGCGCTCGAGCGCCACGCGAATCGCGTTGAGGATGCTCGCAACACACTCGGAAAGCGCGTCGCGAATTTCCGTGTCGTCGATCGTAACGGTCTTCGGAATGCCCTCGAGCAGATGACGGCCCTTGATCTCCATCGTCTGCGGCTTTTCGAGCGGGTACGCTGAGCCTAGCTCCATCTTGATCTGCTCGGCCGTGCGCTCGCCGATCAACAGGTTGTACTTGCGTTTCAAGTAGCCGGTGATGGCTTCGTCCATCTCATTGCCCGCGACGCGCAGCGAGCGGCTGTAAACAATCCCGGAGAGCGAGATCACCGCGATGTCGGTGGTGCCCCCGCCAATATCGACGATCATGCTGCCCGAAGGCTCGGTGATCGGCAGCCCCGCGCCAATCGCCGCCATCATCGCCTGCTCCACCAGAAACACCTCGCTCGCCTTGGCGCGCATCGCCGAATCCTGCACCGCCCGCTTTTCCACCTGGGTGATCTCCGAAGGCACGCCGATCACAATCCTCGGATGCACAAACATCTTGCGGTTGTGCGCCTTCTGGATGAAATAGTTGAGCATCTTCTCGGTGACTTTGAAGTCCGCAATGACGCCGTCCTTCAAGGGCCGAATGGCGACAATATTCCCCGGCGTGCGGCCGAGCATCTCCTTCGCTTCGCGCCCTACGGCTTCAATCTCGCCATTCACCTTATTGATCGCGACGATCGAGGGTTCATTGACGACAATTCCCTTCCCCTTGGCGAACACCAGCGAGTTTGCGGTGCCGAGATCGATCGCAAGATCCGAGGAAAACATGCTGAACAATGATCGGAAATTCATTCCCACTGCGGAACTCCTCTCGATTCTGCCGCGTCGCGCGCCCAAGCCCTTTATACAGAGCGACACCAGCCATTATTTACCACTTAGTAACGGAGGTCAAGAATAACCCGCGGCGGCTCCGTCTCGCACCCCGGCCTGCGGACGCGCTGAAGCGGGGCCCGGTTTCGGACCGCCAACCTCCCCGCGTCCTCGCGCCGGGGTCTAGACAAGATAACTAGCCTCGATAAGTGGCCGAAGACCCGTCCGTTTCCCACACCGTCACCGACTGCAATCGCACGCCCCAGCCCGCGAGGTGCGATTCGACCCCCTGGCTGACGTGCTTCGCCAGGTTCTCGGCGGACGGATTCAAGCGGTCGAACGGAGTAAGATCGTTGAGGAATTGATGGTCGAGACGGTCCACGACGGAGCGGATTCCGGACTTCAGCTCGGCGAAGTCCACCAGCAGTCCGGCGGCGTTCAGGTCTTCGCCTTCCACCGTCACGCGCACACGGTAGTTGTGGCCGTGGACGTTTTCGCACTTGCCCTTGTAATTTCGCAGGGCGTGTCCCGCGGAAAAGGTGTAGTCGACGGAAACCGAAAACATTCGCACTCCCTTGGGCCGCCGAGGAGGATGAAACGACCACTCTGTCATTCTGCGCGTTTGCGGTCCCGGACGCACCCGCCGCCAATCACGAACTAGTGGATGCGGCGGCGCCGTCTAAGAAGCTCCGCTCAAACATCCTGCATGAAAGCCCTGACGTCTTCGAGGCGGCTGGCGCGCCGGTACGGCGGCAGGCTTTCCGTGAATATTTTGCCATACGCCATGCGCACCATGCGATTGTCGAGCAGCGCGAGCACTCCGCGGTCCGTCTCGCTGCGAATCAGCCGTCCGAAGCCCTGCTTGAGCGCGATCACCGCCTCGGGAATCTGGTACTCGGCGAACGCGCTTCCGCCGCTCTCGTTGATCTGCTGAATGCGGGCCGCCACGACAGGGTCGGACGGCACGGCGAACGGCAGCCGGTCGATGATCACGGCGCTCAGTTGCTGGCCCTGAACGTCCACGCCCTGCCAGAAGGAGCTCGTGGCAAACAGAACCGCATGGCGCGTGGAGCGGAATTTCTTGAGGAGCGCCGGCGCCGGGGCACTGCCTTGAAGCATCATCGGGTATTGGACGAGCGGCCGCACGCGTTCGTACACATTGCGCATCTGGGCGATGGACGTGAAGAGCACAAACGCGCGCCCGCGCGTCGCCTGGAGGAGTTTCGCCACCTCCGCCGCGGCCTGCTGCGGAAAACTCGGGTCGCGCGGATCGGGAAGATGCGCGGGAGTGTAGAGCACCGCCTGCCGGCTGAAATCAAAATGGGAGGCAAGGATTTTTTCTCTCGCATTCTGAATTCCGAGCCGGGATTTGATGAAATCGAAATTACCGGCCACCGCCAGCGTCGCCGACGTCAGGATCACGGAGCCGGTCCGCTCGAACACCAATTCACGCAGCAGAGGCGCAACGTCGATCGGCGTCGCTTCGATGAACACGCCGCGGCCGCGGTGTTCCCACCAATACACGCGATTACCCTCTTTGCCTTCGAACACAATTTCGAAGCTCAGCCGCAGCTCCTCGGCGCGTCCCGCCAGGCTCGAAATCTCTTCAGGACGCTCCTTGACCCGCCCGAGTTCCGTGGCGAGCCGGAGCAAAGCGTTCAGCAGCGACGAATAGGCGCCGCGGTTGTGCTCGAGAAAGCTCGTGCGCTGATCGAAGGCGAAGCGGCCCTCTTGCGAGGGGAAGAGCTCGAAAAAGATATCGGCGCGGTGCCGCAACTCGCCGACGGCGCCAAACACTCCGGCTTCCTCCACGGCCTTCTGCTTCGCCGTGCGCTCCGTATCGCGCGCCAGCTCCTCGACGCGATAGTTGCTCACCTGCAGACCGAAATACTTCGTGGCCACGTCTTCGATCTCGTGCGCCTCGTCAAACACCACGGCGGCGTAATCCGGCAGGAGGCTCGCGTATTCCGATTTGCGAAGCGCAAGATCCGCAAAAAACAGATGATGATTGACGACGATCAGGTTGGACTCGGCCGCGCGCTGATGCATCAGGGTGATGAAGCAGCGCTCGAATTGGGGGCATTTCTGGCCGGTGCAGGCCTCGCGGCGCGCGTCGATCAGCGGCCAAAGCTTGCTCGAATCCGGCAGTACTTCGAGCTCGGCGCGGTCGCCCGTTTCCGTGACCGCCTCCCATTCGCGGATCGCCGAATACTGCTCGATTTCATCGATGCCGAGCAGTGCAGGCTGGCTCTCGAGATCGTAAACCTTCTGCCGGCAGACGTAATTCTGCCGCCCCTTCATCAGCGTGGCGCGCAGGTTCGGAACGAGTTTCTTCAAGAAGGGAATGTCCTTGTAGAACAACTGCTCCTGGAGATTCTTCGTTCCGGTGGAGATCACCACGCGCAAGCCGCTGCGCAGAATGGGCACGAGATAAGCGAGCGTCTTGCCGGTTCCGGTGCCCGCTTCGACAATCAGGTGCCGCTGATGCGCGAGCGCGGATTCGATTTCTTCGGCCATCTCGAGTTGCGACTGGCGATATTCGTATTGGGGATGACGCTTCGCCAGCCAGCCGCCCGGCCCGAAAATTTTCGCGAGCGGCAGCGGGGCCTTCTGAACTCCGGGCATGAAACCAGAATAACAGAAAGCGGAAGGCGGAAAGCAGAGGCGCGAGGTAGAACGCGGCAGGTAGAAAACGAGAGAGGCTGGGCTGCTCGTGGAGCGCGTTCCGTGAATTGCGACGGCGAGCGCCGCGACGCAGGTGCAACCGCTGTGGCGGATGTCATAAGCGCGCAAAATCGAGTAGCGCGAATTCAAAATCCACAATGCGACGGGGGACTATTTCTTTTGCTGTGGCGGCACGTATCCGGGCGGTAGCGCGGAACCTTCACCGAAGAAGAAATCCTGCATCTGCTTCTCGATGATCTCTTGCGCTTCACGGGTGGCGGGATTCAGCCGGTACTCGTTCAGGATCATTTTGAAGTGCTCCTTCCAAAGACCCCAGGCTTTTTCGGAGACATTCTCGTAGATGCGCTGGCCGATCTCGCCCGGCCACGGCGGCTCTTCGAGCCCCGGAAGGTCTTGCTGAAATTTAACGCAGTGTACCGTGTGCTCTGCCATTCAGTATGCCTCCATGCTGTTTGCGATTTTCTTGGCTGCTCAGGAGATAACCTCAACCTGTTGCAGCGCCACGAATTTCATCCGAGGAGCGCTCTGCTCAGCAAGACACAAGGCGATCACTTCGCGGATTCGCAGCATGAGCGAGATTATAACACCTGCTCTCCAGAAACTTCAGACGGAAGCGGCCCAAAGGCCCGGAGGGCCGCAAGAAAGTAGCCCCGGGCGTAAGCCCGGGATTACGGACAGCGCCCACGTTTTCTCGCCGTGCCTCTCGCCCTGCGCTTGCGCCGGGCGAGAGGCGCGGACGAGATCGTAAGAGGTTCGCCTGACCCACGGCTCGCGCCGCGGGCTACGTTATTCCGCCCGCTTCGCGGGCTGAAGCAAACTTTCCGGCACTATGGACCCGCAAGCGGCAGGCAAACAACTCAGTGTTCATTCAGCTTGCGCGTATACACGGCCAGATGCCGCGGCGCCCAGCGCGACCGAGGTGAGCGCGAGCGCGAGAAACGAGAGCGTGAAACCGCTGGTCACACGTGAATTCTAGCACCCGTGCGCGGGGTGGCGCACAAATGGCCTTTGTTTGCCATGTGTGCGGTTTTCATGGGTGGCACCGCTCTATGAGCGGCACGCGGGGCGCAGCGAGCAGCGCACCTACGCAAGCGGCGACATAGCCGGCCAGAAATACAGCTTCGCGCCTAACTGAATGATGCGCGGGTCGTGCGCGCCGGTTATTCGCCCTTTGGTTGACGAGTCGATGTTGGCATTGAACGAAGAAAACGACGTGTGATTCCAGAGATTGAAGAACTCGCCGCGAAGCTGTGCTGAGAATCGCTCGCTCAGGCGGAAATTCTTGAACAAGCCAAAATCCCAGTCGTTCCGGCCAGGCCCGAGCACGTTACCGACAGCCCCGTCCCCGAAGTGGCCGACAGCGTCCTGAAACGCGGCAACAGAAAACCATTGAGCAACAGTGTGCGGCAAGGCGAGGTACCCGACCACGTCAGGCCGCGGCGCCACCGGGCTCGGATCGATCCCGATCCCTTTGCCGCCGGAAGGCCCAATATTGTCAAACGGATCGTTGCTCTGCCGAATCGTGGTGGGAACTCCAGACTCGAAAGTAGTGATTCCGGGTTCCTCTCCCAAAAGTGTAATCGCAGTCTATTGCATTCACTTTCATCGAGTTACACGTTGGGGCCGAAAAAGGTCTGAGCTTTTGGCCTCGCTTCGCTCGCCTGCCGGTTACCGGGACGGGCCA
>JBOGKE010000009.1:0-6163 GCA_050745265.1 Terriglobia bacterium
GCGCGAGACCGTTTGAATGAGCCGAAAAGCGCCTTCGTGCCGAAACCGCGTCCGCTATCGAGGACTCGAAGCCGCACCCTCACTTTCTTCGGAAGAGAAACAAAAGAACGGTCAATATGAAGTTGACAATCAGGGGCGGGCCAGCTTGAGAAAAGCGTTGCATCCCGGACACGAGGAGGTATCCGAACGTAAGCACATACCCACACGTGAGGATCAGAATCGTAAGCGATAGCTTGCTCCGTGCTTCTTTCTCTCTGGCTGCGATGAACGCCACAAAGGCAAAAGTCAGCGTGAGCTGGCCGTACAAAAGTGTGAGCTTGGTATCCGGCAGTTTACTCTGGGTGATTTGCTCGAATACACCCGGCGCGAACAGGAACAAAATGCCGAAAATCGCCAAGTAGGCCGCGACGACATACAGCGTGATCTGCAGTCTTCTAGTCATCGAATATCCCGATGTTCATCATGGTCTCGTCCAAAGCCGCTAGCGGCGTGTTGTCCTGCCGAGTGGCTTGCCCGAACGCGGCGCGCACCATGACTCCGAAGATCTGGTCTTCACTGGCGCTCGACGCGCTCGCGGCGGTGACTGTCTTCATCGCGCTCCTCATCACCCAGCGCAGGGCGCTGCGCTGTCCTGGATCCGCTGCCGCAAGACGGCTTGTTCGGCGGGGTTGCTGGTCAGCGCCAGAGCACGGCGGTCGGCGGCGCCGGCCTGATCCGAGTCGCCAAGCTGGCGCAGCAAGTCTGCGCGCGTCGCGTGAAAGAGATGATAGTGGTCCAGCGCGTCTGCGAGGGCATCCAGTTCGGTCATCGCGGCGCGCGGGCCGGACGCGTATCGAATGGCGATCGCGCGGTGCAGCCTGGTCACTGGTGATGGTGCCAGGTGCAGCAGCATGTCGTAGAGCAGAACGATCTGCTCCCAATCAGTGTCTTCCCAGCGCTCGGCTTCGGCATGGCAGGCCACGATCGCGGCTTGGAGCTGATAGGGGCCGGGATGCCGATGTCTGGCAGCGCGGGCCAGGAGCTCAGTGGCACTCGCGATCGCGTCCCGGTCCCATTGCGATCGGTCCTGGTCCTGCAGGAGCACCAGTCCACCTTTGAGGTCGAAGCGGGCGGCAGCGCGGGCTTGGTGCAGCCGGATCAATGCAAGGAGACCAGCCACCTCCGGTTGCGCCGGCATGAGCTGATGGAGCAGGCTGGCGAGCCAGTCGGCGTCGTCAACGAGATTTCGGGACTGCGCCGAGTTGTTGGTGGAGAGGTACCCCTCGTTCAGCAACAGATAGATCACGTGGAGCACCTGAGTCAGCCGCTCGGTGAGATCTTCGTCTGACGGGAGCCGATACGGAATACGCGCGTCGGTGATCTTCCGTTTGGCGCGCGTGATCCGTTGGGCGACCGTGCTTTCCCGCTCGAGAAAAGCACGGGCAACCTGCGCCGTGGTGAATCCGCAGACGACGCGAAGCGTGAGCGCCACCTGCGCCGCTCGAGGGAGCGCTGGATGGCAGCAGGTGAACATCAGGCGCAGCCTATCGTCAGGCTCGGAATGGACTGGCCACTGCAGTTCCGCGAGTTTGCGCCGATAGTTGCTTTCGCGACGGAGCATGTCCAGGCCGCGATTTCGAGCCACCGTGAACAGCCACGCATCGGGTCGATACGGGATTCCTTCCACAGGCCACCGCTGGAGCGCTGCCAGTATCGCGTCGTGGACGAGGTCCTCTGCTGTCGCGAAATCGCCGATCAGGTGCACCAGTGACCCGGCCAGCGAGCCCGCATGCTCCCGTACCACGCGGGTCAACTCGCGATGCGACGGGTTAGACTCTAGTGTCATGACTCGAGGGGACGAATCTCGACGACCGGGCACCCCGGCCAGGTCTTGACCATCCGCAATGCCTCATCCAGATCGGCAACGTCGATTTCGGCGTAGCCGCTGACCACTTCCTTCCCTTCAACGAACGGTCCGTCAGTGATGATCGGCTCTGCGGCGTCCAACCGTACGGTCGTCGCCGTGTTGGGTGGCTGCAGCTTGCTGCCACTCCGAATCGCGCGCGCATTCTCTGCGAACCACTGGTGGACCCGCTCGTACGCCCGATCACGCTCGGCCTGACTCATGGTCCGCAGATCATTCTCGAACTGCTCGGTGTCGACAAAGAGCAGGACGTATTTCATGCAGCACCTCCTTGCATCGCGGCCATACGACGGCTCATCTCTTCAGGCTCCACGTCCTCGACGTGCGTCGCGACCGTCCATCCGTGTCCGAAGGGATCCACGATGTAACCATCGCGATCGCCGTAAAACTGGTTCTCGGGTGAACGCTTGAGCGTCGCACCGAGCTTCACAGCGCGTGCGACGACATCGTCTACGTTCTCGACGAAGATGAAGAGGAAGGAAGGAGATCCCGCAACCCCAGCCGTCGGCTGCGCCTTGGTACCCCTCTCCGCGGATTCATCTTCGACCATGACGACTGAATCTCCAATCTGCAGCTCAGCGTGGGCGACCGTTCCGTCGGGCCCGGGAAAGCGCATGCGCTCTGTCGCGCCGAACACGTCACGATAAAATCTCAGCGCCTGGTCGCCACCCCGGACAATCAGGCACGGTGTAACACGGCGGTACGCATCCGGGATGGGCTTGGCTTTTGGTTTCATTGAGATATTGCTCCTTGGGTGATGTGGGATACGCGTTGGCGAACCTTCGCGATCTGCTCATATCCACAAGACGATTGGCGGGACGCGCGATACGACAACGACGCCTGAGCAGTGGCGTTTCGCTACTGTGTCGTACTGCCGTCCGTCACGTCCGACGGACGTGCCATCCTCACCCTATCGCTACTCCTCGATTTACTTGGCGCATTGGCCCGACACCCATCCCGATGCCCGCGTCCACCTCCACCGCTACCACCGCATCCTCGCTCCCAACGGACTCCTACGCGGGCGTGTCGTCACGACCTTGCAGCCGCGCCGATCTTGGCCTGCCTGGTACACCACCGCCTCAAGCCCCGGCCTTCAGACCGCCCCAGCACCTCCTCGAGCTCGACGTCTGAATTTCCTGTGGCCGTGGCCAAATGCCACAGCAACAAAAGCTAATGCAAGGATTCGTCTCATGGAAAGGGTCATCTTAGTAGGCCGGAATGTTGTAGAGTAAGCCACACGCGAGCTTCAGACAGTCTGTCGCGTCAATCGCAACTTTACCTCACTCCGCTATTGGTCCCCATACCCATCTCCTGAGCGCCGGGGAGTTTCAAATAGCAGTTCCTCCCACCACGATGGCCAGAACTTGCGCTGAGAGGCGTTATTCTCTTCCGATTGGGATTATCCCCTCAGGAGGGCGGGGCTCCGTTTGCGGCTCAGATCTTGGCCGGTCTACGCCGCGGCAGAGCCCGAATGAACTACGATTATCTTTATCCCACCTTCTACCGTTCGATGCAAGCAGGACGGCGACTGGACCGCAGGCTGCGATCAGCTCGTTCTCCGGCGATGCCCTGTTTGTGACAGCGATTCAATCGTCGGCCACGGGCGCCGCTCCAAGCAAGCGCATGATGAGCATCACGACCGGATTCACATTCGCCAGGGCCGCTGCCCCTATTGCAAGAAGACGTTTACTTTCTTACCGTGCCTGTTGCTTCCGTATACGCACTACAGCCTGGAGGCGCGGTCCCAGGCCTTGCAGCGACGCTTTGAACAGCACCGCTCCTGGGAGGATTCAGCGCCGAAGCTGAAAGATGCGAATCGGCTGCCGGAGCCCTCGACGCTCCGGCGCTGGGCTCGCGGCCTGAACCCTGCCCAACCGGCGGCTTCGTTTTTGCAGCAAACGCTCGCGCGCGTCGCACATTGGTTATCGCCGGCACGCGATTCAGCGACTTCTCAAGCCGTGTCGTCCTGGTTGATTCCTGCCGTGCGAGTCCTCTGGCCACTGCGTCGCTAAAACTTTTCACCCTCACCCACCATCCTTACCTGGGACCGCGCAACCTTACCTCGTAGGCTCGCTTTTGGAGGACGAACGGCGCCATGGGCGAGGATGCCGAAAGGCTCAAACAGCGCCTGCCGCTACTCGATTATCTCCGGCAGCAGAACTGGCAGGGCAGCCCCGCGGCGGGCGGCGCCGAATTGGCTGGGCTCTGTCCGCTTCATCCCGAGAGCCGGCCTTCGTTCTACGTCAATCCCCAGAGAAATGTGTTCTATTGTCATGGCTGCGGCCAGGGCGGAGATCTGATTCGCTTTATCCAGATCTCGCAACATCTCTCATTTCGCCAGACTCTGGCCTACCTGGAACAACTGCTTGCTCCGCCGCAGCCGGCCACAAATCTCGTCAAAGCCCGAAACTGAGGCATTACCGCGCCGCCTCCCCCTTTCCTTTCCTCACCAGCGATGGTTAAATCAGGGTGATACTTTTCCCATGAAGAAGCCCGCCTTTCACTACACGTGCTTGGCAATCGTCGCCGCCGCGACGGTGATCTTTCAGGTGGCGAGGGTCCGATTCCGTTTCCCCAACTGGCTTTACAAAACCTCCCCGGTCGAGGAGCCTTTTGTCCTCCAGCCCACACCGCAGGGGTTCATGATTGGCTGGACCTCGTCGTTGGCGCTCAAGGCTGGAGTCCAGCCGGGCGACATTCTGAAGTCGATTGATGGCAAGGCCGTTGCAGGGCTTGCGGCCTTTGGCCAGGCTGTCGCCAACGCACGCCCCGGCAGCGTGCTGAAACTAACGCTCCAGCCTCAACAAGCGCACAAACTGCTGCCGGAGCGAACCGTATCGCTGGTGGTGCCACAACCGGAAAACGCGCAAGCCGCCGCCGTGTCCTGGTCACTGGTGCTTTTCATTGTCATCCCTCTCTTCTGCCTGGTGCTTGGATTCTGGGTAGCTGTGGTTCGCATCCGCGATCCGCTAGCATGGCTGCTTCTCGCCTTGATGCTCGGCTTCGCAGGCGTCGCCGACCCCGCTCCGGAGCTCTGGCAAGGATGGCTGCGCGATTTCGGCGCAATTTATTACGCGGGGCTAATGACAAGCTGGCCCATTTGGATGCTCCTGTTTGGAGTCTATTTCCCCGAGCCGTTCCAGCAGAAAGGCTACCGCGAATGGTGGAGGCGGGTCGAGTTTGCGGTTGTGATCCCTCTGGCCTTCCTCGCCGTTATTCAAGTCATCGCCAGTGTTGGCGCGATGGGAAATTACACCTCGGTGCGGTCTCTCTTAGCGGTGCAAACACGGCTGGAGCCCGTTGACGCGGTGCTGACTGTGGCCGGCGTCACCGGCTTCTTCGCTTGCATCGGATTGAAGCTGCGCCTCGCCAGTTCCCGAGATACCCGGAGGCGGCTGCGGTTGCTCTCTGCGGGCGCGATTATCGGATTGACTCCGATAAGCAGTTTAATACTCATCAGTTGGCTCAACGGCTGGGTCCTGGGAAGCCATTTCCCCGATGGTTTGTGGATTACGACCTTCTTGATGACGTTTCTGTTTCCTATCACGCTAGCCTACGTGATCGTGGTCGAGCGCGCGATGGATGTCAGAGTTGCCGTCCGGCAAGGCCTCAGGTACGCATTCGCCAAGAGCGGCGTCAACGCCGTCCAGATCGCGTTCGGTATCGGCTCGATCGCAGCCGTCCTCTTTATTCTGAGACACGTCAGACCCTATTCCCTTCCGTTTTTTGCCGTCATCGCGGCGGCAATCTTATTGTTTATTAAGACTCGTGAAGCGTTCAGAAGGCTGCGGCTCTGGATTGACCGCCGGTTTTTCCGGGACGCTTACAACGCGGAACAGATTCTGAGCGAGTTGGGAGACCAGGTGCGATCCATTGTAGAACCTCGTCCGCTGCTCGAGAAGGTGTGCCGCACCATCGCCGGCTCACTCCACATCGCGCGGGTCGCCGTGCTCCTCGAAGAGCGCGGAGTATACAAGCCGGCCTACGCTCTCGGCTACGCGTCCCCGCTGGAGGTAACGTTCGCCGGGCGCGCAGGCGTGGTGGAACAGATGCGGCGCACGGTGGAGCCGCTCACCGTATTTTTTGACGACCCGCGCCCCCGGGTGCATTGGAGAGAGACGGCCGCCGAAGAGCGCGCCGGGCTCGAGGCGCTCCGCGCCCAGCTCCTGCTGCCGCTTGCCGCGAACGAAGATCTTCTCGGCTTTGTCAGCCTGGGGGAGAAGCGGTCGGAACAACCTTATTCCCGGTCGGACATCCGGC
>JBOGKE010000010.1:0-11447 GCA_050745265.1 Terriglobia bacterium
CCCTGATCGAGACTTTCAAGAAGGCGATCAACGCTCTGACCGTGCAGGACAAAGGCGACGCCGAAATCCGGGATACCATCAAGCTGCGCCAGACGCGCCCTTTTGTGGCAAAAGACCAGGGCTATCTCATCCCGAAAAAGAGTGTCTTCAATCGCATCATCGGCGCTAGCCATTTTGAACTGCCGTTCGCCCGCTTTCTGGAGGATTGCAGCGACATAGCTTCCTACGCCAAGAATTATCTGGCGGAACATTTCAAGCTGGATTATGTGGATGCGGACGGCAATATATCGAACTACTATCCGGATTTTCTGATCAAGCTGTCCCCCCAGCGGATTTTCGTCGTCGAAACCAAAGGACAGGAAGACTTCGATGTGCCGCTCAAGATGCAACGGCTGCGCCAATGGTGTGAAGACATCAATCGGGTGCAGAAACATGTGGAATACGGCTTTGTTTACGTGGACCAGGAAAGTTTTGAGAGATACAAGCCTGCGTCATTCAAACAATTGGTGGACGGTTTCAGGGAATACCAAGAGAAGCTCTAACAGAGATCCACGATTCCGGCGCGATTTGCGATAGATTCGGTGGCTGGCGCGGGCCGGGAAGCCGGCGCTCGGGAGGAGAACGATGAAAAGCGGCTTATCGCGGCGGCAAGCGGTCAGCCTTCTCGGCGCGGCGAGCGCCGACTTTGCGCTGGCGCAGCTTCCCCTCCACGGGCGACAAGCCGAAGCGCAAACCGGCACCCTCGCCGTTGCCGGCCAGCGCGCGGAGCTTCAGATTACGGCCGTCACCTCACATACGCTTCGCATCAGCGTGCTGGCGGTGTCGGAACAAGGCGACGCTCAGCCTGTGCCCGAAAGCATCGTTCTTGCGCGGAGGGAGTGGCCTGCGCCGCTCGCGACGATGCGTTCGGCGTCCGGCGCAAAACGGCTTCGCTGGCAGAATCGCTCGATTGGAATCTCAGCCGCGCCGCTGCGCGTTACGATCACCTCGAAGCCGCGTTCCATCGTTCAGCAGATCGCAATCGACGCGGGCAGCGGTGCGATGCGGTTTGAGGCCCGCTCGCAGCCGTTTTTTGGCCTAGGCGAAGGCGGACCGCAGTTTGACCGGCGCGGCGCCGACTATCCGCTGAAGCACGGCGAAGGCGTCCCGCACATGCGAACCGACGGCGCTTGCGTGCCGATCCCCTGGCTCATGGGAGCGGGCGGATGGGGACTCTTTTTCCACTTGCCTCTCGGAACCATTGATCTGACACAGAAGGAGGGTGTATTCCAAGCGCGTCCCGGTGAAGCGCCCCTGCCGCTGGATCTTTTTCTGGCGGTGGCAGACGAACCCCGGCAATTGCTGCGCGAGTACGCACAGCTAACGGGATTCCCGCACATGCCGCCGATCTGGGCGCTAGGCTATCAGCAATCCCACCGGACGCTCACCAGTCGTGACGACGTCCTCGCCGAGCCGGCGAGCTTCCGCCGGAAGCAACTGCCGTGCGACGTGATGATCTATCTCGGCACCGGTTTTTGCCCGTCTGGATGGAACGCGGGTCATGGCTCCTACGAGTTCAATCCGCGGGTATTCCCCGATCCGGCGCCGATGATCGGCGAGATGCACCGAAAGCATTTCCGCGTTGTTCTTCACGAAGACAAGCCACCGCGATCCCTCCACGGCCGCGCGGGCGACAAGGGCGCTGCCGCCAACGATCCTGAAGACGCGGCGAATTACTGGCAGAAGCACGTCAAAGTGTTCGACCTCGGCGTGGACGGCTGGTGGGCCGACGAGGGCGATTGGCTGGATGATATCTCCTGCCTGGTGCGAAACCGAATGTACTGGGAGGGTGCGCAGCTCGCGCGCCCGAACGTCCGTCCCTACACACTCAATCGCAACGGTTACGCAGGAATCCAGCGCTACGGATGGCTCTGGTCGGGCGATATCTCCTCCAGGTGGCGCACGCTGCGGGAACAGATCGCGGTGGGCCTCAACACGGGACTGAGCGGAATGCCGTACTGGGGAACCGACACCGGCGGCTTCGCCACCACTCCCGAGCTCACCGGCGAGCTCTATGTGCGCTGGTTTCAATTCAGCGCATTCTGTCCGCTCTTCCGCTCGCACGGAAGGACATGGCAACTCCGGCTTCCCTGGGGATGGAATACGGGCAGCTACGGGCCCATCGAAAGCCCCAAGGATTCTTTGCCGCCCGTCGAAGATCTTCATGACGCTCGCGTCGAGCCGATTTGCCGCAAGGTCCTGGACCTGCGCTACCGCCTCCTGCCGTATTTGTATACGATAGTACGGGAAGCCCACGACACAGGTGTTCCGGTGATGCGCGCCTTGTGGATACATTATCCCCAGGACGCTCGCGCCGCCGAGCAAAGCGATGAGTTCCTCTTTGGACCTGACCTGCTCATCGCGCCGGTTACTGAACAGGCCGCGCAATCACGCAAGGTGTATTTGCCTCGCGGGAGTTGGTACGATTACTGGACCGAAGAGAGAGTCGAGGGCGGCCGCGACGTGGTCCGGCCCGTGAGCCTCGAAACCATTCCCATTTATGTCAAGGGAGGCACGATCTTGCCGCTCGGGCCGGTGAAGCAGTTCACCACGGAAGAATCCGCGCAGGCCGAAACGCTCATCGCATTTACTGGTGCGGATGGCAGCGCCGAGATCTACGAGGACGACGGCACAACGTTCGACTTCCGCCGCGGAGCCTTTTCGCGGACGCGATTGGCTTGGGAGGAAAAATCCCGGCGACTCTCCGTGTCGCTGGTTTCGAGCGGAAGGCCTTATCACGCAAGGCGGTTCGAAGTGCGAGTGGCTGCAGAATCCCGGACGCGAGCCGTTACCTTCGACGGGCAGCCGCTCACACTCGATTTGTAGCCAAGGTTCGCCTCAGCCCGGCGCGAGCCCGCCGCATCGGGGGGGCTCAGTAGCGCGGAAATCGTTGTCAGGGTCCGCGGCTTCCCCACGGACAAAAACCGCGGACCTAAAAGGCGGAGGTCCGCGCGCTACCCGCTCGGGTTGGCCATTTGCCGTTGCCCGTTAGCGTCTCTTGTTGGATAATGCATTGACTGCCCAGCCGGCGGAGGGGCACGCCAGAACCGCGCTCTCTTCTTCGCAATGCTGAACAGACATGAGCGAGCAAGCCGCCGCAGTATCGTCCGCCGCTGGCAAGTTCAACGGGCTCGGTCACCGGAATGGGAGCGTCCTCAACCCAGGGCACAGATTACCCTACCCAAAAGCCCGAAGCCCTGCTCGAACGTATCATCCAGGTATCCTCCAACGAAGGCGACCTGGTGGCCGATTTCTTCTGCGGTTCCGGGACCACCGCCGCTGTTGCCGAAAAACTGAAGGGCACGGCAAGCCGTGCCGCTATAGTCGCTGTCGAAGGACGCGAAGGGCATAGTAGGGGTAGGGCTTGCCCTACCCAGGGGGACGGCAAGCCACCCCCCTACAGCATCGCGATCAGGGGACGGCAAGCCTTCCCCCGACGGGCATAAGAAGAACGGCGAGATTTCTGAATCAACGACAGGAAAAGACAAAGAGGAACTAGACAAGCTGCGCAAGGAAGCAAACAAACGAGATTGACGGGCCGGGAAGCCGGCGCTCGGGAGGAGAATCGATGAAAAGCGGTTTATCGCGGCGGGAGTTTCTGATCACTGCCGGGGCCTTTGCGGCCGCTGCGGGAGCGGCCCGGAGGTTGATCGCGGCCGAGCCGCATCTCCGGTTTCCAAGCGGGCGGCGCGAGCGGCTGGCGGTCACGTCCTATCCTTTTCGCGCTTTCATCGAGAGCCCCACGAATCGCGCGCGCGACGCCCGCCTGCCCGGGATGGACTTGAATGATTTCGCCGCGATGGTGGCGCAAAAATTCGACGTGCACAACATCAACCCGCTGAGCAATCATCTGAGCTCAACCGCGCCGGCTTACCTCGACGGTTTCCGCGACGCAGTGGCTAAAGCGGGCTCGCACATGGTGGGCCTTGGGCTTGAGGGCGCAGCGTTCTGGGACGCGGATCCTGCGCGGCGCGACGCGGCGGTGGCTTACGGCAAGAAGTGGATCGATATCGCAAAGGCCCTCGGCGCGCCGAGCGTGCGCCAGCACCTGCGCGGCTCGCGTGGGGCCAAGCCGAATCTCGATCTGGCGGCGGGAAGCCTCGGTCGCCTCGCCGATTATGGAGCGAAGAGGAACATCGTCGTCAACCTCGAGAACGACAGCTTGCGGACGGAGAATCCGTTTTTCATCGTCAGCGTGATTGGAAAGGTGCAGAACCCGTATCTGCGCGCGCTGCCGGATTTTGGCAATTGCCGGCGCGGCGAGGACGCGGCGTACAATCGGCGCGCCGTGGCGGCAATGTTTCAGCACGCCTTCGATATGTCTCACGTGAAGGACGCGCTGCGAGGCAGGGACGGCACGCTCGAGGCCATCGACGTGGCGAAGCTTTTTGCCATCGCGCGGGCGAGCGGCTATCGCGGTTACTTCTCGATGGAATGGGATACCGGCGCGGGCGCCGATCCCTACAAGGGCACGGCCCGGCTGATCGAGGAAAGTTTGAAGTATATGTGAGCCCGTCGCCGGCCTGCTAAAAAAGGCCTGCTGCCGGCCTCAGAATGCCCCCCGCGCGTGGACACTTCCAGCTACTCTTTTGCCAACGATAAAAAAAATCGATTGGAACTGGACTCTCTGCCATCCTACGCTCAAACTGGCGTAGAACGGATCCCGGAGCGCTCGCGATTTACGCGGTTAGCAAAAGCGCGCTCCGGCTGGAAGCGGCCCGAATGAAGATCGCGGGATTTTTGTTGCTGCTGGCAGGCTGGGGCATCGTGTTGGCGGCTACCGTCGTTCTCAGAGCGGCGCCGCCTCGCACCGCTTTCATTTTGGCCGGCATTGGCGTTGAGATCCTGGGGCTGGTCGTATTTACTCGATCTCATCATGCTTATCAAGCACCGCGTGGGGGAAGAGAGTGACGCTTCCTCTCTCCGGAACGGCGCCGTTCTTCTGCGCGGTCTCCATTCTTCTCGTCCCTTTTGCGATCATCGGCGTTTGCCTCGTCAACACCGGCCTCACGCGGTCGCGCAGCGCCGCTCACTCGATAATGGCGTCGCTGTGCGCGATTGCAATCGCCGTAGTTGCCTACTTCGTCTGCGGATTTAGCTGGCAGGGCATCGCCGGCGTTTCTGCTCACTCTTTGGCGGCGCCCGGCCGGCACTGGAACTGGATCGCTGCCGAGCCCCTGTTCCTGCGCGGACTGCGACTTGACGGCTCGGCCGCGTCTCTGATTGTGCTGCTCGGACTGTTCAGCGTCGCGCTTGTGGCCGTCATTCCGCTGGGGAGCGGCGGCGATCGCTGGCGCATCGGAGCGATTTGCGCCTCCACCGTTCTGCTGGCCGGCTGGACGTATCCGCTGTTCGCGCACTGGGCGTGGGGAGGCGGGTGGCTCGAGCGGCTCGGCGCAGCTCACGGCCTCGGGCACGGCTTTGTGGATTGCGGAGGCGCGGGAACCATTCAGGTGGTCGGCGGCCTCACCGCTCTTTCGATCGCTTGGGTCCTGGGTCCGCGGCGCGGAAAATATGGGCCGGGCGGGATGATGGTGGCGCTTCCCGGCCACAACGCCGTCTACGTGCTGTTCGGCTCCATGCTGGCGTGGGTCGGGTGGCTCGGCCTGAATTTTGCCGGCTCGGTCCTCTTCGCTGGATTGAGGCCCGAGCGGTTCAGCCTGATCGCGATCAATACCACCCTCGCGGCTTCGGTCGCCCTCCTGACCGTTGTGGTCCTGACGCGGCTGCGCTTCGGCAAGCCTGACGCTTCGCTCAGCGCCAATGGCTGGGTGGGAGGCTTGGTGGCGGGCAGCGCCGCGTGCGGTTTGATTTCACCGGCGGCGGCGGCTCTGGTGGGGCTCGTTGCCGGCATTCTGGTGACTTTTGGCGTGGAATGGTGCGAGTCGAAGCTACAGGTGGACGATCCGGGCGGTGCGATTTCGGTACACGCGCTGTGCGGCATCTGGGGTCTGCTTGCGGTGGGGCTGTTTGCGCGTTTTCCGGCCGGAATGCCCGGCGCCGCCGGCGAGGTGCTCCCGGGCCGGATTCCTGGCCAGTGGATCGCACAGCTCGTGGGGATCGCCACACTGATCGGCTTTGTGCTGCCGCTGACCTATGGCCTGAATTGGCTGCTGAACTTGCTGCTCCCGCAGCGCGTCGCCTCAGAAGGCGAACGCCAAGGATTGGACCTTCATGAATTGGGCGCAGGCGCGTACCCCGAGTTCCTTACTCACGACGAGCAGTGGTAGAGCGCTGAGGACCGGGCGAAAGGCGCGAAAAAGGACTCGAGGCGGGGTCCCTACTTCGGGCCTGAGCCCGGGGCTACTCCTTTCGGCCCTCCGGGCCTGTTGGTCAATCCCCGTCTGAAGCTCTGGAAACGGCCGTCTGGGTTAATGCTTCCCTGAGCGGGTGATTTGTGCTCTGATAACAAAGATCGGCGTCGAACCCAAGACACTTCAGCGTGCGTACCGCTATCGTTCTATTTCCGAGGCGGTGGGGTAGGAGCGAACCATGAACATCGTGCTCGTGCATGGAATTCTGGGCTTCCGCGAAAAGTTCGGAATCGAGTACTTCGCCGGGGTCGCGGAACACTTGCGAGAACTTCCGGCCAAGGTCTACGCGGCCGAAGTGAGCCCCACCGGAAGCGTCGAAACTCGCGGCGAGGGGCTGCGCAGCCAAATTCTCGCTGCGCTCGCGAATGGCACGCTCGATTCGGCCGAGAAGATTCACATCATCGCGCACAGCATGGGTGGAGTGGACAGTCGCTACCTGCTCTCTCCTGCGAACGAGGCGACGACGCCGGCAAACGACGTTTCCCCGCGTGTCGCCTCGCTCACCACGATTTCTTCGCCTCATCGCGGCTCGCCGATTGCCGATCTGGTCGAGCTAAAGTTTGGCGAAGAACCCGCGGCATCCGGAGTGCTGGTGGAGGTCGTTAAGGCTTTGAAAAAGGGAGTCGGAGAAGCGATGGGCCACCTCGGCCTCTCGCTCGACGCGGTGCGCGATCTCACGACGACCGCGATGCAGGATTTCAACCAGCGGTATCTCGACAACCCGGGAGTGCGATACTTCTCGGTAGCCGGCGCCGGCAGACAGGGTACCCGTGCTACCGCGCTCGCTCTGGTCCTGCTGTACCGCTACATTCAAACCCGTACGGGCGAGTCCAACGACGGAATCGTCACGGTGAGTTCCGCGCGCTGGGGCGCTTTTGACCCAAACACCTGGCCGTGCGATCACCTCGAAGAAGCAGGGCATGACCTGGACCACCCGTTCGAGCCCACGCGCTTCAATTATCTCGAGCGATACGATCAGATCGTGAGGACTATCCTCGCCCTCGGCGCGGGCGGCGCCTTCGCAGCGCGAGGCTGATCTGTGCGCTCGTTTCGCCCGCGGGCCGCGCAGTTTGAGCCGGTATCAAGGCGAGTTTCCGCTAAAAATCTACAGCGAAGTGGCCACTTCCGTCTGAAGTTTCTGGCGAGTGCCGAAATTCCGGCGGCCCCGAGGCCGCTACCACAATCACCGGCGTTACCCTGATTCGTACCTCAGAGCAAGCGCCGTTCGGGCGACAGGACACGGGCGCGGAAGCTCCAGCGCGGCTCAGCCACTCTGGGACGATCTGATATAATCTTTGGTTTTGGCCTGCCGGAGCGCAGAAACCATGAACGAAGAGACGAACCATTCGGAGGCCGCGAACCCCGGGGCTCCGCCACACATCGTGCCCGGCGAATCCGGCCAGCCGCCGCGTGCCCCGGTAGACCGGCGCCGTTTCATCGGCTGGCTGCTCGGGATCGGTGGCGCCATTGTGGCGGCGCTAATGGCAATCCCGCTGGTCCGGCTGAGTTTGTATCCCGCGCTCGCCCCGAGCTCGGCGGGCGTACAATGGTCGGACCTCGGACCGATGGACGAGTACACTGCGCTTACCGCGCCCGTGCAAAAAGTGGTGAAGATCCAGACCCTCGATGGCTGGGAACAGACGATTTCGCAAAAGGTGGTTTACGTCACCAAGAATCCTGACGGCAAAGTCCGCGTGCTGACGGCCGTATGCCCTCACCTCGGATGCCAGGTTGCGTGGATCGCGCAAGCGGACCATTTCCATTGCCCTTGCCACGGGGGAACGTTCGCGCGCGACGGGAAGTATATTTCGGGTCCACCGCCGCGGAGCATGGACGCGCTGCCCACTCGGGTCCAGGGCGGGCGCCTCAAGGTGCAGTACGAATATTTCCGCAACTTGGTCCCGAACGAGGAAGTTATAAGCTGACTCGGGGCGAACCGCGTTGTTGCCCGGAGCCAAAGCCCACGGTCAGGAAAGCGCTGACTGTGGCGAGTACCGCGCCCCGCTGCATCGCAAGGAGCCACGCTGAAAACAGTAGACCCATCGATCACTCCGCCTGATCCTCTGAACCCGAGCGTGACACCGGAGCCGCCCAAAATCGCGGCGCAAAGAGGGCTCGCGGCATGGTGCGAACAGCGCATCGGCTGGACCGCCGCGTTTAGGGAGCTGATCGACGAGCGCATTCCGGGCGGCGCTCGATGGTCCTACGTGTTTGGCTCGGGGCTGCTCTTCATTCTGCTCTCCCAAGTCGTAACCGGTATTTTTCTCGCCATGTATTACGTGCCGGCGGCCGACCACGCCCACACCACGGTCTCCTACATGATGAAGGTGGTAACCGATGGCGCGTTCCTGCGCAGCATTCACTCTTACGGCGCGAGCATCATGATCATCCTGCTGGTGATTCACGTCACGCAGACGTTCATGTTCGGCTCCTACAAAGGCCGCAGGGAGCTGATGTGGGTCTCCGGCTGCATTCTGTTTGCGCTCGTCCTGGGAATGGCGTTCACGGGTTACCTCCTGCCATGGGATGAGCGCTCCTACTTCGCGACGGCCGTCGGCACGAATGTGGCGAGCGAAGTTCCGGTCGTCGGCCAGTGGCTGAAGCTGGTGGCGCGCGGCGGCGCGAGCATGGGGACGCTCACGATCTCGCGCTTTTACGTGGCGCACGTTTTTCTCCTGCCGATTGCGCTTCTGGCGTTCATCGGCGCCCACCTGACGCTCTTCCGCAAAGCCGGACCGGCGGGACCGCCGAGCGTCGACCCCATCGCTCCGCAGGGAAAGTGGGAGACATTTTATCCGAAGCAGATGGTGATCGACGTGGTGTTCGCGCTGATCTTGATCGCGATCCTCGGCCTGCTCGCGCACTTTGTCCCGAAAGGTCTGGGGCCGGCGGCGAATCCCGCCGACACCACGTTCATTCCGCGTCCCGAGTGGTATTACCGGCCAGTCTTTCAGTGGTTGAAGTACTGGGAAGGACCGCTGGCGGTGATTGGCATCCTGGTGATCCCGGGGATCATCGCCGTGCTGATGGTGGCGCTGCCGTTCTACGACCGGCGAGCCGAACGGCGGCCGTGGCGGCGCCCCGTCGCGGCGGGGATCTTTTCCGTGGTGCTCATTGGGCTCATCGTTCTCGGCATTATCAGCTATCGCGTGGATGCCCGCGACCCCGCGGTTGCGGCGCAGCTCGCGCGTCAGGATCAGGCGGAGCAGGAGTTCGTCAGGCAGCCGTTTCAGCCCGAAGCGGCGCCGGGTTCCGTGTCGCCGGCCGGGCAAGCCGCTCCCGCAGCCGCGGCGAATCCCGAGGCCGCGCAAGGGAAACAAATTTTCGAATCGCAGGGCTGCGTGGTCTGCCACGGCCAAGGCGGCGTCGGCACGCCGATGGCGATTCGACTGGTGGGCGTCGGCAAAAAGCTGAACCCGGCTCAACTCGCAGATTTGATCCACCATCCCAACGCGAAGATGCGCGCCGGCGGCATGCCCGCCTTCCCGCTTTCCGATCCCGACATGAAAGCCTTGATCGCCTACCTCGAAAGTCTGAAATAAGCGTAATTCCCCGATGCACGCGTGTTATAGTTGCAGTGGCTGTTTTCCTAATGCCATCCTTTTGAGCGGAGGTCAAGCCGTGACGAATCAGGATTCCCAACTGAAAAACCCGAAGCAGCCCCAGACCCTCACCGACGATCAGATCGTCACCGAACGGAAGCTGCCGAGGCGCTCGTTTCTAGCTACCGGTGGAGTATTTCTAGCCGGCGCCGCCGCCCTCGTCTCTGGCGCGCGGGCTTTCGCGGAACAGGACCCGGATAAGAAAAAGGCCAGCGATTCCGACAAGACCGATCGCACCCGGACCACGAGTAGCGACCCCGACAAGAAGAGGGAACCCGATTCCGACCGGACCGATCGGAAAAAGGGCAGCGATCCCGACAAGAGGAAATCTAGCGATCCGGACAAGAAGAAGGAAAGCGATCCCGATCACTAGAGTTGAGCGCGCAAAATCCGCAGACCTCTAGCGCCGCTCGTAGCGCGGCGCTGCCGGGGTGTTTCGCTGCCGTTCAGGACCCGAGCCGCGGGGCTGGTCTGAACGTGCCCGGCTAAAGCGCCGCCCCACGGAGCTCGCACCTGCCTCTCAGGTTCTAGCGGCCGTCCGATGCCTGATTCCCGAGCCCACCGAACCCTCTCCAAGCCGCTATCTTCAGATCCGGCATTTTCGCTTGCGTGGCTGATCCACCCGGCGCCCACGCAACAGTTCTTCGCTTCATACTGGGAAACGCAAACGCTGGTGGTGAAGCGCAACCAGCCGCATTACTATGATTCGCTCTTGACGCTCGATGCGGTCGACCGCGCGCTTACAACGCTCGATCGCAAGTATCCCGAGGTCGTGCTCAAAAATGCGAACCTTCCAGTCAGCGAGAACGATTACACGCTGAAGGACGGTTCTCTCGATGTGGCTCGCGTCTACCAACTCTTCCAAGAGGGCTCGACCATCACGCTCGCCTTTCTGGACACCGTGCTTCCCGAGCTCAATTCGTTTTGCCGCAGCCTCGAGCGCGAGCTAAGTTTTCCGATGCAGGCGAACATCTACCTCACGCCGCCCGCCGGGCAGGGCGCAAAGCCTCACTACGACACGCACGACGTCTTCGTGCTGCAGGTGAGCGGGTCGAAGCAGTGGACGATTTATGAAACGCCGGTTGAGCTTCCGCTGGCCTCGCAGGACTTCGACTCCGCCATTCACCCGATTGGCGCCTCCACGCTGGAATTTGAGCTCGAAGCTGGGGACATGGCGTACATTCCCCGCGGCGCTGCCCACGATGCGCGTTCGACGGACATGACCTCGCTGCACGTCACCGCCGGTGTTCTGAGGTACACGTGGGCCGATCTCATTCTCGAGGCCGTGGCGGGCGCGGCGTTGACCGATCCAGCGTTTCGCCGCTCGCTGCCGCCGGGATTCGCGCGTACGGACTTCGACCGCTCACAGGCGTTCGAGATGTTCCGGGAGCTTCTGAGGCGGGTTCCGGCCCAGGCGAATTTTGACGCGGCGCTGGACCGGTTCGTGGATGAATTCATCGCCGCGTGCCCGCCGCAGCTACGCGGCCAGATG
>JBOGKE010000011.1:0-10967 GCA_050745265.1 Terriglobia bacterium
TCCCTCCCCGGCCCTCGCTGAGCCCGAGCTAGCTCATTGAGCGCCGCTGCCGCGCCTTCTTCCTTTTCGAACCCTCGCGCGCCGGACAGCTCGTTGAGACGAGCTGTCCGGCGCGCGAGGGTTCGAAAAGGAAGAAGGCGCGGCAGCGGCGCTCAATGAGCTAGCTCGGGCTCAGCGAGGGCCGGGGAGGGATCGGCAATGCGCGGCGCCTGCTGCATCCGGTAAAGGTGGTGCAACGGCATGCGGCCGGGCCCCACCGGAAACGCCTTGCGAATCGCCTCGCAAACGAAAACCTTGGCCAGAACGACGGCGTCGCGCAACTGGCGGCCGAGTGCGAGGTTCGAGGCGAGCGCCGACGAAAACGCGCAGCCGGTTCCGTGCGTGCTGTCCGGCCGGATGCGATCGGCGGCGAAGATTTCAAACGAGCACCCGTCGTAAAACACGTCGGTGGCTCGCTCGAGATGCCCTCCGGTCACAACCACGGCGCGCGCGCCCATCTCAATCAGTTTTTTCGCCGCCAGCTTCATCTCCTCCGCATTTTCCACTTTCAATCCGGTCAGCGCCGCGGCTTCCGCAAGGTTCGGCGTGATCACCGTCGCAACCCTCAGCAGGTCGTTTCGCAAAACCTCGATCCCGCCCGCATCGAGCAAGCTCGCGCCGCTCGTGGCGCGGAGAATCGGATCGATCACGCAGGGCAGGGAATCGGCCACCGCCAGCGCCGATCGCACCACCTCAGCGTTGGCCCGGTCGCCGAGCATTCCCACCTTGACGGCGGAAACTCGGCCGTCCTCCAACAGCGCCTGGATGCTGGCGCGCAGGTTTTCCGCCGGCACCGGGTACACCGCGCTCACCGTGGTGGTGTTTTGCACCGTGAGGGCAGTGATGGCCGCAACCCCGTAACAGTTGTGCGCCGCGAATGTTTTGAGATCGGCGGCAACACCGGCTCCCCCGGAGGGATCGAAACCGGCAATCGCCATGATGACAGGCTCGGCGGGAAAAGGAGCCTGAGAGGTTGAATTATTCACTATTCGGCGCGGACAGCTCCTTGCGAAGATTCCTGCCCGACCCAGTGCCGGGCGGAGTATCACTCCCCAGCATGAAACGTTTGAGGCTTCGGGTGAACCGGGCGATGCTACGCGAGCGCCGCATTCACGTTATCGATCGCCTCGTCGATTTCTTTCGTATTCTTATAGCCGACGGTCACGCTGTTGACGCCCGCGTGCCGGAACGCGAACCGCATGGCCGCCCTGCGGTCCTGATGAGTCGTGAACGTGCCCTCGCCCACGAGCTTCATGCTGATCACGCCCATATCCTGGTTGCGCACCTGCTTCACGATCGTGACCACCTCGTTCACGTTTCCAAGCCCGTCGGTGGCGTAGTCTTCGGCGTCCATTCGCACGCCCTTTTGGTTCATGCGGATCATCGCGATCTCGAGCCACTGGTTTCCAGGGAACCGTCGCAGCGCGGGAAGGCCGTGTACCGACGCGCCGTGAGCGCGCACGGCGTGTCTCGCCTCCGCCTCCGAAATGCCGTCTTGCCAGCGGAGACTGTCGGCGGGCCAGGTGGCCTCGTGCTGCCAGTGCAGGAGCATCACGTCGAAATAGTCCGTGTTGGCGAGTTTGCGGAGCTCATCAATCTTCTGCTGCGGGTTGACTCCGTTTCGCGTGGTCACCTTCGTCATCAGCCGATAGCTGTCGCGGGGAACACCTTTCAAGGCGACGCCGAGCATCCGGTGCATGTCGGTGTAAGACTCGGCGGTCTCGAAGAAGCGAATTCCGCGATCGTAGGCGTAGCGCACCAGCCTGGTAAATTGTTCCTGCCCGAGATCGCGCTGCACACGGCCGCTCATCGTGCCGGTGCCGAACGCGAGCCGCGTCACCTTCACGCGGGATTTTCCGAGCGTTACCCAGTCCGCGGCGGTTTCGCGAGCCGCTCTCAGCGGCACGCTTCCGCTGGCCGCAAGAGCCGCCGCGGCCAGTCCACCCTTCAGGAATTCACGTCTGGAGAACTGAGCCATGGTTTATGCCTCCGATTTCCCACATCTTACCACGATTTGGCATTCCCAGGCGGACCGAACCGCAGGGAGCTTTCCGTAGTACGCGAATACGGTGAGTTCCGGCTCGATCGGGCAAAATCCAAGCCCACAGGAGAGGGTAAAGCGCCCCTCGCGGACGCTTGACCCTCCCCTTTTTCTTAACTGGAGGTTACTTGACCAGCCTAACAGGACATATTGAGAATTTGGAGACGGGCAAGACGCTTGAGACGGTTTTTTTCATTAGAATCGCTCTCAGACTGAACGCGCGGGTGGCGTCGCTGATGCGCTCCTCCGCCGCGCGATCTTGTGCCGCCGGTTGCAGAGAGCCGGCCGGTTGCAGAGAGATCGTTCCCACTCACAGGATCGCGCTGTGCCCGCCGAAGATGCCCAGTTCGAAATCGCGAAACCTTAGAAAGGCTGATTCTAAAGGAACAATAGGCTTCGTTCCGTCATTCTTTCGCGCGCACGCAACTTCTCCGGGCCGGCGTTCGAGTCGTTCCCTCAGCTTCCTGGTAGCCACGGCATGACCTTTATGCCGTGGGTTAGTAACGTCCTTTGAAAAAGCCCGCGGCACAAAAGCCGTGCCGTGGCTACCAGCTTTTGGTTTCCAACATGGCACAAGCCGCGGACTTCAAAAGCGGAAGTCCGCGCTACCCGCCGAATTCCCGGCGCTCCCTTCGTTCCTCAGGGCAGGCGTCGAGCGCCGCAACCGGCACACCGCCGGGCGGCACGGGCCGCCCAGGCATGGCTGCCGCGGGTGCGGCGACTGATTCTAAAGGAACAATAGGCTTCGTTCCGTCATTCTTTCGCGCGCACGCAATTTCCCCCGCCGGCGTTCGAGTCGTTCCCTCAGCTCCCTGGTAGCCACGGCATGATCTTTATGCCGTGGGTTAGTAACGTCCTTTGAAAAAGCCCACGGCACAAAAGCCGTGCCGTGGCTACCAGCTCAGCGGCGGTTTGTGCCGCGAACCGCAAAGTCCGAAACTACCACGGCCGCCTGAGATTATTGAGACGCGCGATGCGAACGAGACGGTTTTTCGCACGCGAGCGGGCGGGAAGGGCAGTCTTTCGTCGGCGGCGTTCATCGGATGCGTGACCCGCGGTCGGGATGAATTCTTACCGTAGTGGCGACGACATGAACCGCGATGTCGCCGCCACCCCGCGAGTCCCCGAAGGGCACCATTGAACGCATACTGATTCTGGTGTCTCGCTCCGCGAGATCGCAGACCCCACCACACGGGGTCTGCGCCAGCTCCCCGCTGCCAGTTTGACGGCAAAATGTGGCAATGTTAGAGTTGCGTGCCGCCGCCCTCAGCGGGCATGATGCGGGTGGTGTGGGAGCTGCCGAAAGATTTCGACGGCTTGATTTCAGTTAACGAGAGGTAGCGCGGACCTGCGTTCTTCAGGTCCGCGGCTTTTGCTTTCCGACGTCGCACAAGCCGCGGATTTCAAACGCGCAAGTCCGAGCGATCCAGTGTTTGCACAAGCGGAAGGAGAATCATGAATCGTCGCCAGTTCGTTTATACGAGTGCCGCGGGCTTGGCTTGGCTGGGAAGCGCCCAGGCGGAACAGGCTGCGGACCAGAAAAAATTTCGTGTCGGTATGATCGGCTGCGGCTGGTACGGGAAGACGGACCTGTTCCGCCTGATCCAAGTATCGCCCGTGGAGGTGGTCTCGCTGTGCGATACGGATTCGCGCATGCTCGCGGAGGCGGCGGAACTGACGTCGCAGCGGCAGGCGTCGCACAAGAAGCCGCGCACCTACGGCGACTACCGCAAGATGCTCGCCGAAAAAGATCTCGACATCGTGCTCGTGGACACGCCGGACCATTGGCATGCGCTCCCCATGATCGCAGCCATTCACGCCGGGGCCGATGTCTGGTGCCAAAAGCCGATCAGCCGGGACGTGATCGAAGGTCAGGCGATGCTGGCTGCCGCGCGTAAACACAATCGCGTGGTGCAGATCGGCTTACAGCGGCGCAGCACGCCGCACCTGGTGGACGCGCGCGAAAACGTGGTGCAGGCGGGGAAGCTTGGCAAAGTGGGGCTGGTAGAGATCTACTGCTACTACCATATGCGCGCCACCTCCAATCCGCCGGACACAGCGCCGCCCCCGTATCTCAATTATGACATGTGGACCGGCCCCGCGCCCATGCGGCCTTACAACGCGCTGGTCCATCCGCGAGGCTGGCGCGAATTCATGCGGTACGGCAACGGCATCATTGGCGACATGGGCGTCCACATGTTCGACATGGTGCGCTGGATGATGAACCTCGGCTGGCCCAAAAGGATAAGCTCGACGGGCGGCATTCTGGTGCAGCACAGCAAAGCTGATATCACGGACACGCAGCTTGCCACGTTCGACTATGACGACGTCAAAATCGTGTGGCAGCACCGCACCTGGGGCGGTCCGCCTGACCCGAAGTACCTCTGGGGCGCCACCCTCTACGGCGACAAGGGAACGCTCAAGGCCGGCGTCTACAGCTACGACTTCGTGCCCACGGGCAAGCACGGGACACCGATTCACAAGGACGTCACTTACGAACTCGAGCAGTATCCCGAAGATAGGACCGAGAAGGACCTGGAGAAGCAATGTGCTCCGGCCATCCGGCACCACATGCAGAATTTTCTCGCGGCGATTGCCACGCGCGGCAGGCCGGTGGCCGATATCGAACAGGGGTATATTTCGACGGCGAGTTGCATCCTGGGCAACCTATCGCTGAAGACCGGCCGAACGATGACGTGGGACCCGCAAGAAGGGCGAGTGATCGGCGATGCCGAGGCGAACCGCCTTTTGGCCCGTACATATCGCAGCCCGTGGGTGCATCCCACCCCGGAAGACGTGTAAACCCGGTCTGCCTCGCAAAATTAACCCGGCTGGAAGTGGTTGAAAGGGTAGCGCGGACCTGCGTTCTTCAGGTCCGCGGCTTTTGGTTTGCAACATCGCACAGCCGTGGACTTCAAAAGCGGAAGTCCGCGCTGCCCGCTACCCGCTTATATCAACATGCTTGACGGCCTCCCTTTGGCAGTGGGTCCGGCAAATCTCAAAAGGCCTCGCGGATGACTCAGCGAGATATCGATTCGGCACTCGAAAAGCTTCGATCGGAGCGCGGGAAGGCGCTTGAAGAGCTGAAGCAGATTGTTCTTCGCAATGATCGCGATAAGTTACTCTTCCATTTAATTCATCAGCACCATCTGGTTAGCGTGATCGCCCGGCGGGATCGTGCGGAGCTAGATTGGGACACCAAGGCGATTTGTGGGGTTGCGGAGGATGCCTACTCCTACGCCATGCAGCTAGTGTTCAAGTACGGTCGACGGCGATCAAGCGTCGACCTGGCCGATTACTCTCGGCTGGTGGAAATCTGCCGCTTCATAAACAACAGTTTTGAACTCGAACACTTCGTTCATTATGTCCCGTTTGAAAGATCGGGCGAGAGACTCCAAACGCTTCGCTTTGACTTCGGGTCTGCGCTCGCTGATGCGACCATGACCAAGGTTATTGAGTACATGGCCAGGCACGAGCGCGACGTAGCTCTGCGTAACAATGGCGCAATGCCGGTACGACAACTAATCGGAGACATCTTTCGACCCGCTTTTGATCCTGAGCTTGCTAAAGCCTTCGGTCTGGATGCCCGCGACATCATGGAATTTTACGGGCGACTCGAGGATGGGATCTCCGAAAGAATGCGAGAGGCCGTCACAAGGATGCCGAGGCTCGAAGCTGGCCTGGTAGACGCGACGAACATCGAGGCATTCCAGGCAGCGCGATTTGCGTACACCCTCAACTACACGGCGTTTATCGACCGATTTGGGCCGCGCAGACAGGGGTTCAGAAAGTTCTTCCGAAGGGTCTCGCTCAGCAGTGAGGATGTTGACGAGGGTGAGCTCCGGCATTTCGCAATATGGCGTCGGCCCCTTCTTCGACTGGACAGCAGACATTTTACGTTGTCCCCCGAATTGCTTGGATTCTCGGTCAACATAGGCCTTCACTATGAACTCCTGAGGGGCCCGTCCACAAAGGATGCCTACCAGGCGAAACGGGCGCAACAATTCCAAACGCGGTCTGAGCGCGCGCTCGAGGAGGCAGGACTGTATATCTTGGGCAGAAACTTGGCGGCCCGGTACGGGCCGACTGACCTGGGCGACATCGACATCCTCGCTGAAGATTCCGACCGGCACTTGACCGTTGAGTGTAAGGGCGTGGCTCTACCCCTCCCTGTGTACTTCCATGATTTGGCTTATATACGCGACGTTCATCTACCGTACCTCCGAGATGAGAAACGGTGGGACAGCAAGGTTGTCGATAGGCAGTTGTGGCTTGACGCCCAGAGACCGAGCCTGGGCCTCTCTCCGAGTAAACCGATCACCTCCGTCATAATTACGGAGAACGCGGAAGTAATCTCACATTTCTCGGATGTAGTCTGTCTCACGATCCGTGAGTTCCCACGTTGGTATGCGGCGTCGAAGGAGAGGCACCGGACCATTGGATTTGAAGAGTTTCAAGCTGACGTCTTGAAGAAGGTCATCTGGAAGCCTAGTTCTAGAGATGAGGTTGAAGGTTATTACGGGATAAGATTTGCCAAAAACTAGCCGAGTGTTCCGCTGCGGGCGGGGCAGCGGGTAGCCGCGGGTGGCGCAGACATTACCTTTTGTGTCTGCGTCAGATTGCTATTCCCCCCGGCTGGCGCAGACCCTGCTGCTTCGGCGGTCTGCGGCTGTTCGCATCGATCAAATCAGATCCGCATTGAGGGATCGGCGGGCCTGTTGTGCTCTGGCATATCTGCAGTTCGTAAGACCAATACCATCCCGCGATTTCACGGTGGAAAGTTGGGGCTTGCTGCTTTCTTTGTCCGGTCTCCTCTTAGGTTTCGTTACATTTCGGTTCCCGCGCTGGTACTCAAGCTTGGCTTTCGGAACGTCAGCTTGGATGTTTCTGCTCTTCTTTTTGATGGCCTCGACATATTGAAAAGCCGGTAGCGCAGAGCGCGTAGCTCAAAGTTTCGCTTTCCAGAAACTCTGCGGTTCTTCGCATTTCCGGGGCACAAACCGCGGAGTTACAGGACAACTCCGCGCTACGTGAATCGTTGCCCGCGCGGCGACGACATAAACCTCGGTGGCGCCACGACGCGCGGTCGATTCGCTGTAGCTGGGCTCTCTGAGCGCCGGATTGGTTGGGAAATAAAGGTCGGCGGCCAGAGATCGCCGCTTGTATCTACAGCAAGCAGCGCAGCCCTCCGCTCCTGAGGCTCGCCTTATTCGGCGGCGCCGGCTGTGGCGGGAATTCAGGTGAGTTTTAGGGTTCGCACGCCGTTCCGGGGAAACGGGCAGGTCATGGTTCGCATGCTGCCTGGAAGGGAGTGGCCAGATTAATTGGAAATGCCGTATCGCCGCTCCCAGGACCCGATGAATCAGGGATTCTGCTGGCCGAAGTTCACGGTCTGCAGGAATCGGTAAACGCGCACACAGTAAGGAGCCCATTCGTTGTAATTCAGGTTACTTTGCTGTCCGCGGAATTCAAAAATCGCCCCCTGGTTGTCGGCAAGCCCGTTCATCGCCAGAGTATCCATCGCGTTGCCGAGGCCGCCGACGCCCCGTAAGCGGTGATTGCCGAAGGCGTCCCGGTAAGTGCTTCGCTTCATCGGATGAGCCAACCCGGTCGGGTGCACCGCCGCGGTCAGCAGGTCCTTGCCTTGCGCCATGGCCTTCAGCCATTCCTTTCTCGTGATGGGAATCGTCACCATCTTGTTGTCTGCCAAATTATCCATATCGTTGATCTTATATTCGATCAGCCGGCCGGCCGGATCCGCTCCTGTGGGCGGATATCCGGCAATCTGCTTCATAATATCCGTGCAGATATATCGCACCCACTGGTTGGGAGCGAAGCTATAGTGCACCACTTCCGCGCCTTCCATTTCCTGGAAAAGGCGTGCGAAGTTCGTGCGCGCCATAATAAACGCCATGTACTTCACAACCTTCGCCTTCGGATTGGCCATGCCGGCTTTTACCTTAAATTGGTTGATGTACATCGCGATGAGTTCGGCGAGCGACCGCATCTTCGCGCTCGGTGCGTGTCCGGCCCAAGCCGTGTCCGGGTACGCAGCCTTCGGCAGATGGACCTTGCGCAGCATGGCGCCGTAGTTGGAATGATACATCCCCAGAAAATCCTTGGAGCCCGGGCTATCGGCCGTTCCGATCGCCTTGAAGAACTTTCTGAGCTTCGTCAGCCGGATGCCGCCGGAAACCTGCACGAATCCCGTGAGCGTGCCATTGGCCGGCTCCGGCACAATCACGAACGGTTTCGGGAAGTCCGAGAACAATTGTGGTTTATCCGCCCGATCAATTGACGCCTTAGCCTTCATGGAGTCAAGATCCTGGCAAAAGTACTTGATGCTCGCCATTCGCGACACGAGGGAGGTTTCGCCATCCATGGATAGGCCTGTCTGCGTCTTTAAGTCGAGCGGCACGGGATCAGTCACGAACTCCATATCCGCTCCGTCCGTCACGAGCTTCCAGCCGATCCCGCGAGTGAGCACGGTATTCTTCGGGAAATAGTTCTGCTGCTGTGCATTTGCTGACTTATAAATCTTCCAGCGGCATTGCCATTCAAATCCAACCGCCATCACGACCTCCGCTCGCCCAGGCCCTTCAACGAAATCTCAGCGGCACTGCGTTACCCGCCGGCCGACAGGCAAGTCTAATTTCGCTCCACCGACGGTGTCAAGCGGGCTCACCGCCGTTTCGGAATTCTGATTACGGCTGCGGTATTGTGGGGCCGAGTGCGCACCTCTGCGCTACCCCGTCCGGGGTGGGTTCATATTTGTGAATAAGGAGCGGGACTCAGGAACAGATTCGATATGTTCGAAACAATTTCGGGGTCCGTATAGCCGGGTGTCCTGCTCAGCTTTCTCCATTCAGGATCGGAGCCGAAAGTCCGCCAATTCCTCTCCCGCTCGGCCAGGCTCTCGAAAGTGAGCATATACGTGAGACACGGCATCCGATTGCCCACGACCGTGTTCCCGAAGAAGACCGGCCGCAGACCCGTGCGGCGAAAGATCGCGATCTCCGCCGTGTTGAACATGTGCAACTTGGTCAGATTGGCCTTCTCGCTGGGATTCTCATACGTCCGCAGCTCGAAAATGCGAGGCCGGTGCTCGGCGGCTGAGGGCGGGATTTCGACTCGAGGAAAAGATTCGAAGGATTCGAGGATTCGCGTCTCAAAGCGCACATACGCGGGCTCGGTGGCGGGCGCATTCAGATAATCGGCGGAGAGCCGTAGATATTCTTCATCGCGGTGCAAGGCCTTTCGTACCGCCGCCACCGAATCGAGCGAGGGGAAGGGAACAAGCACGTAAACGGAGGGATTCTCCGGTCCCACCATGCCGTGAAACACGCCGACGGGCTTGACTCCCGCCCGGTTAAGCGCTGGCAGAGCCGCCTCGCGGAGGAAGCTCTCGATCAGTCTCGGCTCCGGACCGTTGCGTAGTTGATAGCGCCTGAGCTCGTAGAACTCACCGGCGTTTGCACTACCGCCGCCTTCCTGCCCCTGGCCTTCAGCCAGCGTAGATAAACCTACTAACGCGGAGATGGCCAGCGAACTCGACAGCAAATCGCGTCGCGTCATAGTCGGTATTTTCCTTTCAGTAGGGAAATTCGCACCAGGAATCCCCGGCATGGTCTCGTGCATCTCGCCGGGCCCAGGGCGCTCCCCTATGTTACAACGTCGCGGGTGGCGCAGGGATTGCTTTGCATGTCTGCACCCCATCGTTGTTAGCCGTCGCCGATCCGCCTTCACCGCCGGCGCTTCACTCCACGCTCTTCACCAGCCGCGATGGCCTTTGAAAACGCGTAGCTAAGCGCGGCCGTACAGGCGCTGCCAAATCGGATGTCATTCCGAGGAGCGCAGCGGCGAGGAATCTCGCCGTGCGTTTTTCCCCGGCACAGTCGGAGCGGGATTCCTCACTTCGCCCGGAATGACAGAGTCACAATCCTTGCCAAAAAGCAAAGAATTACGATATTGCAACGCAGAGTTTCGCTTTTCCGAAACGCTGCGACTCTTCGCAGGCCCGGGACACAAGGCGCGGAGTTACAAGACAACTCCGCGCTACCGGCCGCCGGCGTCTTGCGCAGCACGGCGCGCCAGGGCCCGACGCACTGGTTTCGCGCCGTCGCCGGGGCTATCCTTTGGGCTGTGGACATCCGGGAAACGCTGAAACAGCGGGCGTTGGACACAGGCTTCGACCTCGTCGGCATAGCGCCTGTTGAGGCTCCGGATGACCTGTCGTTCGCGCGCAATTGGGTGGAAGCCGGGTACGGCGGCGAAATGCAGTATCTCTCGAACCCCAAGCGTGACGACCCGCGGCTTGTCCTGCCTTCTGCCCAGTCGATTATCTGCGTGGGGCTGGTCTACAACACGCGCTGGCCTTATTCGAGACCCGGGGCCGCGACCGGAACGCGCAAGCAACAGTCCAATGGAGAGCGCCACGCTGGTTTCAGCGCCCCATCCAGCCGGTTAGGATGGATCTCCCGCTACGCCTGGGGGCGCGACTACCACGACGTCATGCGCGGCAAGCTCGAGATGCTGCGCCGCGAAATCGAGGCGTTAGCGCCCAAGGTGGAAACGCGCGTTTACACGGATACGGGGCCGGTAATTGAGCGCGCCTTCGCGCGCCGGTCGGGCATCGGCTGGATGGGGAAGAACACTTGCCTGATCAATCAGCAAAAGGGCTCGTGGTTCTTTCTCGGAATCGTCCTGACGAACCTCGCGCTTGCTCCCGATTTACCGGCGCCCGACCGCTGTGGCTCCTGTACGCGCTGCATCGAAGCTTGTCCCACCGGCGCGCTGACCGAGCCTTATCGGATGGACGCGACGCGCTGCATTTCGTATCTGACCATCGAGCTTAAAGGCGCGGTTCCAGAGGCGCTTCGTCCCGCGA
>JBOGKE010000012.1:0-38168 GCA_050745265.1 Terriglobia bacterium
GGTAGCCGAGGTGGAAGAACTCGATCAGGAAGACGATCAAAACGAGAACGATTAAAATCGACGATGCGCTGGGGCCGTCCATACTCCCCTCCAGAAACTTTAGATGCGGAATGCTATACGGTTTCAGAGCGCGCCGTCAAGTGGAAATTAGGAAGACGGTTCGCCTGATTCGGAAATTTGTTTCCATATGACCGCGCCGGCGACACCGTTCCCCTGTACGCATGTCAAGAACTATTGTCGGTTTTGTGCAAACTTTATTACGCCTGTTTTCAAGGAGTTGCAACGCCTCGGTTGATGGTTGAGCGCGCAGCAGCGCACATCAACTGCGCTGGCGGTACATTGGGGAGGGATACTGCCTGCAGGCGGCGGTCCCGTGGCGTGGCCAGGGCGCCGCCAAGCCGCCGCTGCCACGATCTAGCGCCCGCCGGCCACTGACACGATCTCGAGCCCGCCGCTGCCACGATCCTGCGTCCTGCACAAGAACGTCGCATCGGTTTCCGCGCGCTGGTTTCTGCGTTTCTGTAGGCTAAGGTTCGCAGGGCGGCCCCTCGGGCCGTGCGCACTGCTAAGAGATGGCAACCCAGTTCAATCCCGTCCTGTACCAAACCCCGCCATCCGGTCGCTTGGCCAGCTTTCACATCATGACCAAGCCGGCCGGGCCGATCTGCAATCTTGATTGCAAGTATTGCTTCTATCTCGAGAAAGAGAAACTCTATCCACGCACCTCGAATTGGCGCATGCCGGAAGACGTGCTCGAGTCTTACGTCCGGCAGTACATCGAAGCGCAGAGCGCGGACTCCATCTCCTTCGCCTGGCAAGGCGGCGAGCCTACTCTGCTCGGCGTCGACTATTTCCGCACAGTCGTCGAGCTGGAGAAGAAGTACGCGGGCGGGAAGCGGATTGAGAACGCGTTCCAGACCAATGGCGTGCTGCTCGACGACGCGTGGTGCGAATTCCTCGCCGGCAGCGGCTTTCTGGTGGGCCTTTCGATTGACGGGCCGCAGGAGCTTCACGACCATTACCGCGTGGACAAAGGCGGCCAGCCGACGTTCAAGCGCGTGATGCGCGGGCTTGGATTTCTGAAGAAGCACGGAGTAGAGTTCAACACGCTCACGGTGGTTCAGCGCCACAACTCGCAAAGGCCGCTGGAAGTTTACCGCTTTCTGAAAGAGGCGGGCAGCGGCTTCATTCAGTTCATTCCGATTGTGGAGAGGGTGGCTCAAACGGCGGGGACGCAGGGGCTGACCTTAATTGGTCCACGCGCTGCCGCCGAGGCGGCGGTGTCCGAGTGGTCCGTCGAGCCGCTGGATTACGGCGGTTTTCTCTGCCGCATCTTTGACGAGTGGGTCCGCAACGACGTCGGACGGGTTTTCGTGCAGCTCTTCGACGTGTCGCTCGAATCGTGGTGCGGGCTACCGGCCAGCCTGTGTATCTTCCGCGAGACTTGCGGCACTGCGATGGCCATCGAGCACAACGGCGACCTTTACTCGTGTGACCACTTTGTCTACCCGGAGAGCAAGCTCGGTAACATAATGGAGCGGCCGCTCGAATCGCTGGTCCGCTCGAAGCAGCAAATGAAATTCGGGCTGGACAAGCTCGACACACTGCCGCGCTACTGCCGGGACTGCGACGTGCGCTTCGCGTGTAACGGCGAATGCCCCAAGCACCGATTCATCCGCACGCCGGACGGCGAAGAGGGGCTGAACTATCTCTGCGCCGGGTACAAGCTTTTCTTTCATCACGCCGACCCCTACATGCAATTCATGGCTTCCGAGCTCAGCCAGCAGCGCGCGCCCGCGAACGTGATGCTCTGGTCCCGCCAACGCGATGCGGCACGTACCGAAACCCAGTCTTTCGGCCGTAACGCGCCCTGTCCCTGCGGCAGCGGCGTGAAATACAAGAAATGCTGCGGGCGGTCCGCCTGAGGTGCTCGTTGCGCATTGCACCGGCAAACCACAGATACAGATGCGACAAGTGGAACACTTGTAGATGAGAACGTTACAGCGCCTGCTCGTACAGAGCCGCCATATCGGACTCGGTGCAGGGGCGCGGATTAAGCAGGTGGCACGCGTCCTGCATGGCCTTGCGCGCCAGCGCCGGAACCATCTCGCGCCGGACGCCGAGCGCGCTGAGGTGATCGGGCACGCCCGTCTCCTTGAGCAACTGGCGAACGCGCTCGATCGCAGCTTCCGCTGCGGCGCCGCGGGAGAGCGGGGCGACATCGAGACCCATGGCGAGCGCGAGGTCGCGCAGGCGGTCTTCCGAAACGGCGCGGTTAAACTCAAGCACAAAGGGCAGCAGGATTCCGTTAGTGGTTCCGTGGTGCAGACCGCCAATCGAGGAAAGCGGATGAGCGAGCGAGTGGGTGACGCCGAGGCCTTTCTGAAATGCCACCGCGCCCATCAGCGACGCCATCATCATGCCGGTGCGCGCGGCGAGGTCACCGCCGTTGCGCACCGCCGCGGGAAGGTGCTCTACCGCCAGGTGCGTGCCTTGCAGCGCGATGGCGTCGCACAGCGGATGATAGCCTTTAGCGAGATAAGCTTCGATGTTGTGCGTGAGCGCGTCCAGGCCGGTTCCAGCCGTAATTTCCGGCGGCAGGCCCAGCGTGAGCTCGGGATCGTCAATCGATACGCTGGGGATCAAATGCGGGCTGAAAATGACCGTCTTGCGATCCGTCGCCTTCAGCAGAATCACGGCGCTGCGGCCCACTTCGCTTCCGGTGCCCGAGGTGGTGGGAATGGCGATCATAGGCGGAAGCTCAGCGGTGATTTTGTCGCTCCCGTTGAGTTGGTCGTCATACTGCTCGAGGGGCAGCGGATGAGTGACGCAAAGCCGTATGATTTTGGCGGCGTCGAGCGGGCTGCCGCCGCCCAGCGCGATAATTCCGTCGCACCGCTCGCGGCGATAATGCGCAAGACCCTCGAGAACGTTGTCCTCAGTGGGATTGGGACTGACGCCATCGAACACGGCGGAGGGAGCGCCGCCGGCGGCGTGCGCGACGCGTTCGACCAAGCCGGCCAGCGCGATCCCGCGGTCGGTCACGAGCAACGGGCGGCGCATCTGGAGTCCTGCAATATCCTGAGCGAGGTGCCGAACCGCGCCCGCCCCAAAGAGGACGCGCGTTGGGAATGAAAACGAGGCAATACCATTGTTCATGTGAGTCACCGTTTCAGATCGCTTCGAAATACCGCTCCAACTCCCACGTGGTGACGGCACGCTCAAATTGCCGAACCTCCCAATCGCGCGTCATGGAATAAAAATCGACAAACTCTCCTCCGAACCACTCCCTCGCCGCGGGGCTGGCCTTGAAGAGCGCGGTAGCCTCTTTCAGGCTGCGGGGCAGGAGGGCGGCATTCGTCGCGTAGGCATTCGCGGTCGCCGGCGGAAGCTCCAAGTGTTGCTCGGCGCCGTGAAGTCCCGAGGCGAGGCTCGCCGCAAGCGCGAGATGAGGATTCGCGTCGGCGCCCGGCAGTCGATGCTCCACGCGGGTCGTGTCAGGACCGGTCAGGATCGCGCGCAACGCTGTGGTGCGATTATCAACGCCCCACGTGATGTTCGCCGGCGCCCAACTCTGTGTGCCCGGCGCGGTGCGCTTGTACGAATTGATGGTGGGCAGGAACATCACGGCAAACTCCGCCATCAGCGCCATCTGCCCGGCGAGATACTGCTGCATCAGGAGCGATGGAGCCGCGGCACCCTTTTTCGCTCGCGCATAGAACAAGTTCTTTTTTCCGTTCGTGAGGCTCTGGTGAATGTGGCCGCTCGATCCCGGTAAGCCCGCGTTCCATTTAGCCATAAACGTCGCCATCAAACCGTGTTTGCGCGCGGCCACTTTGACGGCCATCTTAAAGAGCGCCGCCTGATCCGCGGCGCGGAGCGCGTCATCCACGCGCAGTGCCGTTTCGTAAACGCCCGGTCCCGTCTCCGTATGGTGGCCTTCAATCTCAATCCCCATCGCGCGAGCGGTGTCCAGGATGTCGTGCGCCAGATCGGAGTGAACGGAAGTGCGCAGGACGCTGTACCCAAACATCCCCGGAGTGAAGGGCGTAAGATCCGAGTAGCGCTTGGCGCGAGCCGAGTGCGCATCCTCGCGGAAAAACCAGTATTCGTACTCGATCGAAGCGCGCGCCCGATAGCCCATCGACGCGGCCCGCTCCGTCACACGGCGCAGGACATGGCGTGGCGAGACGGCGAGGGGCTGATGGTCCGCGCGATAGAAATCGAGCAGAAAAAACGCGGTTCCCGGCTCCCAGGGCAGAAGCCGGAAGCTGGAAAGATCAATCTTGGCCACAGCGTCCGGAAACCCCGAATGCCAGCCCGTCACCGACGCCTGATCATAGAGCGCGTCGGAGCTGTCCCAGCCAAAGATCACGTCGCAGAAACCCAAGCCGTGCGACGCGGCGGAGTAGAACTTTTCGAGAGAGATATACTTCCCGCGCAAGATGCCGTCGGCATCGAAGCCGCCAATCTTCAGCTTCTGAATCTGGTGCTTCCGGAAGGCTTGTCGGATTTGCTGAAGTGTCATCGGCGCATTTGTAGGGGCGAACTATGTTCGCCCAACCACCGGGCGGTCATCGATTGTTGCGGCGGCTCTTGTAGCGGCAAAGGCCGTTCGCCGAATGGCCGGCGATCACAGATCACCGCCACAGGTTGATTTTCAATCGAGCGCCACCCAGACGGACTTCACCTGGGTATAAGATTCGAGCGCGTGCGCGCCCATTTCGCGGCCGAACCCGCTCTGCTTGCAGCCACCAAACGGCGAGGCGCTGTCAAAGCAATTGTAATCGTTGATCCAGACGGAGCCCGCCCTGATTTTTTGCGCCATGCGGTGCGCCAGGCGGATATCGCGCGTCCAAACCGAAGAGACCAGCCCGTAAATCGTGCCGTTTGCGATCTCGGCCGCATCGTCGGCATCGCGAAACTTCAGCGCCGCGAGCACGGGACCAAAAATCTCGTCCTGCGCGATTTTCATCTGCGGCCGCACGCCAGCAAAGATCGCAGGCTTCAGGTAAAAGCCGCGAGCCTTATCGCCTTCGATATCGCGCTCGCCGCCGCAGAGTAGACGCGCGCCTTCCTCCTTGCCGGTTTCGATATACCCGAGGACGCGCTCCATCTGCGCGCGGCTGATTTGCGAACCCATTTCAGTGGCGGGGTCGAGCGGATTGCCGACCTTCATCTTCTTCGCCTTCTCCGCCAGGCCGTCCACAAACTGGTCGTAAACCGCTTCGTGCACCAGCAACCGCGACCCGGCGCTGCACACTTCGCCTTTATTGGCGTAGATGCCCCAGAATGCAGCGGTCGTGGCGCGGTCGAGATCGGCGTCGGGGAAAATGATGTTGGGGGATTTGCCGCCGAGCTCGAGTGACAGTCGCTTGAGATTGCTTTCCGCCGACGCCTTAAGCAGCGAGCGCGCCGTGCGGATGCTGCCGGTGAAGGCGATTTTGTCGACATCCAGGTGGCGGGCCAGCGCATCGCCGGCTGAAGGCCCGTAGCCGGTCACCACGTTCACGACACCCTCCGGCACACCCGCTTCGAGGCAGTACTCGCCGAGCTTCAAAGTGGTGAGCGGCGTCATCTCCGAGGGCTTAACCGCCATCGAGCAGCCCGTGGCGAGCGCGGGCGCCACTTTCCAGGCGGCCAGCAGCATCGGGTAGTTCCATGCCGTGATCATTCCGACCACGCCAACGGGCTCGCGCAGCGTGTAGTTGAGATAATGTCCGTCGACGGGAATCGTCTCGCCGTAAATCTTGCGCGCCCATCCGGCGTAGTAGTAGAAGATGTCCCACGCCGGCGGGATGTCGCCGCGCAGCGCTTCGCGGTATGTCTTGCCGTTGTTGAGCGATTCGAGCGTTGCCAGCTCTTCTTTGTTCTTCTCGATCAGCTCGCCGATGCGCCAAAGGATCTTCTCCCGCTGAGAAACGTTCATGTCGCGCCACGCGCCGCTTTCAAAAGAACGGCGGGCCGCGCAGACGGCGCGGTCCACGTCGGCTTCAGAAGCATCGGGCACCGTGGTGAGATGCTCGCCGGTCGCGGGATTGACGACGGGGAGGGTCCGGCCCGAAGCGGCATCCAACTCTTTGCCGTCGATCAGGAGCTTCCCGGGCTTCAGCGTATGGGCAATGGCTGTAGATTCCATAAGCGCATCTTTAGAAATGAGAATCAGAATTGTGGCGGAAATATGAGCGCGGACCTCCGCTTCTGAGGTACGCGATTCTTGTTTCATTCCCCCGCAAGAGCATGTGTCGCGGCGTCGCAGAGCGCGCGAAGCGAGATTCCTCGCTCCGCCCGGAATGATACGGTCCTGGGCCATTCCCGTGCAAAAGCCGCAGGCCGCAACGACAGCGGTCTCGGCTACGGGCGTTCCGGCACGGCCGGGTTCTCCGTTTCTCCGACGAGGCCCCAGGCGGGCTTCTTCATTTTATGCTTGCCCGTAGTAAAGTGCAGCAGCAGCAGCACCCCCATGACCGCCGCGATACCCCATCCGGCGCGCGTGTTCGGCGGCATCACCATGATCGTGCAAATGAACAACGTCCAGACAATCGCGAGCACGTTGATCGGACTGCTCGACTTGCCGAGGTGCCAGGGTCCGCGCTTGCCGACCCACCGGCGTTTTTTCCGCCATCCGAGGTAGACCGGGATGATGTAGGACAAGTAAAATCCTACGACGCTGATCGACGTGACTACCGAATACGCGCCGCTGTAAATCATCGCCGCAAACGCCAGCGCGGCGGAAAGCCAGATGGCGGGAGCGGGCGTTTTCGAACGAACGCTGATGCGGCTCCAGAGATTTGAGAGCGGCATGCCACGATCGCGGGCGAACGCGTAAAAGGTTCGCGAGACCGAGGTGCAGGCGGCGAGGCCGCAGAACCACATCGCGAGCACGGCCAATCCGAGCACCGCGACGGCGGCTCGGCCGCCGAGCGTCATCTGAACGATAGCAAGAACGGCAGGCAGCGGGTTGCCTCCGGCATCTTTGGCGCCGAGCACGCGGGGGATACTCGGGATCGCCCATGTTAGCGAAAGGATCAGGATATATCCAAAGAACCCCGAGACCACCACCGACATCACCATGCCCCAGGGCGCGCGGCGCCGCGGATCGACGGTCTCTTCCGCCACGTGCGCGGAGGCGTCAAACCCGGTGTACGTCCACTGGGCCTGCAGCAACCCCAGCATAAAAAGCCACGCGTAAGAAGCGTGGATGTGGCTCGAGGAAACCGCCCTCAGCAGAAAATGGACCGGCTGCTTGGGAGCGAAAATCCAGAGCGCGCCAATCAGCACCACAACCCCCACGATGTGAACGGTGACGCTGAAGTCGTTGAGCCACGCCACCCAGCGCGTCGAATAGTGGTTAATCACGGCTTGCGACAACAGCAACAGCCCATAAACGATCAGGAGCACGGAAGTCTTGGACTCGAGCCCGAGCATCGGAACCAGAAATTGGGCGCAGCCGTAATCGATGCCGGCGATAGCAGCCACGAGGCCGACAATATTCAGCCACGCAGTGAACCACGCCCACATGGGTCCGCCGAGCTCGGCCGACCAGTGGTACATGCCGCCCGAAGTGGGCAGCGCCGAACAGAGCTCCGCCATACTGAGAGCCACCAGCAGCGTGCCCGCCGTCGCGAGCGGCCAGCCCAGCGTCATCTCGCGCGGACCGCCCATCGTGAGGCCGTAGTCGAAGAGCGTCACCGCGCCGGTCAGTATCGAGATAATGGAGAACGAAATGGCAAAATTGGAAAAGCCGCCGAAGGACCGGAAGAGTTCCTGCGCGTAGCCGAGCCGGGCCAAGTCGCGAGCGTCTTGCTGGGCGCGGAGTGTTTCGCCGCCTCGCGTCTGCGAGGTATCCAGAAGAAAACTCTCCTTGCGCCGAGACTTGGCCATTGGCTGATTGGGGAAATTCCGCGCTGACTGAAAAGGGGTCTTGGGGTGGAACGCGGTGCGAAGATCAAAAGTCAATCCGCGCGCCGAGTTGCCCCTCGCGAGCGCCCGCAAATTCGTAGAGACCTTGGGCGCCCGTGATGCACCCGAAACCGCATTGTCCCTGGGACGGGTTATTCACGTCCGTGATTTTCGTGTCCGGGGTGCCGAGATTGACGTGATTCAACACGTCTACGAACGACACGTTGATGCTCAACCGGGCGCGCTCGGTCAAGCGGAAGCTCTTCGCGAGGCCGAAGTCCCAATCGATGGTGCCGGGCCCTTCGAGTGTGCCGATTCCCGCATTTCCGAAACGGCCGATGGGAGGATTCGCCGCGTTGATGCCCGACTTGCAGTTCCCGCCTGGACAGACAAACCCGGAAGCCAAAAACCACTCGTCGGCGGTCTCGTTCGCCGGGTAAGCGGGCCCGACGTGATCGGGGTAGTTGCCGCGTCCCTCCAGTCCGATGCCGGTCCCGGACGGATCGCCACTCGAAAAATACGGGCTGAGCCAGGGGCCCGATTGGAGCTTGATGATGTTGCTCGCCTGCCACCCGCCGATTACCGCATTCACAACACCATGCGATCCGCTCGCGAAGCGCCTGCCCGATCCAACAGGAAGCTGGTAAATGAGCGTCGTCAGCCAGAGGTGGCGCGGGTTAAACGTGTTGCCGTATTCCAGACGCCGGTCATAAAAATCCTCGGCGCGATTGCACGCCGTCTCGCCGCAGAACCCACCCGTGGTGCGCGGCCCCTGGTTGTCGGCGAGGCTCCGCGCGTAGGTGTACGTGCTGTCAAACGAAAGGCCGGCGCCCAGGCGGTGATTCGCTTCCACTTCGAGCGCGTTGTAGTTCGCCGTCGCGCCGATGTCCCTCGCCTCCACGCGGCCCCAGTTCGGGTACGGTCTGCTGCTGAGCGGCTGGGAGGTGTAGGGAATGGTTGACGGGAGGGATTGGTTCCAGTTCGGCGCCCAGACCAAGTTCGTCGTCTTCATGCCGATGTAGGAGACGCGCAGACCGGTTGCCAGCGCAAACTGGTGTTCGAGCGACATGGACCACTGGAGCGAATACGGCTCCTTCCAGTTCACCTGATTCGCCGTACCGAAGTACGCGGTGCCGTACTGAGGCGCGCCGAATCCGGAACCGCCCGTCGAAGTTGCGGGCCAGGCAAATGCCGGCTGGTCGTTCGATGCGAGCGTGTTCAGGAAGGTTCGCGTGTAGGCTTGCAGGGTTCCGGTGAGCGAATAGAAGACGCTGCCCAGCGTGGCGGCCTCGTAGGAACCAATGCTTCCGCGCACCACCGTCTTGTCGCTGTTGAACGGTTTGTAAGCAAAGCCGAAGCGCGGAAGGAAACGCTTTGACGTGAGGCGAAGCCCTTGCGGATAGCCCGCCTGCGACGCCGTGAGCACGGGCGTGCACGGGGCGCCGTTGAGCGTGAGCGGATCGGTCGCCGTCAGCGCAACCGCGGCGAGCGGACATGCGTCAAACGTCTGCAGGAACGGGGGCGCGAGATTCGCAGCGAAGCCGTTCGGGTAAATCGTTTGGCCCGAAAGCGGAACGTGATTGTTGAAGTTGCCGATGTTGCCGTGCGCATCGAGGTAGCCCGGATGGTACTCCCAGCGCACACCGTATTCAAGCGTCAGTCGCTGGTTCACGTGGTAGTTGTCCTGAGCGTAGAAAGCCCAGTGGCGGCTTCGGCCGTCGTTATCGTTGGTGACGTTGTCCAGGTCGGCTTCTTCCGGCAGGCCGAGCAGAAAGTCAGAAAAATCGTTCCCGGTAAACAGGCCGTTGAAGCTGAAAGTACCGTAGTTATCGGCGCCGAAAAAGCCGAGCGAAGTCACCGCGCGGATCGCCAGCGTGTCTCCGCCGAACTTGAACGTGTGACCGCCGTGAATCCAGGTCAGGTCATCGAGAAACTCGACGGTGCGCGATTGGCCGGTCGAGTTCAGCCGGTCGACGCTTTCGTTGGTCGTCTGGCCGCTGAAATCGATCTCGGGCGCGCCGTTCCACCAGAGGTTGTTGATGTTCTGCAGCGCCAGCGCGCTGGTGAACGCGGCGCCCTTGAAGGCATTCGCGTTTCCGCTGGGATTATTGGTGAATCCGAAGCGGAATTCGTCGAGCAGCGTGGGCCTTAGCGTGTCCGTCGCCGAGATCACCAGCAGGCGGTAGTGGTCAAAGTTCGTGCTGGAGGGGAACAACAATTCCTGAGGCGAAAGCTGGTTGATGTTTTTGAACGTATATCTTCCATAGACGGACAGCTTCGTGCCGAAATACTGATCGCCGCGAACATCGAATGTATTGGAACTGAGGTTCGCCGGCCGATTGGTGTTGAAGTTGTCGTTGGTGAAGTTTGATTTGATGTTTGGCAGCGGATAGAGGGAGAGGATCTTTTGCGCAATCGGGCTGATCGAGCCCGCGGGAATCTGGTTGTTGGCGTAAGGCTGGCCGTTCAACTGATAAATCTGGTTGGCCGGGTTGTTGCAAACGCCGCTGGTGAAACCCTCCGGACAAAAGGTCGAGAGGTCGCCGCCGCGCATCGCCTGCGTGGGAACGGTATTTTGAACTACTCCGGTGCGAGGGAGGCGGAATGCCTCGAAATCGGCATAGAAGAAGGACTTGTTGCGGCCGTTGTAGAGGTGCGGAATCACTACCGGACCGCCGAGGCTGCCGCCAAAATCGTTGGCAACCTTCTTGGGTTTCGACGTCGCTCCCAGCGGAATCGCGTCGAGCGCGCTATTCTGGAGATACTCAAAGAGGCTGCCATGCAGCGCATTGGTTCCGCTGCGCGAAATCGTGGTGACATCCGCAGGGTCGCCATACTCGGCCGGCGCGCCCACGCCTTGCACGCGCATCTCGGCAATCGCTTCGGCGGACGGAAACGCGTTCCGCAGAGGGCTGTTGCCGGTGACGTCCGTGGTGGAAATTCCGTCCACGCTGAACTGCGACTGGCTCTGCAGCGCTCCCTGAATTGCCAAGTTGCCGCTGTTGTCCGATTGAATCCCCGGCAGCACCGTCAGCAGATAATACGGGCTGTTTCCGTTGGCGGAGGCGCGGTAGTTCGTGGGCAGATTCGTGATCTGAAGCTGGCCGAAGCTCGAAGAGACCGTGGAGGTGTCGGTCGCGATCACTCCCATCGTGCTCCCCTTCACCGTCACCGATTGCGTGATCTGCCCAACGGGCAAGGCGACGTCGGCGCGGAGCGTCTGCCGGGCCGCAAGCAGCAATCCGGTGATCTGAGAGGTTTGAAAGCCGGGCTTGCTGACCCTCACCATATAGTAGCCCGGTTTGACGTCAACGAGCTCGTAGTTTCCGCTCGCGTCGCTGGTAACAGATCGCGAGCTGCCCTCGTCCGTGTTGGTAATGACCACTCGCGCTCCGGGAACCACCGCGCCCGTCGTGTCCTTCACGGTGCCGAGCAGCGTTCCCAGCGTGGATTGGGCGCCGAGCGGCGCAGCGCACAACACGAGCGCCGCGGCCAGCGCCGAACACCATGCAAGCTTCAGAGATTGCCTTGCCATTTTCCTTCCTCCGTCGCGATTTCCGCTTCGTTCACGCTTTCTGACAACTCGCGTGTGATGATGATATTCACGCGGCGCGACCTCATGTCTTGTGCGCTCTTAACAAATTTGGCGAAGCTTAGCGCGTGAATACTGCACGTGATGAGGTCGGCGGAGCGGCTGGAAATGTGAACTGACAAAATCCGCGTGTGGCGCGCCGACGGCACAGGTGCGGCGCGCCCGCGAACGTCTCGTCGGGAGAGCTGGGAAACGGAAATCCCGCCGTTTCCGCCCATGAGGCGCAATTCGGCGGGGTTGCACCTCTAGACGGCGCAGCTCAATGGTCTTTTACTTCGCCCCGGCGAATCTCTCTCTTCGCACAATCCCGCGGCCTTCCTGAATGAAGATCAACTGATTGGGTTCAATCTTCGGAAACGATTCGACAAGTCCGGAAGGCCAGCGGACCTCGATGAGGTCGGCGCGCGCGGCGCGGCCGAGCCCGAAGTGAAGGCGAAAATCGTTTTGTGAAAGATAACTGGTTCCGCTCATCACCTCGTCCGTCTGAGCGTGGCTCCCGGTCACCACGCTGACGCGCGCTCCAATCGCGCTTCGATTCGACTTGACCCCGACGCACTTCACCTTGATCCAATTGTTTCCCGTGGTGCAGTCGTTGCGGAGGAGCGATGGCGGCTCGTTCATGTTGATGACGACGACGTCCACATCGCCATCGTTGTCGAAATCTCCGAAGGCGCAGCCCCGGCTCGTATGCGGCTGCGTGGCGCCAGGACCGGCCGCCGGACCGACATTTTCAAATTTGCCGCTCCCCTGATTCCGGTAAACGAGCTTAGGCGAGGCGTAACTCAACAGGAGCCCGCGGCCCGAGATTTCCGGGTAGACGTGCCCGGTGGAAATGAACACGTCGCGCCAGCCGTCATTATCGAAATCCTGAAACCCCGCCCCCCAGCAGACATTCCGCGTCTCGCCGGCGAGGCCGGCCTGATACACGGCATCGTAGAACGTGCCGTTGCGATTGTTGCGATAGAGACTGACGTTTTCGCCCGCGAAGTTCGGCTTCAGAATATCCAGCCAGCCATCGCAGTCATAGTCTCCCACCGCGACGCCCATGCCGCCCTGGGTCGCTCCGTCCCCGCTGAGAGCGCAGCCGGCAGCAGCGCCCACCTGGCTGAAAGTCCCGTCGTGGTTGTTGCGATAGAACAAGCTCGGCGCTTCGTCGCAGGCAACGTAGATGTCGGGCCAACCGTCATTGTTGAAATCCGCCGCCGCCGCGCCCATCGAGTAGGCGCCCACGGGAGTCCAGTTTTTGCTGACGGCGTATGGATCGGGCAATCCCCTCGGAGTCGCCACGCCCGAAGCCTCTGAGACGTCTTCAAAAGTTCCGTCGCCCCGGTTGTGGTAGAGAATGTTTGTTCCGCCTCCGAGACCCTGAGGCCCGCACGCGACGCCGATGCCGTAATACATGCAGAGCGGATCAGAGCCCGGCGGCGGCGCCATGTGCGGATCAAAGTTCACGTAATTGGCCACAAAGAGGTCGAGATGCCCGTCGCGATCGTAATCGAGGAAACAGCACGCGACATTCCACCGCGGGTGCGGGCCTCGCTGGACGAGACCTGCCTTCGCCGTGACCTCGGTGAAAGTGCCGTCCCCGTTGTTGTGGTAAAGAACGTTCTGACCCCAGTAGGTAACGAACAGATCGTCGAAACCATCATTGTCGTAATCGCCGACGCAGCAACCCTGCCCCCATCCAGTGCGGATCAGGCCTGCTTGCCGCGTGACGTCGGTGAAGGTTCCGTCGCGGTTATTGTGAAAGAGGAAGTTCGAAGGTGGCGGGCCTGGGGGCAAGCCCTTGAAGCGCGTGCCGTTGACCATGAAAATGTCGACCCAGCCGTCGTGGTCATAATCGAACCAAGCCACGCCGCATCCCATCTCTTCCAAGATGTACCGCTTGTGGCTTACGCCGCCGGTTACGTTCACCGCGCGGCCGAGCCCCGCCTGCCGTCCGACATCAGTGAAGCGAAATCCCGGGCTGCTTGAATCATGAGAAGATGCTGCCTTCACCGAATGGAGGCGCGGCCTTTGAATCTCCGTTGCAAGCGTCTGCCGTGAAGCAAGGGCCGATGCAGGTGCGAGCGCGCTGAAGCGACCAAGATGACGGAGGAAATCGCGTCGCGTGGTCAAAGGGATGCCGGACAAATCAGGGCTCATTGCGAGGCGCCCCGGGGGATTTCCGAAGACTCGTTTCGCTGCTGGCCTTTTGCCAAAGTTCCGCCGCAGCGTTCTGGTTCTTGTGAATCTGCTGGAACTGTTTGAGCGCCGCTTCGCTTTCGGTGATTTTCCCGAGCCTGCGCAGGGCGACGCTTAGAATGTAATAGTACTCCGGTGTGCGGGAATTGATCGCGATGGCCTTTTGAGCCGCATCGGCGGATTGCTGCCAGTCCTTCTCGGCCTGATAAGCTTTGGCGATGTCATAGTACGCGAGATCGCATCGGGGATCCATCAAAAGGGCTTGCTCGGCGGACTCGATGGCGGGACGGGGTTCGTGCTGGCGGTCGTAGAGAGCGCTGAGGTGCTCGTACGGCCACGGCGATCTCAGGCGCTGCTGCTCATTCAGCCGCACGGCGGTCTTGTAGTACCGCACGGCGTCGCCAACTTTTCCCAGCGTTTCCGTCACGAGGCCGAGGTTGGTATACGCGTTCACGTACGAAGGATCGAGCCGGACGGCGGTTTCGAACTCCTTCAGGGCGAGAGGGTAGACTTCCCGTGTGTAATAGATGCGCCCGAGCCAGTAGTGAATTTCGGCCGAATCGGGCTCCAATTGCGCCGCGCTGCGCAACTCGGTTTCCGCCAAATCGTAACGCCCTACGAAGGTGCAGACCAGGCCGAGGATCTTGTGTGCCTGAGCGTCATTCACGTTAATCGCGAGCGAGCGGGAGAGTTCGGTGACGGCTCCTCCGATCTGGTGGATGCGAAAAAACGCGTAACCCAGATCGTAATGCGCCCTCGCCGAGTTCGGATGAAGCTCTAGATAGCGCCTCAGGCCCGGGACCGCTTCCTGGTACTGGCCGCGCTCAATTTTATCTTCTAAAGGGTGCAGCGCCTGGAGATCATCCTTGCCAGCGGGTTGAGGCAGGTTCTGTTGCGCTTGGGGGTCCGGCCTGGCCGTGGGAGCCACCTGAGGGGACCGGTGTGCAATGGCGCCCGCGGCAGGAACAATCATCAAGGCAAGCAGCAGACGAACCCATCGCCCCCGGTCGAGAATCGCGCACGCGAGGCGGCGCGCCCCGCGCCCATTGTCGCCGCTGCGGTAGATTGCGCCGAGTAGTCGTTTAGCTCTGCGGCTTGTATGGCTCATCAGATCCTCGCCTCACGAGTCATTCAGGCTAACGATGCGCGCTGGGGTCGGATGCGGCAAGCCGCTTGAGCGCAGCGCTCAGGTTTTCGCGCGCTTCGGAATCGTCAGGCCGCAACCGAATGGCTTGGCGCAGTTCCGCAACGGCTCGCGCCAGATCTCCCTTCGTGAGCAGAGCGCGGCCAAGCTCCTCGTGAGCGCGAGGCGAATCGGGCTCCAGTTGCAAGACGGTCTGGAAATCCGCAATCGCTGCTTCGAGCTTACCCTCGACTAGTTCCTCCTCGCCCTGGCGGAACTGTGAGTTCGCGTACGTTGTCCGCGTCTGTGCTGCAATGAAGTTGCGGGCGAGCTTGAACTCCTCGGCCGCCTGCTGCGACTGGCCCATGCGCCCGAGCGCCAAGCCCAACTGATAGTACGCATCGCCCCGCTGCGGGTCGAGTTGAATGGCTTGGCGAAGGTGCGAAACTGCCTCCGGCAGCTTCTTCTGGTCCACAAGCAGCTTGCCGAGCGTATACTGCGCGTCCGCGTTGCCGGGATCGAGCGCTACCACTTTGCGAAGCTCGGCGAGTTCCTGCTCCGTGTTCCCTTGCCGGCTGTAGGCAAGGGCCAAGTTGTAGTGGGCGCTGACCATCGTGGGGGTGAGCGCGACGGCGGCTTGGAGCTCTTTGACGGCGCCATTTAGATCACTTTCCGTGAGAACCGCGCCGAGATCGGCGTGAGCCTCTGCGTAGCCGGGCTTGCACTTGATCGCGTGGCGGAATTCCCGGACCGCGTTTTCGCCGTCATTCGCTTGCGCGTAAACCAGGCCAAGAGCGTTGTAAACCTCGCAATAATTGGGCGCCTCCGTGATCGCGGCGCGAAACTCTCCGACAATCGCATCTTCGCTCGCCCCCTGTTTGCCCATCAAGCGGCCCAGCACGAAATGAACTTCCGGGACATTATCCTTCGCGGCGGTGAACTGCGACAGTTCAGAGATCGCTTCCGTCAGATCGGTTTGGCCCTCGGCAATGTGCGGGTCCAGATTGAGGGCCACCTCGACTTGATGAAGTGCAGGGCCGAGCTGATGGAGCTTCAGCAAGATCACGGATTGATCGATGTAAGCAGGAAAATAATTGGGATCCAGAGCAAGCGCGCACGCCAGGTTGTCCAGCGCCGCCCCATCTTCGCCGAGTTGTTTCAGGCTCATTCCCAAGAAAGCGTAGGCCTCGCCCGAAGCAGGATTCAGTTGGAGCGCTTTGTTCAATTGAGCGACTGCCTCGATTTTCTGGCCCGCGTACCACAGCGCGACCCCCAGGTTGTAGTGACCATCGGAGGATTGCGGGTCCAGCGCCACCGCCTTATGCAGCTCCCCGATCGCTTCGGGGAGGTTGCCTTGCTGGCCGAGAATGAATCCGAGCAGGTTGTGAGCTCGCGCGTAGCTCGGAGCGTCCTCGACCGCCGCGGTGGCTGCCTGCTGAGCTCCCGCCAAATCTCCGCGGGCGAGTCTTCGGGCCGCCTGATCACGGAGCTTCTGAGCGCTGGCGCCCACCGGCGCGGCGGAAGCGTGAGCGGGTCGCGATGAGGCCAGTTGCTTCAGGGCGGAGCCAAGGGTGTAATAGGCTTCGCCCATCTGCGGCTCGAGCCGGACACTCGATTTGAGGCATCGAATCGCATCATCCAGTTCGCCCATTTGCCGGTAGGCTTGCGCCATCTCGTAGTCGGCACGGTAGGCGATGGGGTCCGTCGGATGGAGCGACAGAACCTGCTGGAACTGCGCGATCGCGCCCTTGGGGTCACCCTTCGGCCGCAGAACCAAGCCAAGGTTCAAATGCGCCTCGGCGCTTTTCGGCCGGAGGGCCGCCGCCTTCCGCAGCGCGTCGTATCCTGCGTTAAAGTCGCCCGCGCTGGCCAAAGTGGAGCCGAGATTGTTGTAGGCTCGGAAATAATCCGGCTTCAGTTCTACCGCGCGCCGATACTCTTCGATGCCAGCCGAGATTTGGTTGTTCTGCACATCCGCGTTCCCGAGACCGTTGTGCGCCTGGGCGGATTCAGGATCGCGTTTCAGAACGGTCTGATATTCGCCGATAGCCTCTTTGATTCTGCCGCGCTCTTCGAGAGTGAGCGCCAGCGCCAAGCGTGCTGCTTCTTGATCGGGTCTGATCTTGACGGCAGCCTCGAGTTCCGTCGTCGCTTCTTTCAAGTCCTGCGACTCGGCGGCGATGAGCCCAAGGTAGTAATGGGCCTCAGCGTCACTGGCGTCGAGGCGGATTGCTTTGCGGAAGGCTACGGCGGCGTTCTCGCGATCTCCCAACCGGACCAGCGCAACGCCCCATGCATCAAAGGCTCGAGCGTTCTCGGGGTCGATGCGGACCGCCTGCTGAAATTGGTTCGCCGCCTGCTTCCACTGCTGCCGTTTCAAAAAGTCGACGCCTTGACGATAGTGCACCTGAGCCGAGGCGGCTCCCGACTTCTCACGAACGCTCTGGGCGAAGAGACAGGCAGGAATGAGTACGACGATGCAGGTCACGAGGAGGGCCCAACGGCGGCCAGCTACACACGCGCTGCCGCGCTGCCGCCGCCGTTTGCCACGAATCATCCTGCGCATGAGGCTAGATTATCCCCACCGGCCAGGGCCCTCGCCGCTCATGCGGGGGCGCTACAGAGCACGCGCGGCGCCGGCCCGGTCGTTTCACGGATCACCAATTCCGGATTGATGCGAAGCTCGCAGCCCTGCGCCTGGATCTCTTCGCTCTGGAGCACCAAAGCTTCGAACGCCCGGCGGCCGATGTCAGCGCGCGGAATATTGACGGTAGTCAGCGGTGGGCAGGCGAACTCCGAGAGTCCGATGTTGTCGTAGCCCGTCACCGAGACGTCCCCGGGAACGCACAGGCCGGCCTCGCGGAGTTCCTTGAGCACTCCGAGCGCCATGAAGTCATTCACCACAACGATCGCGGTCGGCTTGAAACCGCTTTGAAGGAGGCTGTGCGCGGCAAGCTGGCCGCCCTGCGGGCCATCACGGTCGGCCGCAGTAGTGAATTCAACCTCGCCGCTGTACCGCTTCATCGCCTCGATGAACGATTTCTTGCGATCGAGCAGCGGCGTCAACCCGGTATGGTGGCCCACGAAGGCCATTCGGCGATGGCCCAGCATGTAGAGATATTCCGCCGTTTTGCGAATGCCCTTTTCATAGTCGACGCGGATATTGGAAACGTTGCGCCCCGGTACACCCACATCGTAGAAGACGGTCCGCTGGTTCGACTCGGCGAGCTCCTTGATCAGGGACGGGTCCATTTCTGAAACAATCACCGCCAGGCCCGCAACCCTGCGGCCCATCATCAGGTGAACGCTCGAGGTCAGGCGGCGCGGAGAATAGTCAGTATTAGCGACGAGCACCTCGTATCCGTGCTGATGCGCGCTCGATTCGAGAGCGCGAAAGACGTCAAGGAAAAAAGGATTCTCAAGGTTGGAAACAATCATCCCCAAGGTATGACTTTTGCCTCCCGCCAGCGTGCGCGCGTACAGGTTGGGATGATAGCGGAGCTCCTTCACCGCTTTGAGAACTCGCGTCCGCGTCGAGGTCTTAACAGGTCCCGTGTTATTCAGCACCCGTGAAACGGTGGCGATGGATACGTGCGCGCGCTTGGCGACATCCTCAAGATTCACCGCTGACCCCGCTCCCTTCTTCGCAAATGGCATCGCGCTCTCCACGCGATTTGCGGAACGGCGCCCGCGTGAACTGCTGCTGCTGCTCGTGTCGCGGAACGCGAGGCTCTGCTGCCTGGATGGCTGGACCTCGGCGGTTCGACGCCCCGAGGTGCTGGCGACGGCAAGCGCAGCAAGCGCTTCCTCTGAGTCCAAAGCTTCGGAGCCGCGACGCGTGTTCGCAGCCGGCGCAGCATTCGCGAGGCGGCGGAATCTCCTTTGAAGGGGAGAGGCTCCGATCACCGTTCCGTTTTACTGGAAGCGCTTGCATGTCATGAGGCGAAAAAGGAGATACATCTCCAGCCGCCCGAAACCATCTGACAAGGACAGGCGCCGTCCCATGTACACCCGAATGACGGCTTGCGATCGTCTTTGAGCCCGCTAAAGATGCGCAAAGTCGAGCTGGCAATTGTTTCCGAACGTAAACGAGTTCACCGTAATGCCGGGCGCTGCCGGCCTCAAGACGACGACGTGACCGCTGTCGGAAGCGTTTCGCACCAGGTAGTACATGCGCGACTCGCGCACCTCGACGTAAGAACGGCCCTGGCCGTCCAGTTGAACGTCCTGACCCTTGTTGGCCGCGGTGAGATTGTTTCCATCTTGCGTGATGTAGAGGCGCGAGGGCCTGCTGCGCGCAACGTTCAGGACCGCGTAGAGTTCGCGGGCATGATAGCGCATCTCGAGCTCGCCCTCAGCGTTCCTTTTTCCCGCATAGATCATCCCGTTGGCGTCGGTCTTCCAGCGGCCGGCGAGCACGAATCGCCCGTCATCCACCGAGCCCGGCAGCTTGTAGTCAATCGTCTTACCGTCCTCGTATCCCTCCGGATTCGCAAGCACGCCGCGGCCTTCCCAGTCGCCCACGTACATCTCCGGCGTGTCGCCGCCGCAGCCCGGCGCAAACGCGTTCCCGGAACTAGCAGCCGTTTCCTTCGGCGGCAGTTTCACCCCGGACTGCGCTTCCTTCAGCAAATCTCGAATCGCATCCTCGAAGGCGCTGTCGCCGCCTTCGCCTACGCGCTCGTATCGCACGACGCCCTTCGCGTCAATGAGAAACCGCACGGGCCACGCGTTCGCGTGGTAGGCCTGAAAGATGCGGAACTGATCGTCGACCACGACCGGGTAGGGGATGTGAAGCCGCTTGACCGCTTTCCGTACGTTATCCACGTTGTAAGCGATGCGGAACTCGGGGCCGTGCACGCCGATTACCTCGAAGCCGTAAGGACGATAACGGTTGTACCATTCGATGGTTGTTGGAAGCGTCCGAATGCAGTTGATGCACGTGTACTCCCACAGATCGAGCATCACGACGTGACCACGCAATTTATGGATATAAAGCGGGCGGGAATTGATCCAATAAATTCCGTTGGAGGGAAGCGCGGCTGCCGGCTGATTCGCAGTGGCGCCCGGAGAGGGCGGAGCGGAAGCCGGGCGTCCCTCGCCAGTTTCCTGCTGAGGCGAAGCTTCACCCGACGGAGGCACCGCGGGGCTGTTGGTGACATTCTCCTCCGCGAGGGAACTCGCCGGCTCAACGGGCGCCGGGAATTCCGGCGCCTTAAAGTCCAGAACCTGAAGCTGGCCTTCGAAGAGTTGCTGCCCGAGCGCGAGGAGAACGCACGCGAGCACGCCTGCCAGCGCGAGCCAAATCGCGGTTTTCGGTTTCCTCAAGGGCCTCCGCCTCCTTCCTGAGTCTATACTGGCTGATCCGGAAAATCGAACCCGAGGTTGTCAGTTCAAGCGCGCTGCATCACGAAGCGCCGTCCCGGTCCGGGAGCACGAGTTCCCGCGGGTGGGCATCGACCGCGCTGGCTTCGGCGAGATCGGCGCCGCTCGCCGCGCCCAGCTCTTTGAATTTGCGTGCGGGAACGAGAACGCGCGTTTCGAGCGAGCCCGCCGCGTCGTTGTACGCGGCCACCGATCGTGAGAGCGCCGACCCGGCTTTGAGAAAATGATCGAGAAAGATGCGAAGGCGATCGTAAAGCTGTTTTCCCAGTTCGCTGATCTCGCGCGCATTTTCTTCGATGCTCTCCTGCCGCCAGCCGTAAGCCGCCGCCTTCAGCAGCGCCACCAGCGTGGTGGGCGTCGCCAACACCACTTTCTTCTTCATTCCGTCTTCCATCAGCTCGTGGTCCTGCTCGAGCGCGGCGCTGAAAAACGATTCGCCGGGCAGGAACAGCACGACGATCTCTGGGTTCTGGTCAAACTGGTCCCAATAGGATTTCGACGCGAGCTTGTTCATGTGATCGCGCACGAGCTCGCTGTGGCGCGCGAGGGCTTGCGCGCGCTCCGCGTCGCTGATGGCCTCAGCAGCCGCGATAAACGCCTCGAGCGGCGCCTTGGCGTCTACGGCGATACGCCGTCCCCCGGGAAGGTTGACGATCATGTCCGGGCGCAGGCGGCCCAAATCCGAGATCAGCGTTTCCTGTTCCGCGAAGTCGCAGCGAACGGCCATTCCGGCGAGCTCGGCGGCGCGGCGAAGCGTCATCTCGCCCCACCGGCCGCGCACTTGCGGCCCGCCTTTGAGCGCGCTCGCGAGCGTTCCCGCTTCTTTCTGCAGTTGCTGATTCGCGCTCGACAGGGTGCGAAGCTGCTCTTCCAGGCTGCCGTAAGCCTTCTCGCGCGCGAGCTCCATCTGCTGGACACGATCCTGATAACGGTCGAGCGTCTCCTTCAGCGGGGAAACGAGGGCGCCAATCTCCTTCTGGCGGCTTTCTAGATCGCCGCGGGCCTCCGCCTGAACCGTCTCAAAGGCGCTCTTGGCGAGTTCGATGAACGCCCGGTTGTTGCTCTTCAGCGCTTCAGCCGAGAGCGCCTGAAAAGCTTCGGCGAGTTTGGCGCGGGCCTCGTCGAGCAGGCGGCGCTGCTCATCGAGGTTCGACTCGCTCTCCTGAAACCGCGTTTCGGCGGCCACGCGGGCTCGCTCTTCCGCCTGCAAACGCTCCCGCAGCGAGTTCATCTCCTGGACTTGAGATCTCAGCTCGGCTACGGCGCTTTCGGCGCCTTTCACTCTTCCTTCCGCTTCGACCTGCGCTCCCGCGGCGCGAACCTGGTGACGCGCACTCGCCACAAGCCAGGCAATCATCGCGCCTGCTGCCGCGCCGCCAATCAGCGTCAACCAGGGAATCATTCTCGGCCTCGTTTCGGTATTGTGTTGCGGTTCGCGGCTAAGTCCGTCTGCCGCCCGATTGCCGCTCCAGCAAGATGATTCACACGCCCTTATCCCTCGTGCGCCGGGCAGAGCGTGACGTAGTCGCACCAGCGGCAGCCAAAACCCGGCGCCGCATCAAAGCGGCCGCCGCGAATACCCACCGCGACTTCGGCAATCTTCTCTGCGGCCTGGCCGAGATCGCCAGACGTGCGCGCCGTCGACACCGCATCGTTCGTGGAGAGATTGTAGAACGTCAGGCGCGACGCGTTCAAACCGAAAGCTCTCTCGGCAGCGAGAGCGTAAATCGAAAGCTGGAGGCTCTTCTCCGCGTCCTTTTCGGTGCGGGCGCGCCCCGTCTTGTAGTCCACCAGCTCAACTTCGCGCGCGGAGGGAGCGCCGAGTACGTTCATCTGATCAATGCGGCCTTCGAGGCTCACGTCATCAAGAATGACTTGGAAGCTCTGCTCCATCGTGATCGCCTCCGGATCGAAGGCGAGCGCGTTCTGCTTATCGACGAAGGCCCGGAGCTGCTCGAGGCCCGCTTTCCGATACGTGTCTTCGTCATACTCGTCGTCAAATCCTGAGCTCCTCCATTGATCGAGATAAAATCGCTCGATTTCTTCGAAGGAGATTGGGGCGAGCTGCGGCCCGCGTTGCGACTGGCGCTCGCGGCGCAGATCAAAATATTGCCGCACGCAGCGATGCATCAGGCCGCCAAACGTCAGGGCCGCCTGCGGACCGGTGGGAATCGTGAGAACGTGCTGAAACTTGTATTTGAGCGGGCACGCGAGATAGTGTTCGGCCGCAGTCGCGCTGAGGCGCAACTGTGGCGCCGCGGGGACGAGTTCGGTCCAAGCGCCCGCCGGCAAACCGATCTCGGGCTCAGTCGCAGGGCCGGCTTCGAAAAGCCAATTTTGCCTTTCGGCCCGTTCGGGCTTCACGCGCGGGCTCGCTGGGAGGACGAGCTTTTGCGGACCGCCGCCCGCCGCGGCTTCCGGCCCCGGCGGAACTTCGATGAGTTCGACGTCTCGCGCCCGAAGGGCGGGATCACCCGTCAGCTCCCGGATGAACGCCGACTGCTGCCGCTCCGACTTGGAGACGCTCGAGACGTAGAGCCGTCCTTTGGCGCGCGTCAGGGCAACGAAGAAGAGTCTCCGCTCCTCCTGGAGGTGGATGTCCCTGGGCGGCGGCGGTCCTTTGCGGAGCGCGGGTGGGAACTCGATGACCGGTTTTCTTTCGGTTGCGGGAAACCGGCGCGACGAAACGCCCAGCACGAAAACGACGGCGAACTCGAGCCCTTTCGCGGCGTGCACGGTCATCATCTGGACGGCGTCTGACCTGGCTTCAGGCGCCTCGACTTTGCCTCCCGCCTCAATGAAGTAATCGAGGTATTCGACGAATTCGGCGAGCTTCCGCGTCTCGCTCTTTCCCTCCCACGCCTCGATAAACTTCCCGAACGCATCGAGGTTCCGCTGGTTCTGATGACCGGCCGCGAAGCGCCACCCGAGCCGCTCGGTCAGCCGGTCGAGGAGCGGCGTGAGGGGAAGATACCGCGCGAGGCGCCGGAAGGAAGTAAGCAGATCGTGAAGCTCGCCCCACGCCGTACGCGCGAGGTCCTGAGAATGCGCGCCGCCGATCAAGGCATCGTAGATCGAGCCGTGACACGCCGCTGCCTGCTCGCGGATTACTTGAGCGAGCGACCTGGGGAGGCGCCATCGCGCGCCAGCCAGCAAGCGCGTCAATGCGATGTTCTCGTGCGGAGATTGAATGACGCGCAGGTAAGCGACGAGATCGCGCAAAATCGGCGTTGAAAGCACCGAGAGGCCGCGAATCGACGCAGGAATGTTTCTGCCCCGCAGCTCCACGACGAGCGGCTCGCGGTAGCTATGGGCGCGGTAGAGCACAGCTATGTCGCGAAGCGGAGTGCCACCGCGCGACAGCCGCTCAATTTCGGCTCCGATCCAGGCGGCCTCGTCCGCCGGATTCGCTGCTTTCAGCACGTAAACCGGGCAACCTTCACCGCCGGATGAGACGAGTTCAGGCTTTTCCCTGTAGCGATCGTTGTGGGCGATCACGCTGGCGGCGGCTCGCAGGATTCGCCGCGTCGAGCGATAATTTCGCGCCAGGTAAACCACGCGGTGGCCGGGAAACGCGCGGCCAAACATCTCGAAGGCGCCATGAGAAGCGCCGCGAAACCGGTAGATCGCCTGATCGTCATCTCCGACGGCGGTGATGGAGTAGGGCGGAGGAACGAGAAGCTTCAGCAACTCCATCTGGGCGTAGTTCGTATCCTGAAGCTCGTCCACCAGGACAGCGCGGAACTGAGCGCGTGTCCGGGCGAGCGCCTCCGCGTCGGCGCGCCAGAGACCGACGGTTTCGCTCACCAGGCTGCCGAGGCTGCTCGAACCGCTTTCTTCCAACATCTGGCGGCTGAAGCGGAAGACGTGAGCCAGCTCCTTCTGCTTGAGCAGCTCGTCTGAGGCTAGGACTTCCGCCGGCGTCAACGGCCCCGCGCACGAGGACCGTGCTGTGGCTGCCCCTGCGGCGGACGGTTTGCCGGAGGTTGCGCCAGGCGAAGCCCCGACGCTCGCAGAGCGTGCCGTCGCCGCGGCTGCCGAGGTGAGCTTTTGGGCGGCTTCGCGTTCGCATTGTCGAACGTAAAGATCGAAATCGGCGGGATCGATCAGCTCGTCCTGGCAGCGGGCGAAGAAATCGTTGAGGTCGTGCAGGAACGCTCCGGGCTCCGCCAGCTTGCGATAGAACTCGAGACCAAGCTCCGCGATCCGCCGTCGCAGGAAAATCCACACGTCGACCTTGTCGAGCAGGCGGCGGTCTGCGTGGCGGACGCGCAGCGCCTGATAGCAGAAGGCGTGAAACGTGGAGACCGTGGGAAGCGTTTCAAGCTGGGGCAGCGCCTTGCTCACCCTCGACTTCATTTCGCCGGCCGCTTTGTCGGTAAACGTCAGGGCGAGGATATTCTCGGGCGCGAGCGGCGGCTCGACGCCAGCGCCACGGCCCTGCCCGAGCAGCCAGACGATGCGCTCGGTGATAACGCGCGTCTTGCCGGCGCCCGGACCCGCCACGATCAGGAGCGGGCCTGCCTTGTGTTCGACCGCGGTTCTCTGCTCGGGATTGAGCTCAGGCATCGGTGGAAACCGCCGGGGTCGCTGCGGCTCGATGGCGCCCACTCGGGCGAGATGAAATCGCCCCGATCCGCAAAAATCTGTGTGTCAGAAGAGACAATCTCTCTCAATCGGCTCAGTAAAGAAGATACTTCCGCCGTATCTCAAGGAACGGATCGAATTGGCTTTCCCAGTGGAGCTCAATTGCGCGGGGATCCTGCCCGGACTTGATAGCGTTCAGGACGGCGCTCGAGCCGATCAATTTCACCGACGGATCGAGCTGAAAATTTTGCGGGAACAGGTGCACCAAAGCCGACGCCACTTCGATGCCGAGCTCAGGCGAGTCCAGCGCGCGCCGGTCGAGCACCTGCACATTGATGCCGTGGCACAGCTCGCCCTTGAATTTGCTGGCCGACGGCATGAAGTCGACCGGGATGAAGCGCACCCCCGGGATGCGGCGGGCGTTCAAGTAGGCTGCGAGCTTGACGCCGTCGATCCAAGGGGCGCCCAGCACTTCGAAAGGAGTATCGGTGCCACGCCCGACACTGATGTTTCCGTATTCCAGCATGCCGAGGCCGGGGTAGAGAATCTCCTCCGTGAGGTTCCGCAAATTGGGTGACGGATTAATCCAGCGGAGGCCGGTTTCGTCAAACCAATCGGTGCGGCGCCAGCCCCTCATCTTGACAACGCGCAGGTCCGCCCCGATGTGGTTTTGCTGGTTGATCATTTGCGCGAGCTCACCCAGGGTCATGCCCATGCGCACGGGCATCGGAAAGCAACCCACGAACGAAACGAGGTTGGCGTCGAGCACAGGGCCTTCGACCACAGCGCCGCTGATAGGGTCGGGCCGATCGAGCACAAAAATCGGAATATGGTACTGCGCCGCCGCTTCCATGGCGTACTCGAGCGTGGTGATATAGGTATAGTAGCGCACGCCGACACCTTGAATGTCGAACACCAGCGAGTCAATGCCGGCCATCATCTGGGCTGTGGGGTGGCGTGTAGCGCCGTAGAGGCTGTAGATGGGCAAGCCGGTGGAGGGCTCGCGCCCCGAAGCCACGCTGCCTTCGGCCGTGCCGTAAAGGCCGTGCTCAGGGCTGAAGATCGCCACTAGCTTCACGCCCGGCGCGTGGTCAAGCACATCAATCGTGCGGCGACCGTTCAGGTCGCTCCCAGTCGGATTGGTGATCAGCCCCACGTGCATGCCCTGGAGCCGCTTGAAGTATTCCGCTTCGAGCACGTCGATGCCGGTGTCGACTTGGCCGTTGCGCAGCCTCGGCGCGCGGTAGCCGTAGAGGAGTTCATAGTAGCCAGTTTCCGAGGCGCGGGTTTCCAGCTCCTCGTGGGTCGGCATACGGCCAAACGCCGCTGCGGCAAGCGTGGCAATTTTCGCGCGCAGCGGGATCACGTTCCCATGCGCCCCCGGATGCACTGCATCGGTCAGAATAATCACATAGGTTTTCGAAAACGGATCGATCCAGATCGAGGTGCCGGTCCAGCCGGTGTGGCCGAAAGAACCCACAGGGAAGAGTTCGCCGCGATTAGATGAAAACGCGGTGTCGATGTCCCATCCCAGGCCATGCACCGCGATCGACCGAGGCGGGCTCGCGGGCGTCGTCATCTTCATCACGGTCATGGGGCTGAGGACGCGCACGCCGTGATAGATTCCCCCGTTCAACAGCATCTGCGCGTAAATCGCCAGGTCGCCGGCGGTCGAATACAGGCCCGCATGGCCCGCGATGCCGCCCATCCGGTAGGACGTGGGATCGTTCACCGCGTACCACGGAATCATTTCGTTCTTTTGATCCGGCGGCTGCGTGGGCGCCATCCGGCTTCTCAAGCGGAGCGGAGGCTTGAACTCGGTATGCATCATGTGAAGCGGCCGGAAGATGTGGCGCTCGCAGTAGACGTTCAGCGGCTCGCCGGAAATGCGCCGCACGAGCTCGCCGAGCGTTTCGAAGTTGACGTCGCTGTAGACGAAACGGACGCCCGGCGGGTTTAGCGGGTGCGCTGCTACGATCAGCTTCATAGCCGTGTCGTAGCCAGACCAGGGCTGGTCCAACGGCAAGTCGGGCGGCAATCCCGAGTAGTGCGTCAGCAGCTCGCGCACGGTGATCTCCTGCTTGCCGTTTTCGCCAAACTCGGGCCAATAATCCGCAACCGGATCATCAAGCCGTATCTTGCCTTCCTGGAACAGTTGCATAATCGCTGGCGTGGTGGCGATCACCTTAGTGAGCGAGGCAAGGTCGAACATCGTCGTGAGCTGCATCGGCGAATCGTGCGGAAGGCGCGTGCGTTCGCCAAACGCGTGGCGGTAAACAACTCTGCCGTTGTGTCCAATCACCACCACCGCGCCCCAGCAGTCGTTCTCCTGGATCGCCTTCAGGATCAAGGGAGCGACCCCAGCGAGTTGCGCTGCCGCGGCGCGGGTGAGAGTAGAGCGAACGGCGGCCAGTCTTTTTCTTTTCGGCGCCGCTGCTGCGCCGGCGTCAGGCTCCCTGGCCGAGCCGCCGTGCGAACTCGCTGGCCGCGGTCGGCCGAGCGCCACCGCCAGCGCTGCCGCCGAGAAAACGGCGACCGCCACAGCGGAAGCTCGCGCGATCGAGTGTTTATCTAGCATTCATCTCCCCTCCTTCGGCCTGATGCTCGCAAAACTTTTCACGGGGCGCACAGCTTCCGGCCTGAACCGCGGCTGCGTCCTGCGAGTTTACCGCAGAGCCAAAGGTCAGCGCCAGCCAGCGCGCGCGCCCGGCCAATGGGCAGAGAGCGGGTAGCCACGGTCAGCGCTTTCCTCAGTGTGGGCTTTTGCATTCGGAAAAACAGTCAATCCAAGAGCGATGGACCGTGGCTACCACTCCGGCTCAGACCTGAAACGAAAGGTCTGCGCCAGCCCGCCGTGCCACGTTCGGGCCAGCCCGCCGGGTCGCCCCTACTTTCTGTCTCATTCATCTCGTATGTCTCCAGCTTCTCATTGAGATTTGCTACACTCGGGCTGCGGCGACAGCCTACAACGTCGGACCTCTCGCCGCGAGGCATTTTGTGCGGGGCCCCATATATTGTGGTGCTGAAAAGGCCAAACCGAGCCGCGGCGCATCAGAGTGCAAACGCAGCGGATGGAACAGCTTAAGGCTCAGATTAAATCTATGATGATCAACAAATGCGATAAACAGGCGCGTGCGACTACAAATCGACACTGCGGGCTTGGCGGGGGCCGCAAAAGCCCAAGCTATTGAAAACAAGCAGAAACTTGAGGCGAGTGCGATTTCCGGCGGCGCTCTGCGCTCGCCGGGCGCGCAGTTTTTCAGCCGAACCGCCCATATCTTGGGGCTAGCGAGCTCGAACGAAAGTAATGGATTGTTTTTTTGGCGAACGAACCCACTATACGTATGAAACGACAGCACATTAGGAACTGCTAATGACAAACGAACCCAAGAACGAACCCAAGCTTTTTGCCCTCAAATCGGGCATCGCTTTTGGAATCAGAGACATTAAAGGAACAGCCAAAAACGACGAAAAAAATCGGAACCCACGATGTCGATGAAAACACGCTCTAATCTCAAAAGCCTCAGTGCCGCGGGAGGTCAATTAGGCAAGAGATCTAGCCCTTCCGCGGCGCGGTTTATGTCGCCAGCGAATGTCACCTGAGCCCTTCCGCTTCGCTCACGCTAAGCTCCGCGAAGGCTCTAACGGGGGATGCGGATGAACTTCATGGCCGCGCAATCTCATTCCCTTCGAAAGCAGCTTGAGTGCCGCGAATCATCTGACGAGCATAGCCGCTATCCTGCGCCGCATTATTTGCTATATACTGACCCGCTTCGCGCGGCAACTACGGATTTGCGTTTCTTGTTCCGCCGCCCGCGAAAGGAAGCTCCATGAAAGTGACGCTCTCGGGATGGCTGGTGGTCGGCGGCTATTTCCTTTTCAACCTGCTGATCGGCCTCTATTACAGGAAAAAAGGAAGCTCGGACACCGACAACTATTTTGTCTCGGGACGGCGTGTGAGCTGGTGGCTCGCCGGCACCTCGATGGTGGCTGCCACGTTTGCCGCCGATACCCCACTTGCGGTCACGGGCCTGGTCGCAACGCAGGGGATCGCAGGCAACTGGATGTGGTGGGGCCTGCTCTTCAGCGGAATGATGACGGTGTTTTTCTTCGCACGGCTGTGGAGGCGAGCGGAGATTGTTACGGACGCTGAATTCGTCGAGGTGCGCTACGCCGGCAAGCCCGCGGCCTTCCTGCGCGGTTTCCGAGCGATCTATTTCGGCGTCCTGATGAACTGTCTCATTCTCGGCTGGGTGAACCTGGCGATGGAGAAGATTCTCGAGACGGTATTCAGCATCACCGAATTTCAAGCGCTGGCGATCATTTTCGGAATTATCGCGTTCACCGGCATTTACACGTTTATCTCGGGCTTATGGGGCGTGCTGTGGACGGACTTCTTTCAGTTTATTCTCAAGATGACGATGGTGACGGTGCTCGCCTACTACGGCGTTGAAGCGATTGGCGGCATGAAACCGCTGCTCGCGAAACTGGCGGTGATTGACGCGCATCGCACCGTCACGCACGGCGGCCACGGGTCCATTCTCAGCTTCATTCCGGGGCTCGACTCGCCCTGGATGCCGTTCGTCACGTTCTTCGTCTATATCGGGATCAACTGGTGGGCGAATTGGTATCCGAGCGCCGCGCCCGGGGGCGGCGGCTACATCGCGCAACGCATCTTCAGCGCCAAGGACGAGAAGAATTCGTTGCTCGCGACCCTATGGTTCAACATCGCGCAGTACGCCATCCGCCCCTGGCCGTGGATCATCACCGCGCTGGTCTCCGTCGCGCTGTGGCCGCACCTCAAAGATCCCGAGGTCGGCTACATCATGGTGTGGACCCATTACCTGCCCGAGGCCTGGGGCGGCCTGATGCTGGCGGCGTTTGCCGCAGCTTATATGTCCACGGTTGCGACGCAGCTTAATTGGGGATCTTCCTACATCCTGAACGACGTTTACCGGCGTTTCCTGGCGAAGGACAAGAGCGACCGACACTACGTGGCGGTCTCGAAGCTCGCAACGGCGGGCCTCGCCGTGATTGGCGCTGCCGTCTCGCTCGTGATGACGTCCGTCGCGGGCGCGTGGGCGCTGCTGCTGGCGATCGGCGCCGGCACCGGAACCGTTTACCTGCTGCGATGGTACTGGTGGAGGATTAACGCATGGTCGGAGGTTTCGTCCATGAGCGCCGCGATGCTGACCACCGCGGTGCTGCACGTGGTGTTTCATATCTCGGACTCGACGGCGCATGGCTTTGCCGAGTCCATCCTGATTACGGTCGCGGTGACGTCGGTGGTGTGGGTGGCCGTCACCTTCCTCACTTCGCCCGAGCCCGAGCATAAACTGCTCGAGTTCTACCGGCGCACCGGACCGGCCGCGTGGGGTTGGAAGCGCATCGCAAAGCTCGCGCCCGAAGTCCCACCGGATCGCGACGGCAAATACAACCTCGCGGACTGGCTGCTCGGCTCGTTTATGGTCTATTTTTTCATGTTCGGCATCGGCAAGTTTGTTTTAGGTCCAGTCTGGAAGGGCTGGCTCTATATGGTTCTCGGCGCGATTTGCGGCGCGTTTATCTACTGGGATTTTTCGAAGCGAGGCTGGGAATCGTTCGCGGGACGGAAGACAGCGGCCGCGATCAGCGCCGGCCGAGTGCGGAACGCAAAGTGATGGCGGAGATAAAATTGGATCAGGTGGAACGCCGATTAAGGTGTATGTCATTCTGAGCCCTTCGGCTCCGCATGACGGGTGCTAGTTGCGGTTTTGCTGCACTGCGCTACTTCATCGCACCACACAAATCGATATTGATCACCGTGGCTCAACGAAACGTTCGACAATCGGCAAGACCGAATTCCGCCGAGCGCATTACCGAGCGCCCGAACCCGCGATCGCGCGCGCTCGATACGCGATCGACAATCGAGATCCTCCGCATCATCAACAGCGAGGACCGCAAAGTGGCGCGCGCGGTGGCGCGAGTGATTCCGCAGATTGCACGCGCGGTCGATCTCGCCGGAGAGGCCCTCGCCCGCGGCGGGCGGCTGGTTTACCTGGGAGCGGGAACCAGCGGCCGTCTCGGTGTGCTTGATGCCGCCGAGTGCCTGCCGACGTTCGGCACGGAGCAGGTCGTTGGTGTGATGGCCGGAGCGCCGGATTCGATGTTCCGGCCGACGGAGGTGTCTGAGGACGAACCCCGTCTGGCCGAGCGCGATCTTCGCCGGATTCGCTTCAGCCGCAGCGACATCCTCGTTGCGATTACCGCGAGCGGCCGCACGCCGTACGCGATTGGCGGGCTGCGCCACGCTCGCCGTCTCCGCGCCAGCACCGTGCTGGTCACGTCGAACGCTGATGCCCCGGCCAGCCGCCTGGCGAGCGTGACCATCGCCCCGGTGACGGGCCCGGAGGTTATCACCGGCTCAACCCGTATGAAAGCCGGCACCGCGCAGAAGCTTGTCCTTAACATGATTTCGACGGCGGCCATGGTACGGCAGGGCCGCGTCTTTTCGAACCTGATGGTTTGCATCCAGCTTTCTAACGCGAAGCTGCGAAAACGCGGCGAGCGCATTTTTATTGAAATTACCGGCGCTCGCGCCCCGCAGGCGCGGAAGATTCTCGGCGCCGCGGGCAACCGCCTCCCGGTGGCGCTGCTGATGTATTCCGCCGGAGTGACGCGTCAGGAGGCGGAGAAACTTCTCGAAAGCGGCGCGAGTCCGGCGAAGCTATTGCGCGAAGGAAGATCGCGGCATTCAATGACGGTTACGTAGTTGATAGCCACCATCAATCGTTTTTTGATTGACCGCGGGTTGCTACAACGCATCAAAGCCTACGGTCAGGAACGCGCTGACCGTGGCTACCACCACGCGTTAAAAGCTAATCATGGACAAATTCGTGATTGAGGGCGGGAGGCCGCTTGAAGGAAAAGTGAGCATCAGTGGGGCGAAGAATGCCGCGCTGCCTGCGATGGCGGCCACGCTCCTCACCAGCGAGCGCGTGACGCTGCACAACGTGCCGCGCGTGCGCGATCTCGGAACCATGCGATCGCTGCTCGACGAGCTGGGCGTCGATTCCGCCGTTACGCACGATGAGCTGGGAAACACGGTCGAGCTTCGGGCCCGTAAGCTGATCACTCCGGAAGCATCCTACGAACTGGTCAAGCAGATGCGCGCTTCGGTGCTGGTGCTCGGGCCGTTGCTGTCACGCTTCGGCGAGGCGCGCGTTTCGCTGCCGGGGGGCTGCGCGATCGGGGCGCGTCCGATCGATTTGCACCTTAAGGGCCTCGAAAAACTTGGCGCGGCGATTACGCTCGAGCACGGCTACGTGCATGCGCGCACGCGGCGATTGAAGGGCGCCACCTTCTACTTTGACACCGTATCCGTAACCGGCACGGAAAACCTGATGATGGCCGCAAGCTTGGCTGACGGCGAGACAGTAATCGAAAACGCGGCCCGGGAGCCCGAGGTTGAGGACCTCGCGAACCTTCTTAACAAGATGGGAGCGGGGATTGAAGGCGGCGGGACGGCGCAACTTCTCATACGCGGCGTCTCGAGCCTGCATGGCGCGGAACATCGCATTATTCCCGACCGCATCGAAGCGGCGACTTTCCTGGCCGCAGCGGGAATTACTCGCGGTCACCTTGTGCTTGAACACGTCGAGCCGCAGCACCTGACGGCCGTGGTGGCGAAGCTCGGCGAGCTCGGGGTCAAGATCGCTTCAGTCGGAGAGACATCCTTAGAAGCGTCGGGCGCGGAGCTCGGCGGCGCGGATGTTTCGACGAGCGAGTATCCCGGCTTTCCGACCGACATGCAGGCCCAATATATGGCGCTCGCGACGCAGGCGGAAGGCTTGTCCGTGATCACCGAAACGATTTTCGAGAAGCGCTTCCAGCACGCGCTGGAGCTCTTGCGCTTGGGTGCCGATATCCGCGTTGAAGGGCGGCGCGCCGTCGTTCGCGGAAAGGTCCAGCTCAGCGGGGCGCCGGTGCAGGCTTCGGATCTGCGGGCGAGCGCTTCGCTGGTGCTTGCCGCGCTCGCCGCGGCCGGCGAGACCGTCATCGACCGCGTCTATCACATCGACCGAGGCTACGAGCGCATCGAGGAAAAGCTCGCCAAGGTGGGCGCCAGAATCCGTCGCCTTTCGGAGTAGCGCGGTCCGTGGCAGACTGTTGGAAAACTCGGAGAGCGTGTCATTCTGAGGAGCCGAAGGCGACGAATAATCTCATCTGTTTTGTTTCTGCGCCAAGAGCAGATTTTTCGCGGGCTCAGACTGACCGACCGGAGAACCTTTTCAGCAACCGTTACAGCCACAGCGAGCGGCTGGAATAAAACGTTACGGGCCGATCGGGATGCTTCGCCTTGAACGCCCGGAACTGCCGCAGCGTCGCCTCGTACCGGCGTTGTGAAGTGCGCAGGCTCCGGTGCGGCATTGCGATCAGCGCGCGCTCGACGGCCCAAACGTTTCTTGGCGAGAGCCGCCAATCGCAGCGGTCGAGACTTCTCAGATCGAGCACGCCGAATCCGATGATGCGCCCCGAGCCGTCCACGTAAGGATCGACATAACTCCTCACCAGCGAGTGAAGCGTGCGGAAGACCGGTTTTCGGCCGTGCAGGCCCGCGTCCCGCGAGCGCGCGACGGTTCCAAAGCCCGTGCTCGTGCGAAACAGAAACAGCACGTGGTCCAGGCGATCGCGCGACTCGAGGTCGAGCAGCAGCGGCGGGTATCCGTGCTGCTCGAGAATGGTGGCGGCGGTGAGCGCGGCCTCAAGGCAATGCGCCTCGCCGCGCTCGACGACGCCGCGAAACGTGCGCAGCGTTTCCCCCTGCTTCTCCCAATTGTACGGATAGGACGAAAGGTAGCGCTGGACAAGCCGCGGCGTGCGGAGGCGCTCGATCAGAGCCCATTCGGCGGCGCGGAACGCCTGGCGCGGCGGCGCGGCAGAGACAGTTTCGGATTCCAGCCAAAGCGCGGCAATATCTGAGCGAGGCTTCATCGCAAGAGGCGTTCGCGGTCCCGTTGAAATTGTATGCTGTAGAAGGTTCGAAGCGCCATGATCTCGAATCTCGCCAATTGGGCGCTTGTGGTTGTCGCTGGTGTCGCTGCTTATGTGGTCTGGAAACAAGCTAAACAGACTGCCAATGCGACAAAGGCGATGGAAAGGCAAACCGCCATCGCTTATCGAGCGTATCTCGCTGTGGGAAAACCAAGCCTGGACCATGACCGAAACTTGTTCGAAGCCTCGTTCCCAATCTGGAACTACGGCCAAGTAGACGCCCACGTTACGAGAGTAGAGTTTCAGATAATCGGTCAAGACGATGCGGGAAGGGAGGTCTACCGGGGCGAGGGAAGCAGTTCCATAGATGTCGCCATTGCTCCTGCTAAGGCTCAGCAGGGAGCGTACTCGCATCACGTTGTCCTGCCTCAGGAGGCCATCTGCGCCCAGATTGTTACTTCTGGGGAGGTCACCTACGAGACTGGTTTCAAGGCGGTAGACACACTGCACTTCGTGCGCATTTACCTCACGGGCCGGAGGGAATGGGTGACCGGTACTGTGACTGGCGTAACAGACTTGGCAAAGACCAAACACAAAAATCCAAATTAGGACACTACCGAATCTCGAATGCCCGATCCCAAATCAACCATGCCACGAAGTAGTAGAATGCATTTACCGGCGTCACGCGGCCGATCGCTGCGGCTTCTGGAGGCAGAGATGGATGTCGAGAGAACAATGGAATTCATCCTCAAGCAACAGGCGAAGTTCGAAGCGAGGTTCGAGGCGAACCTCGATCGAAGCAACCGCCGTCTCGACCGGATTGAGCGCGTCCTGACGCAGACCAATCGCGTCGTTGCGAAGCTCGCGTCAACGGGCGTCACGCTCCGCAGCGATATCCGGCGGCACGAAGAGTGGCTAGCAAAGCACGAGAAGGCGGTCGCCCGGCACGACCTCATGATGTCCGAAATGGAAGGCAAGCTGAATGCCCTCATCGAGATCGTGGATAAACAAAGCCGGCGCAACGGCGGAAACTGAGGGAACGAACCCACGGAAGAGGCCCTGCTGCCCCCAAGCTCGCGAGAGGGCTGCGTTACCATTCCGCCACGGACCCGTCGGTGTTCCGCCAGTGGGGCCGCTTCCAATCGTGGCCGGTTTTGGCGAGCTCGCGAACCTTAGCCTCGTTCATCGTGATACCCAGCCCCGGCGCCGTCGGCGCTTTCACATATCCGTCCTCGAAGGAAAACACCGCGGGGTCGGCAAGATAATCGAGAAGGTCGGCGCCACGGTTGTAATGAATCCCGAGGCTTGTTTCCTGGATGAAGGCGTTGGGCGTGCAGAAATCGAGCTGGAGGCAGCTCGCGTAGGCGATAGGCCCGAGCGGGCAATGGGGAGCAACCGCGACGTCGTAAGCTTCCGCCATGGCCGCAATCTTGCGCGTCTCCCAAATGCCGCCCGCGTGGCTCAGGTCGGGCTGAATAATGTCGGCGGCGCCTTGTTCGAGAAGCGTCTTAAAGCCCCAGCGCGTGTACATCCGCTCGCCCGTTGCGATTGGGATGCTGGTGTGCTGCTGGAGCGCGCATAACGCTTCGTTATTTTCGGGCAGCACCGGCTCTTCGATAAACAGCGGGCGGAGCGGCTCGAGCTCCTTGACAAGAGCTTTTGCCATGCCTTTGTGCACGCGACCGTGGCAATCGATGGCGACACCGATTTCGCGCCCTACCGCGTCGCGCACCGCCCCCAACCTCGCGACCACTTCATCGATTTGGGCCGCCGAATCGATCCACTCGAGCTTTCCCGTGGCATTCATCTTGAGCGCGCGAAACCCCGCACGGACGCGCTCCCGAGCTTCCGCGGCGATGGTTTCCGCGGAAGGCTCATTGCCGCCAAACCAGACGTAGACTTTGATTTTGTCCCGCACTCGTCCGCCAAGCAGCGAATAGACGGGCACGCCGAGCTGCTTTCCGCGAATGTCCCAAAGCGCCTGCTCGATTCCGGAAATCGCGCTCATCAGTACGGGGCCGCCGCGATAGAATCCGCCTCGGTAGAGCGTCTGCCATAAGTCCTCGATGCGGTCCGCGTCGCGCCCAATCAGATAAGCAGAGATTTCCTCGACCGCCGTACGCACCGTATCGGCCCAGCCTTCAACCACCGGCTCGCCCCAGCCCTCGATGCCTTCGTCCGTCGCTATTTTCAAAAAGAGCCATCGCGGCGGAACTTTGAAGAGCTCCATCTTGCGGATTTTCATCCTTGACTCCCGCGTTGAAGCCGGATGCGATCAAACGGGTGTGAGCTTATCTCGTTATGCGGAAATTGTCGAATTGCGCACGGTTCCAGCCCGAGCCGATTCCGACCATGCCGGCCTTGTGCGATGCGTCGGTAACACTTGCGATGACGCGTCCATCCACGAGAGCCCGCACATTCGAGCCATCGAACCTGAGCGACCATCGGTGCCAGCTATTCGCGGCGAACGAGACCGTTCCTGCGGCAAGTGTCAGCGTAGGACCCTTGTATGCGGCGCTGAGAAGCTGCCATTTTCCACCGGCCGCAACCGTCAGGACATAACCGCTCGGCCAGCGCGCATGGTGGCCGGCGAAGAAATCCGCCGAATCGATGCGGCCAAGCAGCGAGACATCGCCCGCCGCGGGCGCGAGCACGTCCGAACTCACTTCGTAATCGGTCCAACTAGCATCGCCGAGCATCGTGAACGGGTCCGGCGTCAAGCCCCACGGAATCGGCATGTGAGTGATCACCTGCGCCAGGCAGCGCCCTGACCGGTTTTTGCACGGCCAGACCTCGAACGCGCCATCCTGATCCGAGAAATATTTCGGTGAGCGCCCGAAGGAGACGCGGTCGAAGTTCTGCGTGAATGGAAAAGGGAACGGGGAATCAGGGGGCGGCACGACATCGCCTTTTGCCTGTCCCGTAGTTGTAGTGATCGAATAGACCGACTGCGGATCGAGCGTGAGCGTGAACGCACCGTGGCGCGCCACGATGTCCGCCACATGCTCGAAGATCTTCGCGGCGTTCGTTTCCCAAACGTGGACCACGCCCTGCGAGAGCCCGCCGGTGATGCGGAAGCTCGCCCGCTGCGGCCCCTCGGCTTGGCTCGTTTCAATCATGACGCTGTAATCGCTTCCGGAGGGCGAGCGCAGCGTGACGAACGAGCCTTTGCCCTGGAGATACCCGCAGGCGCTGTCGATATACCGCCAGCCGGGGCTCGCGAATTGGGTCGTGTGCGCCGTCACCCAGATCATCGGGTCGACGCGGTAGTGTCCCGACCATGGTGTGTTGGCCAGCATCAGCCCGGAATTGGGCGCGGGAAGATTGTCGTAATAGGACGTGATGGGGCTCCAGATTTCGGTCGCTGTAATCCGGTCGACAATGTAGTTGCGGTTGTAGATCATCGCCAGCGATTCCGCGAACTGCGACCACTTTTTCGGAAGAGTCTGGGAATAGTAGAAAAATTCATCTTCGGAGGCCCACAGCGGTTTGCCAGTGCGCATCGCGGCCGCCGCCGCGGGATCGGGCTTCATGACATCGGGCGCGTGCACGCCGATCACGCCCACCGCATCGCGAAACGCGGGATCGCGCGCCATGTCATCCGTAACTGTCTTCCACCGGTGCTCGCCGCCCGTCAGATCGCAGCAGACAATCTTAGTCGAGAGATGATCTCTCTTGAGCGTCGCCGCCAGCATCGGGATGTAATCCGCGTGATAGCGCGTCTCATTCCAGATGCCGGTGTAGCGCATGTCGAGGCCGTGGCTTTGCGCTCCCTCGATGAACTTGGCTTCATAATCCGCCATGTCCTGCGAGTAGTAGTGGCCGTTGCCGATCCAGCCCGGCGCGCCCCAAGCCAAGCTGTCCAGAATAATATTTGGGTTGCGCGTCTTCGCTTCCTCCATCAGCCACCACTCGTAGCCGCGGTTGAAGTTCGGGTGCGACATTTCTGAGCGAGTTCGCGCAAAGCTCGGCTCGGAACCATCGGTCGAATTCACGTCGCTGCCGATTTCGACCTTGAGGTGCTGCAGCGAAGCGCCGTAGTGGGGCTTGAAGAGGTAATCGAGAATTTGGCTGCGGTAAGGCTCGGGATAGTCGATCAGCAGGCGCGACGATGCGCCTGCGCTGAGCGCCCCGATCCCCTGGAATACACGCCCCGCACCATGCCCGTCAATCGCGATATGTGTGACCGGTGCCGAGGTCGGTTTGAAGGCGGTAAGTGCCGCGATGGCGAAGATGGCGAGAACAACCGTAACGGCGCGTGGACGCATCGTGTGGGAGAAGTGTGGATGAGGTGGCGCATAAATGGCGCGGTTTGCCATGTATGCGCATTGCGAGCATCGCATCCATCGCACAAGACGCGATGTATGCGCCAGAAGTTCGCCGAGGGAAATAGCCCGCAGAGCGGGCGAAAGAGCGTAGCCC
>JBOGKE010000013.1:0-21005 GCA_050745265.1 Terriglobia bacterium
GACTGGCCGAAGCGTTGCGCGGACGCGATAGCCCGAGAAGTGAACGAATTCCATGATTCCCACGCCGAGCTTCATCGGGTTCAGCAGGGCTCTCAGGAATGGGTGTCAGTTACGCACGGATGGGAGCCGGACTACGAGTCTGCTGAAGCTATCGGCGAACGGTTTAGCCGTCACTTCCCAGGCAGAGTAAAGTGGGTGGAGTCGGAGAAAAACCGCAGGGGTCAGATCGCCGGCAGTTGCATGGTCGAAGGCGCTGGCGAGTTCCAGTTCCAGCTAACGTGGAGGGACTCGACGGTCCGTCCGCTCGACGCGCTTGGTGAAGACGCGAGAGCATCGTTCGCCAACGCAGCGCGCGAGGTCATGGATTGGGCAGAGAGCCGAATTCAGCCGATCCTGGACACACTCAAGGCGAGATTGCAGGAACACTACGGAGCTCACTATCGCGGCCTTTACGTTTTCGGCTCTTATGCTCAGCCGGATGCCGGCATTCTGTTACCGGAGGACTCGGATTTGGATGTGGCTGTGCTCCTGACCGACATGGAGAGCAGCTATGCTGAGATTCAGGCAACGGGCGCGATCACGACCGATCTTTCGTTGGAACACGGTCTTTCGATCTCGCTGGTCCATCTTCGCGAGGCTGATTTTCGCGAAGGACGCACGAATTTCACTCGGGTGATCTCAGAGTACGCGAGACCCGCGTGACGTCAGCGCGGGAGATACCAGCGCGCCTCAACAGAGCAAAGAGGACGTTGAAGGCGGCTCAAACCATGCTTACTGCGGGTTTCCCAGAAGAGGCAGTCAGCCGCGCTTACTACGCCATGTTTTATGCGGCTTCGGCAATGCACCGCGCCGAAGGGAGAATCTATAGGAGGCACGATAGCCTCATTGGCGAGTTTGGGAAATACTTCGTTATTTCAGGCAAGGTGCGCAGAGAATTTCACGAAAGCCTCAGAAATGCCTTCGGCCTGCGAAAGTCGGCCGATTACGAATCGTTCCTGGAGGGTTCTATCAGCGCCGCGGAGGCCGAAGCGCTCGTTGACCAAGCTTTTGAATTTGTTATGATGGCAGAAAGATTCCTCGAGGGGCTGGGAGATAAAAATTGAAGCGACGAAGCGTTCCCAAGAGGCTGCCCATCAACTCCGCCGCGGCGCTGCACGCGATCTGCTCAACGGGCAAGGGCCGCTGCTGGCATTGCGACGCCAAACTGCCGCCGGAGACTGAGGCGATTGCCAGCGGCTGGGACGTGCAGCGATTCGACGATCATCCGGTCGCGAGCATCATCCTGGTTTGTCCGGCCTGCCTGCGCGAGCCGGCAACTCCGCGCGACGAAGCCGGAGCGCTGCAAAGCGTTTCGCTGCACGCGATCCCGCCGCCGCGCCGCAGCCGCCTGCGGCGCCCTGTGCCGCAGTCCTGAGCCGCTGGGAGCCATGTAGCGCCGGGCTTCAGCCCGGCATGCCGCCCTTAAGGGCGGCGCTACCCCTGGGAGTGCCCTTGTGACGCACTACTCTAGGTTTTAGGTCTGCGATTTCCCGCAGCCAGTCCTGCATACACCGGCAAACCCACGAGCACGATCAGCAAGCCAGGCCAGGTCGTCGCGGGCCGGTAGACAAACAGCGTTACCAGGACGACCCCGGCGCCCACGACGTAAAACAGCGGAACGAAGGGATAGCCCGCGGTTTTATACGGCCGCTCGTCATGCGGCCGCGTGCGGCGCAAGCGGAAGAGGCCCGCGATCGTCAGGATGTAAAAGATGAGAGCCGCCGAAATGACGTAGTCGAGAAGGTTGCTGTAAAGGTTTCCGTATTGATGCGTTCGTGGATTATAGGTGCGTGGAAGCACCAGGAAGATGGACCACGCGCCCTGCAGCCACAGTGATCTTCCAGGCACTTTGACGCGGTTAAGGCGCGACGCGGCCCGGAAGAAAAGCCTGTCGCGGGCCATGGCGTAGTAAGCCCGCGGTCCGGCGAGCACCAGGCCGTTGATGCACCCGAAGGTCGAGATCATAATGGCGAGCGCCATGAGAGTCTTGCCCACGTGCGGGTATAACGCGGCCAGCATGGCCGTGGCCACGCGGTCTGAGGGAGCGTGCTGCAAAGATGCGAAAGGCAGCACCGAAAGATAGGCGACGTTGGTGAGCAAATAAAGCCCGACCACCAGGATCACTCCAATCGCGAGAGCGCGCGGCAGCGTGCGCCGCGGGTCCTTCACTTCGCCCGCGGCAAACGTTACGTCGTGCCAGGAATCCATCGAGAAGAGCGAGCCGGATTGGGAGATGCAAATGGCAACAAAGAGGCCGACGGCCGTCACCGCTTCCAATCCGTGCCCCAGCGGCACAACACCCGACGCGCGCCAGAAATGGGCAAGGTTCAGGCGCAAAGCGGCGGCGTGCCGGGCGACGATCAGGCCGAGCACAATCAACGCAAGCAAGGCGCACGTCTTTACCAGCGTGAAGAGGCTCTGGACGATTTTCCCGTATTCGAGGCCGCGGCTGTTCGTCCAGGTGAGCAGCGCAATCACGAGCACCGCGACAAGCTGGGCGCTCGAGAACGACAGCGCGTAGCCTTGCGACAGATGCACGGGCGCGATCAGATAATGCGTTTCGGAAATCCACGGCGCCAGCACGCCGGAAAATCGCGCGAACGCGACCGCGACCGCGGCGATGGTGCCGGTTTGGATCACCAGGAAGAGCGTCCACCCATAGAGGAACCCGAGCAGGGGAGAGTACGCTTCGCGCAGGTAAACGTACATGCCGCCCGCGCGGGGCATCATCGAGGCAAGCTCGCCGTAGGAGAGCGCGGCGGCGATGGTCAAAGCGCCCGCGAAGGCCCACGCCACCAGCAGCCAGCCTGGGCTGCCGATCTTTCGCGCCATGTCGGCCGGCACGATGAATATGCCCGAGCCGATCATGATCCCGGCGACGATCATCACCGAGTCGAATAGGCCGAGGCCGCGCACGAATTCCGTCTCGATTGCGCCTGATGCGGCCGGCGGGTCCGGCGCGCCGGATTTCGGCATCACTTCTCCTGAAAAGGTTTTAGCCGTCCTGCGGGAGTCTGTGTTAAAACGCCGGTTTTCGCGCGGTAGCGGCGAACGGAGCCTGCCCTGACCCAGGGAGGGATCGCCGAAAAGCACACAGACTCCAAAGGTCGGCAAATCGGGTATGAATCTACTTCATCAGTGTGCCCGAGTAGCCGCGGATTAGCCACTGGCCGTCGCGCTTTACCCAGACCTCTCCCACGGCCATGTGATGCTCAGTTTTTTCGCCGGGCGTTTTGATGTCGGCGAAGTAGGTGACGAGGCCCATCTCCGTTCCAACCGGCACCACGCGGAACTGCGACAGTTCGTACCCCGTAATGGCTTGCTCGGACATCTGCTGCGCGGTGGGTTTCCCGGTGTGGCGGGAGCCATCGGGCCAGAAGGAATTGAAACCATCAGCGATAACCGCATCATTGGACGGCGCATCCTGATTCTTCCACGCCTCCCACTGGATGATGAGCCGCGCATAGATCGCTTCGGTCAATTCCGGTATTGAAACATCGTGCACCATCTCCATGTCTATTCCTTTCGCTCACAGCGGCGCTCCATTTTGCGTCCGCTGGAGGTCGCGGTCCGACAGGATATCACAGCGCCCGCAGGCGGCTCGCGTTCTGTGCCCGTACTTCCCTGGCGACACCTTCAGGGACAATACTGTAATAATTAGCGTGCCGCGCCCGTCACAGCATATGGAGCAGCCTGTGGAGTCGGCCATGCGGATCGCAGCACCGGAGGACCCTGTTAATACCCTCCACGAAGAGATCGAAAAAGCATTTCAGTCGCACCACGCCCGCATGCTGCGCCTCGCTTGGCGCGTGACCGGCAACGCGACGGACGCTGAGGACGCGCTGCAGACCGTATTTCTTCGTCTGCTCCGCCGGGACGATTGGCAGCCGCAAGCCGCGAGCCTGGAAGCGTATCTTAACCGCGCCGCGGTCAACGCGGCGCTGGATATTGTGCGCGCACGGAAGGAGAGCGAGCCGGTGGAAGCCGTCGAATCGAACGGCTCCGCCGCGCCGGTAGCCGGTCAGCCCGAAAGCTTCTATTCGGGGGAGCTTCCCGAGTTTCTCCGGCGCTCGCTCGCGGCCCTCAGCCCGCAAGCGGCGGAGATTTTCACCCTGCGCTTTTTCGATGATTACCGTAATAGCGAGATCGCCGAGATGCTTGGGATATCCGTGGTGAAGGTTGCGGTGGTCCTGCACCGCGCGCGAGGGAAATTAAAAAAGGAAATCACCCGGCGATGCGGCCCGCGGAAGGGGAGACTATGAAACGCAAAATCAGCTCTCTGCTCGACCAAGCGATCGCCGAAATTCGCAACCAGAAAATTGCGCCGGAATCCATCGACGAATCCGCACGGCGCGTCTGGTCGCGCCTTAACCAGGCGGGCGACGACAACGCCGCGGGCGAATCGATCCGGCCGCTCACTGCGGCGACGGGCGGGCCAATCCGGGGCTGTGTCGATTTTCAGGCCGGCATTCCCGCTTATCTGGCTGGAAACCTTTCCGAAGCCCGCGCGCTCCTTTTCGAGGACCACACCCGCGAATGCGTCGCGTGCCGCCAGGCGCTTCATAGGGCGCGCTACGGTGTAATCCAGACGGCAGCTCCGGTCGTGATGCCGCCGAAGCGTAAGCCCAGCCGGAAACTGGTTTTTGGCGGGGCGCTGGCCGCGGTGGTTCTGGCCTTGATTGTCGTAAGCGGTGTCGACGGAGTCTTGCCGAGCCTCATAAGCGGGAAGGGAAGCCGCCTGACGGTCGAATCGGTCCAGGGCGAGCTTTACGCGGTCTCAAGCCAGAGCACGCGACCGGTCGGTCAGGGCGTCGCGATTCAGGCGGGTCATGAGATCCGCACCGCGGCCCATTCGACGGCGGTGATTCGCCTCGCGCATGGCTCGCTGATCGAGATGAGCGAGCGCGCGGACGTTTCGGTGACGCCCGGCTGGCTCGGCACCACGATCCACCTGGCGCAGGGCACGGTCATCATTGAGGCATCCCAGCACGATTCGGGCCGCCTTTCCGTCGAGACGCGCGATTGCCTGATTTCCGATCGGGGAACTATTTTCGCGGTGAGCGCGGGGGTGAAGGGCTCGCGCGTCTCGGTGATTCAAGGCGAGGTGCGAGTGAAGGAAGGCGGCCGCGCGCAAGTCGTTCGTGCGGGCGGTCAGCTCTCGACCTCGGCCAGCCTCACCAGCAGTCCGATTCGCGATCAGATTTCGTGGAGCCCCAACGCCACCCGCTATCTAGGATTGATGAGCGAGCTTGCGGGCATCGGCCGCGAGCTTCAGTCGATACCCGGTCCGGCGCCGCGCTTCGAATCCCAGTTGATCGGATACGTTCCCGAGAACACGGTGATTTACGCGGCCATTCCCAATCTCGAATCGACTTTGAAGAACGTTGACCTTCTTTTCCAGGATCGCCTGGCGAAAAGCGTTTTGCTCCAGCAATGGTGGCAGAAGCAGCAGGCGTCCGGGGCGGCGATGGCGGCGGAAGAAATCCTGCAGAGAGTCGAAGCGTGCAGCAGCTATCTCGGCAATGAGATCGTCTTCGCCGGCGCGGAGAGCGGATCCTCCGGCAAGCTCCGGCCCATCGTCCTCGCCCAAGTCGAAAAGCCCGGCTTCCGCGCGTTTCTGGAACAACAACTGAGCGAAGTCAACGCACAGATGGGCCATTCCGGGTTCCGCATTGTGGACGACGCGTCCTCGCTCTCGCCCGCCGCCGGAGATCATCAGATCGTCATTCTGCTCAAGAACAACGTGATGGCCACCGCTTCCGACCCGCAGGAATTGCGTGAGATCGCGGCGCGGATCAGCACCGGGCGGCCGAGCGGATTTGCCGCGACGGATTTTTATTCTTCCATCCAGCACGCGTACCGCTCCGGCGCGGGCTGGCTTTTGGCGGCGAACGTGGAACAAATTGCGGCGCGATCCGTACAGAAGAAACAGGCAGCGGAAACGCCGAGTGAGCCGAAAGGGTCGCGCCTCGCGAACGTGAAATATCTGTTCGCAGAAAGCAAGGAAGTTCATGGGAAGCCGGAGAACCGTTTGACCGTCACCTTCGCGGGCGAGCGGCAAGGGTTGGCCTCGTTGCTTGCGCCACCGAGCCCGATGGGCACTCTTGATTTCGTATCGCCCGAGGCGAGCTTCGCCATGTCCTTTGTGCTCAGGGATCCTAAAACGCTCATCGAGCAGTTCCTGGGTCCCGCTTCGCAGCGCAACGCCAAGATCAAGCAAGGCCTCGATCTTTTTGAATCGGAGACAGGCGTAAGCGTTGAAAATGATCTGGCGGGATCGCTTGGCGGCGAGATCACCCTGGCTCAAGATGGACCGCTTCTACCCACCCCGCAGTGGCTGGCGGTGATGGACGTCTATAACCCCGCGTCGCTTGAAACGTCAATCGAGAAGCTCGTGAAGTCGTTCAACGAGAAGCTGGGGGGAATTGCGGGAACTTTGCGTCTGACTCAGGAAGAGCGCGCCGGGCGCGTGTACTATACTTTGAGCGTCGAGCCATCCACTGCGAGCACGGATCAGGCAACGGGCGGACCCCCGCGGCAAACGAATTTGGGTAAGCTTGCCGGCCTCTCCGAACTTCACTACACGTTTGCGGACGGCTATCTGCTGGTAGGTTCGAGCCAAAGCGGGCTCGCGCGCGCGATCGAGAACCGGGACACCGGCTACTCGCTGACGCGCTCGCAGGAGTTCCAGGCGCAATTGCCCGAAGACGGGAACGCCTATTTTTCCGCGCTGCTCTACGAAAATTTAGGGGCGAAGTTGAGGCCTTTGCTACAGGAACTGCAGGGAACGAGCGGCCTGCCAGCGGGGGGTGACAAGCCGCTTGAGGACCTGGTGAAGAACGCCACTCCCGTCATGATCGGCGCGTACGGCGAACCCGTTCGGATCATGGTGGTGAGCAACGAGAGCCCGTTAGGACTTGGTCTAAATTCGATCCTCGGCGCAGCGGGCGCGATGCTTCGGCGGCCGGCGGCCCACTCTGGACAGCGCGGCCATAACTCCTTGCTTCAGTTTTAATCCACGCATGAGTGCCGTAATCCAACTCGAGAATCTCAGCGTCAAGCTGGGGACGAAGACCGTTTTGAACCGGCTGAACGGCTCGTTTTCCGGCCGATGCGTTGGATTGCTGGGCCCGAACGGCGCCGGAAAATCGACGCTCATCAACACCCTGCTCGGCTTCTATAAGCCGCTCGATGGAACGGCGCGGGTACTCGGGCACGATATTCATTCTGAGCTCCGCCAGATCCGGATGCTGGTGGGCTACATGCCCGAGCACGACTCCTTCATCAGCCGGATGACCGCGGTGACGTTTATCCGCCTGATGGCGGAGCTTTCCGGTCTGCCGCCCGAAGCCGCGCTCGAGCGTTCGCACGAGGCGCTGTTTTACGTCGGGCTTGGCGAGGCGCGCTACCGCAAATTGGGGACGTATTCGCTGGGTATGCGGCAGCTTGCCAAGCTCGCCCAGGCGATAGCGCACGGTCCGAAGCTGGTGATTCTTGATGAGCCCACCAACGGGCTTGATCCGCCGGCGCGCCAGCGGATGATCCGGCTGGTGCGTGAGATTCGCGACACGGGAGAGCTGCACTTGGTGCTCTGCTCGCACCTACTGCGCGACGTCGAAGAGTGCTGCGACGAAGCGATTATTCTCAAAGATGGACAGATCGTACACCACGCGGATCTTGAGGACGAGCGGCGGGCGAACCGCCGGTTTCTCGAGATGGAGACGCAGGGCGATGACGGGACCTTCGCCGCGGCCCTGTCGAGCCTCGGCTGCGAATGCGCGATTTCTGGCGCTTACCGCATGAAGCTGGTTCTGCCTGAAGGGTTCGATATGCGCAGTATTTTCCGGGCGGCGGCGGAGCGCAGCGTGCAGCTCCGGCGCGTCAGTTTCCGGCGCGACTCGCTCGAGGATATTTTCCTGAAAGCGATGGAGAGCTCGAATGGCCGTTCGTAAGCGCGCGTATCACGGATATTCCGGCCCGCTCACCGGCGCGCGAACGCGCTTCCTGGTCCTTTTCCGCTACTCCTACCGCAACATCTTCAGCTCCAGGCTGGCAATCGCGTACATCGTGGCGTGCCTGCTGGTAGCCGTCGTGTTCGGCGCCATGATTTACGTGAGCCACGACGTCGTGCTGCTCGAGCTCTTCAGAATCGGCCCTCGCGAGGCCGGGCAGCTAGTGGACGGCAGCTTCTTTTATCGGTTTATCCAGATCGAGCTGATTTTGGCATTTATCCTGACGGCTTTCGCCGCGCCCGGGCTGGTCTCGCCGGACCTTGCGAACCAGGCGCTCCCGCTGTATCTCTGCCGTCCGTTGTCGCGCCCCGAGTATGTGCTCGGCAAGTTTTCGGTGCTTGCCGTCCTGATTTCGATCATTACCTGGATTCCGGGGCTGGTTCTGTTCGGCATTCAGGCCGACCTCGCCGGCTGGGATTGGACCGTCCGCAACCTCTGGATGGCGCGCGCCATCTTTCTCGCTTCGTTGCTCATCCTGGTGGTTTTCTCGGCTTTAGGGCTCGCGCTGTCGGCGTGGTTCAGGAAGAAGGCTGTGGCGGGGGCCGCTCTGGTGGGCGTGTTTTTCGTCGGATCGGGACTCGGCCAGGCCATCAACGCCACACTGCGAACCTCGTGGGGCCGTCTGATCGATATCGGCGGCCTGATGGATCGGGCGGAAACCAGTCTGTTTCGGACACATTCTCCGGTCCGGATTGCTCCGGGCGCGGCTTGGGTGGCGCTCCTCGTGATCTGCACCTTCTGCGTCTATCTTCTCGAGCTCAGAATTCGGGCGCGCGAGGTGGTGCGGTCGTGAACAGTCAGGTGGCGCAGAGCGAGCGCATCGTCTTCGAAGACGTTTCCAAGTTTTATGGCGACGTTCTGGGAGTGAACCGCGTCGATCTTTCCATCCCACCCGGCATCACCAGCCTCGTGGGGCCGAACGGCTCGGGCAAAACTACGCTCATGAACCTGATGGCGGGCCTCGTCCAGCCAAGCCGCGGGCGCGTGAGCGTGCTGGGGGTTTCGCCGGGCGATCCGGAGCGCCTCTTCCGGTTTACCGGCTACTGCACGCAGTTCGATTCGTTTCCGCGCGGCCTAACAGGATTTCAATTCGTCTACTCCTATCTCCGCCTCTTCGGCGGTCTGCCTTCCGAGGCGAGCAGGCTGGCGTCAGACGCGATCGAGGCCGTCCGCTTGAGCGATGCGGCCCATCGCAAGATTGCCGGCTACAGCAAAGGCATGCGGCAGCGCATCAAGCTGGCGCAGGCCATCGCGCATCGTCCTTCGGTGCTGGTTCTCGATGAGCCGCTGAACGGGCTCGATCCGCTGATGCGAGCCGAAACCATCGCGCTCTTCCGCGAGCTCGCCGGCCGCGGCCTCCACTTGATCATCTCGAGCCACGTCTTGCACGAAGTGGATGTCCTCTCGGACCGCGTCGTCATGCTGAGCAACGGCTACGTCATCGCAGAGGGCCAGATTCACGACGTGCGCAGCGAAATTCACGAGCAGCCGATGCAAATCCTGATTCGCTGCGATAAGCCACGCTCGCTCGCTTCAGTGCTGTTCGAGCAAGGCCACGTGGCGGAAGCGCGTCTTCATACCGACGGGCGCGGGCTGCTGGTGAAAACCCGCGACGCCGGCCCCTTCTATCTCGCTCTCAACCACATCGCCCAGAACGGCATCGAGATCGAATCCGTGGCGCCGGCCGATGACGACGTTCTCTCGGTTTACGAGTATCTGATTGGAACGGAGGATTCCACACGGTGAACAGGACCTCGTGGCAGCTCTGGCGCGCGCAGGTTCGCGGCTTGATGCGGATCGAGCTCAAGCGGAACTTCCTCGCCAAGCGGGCGCTGTGGATCTATCTGCTCGCTCTCGCGCCCGTGGCGATCTTCGGGATCGGTACGCTGGTGCAGAGCGGCAGGCATTTAACTCCCGGAATCGGCAGGGGGACCCACGCCTTCGCCGCCGCCTTTCAAATCTTCTTCCTTCGGTTCGTGGTGTTCTTCGGATGCGCCGGCGTGTTTCTGAACCTGCTGCACGGAGAAATACTCGACAAGAGCCTGCACTTCTACTTTTTGGCTCCGATTCGCAGGGAAGTTCTGCTGGCGGGGAAATATCTGACCGGTTGGGTAGCCGCATCGGTCATCTTCTGCCTCAGCGTCGTGCTTCAGTTCGCCGCGCTTTACAGCTTCTATGATTCCTCCACGATCCACCACTTTCTTTTCCAAGGCCACGGATGGGAACAACTCGCGGCGTACCTGGGCGTGACGATCCTCGCTTGCGCCGGTTACGGCAGCGTGTTTCTTTTCCTCGGCGTGCTCTTCCGTAATGCTGTGGTGCCGGCCATTGCGGTCCTGATCTGGGAAATTGTCAGCGGCTATCTTCCGCCGCTCTTGCAGAAGCTCAGCGTCATCTACTATTTGAAATCGCTGTGTCCCATTCAGGTGGTAACGACCTCGCTCGGCGGCAGCAACCCGAGCCCGCTCTCCCTCTTTACGTTTAACCCCGAGCCCGCTGGCGCCGTTGCAGCAATCATCGGGCTGTTGATCGTCATCGGTGTGCTGCTCGCGGCCGCGAGCCTGCGCCTCCGCCGCATGGAAATCGACTACGGCGTCGAATAGGCTTCGGTGCGGTAGCGCGCTGTATAAGCGGCGTCTGCGCCCGGGTAGCGCACTTCCGGCTGCAACCAAGCCTTCACCCGCGCTCGTTCCTCGGGCACCCTGCTCCGAAGACTTCTGCGAGCGCAGTCTTATCGGCTTTAGCCGCTGAGGGGGCCTCAGGGGCTAAAAGCCCCTTGCTCTTTGCCAGTTTTCGGCATGGCTGAAGCTATGACCTGATACCAATAAGCCCGCCTTTTCATGCTTCGCGGGCGTCGCGAAGCGACATGGCCACTCTCCCGGATAGAGAGGACAGGACGCGAGTAGTTTTCGCACCCTCCCGTGGGGTGATCCCAAATCGGACATTTCGGTGTCTAATGAAACGGGACAAATCAGGAGCTACCCAGAAGCCGGAGCTGAATGCAAACGCGGGAAGGGCGTTAGGCGGTATAATGTGGCTGAGACGGCAAATTCCGCCAGGATGGCGTGAACGTAAGCCCAACGCGCATGCACCAGGAACTCCCGTCCGAGCGGGAAGCCAGTGCTTGCCTCACACCCGCGCCTCACGGCGCGAATTTTGTTAACCCCTAAGCTCGCAGGGCGGAAGAATGCGCATCCTTCTGGTCGATGATAATGAAAGCGTACGTCATAACATCCGTGCGCTGCTGTCTTCCCGCGCCGAGTGGCCAATCTGCGGCGAGGCCGCGGATGGGGTCGATGCGGTGGCGAAGGCGAAGCAGTTGCGGCCCCACGTCATCCTCATGGATATTTCCATGCCTCGCATGGACGGGCTCGAGGCCACGCGAGTGATCCGGCAAGAGCTTCCCGAGACAAAGGTCATCCTGGTCAGCCAGAACGACCCCGCCGTTTTACATGAACAAGCCAACGCCGTTCGGGCTGCCGGCTGGGTTGCAAAAAGCAGGCTCGTACAGGACTTGCTGCCGGCGCTCAAAAAAGCCGTGGCGAGCGCGCGACGTGCGCAGGCGCGCGCTGACGGCGGCCGCCATCTTTCTTCCGGCAACAAAGTGGCTGGGCGGACTCAGGATCGCGTGCGAACTCCTGGACCCTTAGCGCGCGCGCGGCGCGAAGCCGACATCACGGCCCGCCAACGCAGTGAAAACCTCCTCCTCGAGCAGAAGAAACTGCTGGAGCTGATCGCCACGGGCTGCTCGCTCGACGAGTGCCTGAATGCCCTGACGCGGGCGGTGAAGCGTCTGCAACCGGCAGCCCGCGCCGCCGTTTTGATCGCCGACGACGCCGGATCCCGCATGGATCGCGCCTTTGCGGCTGACCTTCCCGCCTCATTAGGAGAGGGTATTCACGGTGCCCCGATCAACGATCTGCTGATCGCCACCTGCAACACGGCGATCTATCGCGGCGAACCCGTGACTTGCGCCGACATTGCTTACGACGAGCGCTGGTCGAAAGACTGGCGCGAGCTTTGTGTCGCCCACGGCATTCGCGCCTGCCATTCCACGCCCGTCTTCTCCGCCGGCCAGCGGGCGATCGGGTCCTTCGTCATCTGCTTTGGAGAAGCGCGCGAGCCTGACGAATGGGAGCGCAGCATCGGCCAATTCGGAGCGCATCTCGCCAGCGTCGCGATCGAGCGCGACCGGGCCGAGCAGGCGCTGCGCGAGGACCTCGATCTTAGCAAGGCCCTGAGGACGCTCGGCGCGCAGATGGTGCTCGAGGGCGACGTTCAGATTTTGTATGAGAGAATTATGGACGCTGCAACCCGCATCACGCGCGCCGACTACGCGAGCATGCAGATGCTCTTCCCGGAGCGTGGCGAGAAGGGCGAGCTCCGCCTGCTGGCGTGCCGCGGATTTGATCCGCAAGCGGCGAAATTTTGGGAGTGGGTGCGCGCCGATTCGGCTTCCTCTTGCGGCGCCGCTCTCCGCTCGCGAAATCGCGTTATCGTCCCCGACATCGAAGATTGCGAGTTCATGCAGGGTACCGAGGACCGTGCCGTCTCTCTGCAGACGGGCATTCACGCCGTACAGAGCACGCCGCTGATCTCTCGCAGCGGAAGGCTGCTCGGGATGATCTCCACCCATTGGCGCGAACGTCACCAGCCCTCGGAACGTGAACTGGGTTACCTCGACCTCCTGGCGCGGCAAGCGGCTGACTTTTTGGAGCACGAGCAAACCGAGCAGGCGCTGCGCGAGAAGCATGCGCAGGCCGCGGCTGAATTGGCTCGCTTCCGCGAGATGATCGACGCGATGCCGGCGGCGATCTACACGACGGATGCCGAAGGCTGGCTGACGCACTTCAATCCTGCCGCGGTCGAATTCGCCGGCCGGATGCCCGAGTTGGGAAAGGATCGCTGGTGCGTCAGTTGGAAGATACTCAAGCCGGACGGTGCGCCGCTGCCTCATGACAAGTGCCCGATGGCGGTTGCACTCAAAGAGGGCCAAGCTCCCGCCGCGACGGAGTGCATGGCGGAGCGGCCCGACGGCGGGCGGCGCTGGTTCATCCCGCACCCCACGCCTTTACGCGACAGCCAAGGACGAATTGTGGGTGGCGTCAACATGCTGGTGGATATCACCGACCGAAAAACGGGGGAGCAATCGTTGCGAGCCAGTGAGCAGCGTTATCGCCGGCTAGCCGAATCGCTGGAAGTGCAGGTGCGCGAAAGGACCCGCGACCTCGAAGAGCGCAACGCGGATATTGTGGCCCAGTCCGAACAGGTACGCGAGCTTTCGGCACGCCTTTTGCGGGCGCAAGACGAGGAACGGAAGCGCATTGCACGCGAGCTGCACGACAGCGCGGGTCAGACGCTCACCGGTTTGGCGATGGAGCAGGCTCGCATCGCGATGCAGTTAAAGGCGGACGCGCCGGACCTCGCGAAAGAGATGGAAGGCGTCCAGAACTTGGTGGCGCAATTGACGCGGGAGATCCGCACAGCCTCTTACCTGCTTCATCCTCCTCTGCTCGACGAATGCGGCCTCTCGGGCGCGCTGCGATTGTATGTGGAGGGACTCAGGGAACGCAGCGGACTCGCGATCGATCTCCAGATTGGCGACGATTTCGGGCGCCTGCCTGCCGACACCGAGCTGTCCATTTTCCGCATCGCCCAGGAATGCCTGACGAACATTCATCGCCATTCCGCCAGTAAGGATGCTGCGATTCGGCTTTCCCGTTCACAGTACCGGGTGCTCTTGGAAATTGAGGATCACGGCAACGGCATCTCCCCTGAGAGGCTGGCCGAGATCCAGTCGCACGGCGCAGGCGTCGGCGTCCGCGGAATGCGGGAACGTCTCCGGCAGCTCGATGGCGAAATGACGATTCAATCGAGCCGGTCGGGCACGAAAATCTCTGTCCATCTCCCCGCTTTGGCACTCCCACCCGAGGACGACGCGCTCGCCTTGGCCGGATCCGCCCGCGTCGGTTAGTCTCCTGTCGCAGAAGAACGGCGGACAAGACGAAACCTGTCGCCCTGAGCGCAGCGAAATGGTCTCTGCATTTCTTTACAGCGAAATACGGGGATGCTTCGCGCCACTCTGTCGAAGATCACCGGGACCCGTCATTCCCGCGAAAGCGGGAATCTAGACCCTGGATCCCCGCTTTCGCGGGGGTGACGATCGCGTTGATTTTCATTCCAATAGGTCGGCCGCAGGCCCATGTGCACTCAGCATGACACCGGCGTCTTGATTTATGTTGCGAACCATTGTGACAGGGGACTAGCTCGAAACTTCATGCCTGATGCTCGACTGATCCGGAACTTCTGCATCATCGCCCACATCGACCACGGCAAATCGACCCTTGCCGACCGCCTCCTCGAACTGACTGGCGCTCTCTCGAAGCGCGAGATGTCGGAGCAGGTTCTCGACTCGATGGACCTCGAGCGCGAGCGCGGAATCACGATCAAAGCCCACGCGGTGCGCCTTCACTACGACGCAAGGGACGGAAACACCTATCAATTGAATTTGATCGATACGCCGGGGCACGTGGATTTCTCCTACGAAGTTTCTCGCAGCCTCTCGGCTTGCGAGGGAGTGCTGCTGGTGGTCGACGCTTCTCAGGGCGTGGAAGCGCAGACGGTCGCCAACGCGCAGCTTGCCTTGCGCAACAAGCTTGAGATTATTCCCGTGATTAACAAAATCGACCTGCCCGGCGCCGACGTCGAGATGACCAAACGCCAAATCGAAAATGCCCTGGCCCTTGATGCCAGTTCTGCGCTGCTGATCAGCGCCAAACAGGGCGTCGGCGTGCCCGAGGTGCTCGAGGCCATTGTCGAGCGCATTCCGCCCCCGAAAGGCTCCGCGGATTCGCCCCTCCGGGCGCTGATCTTCGACTCGTGGTACGACAGCTACCGCGGCGTCATCGTGCTCGCCCGCGTGGTCGACGGAAAGCTCAAGACCGGGGAGACCATCCGCCTTTGGTCGAACAATCAGGCGTACACTGTCGAAGAGCTTGGCGTGCTCACTCCGAAACCCGTCCCGGTGGAGCAACTCGAGGCGGGCGAGGCCGGCTTCCTCGCCGCCAATATCAAGCGAATCTCCGACACGCGCATTGGCGATACGCTCACCAGCGACGCGGAACCGGCCGGCGCGCCGCTGCCCGGATTCGAAGAGATCAAGCCGATGGTTTTTGCCGGGCTCTATCCGGTCGAAGCGAGTGAATATGAGAATCTCCGCGACGCCATGGAGAAGCTGCGCCTCAACGACTCGTCCTTCCTCTACGAGCCCGAAAACTCAGCGGCGCTGGGATTCGGTTTCCGCTGCGGCTTTCTCGGTCTCCTGCACATGGAGATCATCCAGGAGCGCCTGGAGCGGGAATTTAACATCAACCTGATTACCACGGCGCCGAGCGTTCGCTACCGCGTCTTCACCAAGGCGGGAGCGTCGCTCGATGTGGACACGCCCAGCAAATTTCCGCCGGCGGGAGATATCGCGAAGATCGAAGAGCCGGTGATGACCGCGATGATTCTCACCCAGGACGAGTATCTCGGCGGCATCCTCAAGCTGCTCGAAGAAAAGCGCGGCGTCCAGAAAGCTTTCGAGTACGTGTCCGAGAAGCGCGTGCTGCTCACCTACGAACTTCCGCTGAACGAGATCGTGCTGGACTTCTACGACCGGCTGAAGACCGTCTCGCGCGGCTACGCGTCGCTGGATTACCACCTTTCCGACTTCTGGGAGTCGGACCTGGTGAAGGTGGACCTGCTCGTGGCGGGAGAAGCTGTGGACGCGCTGTCGTTCATCTGCCACCGGGATGACGCTTTCAGCCGCGCCCGAACGCTCTGCGAGAAAATGCGGAAGCTGATCCCGCGCCAGCTCTTCGAGGTGGCCATCCAGGCGAGCATCGGCGCCAAAATAATCGCGCGCGAAAACGTCGCGGCCATTCGTAAGAACGTTCTTGCCAAATGTTACGGCGGCGATGTGACGCGCAAGCGAAAGCTCCTCGAAAAACAGAAGGAAGGGAAGAAGCGCATGAAGCGCGTCGGACGAGTCGAGATTCCCCAAGAAGCTTTTCTTGCGGTGCTCAAGGTTTCTGACTGACTCGCGGCCCGTGCGGCGACCTTGTGTCGCCCTTGCGGGATTGCACCAACTGCTGGAGAATAGGCGTTTTGAATTCACGCGCGGGGGAAAGGAATGGCTCACGATACAACGGCCTCATCACCGCAGGGAGGGAAACCCGATCCGCTGCTCGAGCGCGAAGACGACGCGATCTACCAGGACGGCCGGCTTGTCGCGCGCGCTCTCGGCGCCGAAATCGACGCAGGCGCTCACGAGGTCAGGTTCGACGAACTCTATAACAGCGATGACTTGGTGCTGCCCGACGAGTGCGAATTCCGGCAGCACCGTCTCATCGTGCGCAAAATCGAGTTTGCCACGAAATCCGAGCGGGGCGCGCTGGAACGAGGCAGGATCCTGCGCACCGTGAAGGCGGAAATCCTCGGTCACCGCGAACAATAGGGGAATCGTGCAAAGGGGAAAACGGGGGTAGGCACGGTAGGAGGGGGGAACCGCATTGCCTGCCCCCGTTTTTAGGGGGAACACCGTTCAAAATGTCGTCTAGTTAACACCCAACGCCGGCATCGCCGACTCCGCCTGAAAAATGGTCAACGCGTCAGTGATGTCGTCCAGCAAGCCTCGAACGCTTTCCACCCCGGCTTCCGCCGCCCGCATCAGGCCTCGGGCGCATTTCAGGCACAAGCAAAAGCCCCGGCTGTCAGCTACATCATGGGGACGGCAGCAAGCACAAGGCCAATCACCGCGGGAATGCACCATCAGACCGCCAGAAGACATTGCGTAGTCCACTGTGTACCTCCCGTATTACATTGTTCTTGCAATCGAGAGTTTCCGGCCCACTTGCGGGACGGAGTGCGTTGGTGCTCCTTCAGATTTTTAACCTGAACCGCTGATGATCACCAGAGCAAAGCTACTGAATTAAGTGATCTTCTATGTATTAATCCAGTACTTACCACTTTGTCAAGAGAAAAGTGAGGCTTTCGTAGAATTATTTTCAGATTGGGCGGGGGGAGACGGCTGTGATCTCCGTTGGCTTCAGCCCTTCTCCGGGGAGGTGATCGTTACCCGTATCTTCGGCTGGACACCGCGGGTCGAATTGGAACTTAACTTCTTGCATCGCCTTGCCTTCCGAGGGCCTCGTATCAGGGCACGGCTTCAGCCGTGCCGAAAGGGGCGCCATTTTGAACCGGGCTTTAGCCCCTGAGGGGAGCTATCTCAGCGGCTAAAGCCGCCTTCTTCTTTCGCTCTAGTTGGCACGGCTGAGGCCGTGCCCTGATACAACCCCGGTGTCTAGCAAGAGATGTGGGACAAGCTCAGCCTCCGGGAGAGAACGTGGTAAGCCCCTAGCTTCCTGAGTCAGAGATCCGTCGGCAATGTTAGCCAGCGTAGCGGGCGAAAGAGTTTAGCCCACGGCGTAAAGCCGCGGTCAATCACTGATTTCCGTTCCAGTGTCGAATATCCACAAAATGTCCTTCAATCGCGGCCGCCGCCACCATCATCGGGCTGGCGAGGTGGGTGCGGCCGCCTTTGCCCTGCCGACCCTCAAAATTGCGATTCGACGTGCTGGCGCAGCGCTCGCCGGGCTGAAGAATGTCGGGATTCATGCCCAGGCACATGCTGCAGCCGGAGTCCCTCCACTCGAACCCGGCGCTGAGGAAAATCCTGTCGAGCCCTTCCTTTTCTGCCTGAGCCTTCACCCGCCGCGATCCGGGGACGACGAGGGCCTGCTTGAGCGTGCGAGCTACTTTCTTTCCGTCCACCATGCTCGCCGCAACGCGCAGGTCCTCGATGCGCGCGTTTGTGCACGAGCCGATAAAGATGCGGTCCAGAGGAATGGCGGTGATGGGCGTGCCCGGGGCGAGGTCCATGTATTCGAGAGCGCGTTCGGCCCCTTTGCGCGCCGCGGGATCGCCGAACGAGAGGGGATTGGGCACTCTGCCGGTCACGTCCGTCACCATTCCGGGATTGGTTCCCCAGGTCACCTGCGGGGCGATGGCGGCCCCGTCGAGGTCGACGATGCGATCATACGCCGCGCCCGCGTCCGTGGTCACCGATTTCCAAGTTTCCACGGCGGTCTGAAAGTCTCTCCCGCGCGGTACGAACGGGCGGCCCTCGAGGTAGGCGAACGTTGTATCGTCGGGCGCTACCATGCCGGCGCGCGCGCCGCCTTCGATCGACATGTTACAGATGGTCATGCGGCCTTCCATGGAAAGCGCGCGAATTGCATCGCCGGCGTATTCGATCACATAGCCCGTGCCTCCGGCAATGCCGATGCGTCCGATGATCGTGAGGATCACGTCCTTTGCGGTCACGCCGCGCGGGAGGCGCCCGCTGATGACGACTTGCATTGTCTTGGATTTGGATTGGGGAAGGCATTGGGTGGCAAGAACGTGTTCCACTTCGCTCGTTCCGATGCCGAATGCCAGCGTTCCGAAGGCGCCGTGGGTTGAGGTATGACTGTCACCGCAGACAATCGTCTGCCCGGGCTGTGTGAGCCCAAGCTCGGGACCGATGGTATGCACGATCCCCTGGTTGGGGCTGTTCATGTCAAACAGCATGATGGCGAAATCGCGGCAGTTACGCGCCAGCGCGTCAAACTGCGCTGCCGCGGCTGCGTCCGTCACCGGTAGGCTACGGTCGGTGGTGGGCACGGAGTGGTCCATGACGGCGAACGTCAGGTCGGGCCGCCGCACCTTGCGCCCGGCCGCGCGGAGGCCGGCGAACGCCTGCGGCGAGGTGACTTCGTGGATGAGGTGCCGATCGATGTAGATCAAAGGCGGCTGGCCCGATTCCTCGCGGACCACGTGCGCTTCCCAGATTTTTTCGTACATCGTTCGCGCAGGCATCGATTAATCCTGAGTAGTGACCCGTTTTGCCGTCGTCACCCTTCATTATAGTTTGAATATCTCGGCTTCAGCCACTGCCGCTACTCCAGAGCCATTACCGCGCACTGCGCTAGACTGCGCTCGCCTCGATGTTGTAGGCTCGAAGATCGCGGAGACGGCGCCATGCTGAGAGCGGCCTATTACGAGAGCAAAGGAACGATTCGAGCGGGCGAGTGCAAGCCCGTCGCACCCGGCGCGGGCGAGGTGCAACTGAAGGTTTCGCACTGCGGGATTTGCGGCTCCGATCTGCACCTGTTTCACGGCGCGATGGATCACCGCGTACACCCTCCGCAGGTGATCGGTCACGAAATGTCGGGCACGGTTGCCGAAGTGGGCACGGGCGTGAGCGGGTTCGCGCCGGGCGATCCCGTCACCGTCAGGCCGCTCGATCCGTGCGGCACATGCCCCGCCTGCCGCGCGGGCCATTCTCATGTATGCCAGCACCTGAAGTTCATCGGCATCGACGCCCCGGGCGCGCTGCAGGCCCGGTGGACCGTTCCCGCGCATACGCTGCACCGGCTGCCAGCCTCCCTGCCGCTCCGGCGTGCCGCTCTGGTCGAGCCTCTTTCGGTGGCTTGCCACGACGTGCGGATCGGCGGCGTACAGCCGGGCGAATTCGCCGTCGTTCAGGGCGGCGGACCGATTGGCATGCTGATCGCCGCCGTGGCGCGCGAAGCCGGGGCGCGGGTATTGATTTCCGAAGTCAATCCGTTCCGGCTGAAGCTCGCACGCGAGCTCGGATTCGACGCGTGCCATCCTCGGGAAGACAACCTTGCGCAGCGCGTTACCGCCGAAACCGGCGGCGCCGGCGCGGACGTGGTGTTTGAGGTTTCCGGTTCGGCGGCGGGCGCCGAAAGCATGACCCAGCTCGCGCGCGTCCGCGGGCGAATCGTCGTCGTCGCCATTTTCGCCGAGACTCCGAAGGTGAATCTGTTTCAATTTTTCTGGCGCGAGCTTCGCCTGGCCGGCGCACGCGTCTACGAGCCGGAGGATTTTGAGCGCGCCATCGCGCTCGCCGATTCCGGCCGCCTGCCGCTCGACCGGCTCATCAGCCAGGAGTGCAGTCTTGATGAGGTCGAAGCCGCGCTGCGGCGGCTCGAATCCGGCGGCGACGTGATGAAGGTCCTCATTCGGTGCTCGGAAGATTGATCCGTTGTGGCGTAGCGCCGGCGTCCCGCCGGCTGCTGATGGCTGACCGCTGATCGCTGACGCATTCGCAAACGGCATGAACATCCTCGATCGATTCAAGCTGGAGGGAAAGACGGCGCTCGTCACGGGCTGCCGCCGCGGAATCGGGATGAGCGCAGCCATCGCACTGGCCGAAGCCGGCGCGGAGATTATTGGTCTCAGCCGCTCGCTTGAAGCGAGAGGTAGCGCGATCGAGCAAGAGGTACGCGCGCGCGGACGCACTTTCGCGGGTTACGCTTGCGACCTCGCCGACCGCAAGGCGCTCTACGCATTCATCGCCAAGCTTCTCGCGGATTTCCCCGGCATCGATGTCCTGGTCAACAACGCCGGAACGATCCTGCGCAAACCCGCTGCAGAATATCCGGACGATTATTGGGACACGGTCATTGAAACCAATCTGAACGCCCAATTCATTCTCAGCCGCGAGATCGGCAAACGCATGGTCGAACGCGGCTCGGGAAAAATCGTCTTCATTGCTTCGCTGCTCGCGTTTCAAGGCGGGATCACGGTGCCGGCGTACGCCGCATCCAAAGGCGGCGTGGCGCAGCTTACGAAGGCGCTCGCGAACGAGTGGGCGGGCAAGGGCGTCCAGGTGAACGCCATAGCGCCGGGCTACGTCAGCACCGACAATACCGCGGCGCTGCAATCCGATCCCAAACGCAATGCTGCGATCCTCGGGCGCATTCCGGCCGGCCGCTGGGGCAAGCCCGAGGACTTGCAAGGCGCGATTCTCTTCCTCGCCTCTCCCGCCTCCGATTACGTCAGCGGCACGATCCTCACCGTGGACGGCGGCTGGATGGGCCGCTGAGCCGCGCGACGCTATCCTTT
>JBOGKE010000014.1:0-2342 GCA_050745265.1 Terriglobia bacterium
ACGCTCGCGCTCGGCATTGGGGCAAATACGGCTATGTTCAGCGTGATTTACGGCGTGCTCCTCAAGCCGCTGCCGTATCCGCATCCTGATCGCATTGTCCAAATTGAGGCAACCTACCGCGGCCAGCTCCAGAAGTTCTCGTTCACGGCGAATGCATTCGATTCCTGGAAACAGCACAACCGGCCGTTCCAGTATCTCGCCGCCGCGACCATCGACGGGTTTGATCTTGCTGGAGCAGGCCGGCCCGAGCGCGTATCCGCGCTGCGGGTCTCTACGCAATACTTCAACGTCTTCGGAGTTGGGCCGTTGCTGGGCCGAAACTTCAATGCTGAGGAAGAGCAAATCGGCGGTCCTAATGTCGCGATCCTCAGCTATGGCCTATGGAAAGAGCATTTTGCTGGAGACCCCAATGCCATCGGCCGCACGATTCTGCTGAACGGGGCACCGTTCACGGTAATCGGAGTGATGCCGGCCGGGTTCGTCAGTATCTTGCCTGCTTCGCCCCTACAAACTTTTCCAGTGAGCCTGTGGACCACGATTGGGCAGGTCCGGAATGGCATTGGCAGCGGTCAGAATTACGATGTCATTGGCCGGCTGAAAGCAAACGTATCGCGCAAACGCGCTGATGCCTACCTCTCTGGTATTTCTCACACGTTCGCAGAGCAAAACTACGGCTTCATGTCCGAGGCCGACCGGAAACTCATCAGCTTTGTGGCCGTTCCTTATAACAATGTAATTTCGAGCGACGTCCGCACGCCGCTGCTTGTCCTCTTTGGCGCGATCGGATTCGTGCTGCTCATCGCCTGCGTCAATGTAGCCAATCTGCTGCTTGCGCGCACGGCCACCCGGAACCGCGAAATCGCTCTAAGAACCGCGCTCGGCGCCGGGCGCGGGCGTATCTTCCGGCAGCTTCTCACCGAGAGCGTGCTGCTTGCGGTTTTTGGCGCTGCGCTTGGTTTGCTCGTCGCGTTCTGGGGCGTGCATTCGCTCCTCGCGCTTGCTCCGGACCTTTTGCCTCGCGCGCAGAACATCGGCATCAATGGCTGGGCGCTGATCTTTACGGCCGGCGTTGCCGCGCTCACCGGGATTCTCTTCGGCCTCGCCCCGGCCCTCCAGGCCTCGCGTACGAATCTCATTGAGTCGCTCAAAGAAGGCGAGAGCCGCGCAACCTCCGGAATGCGCCGGCGGCGGCTGGGTGACGGCATGGTTTCCGCTGAGGTGGCGCTCTCGCTCGTTCTCCTCGTCGGTTCCGGCCTGCTGATCGCCACGTTCACCAACCTCATGCGCACGAATCCTGGTTTCGACCCGAACGGCATGCTGGCCATTCCGATCTGGACGACGGGCTCAAAATTCAACTCGATGCCCAAGCTGTCCGCCTTTTACGCCAATCTCGTGAACCGGCTCGAAGCCATTCCCGGCGTGACGGACGCAGCCGCGGTCGCCGGCGGGCTGCCCCTTGAAACCGGCGTCAACCTGAATCCGGGTGTGCGGGTCGGAAACGAAGTCACGCATCCTTCCGTCGATTTCCGCGAAGTAACCTCGGGCTATTTCGGCACGCTGCGTGACCGCATCATCGCCGGAAGGGCATTCACCGCGTCTGATTCTGCCGCTTCAGCAAAAGTCACGATCATCAATGGGGCGTTTGCGCGGCAATTTTTCCCGAACGAGAACCCGCTCGGCCACCATCTCTTTGATGGCCAGCCCATGGAAATCGTGGGCGTGGCCGCCGATGTGCGCTCGCTGCTGAGCGAGCCTGCGCCGCCGACGTATTTGATTCCCATGCCGCAAGCCGATTTTCGCCTGGACCAGGGAATCCAGGGTTGGTTTTCGATAAACCTGCTTGTCCGCACGGCCGTGAATCCCCTTAGCCTCACCCGCGCCGTGGAGACCAGCATCCGCGATGCCGCACCGAATCTCCCCATCGGCCACATCCAATCGATGGAGCAGGTGCTTTCCGTCTCCATAGCTCAGAACCGCTTTTTGATGGTTCTGATGACAGTGTTTGCGGCAATCGCGCTGGTGCTGGCGGCGATCGGAATCTACGGCGTGCTCGCTTACTGGGTGCGCCAGCGAACGCATGAGATCGGGATTCGCATGGCGCTTGGCGCCGCGCGTGGCGAGCTCCTGCGCTTGGTCCTGGCGCAGGGATTACGAATGGCGCTAATTGGCGTGGGCGCTGGGATTATCGCCGCATTGCTGCTTGCGCGGCTCATTGCGAATCAGCTTTACGGCATTCGCGCGACCGATCCGGTGACTTTTGTTGTCGTCGCCGTGGTGCTTGTGGCCGTCTCGCTCGCCGCCACCTACATCCCCGCACGGCGGGCAGCGAGGGTCGATCCGAT
>JBOGKE010000015.1:0-71821 GCA_050745265.1 Terriglobia bacterium
CCTCTTCTCTGGAGTTTTAAGGGAGATAGTCCAGCATATCCATTCGTTGCGGGAAAGTGGTGTGATGTCTTCCCAAGCCGTCAAAGCTTTTGGATCGGCTGTTAACGCTTTTCGCAAGTCTGCCGGCAACTTGTGCGCCGTGCCGCCTGAAATCATTTTAGCCATATGTTTAGCATGCTAAATCCAGTATCCTCGATAAAGCCAGCCCATTGTTATGTAAGTTGAGAAAAGATGGTTCTGCGCAGGAAAGTGACACCTAAGTTATGCACAGAAAGTGGGTAGACAGCTGGCCGCACTGCCCCTCTGGCGACTACATCAGTTAGCGATGCTCCGCGCTGGGAGTCTCTACATCGCCCGTTCCGTTTGATTGTTCCCGCGTCGTTTGGCTCGTCTCATTCGACTCCTTCCGACTTTCCACTTGTGGAGTGGCCGCCGCTATCTCACGGCGGCGCTGGCCGTTGCGAGCAATGCATAAAATTCTATGCACAGAGGTTCAAACCAAAGCCGTCTTCAGCACGGGAGCGAATTCTTGCCCCGACAGACGAATGGCACGCAGTCGGTCCATGAGCCGCTGCAACAGGCCGCCTTCTTCGTATTGATCGCTGTAGCTGACCCCCGTTCTGCCCGCGTGCCGCCAGACTTTGGCCGCCACAAACAGAAAGCGCAGGCGCGCCGTGGCCAGTCTCGTGTGCTGCAGGGTCTCGACCTGCGCCTCCGCTTCCCGGTGAAACAACAACAGCCAGCAGTTCACGTTGTAGGCCAGCATCGCCAACTGGAAGTGGTTGCCATTGACGTCAAAGCGGCGCGAAGGGTGAGCCGCCAGGCCCACGTCGTTGTTCGCTTCCGTGATCAGGTTCTCGGCCCCCACCCGCTGGTTGTAGAACCAGACCGCCCACGCAATCGGATCGCCCAGGTTAGTCACAAAGACGCGATAGAGGTACTCTGCCGTCTCGAACAACTGATATTGCTCGGGCTCGTCCGCCGCTCGGGGCTCAGGCTTTTTCAGGTAACGCAGGGCGATAAAGCGGTAAGCCCGACCCCATCCTTCCGGTTGATACCAGAACTGGCATTCTTCGTCCGCATCGGTCTTCCGCGAAGCTTTCCAATCCGCCTGCCGCAACTGCTCCAGCAGCCGGCCAGTCTTGCGGGCGACGATGATGAACCGGCAACGCGATTGTTCGTAGGCTTCGACGGCCTCCCGGCAGTAAAATCCCGCATCGGCGCGGGCGAAGGTCTGAATCACCCCGGCCGGGAGCAGTCGAAAGACAGTGCGCAAGTGGGTGGCGATTTGGGCGCCCGTCGGCCGATCCCCGTTGCGCAACTGGCCGGCGACAAACTCACGCGTCTCCGCCAGAAAGGTCAGCATCGGCTGATAGCTCTTCTTGCCCCGGTTCTTCGGGTTGTAACTCTTGCGCGCTCCGAACTGCTTCCCATAGAGCGTGTGGACCGTCGTATCAGTATCCAGAGTCACCGTCGTTAACCGCACGTTGGCCGCTGCCCACACCCGCTCGCGCAACTGGCGCTGGACCTCCAAGATCTGTCCGGCTACGCTGGCATGGAGCGAGGCCAGAAACCGCCACAGAGTCGATTGCGGGGGCAGATGCGCGACCCTCAGAATCCCGGTCAGCAGAGGATCGCGGGCGATAAAGCGCAACTGGTTCAACCGGCTGAAGCCCACATAGAGGCCCAACACGATCGCCAAGATGAATCGGTAGCCGTCCATCACCCGCGTCCGCCGCTTCACGCTCAGCGTCTGCTCTACCAGTTCACGGAAACCGATCTTCTCCAGCATCGTCGCCACCGGCAACAGGCCGCCGTAAGGAGTGAGATTTCGACCGGCGAAGTCGAACGGCGTGGAAGCCCCGATTTTATTGGCCTCCGGGAGGGGTGCTCCGCACCCTTGCGCGGCGCGGGTTTTATCGCTATGCTTCTTTCCGTTGTTCACCATTTGGGTGACCTCCTTGGGGTTGAGTTCGCAAAGTGGACTCTCTGCAAACTCTCTCTTTTACCCTATGTTTTCGAGGTCCCCAAATGGTTTCTTGAGCTGTGCCTTGTCACCTACGCCCTACCACCGCGCATAACTCAGGTTCCAACTTCGCGCAAGTTGGAAATGGAAGCGCACCCGACGGGTTAAGATGGTGCCCTTGTATTCACGCAAGAAGTCAAAAAGTAGCGTTCAACTTACGAATTCGGGATTAATCCCGGCGGACCGGAAACGCAACAACGGATGAAACGAATCTACCTCTCCCTCGGCTCGAATCTGGGCGACCGGATGGCGAACCTCAGATGTGCCATCGAACGGCTGGGAGAGCACGGCGTCACAGCACGGCGAATCTCCTCGTACTATAAGACTCAGCCCGTCGATTTTCTTCCTCAGGCGTGGTTCGTGAATTGCGCCGTCGAAGCGGAAACCTGCCTGATGCCGCTGCAACTGCTGAGCGCTTGCAAGGAAATCGAGCGCGGGCTCGGACGCCGCCCCGGAACATTGAAGGGCCCCCGAGTGATCGACATCGACATCCTCTTGTACGATAATGCTGTGATCCATGCGCGTGAGTTGGTAGTTCCCCACGAGCGCATGGCGGACCGGAGGTTCGTGCTGGCGCCGCTGTGCGAGATTTCACCCGGCCTGCGCCATCCGTCGTCCCAACGGACGATGCAGGAATTGCTGCACGAAACACAGGACCAGAGCCAGGTTGTGAGGATCAGGGCGGACTGATTCTGCTTAACGCGGGAGCGACCCAGCGCTCGGTTGCGCCTGCCATCCGCCGGCCCGCGGCACAAAACCCGTCACGCTCATGCCACGCCGACACGAATTTGCCCAGTTCATCGCCATCGAAGGGCCCTTGCGCGTGGGCAAGACCAGCCTCGCGGACATCCTGGCGCGTCGCTTTGGCGCGGAGCGCCTGCGAGACGTGGAGGACAATCCGTTCCTCGACCGCTTCTATGAGGGAGCGCCGGGCGCCGCGTTCCAGGCGCAATTCTACTTTTTGTGGCGCCGCTTCAAGCAATGGCAGGGCCTGGACGTCGGCGGGCCCGCCGGCCGCCCGATCGTGAGCGATTACCTTTTCGCCAAAGATAAGATTTACGCTTATCTGAATCTCGCCGACGAGGAGCTGGCGCTTTACGAACAGTACTATGAGGAGTTTGCGGAGCAAGTTCCAAAGCCTGATCTGGTGATATACTTGCAATCGAAGCCGGGCACGCTGAAGGGCCGGATTGCCAGAAAAAACGTGCCGTCCGAGCAGGATATCTCGGACGAATATCTCGAAGAAGTCACCCGGGCTTACGACCACTTCTTTATCCATTATGACGAGGCCCCGCTGCTTGTGGTTGATACCTCGCGCATCGACTTCATCGAGCGTGAGGACGACCTCGCCGAACTGATGCACCGGATCAGCGAGCCGGTGAAGGGGACGCAGTACTTTCTGCCGCTTGGATCCGCCCCGGCGGACTGAGACGGTGGGAATTCAATCATCGGTTCAGTGAATCAATGATTCAATGGACCAATGGCTCAATGCATTCACTGGAGGATGCCATGGACCGACTTCCTGAGGCCGTGAGCAAAATCACCGTTCCGCTCGTTTCCGCCCGGAAACAGCGGGGTGAGAAAACGGTTTGCCTGACCGCGTACGATTATCCCGCCGCGCGCATCGCCGATGAAGCGGGGATTGATGTGATCCTGACCGGCGATACGCTGGGCGAAGTAGTCCTTGGATACGATTCCACGCTCTCCGTCACGGAGGAAGAAATCCTGCATCATCTCAAGGCGGTGCGCCGCGGGGTGAAGCGCGCCCTGCTGGTTGCGGACTTGCCGTTCGGCTCCTATCATGTCAGCGACCAGCAAGCGGTTGCGGCGACCATCCGTTACGTCAAAGAGGGCGGCGCGGAGGCGGTGAAGCTCGAGGGAGGCCGCAAGCGGGCTGCGGTGATCCGGAGAATCGTTGATGCAGAGGTGCCCGTAATGGGCCATATCGGCCTCACTCCGCAATCGATTCACGCCCTCGGCGGCCATCGCGTGCAGGGAAAGACCGCGCAAGCAGCGGCAGATCTTGTGGCCGATGCAGAAGCTGTGGCGGAGGCGGGCGCGTTCGCGCTGGTGCTGGAAGGAATTCCGCGCGAGCTGGCGGCTCTCATCACAAGTCGGCTGCGCATTCCCACGATTGGAATTGGCGCCGGGCCCGAGTGCGATGGGCAGATTCTCGTGCTGCACGATCTGCTCGGAATCACACCCGAGCCGCATCCGAAGTTTGTCCGTCCTTACGCAAACCTCGCGGAAGTCATGCGCGATGCCTTCGTTCGATATGGTGACGACGTCCGCGAAGGGCGCTTCCCCGCCGAGGAGGAGTCGTACCACTGGCCCGCAGCGGTGAAGGACCAGTTCGCCCGGCAATGGGTGTGACGAGTTGAACCCGGCCCGGCGCCGCCCATGCAGTTAATCACCACGATCAGCGGGATCCGAGCCTTTTCGCGCCGTGCGCACGACGATGGCAGGACCGTCGGACTCGTGCCCACGATGGGCGCGCTCCACGATGGTCACCTCAGCCTGGTCCGCCGCTCGAAGAGCCAGTGCGATGCGACCGTAGTCTCCATCTTTGTGAACCCCTCGCAGTTTGGTCCTTCCGAAGACCTCGCACGCTACCCGCGCGACCTTTCCCGAGATGTGGCGCGGCTCGAACCCTTCAACATTGACGCGGTATTTGCTCCCGAGTCCGGCGAGATTTACCCCCTCGGCTTTTCTACGTGGGTCGAGCCCGGCGCTGCAGCCCGCTCGCTCGAGGGCGCGCTCCGGCCGGAACACTTTCGCGGGGTCGCAACGGTGGTCCTGAAGTTCATCAACCTGGCGGACCCCGACCTGGCTTTCTTCGGCCAGAAAGATTTGCAGCAAGCGGCCGTGCTGCGCGCGCTGGTGAAAGATTTCAACCTGCGCGTCCACTTGGTCCTGTGCCCCATCATTCGCGCCGAAGATGGTGTGGCGCTCAGCTCGCGCAATGAGTACTTGAATGCCGAGGAGAGAAAGAAGGCCGCGCTGCTTTACCGCAGTCTCGAGCGTGCCAAGGAGCTGGTGTGGAACGGCGAAGCGAATGCCGCGCGAATCGTTGACGAAATGAGTTCCGTTCTCGCTTCCGACCCTGAGGTGAGCGTGGATTACGTAGCGCTCGTCGATCCTGTTTCATTCGAGCCCGTCGAGCGCGTTGTGGCAGGATGCGCGGCGCTGGTGGCCGCGCGCGTGGGATCGACGCGTCTGATCGACAACGCCGTCCTGGGGCCGCCCGGCGCCACGGAAGAGCAACTGCTGCAAGGCGCTCAAGGCGGCGTGGCGGTTACCGGCGTGGCGGTCCACGCTCCCGGTGTTGAAGTAGAGAGCGTGAGACGGCAAATCGAAAGCTGCCGCGACTGCGCCGCGATCTCCTCCGTCGTGCTGCCGCCGCACGAGTTTCTGGCCAAATATCTGAAGAGCGATTACCCCGATTTGGCGAGGGTTCGCACGCTGGTCATCGGACGAGATGCTCCGTGGAACCCGGCGCGTTACCTCTATCGCAGCCAGGATGCGGCGGACGCCTTCACCGCCCGCTTGTTCGAGCTCGTCGGGGTCCGAGACTTCGCCGAGTTCAAAACGCGCTTCGCCATGACCGACGCTCTGCGCTGCCACGCGACACTCACTCCGCTCCCGCCGCGCGCTCTCGCGAACTGCGCGCGCCATTTGCCGGGCGAACTCCGGCTGTTTCCCAACCTGCGGGCGATTGTCGTGATGGGCGAGGACGCGTACCAACAATTTCAGCGCTCCATCCTTCGGCGCAAGCCCGCCGACTTCGCTCCCTTCAGCCAGCTGCTTGGGGAACAAGGCTGGGCGTCGGAGGAAGTGCGCTTGGACGTCGCGCCCGAGGGGCCCATCACCGTGATCTATTGTTACCACCCCGCAAACGGATACCGCAGTACCGCTTCCATCGCGCGCCTGCTGCCTCAGCCGAGCGATACCTGACGAACGGCGCCCTACTGAGGATTACAGGCTATAGCGATAAAGCGGGCTGTAGCGGTGCGGTCCCCAGCGCCGAAGAACGCCGGTGAGGACACCGGCGCTACAGCAAATGCTGTCACTATGATTTGTAATCGTCAGTAGCTGATCCGCGCGCGTTGAACCGCAGCGTGCCGCAGCGCCCAGCCGCACTCTCATCTGAAGTTCGCCCAGTGCAGGTACGCAAAAATCAACGCCTGACCGCCAAACAGCGCGTAAACGGCGGCCGCAGCCAGGAAGCTCCCGTAAGGCCATTCATAATCGTGATAACGCTTGCTGATCAGACGGAAGGGAACGGCGATCAGCGCGCCGGCGACCGAACCGAGCAGAATGGTGAGATAGGTAAGCGGAACGCCCAGGAAGACGCCGACCATCAGCATCAGCATCACGTCTCCGAATCCCAGGTACTCCTTCTCGGGATCGCCGAATCGCTTAAACAGCCACGCTACGCCGTAGAGCAGCCCGCCTCCAAAAATTCCTCCCGCTACCGCCCCGGCAAACGAAGAGAGCGGCCCGGAGAGATCCATTCCGGCTCGCCGGCAAACCCATTCGAGCAGCGCGTCATTGACGGGAGAAAAAAAGCTGAGCACGAGTCCAAGGATGATGCCCGTTATGGTCACCGAATGAGGGATCGTGCGCTCAGCGAGATCGGTGAACACCAGGATCACAAGAAGCATGGCGAATACAATCGCCTTGAGAAACGCTGCCGTAGGTCCAAACTCCGTCAGCGCCACAACGAAAAGGCACGCGGTCAGAATCTCCACCACCGGATAAACAGGCGAGATTCTGGTTCCGCAGTACCGGCACTTCCCCTTCAGAACGAGGTAGCTGAGCACCGGAACGTTGTCGTACCAGCAAATCGGCTTGGCGCAGTTCGGACAGCGGGACCGCGGCGCCACAACAGATTCGTGCCGCGGGAGCCGCGAAATGCACACGTTCAGGAAGCTGCCGAGCACGAGACCGAATAGCGCGGCGAAAGCGTAGGCGGCTTCGCTCGGAAGCAGCAGATACGGGGTAGGCAGTTCGAAGGCGATCATGAATCTTGCCTGGGTTACAAACTGATGATGTACCTGAATGATTCAACCATACCCGCGAAGTTGCCGCCCCCATGCGAGACGCTGGCGTTTCGCCTCATCCGAGGAGCCGCCGGTAGAAGGCCTCGGTCTTCCGGCCCATTATATCATTAGTAAACAGCCTCGCCCTCTCGCGTCCGCGGCGTCCTGCGTCGCATCTCTGCTCGGGGCGGCTCGCCGCGGCGACAATTGCCTCGGCCAAGCTGCCCGGCGAACCGGCTTCGACCAGCCATCCGTTCTCGCCCTCGGTGACAATCTCCGGCAGGCCGCCAGCACGACTGGCGATGACGGGAACACCGTGGGCCATCGCGATGAGCGCTGACGATCCAAGACCTTCCGCGAGCGACGGCATCACAAACAGGTCGAGCGAATTCATGAACGGCGACAGATCGTCGAGATAGCCCACGAGGCGAATGGGTCCGGCCGAATCACGGAGACCGTACTTTTCCACGAGCGTAGGGAGCAAGCGCCCGGCGCCCGCTAACAGCAGGCGCGCGCCGGGCATCTCGGGCGCGACCCGCCGGAACGCCTCGATCGCTATTTCCTGGCCCTTCTCCGGCGTGAAAGCGCCCGCGTGCCCGATAACGAACTCGTCTTCAGCGAGCCCGAACTGAGCTCGGGCTTCCGCTCGCGCGGCAGGGTTCGGCGGGCTCTCGGGGAAATCGATTCCATCTGGAATGACTCCGATCTTTTCTGCCGGTACCCCGGCGCCGAGTAGCAGTCTCCGCACAAACTCCGAGACGGCAATGACTCCGTCGCACGTGAGGCTGTACTTCAGGCGATGGACCAGCGTCCCGCGAGGTACGAAGGTCACGCGGCGGCTGGCGACGCGCCGCGCCGTCCCCGTAATCGAAGCCAGCCAGGCAAGGGACTGGCCCCGCCCGTCGTGCGCGTGAATAACATCGAAAGACCCAGCGTGTAACAGCGCCCTCAGCTCGCCAGCCGACCAGAACCCGTGATGGCGCAGCCCCAGTGTCGCAAAGCCTTCTTCGCGCGCGAGGGCGCAAAGGCGGCTGCCAGCGGGGCACACGATATGCTGGAGGTGCCCGAGGTCCCGAAGGCCGCGTGCAAGCATGATGAGCTGCCGCTGGCCTCCGCGCAGCTCCATCGCGGTGTCGAGATGAACGACCCTTAGCGTCATCGAAGACTGGCGGCCCGGCTAGGGGAACGAGTCCCGCGCGCGACGGGCTTGCGCGGGAGCGGGACTGGGCCGCCGAGCCTGTGCCGCAGCGCCGGATCTCGCCTCGATATAGGCCCGCGGTCCATTAGAGCGTTCCAATCGATCCTTTGTTTTCAATGATCAATAGGCTTCGTTCCGTAAAAAATGTTTGAGCGACGCTTCTCCCGGCGGCACGCACGGGCCTATTGAGAGTAGGGTACCAGGAGCCAAGGAACGTTTGGCAACGTTTGAGACTAATGAGACCCTTTTTCGCGGGCCACGAGCCGGGCGCATTTTTCGTTTCGTCGGGCGACGTAACGGGCGGCCATGCGCGCAATCCAGAACCCCTCGACTCCATCGAGAAAGCCCAGCCGGAGGAAATACGATCGCACGAAAGCCCAGGGCGGTTCGGCCAAGCGCTGGGGCGCAGACGGGCTGGCGCCGCCGCTCATGATCTCAGCCGCCGCTAGATCGGTGTAAAACTCGATGCGCTGCCGGTGATCGTCGAGCGAATCGCAGGTGTAATGGAGAATCTCGCCCGCAAGCTTTTGCACGCGCCCTTCGACTGCCACGGATTCGTGGACGAAGTCGCCCACCCACCGGCAGCGCCCGCGATGGTAAAGACGAATCTTGTAATCGGGGTACCAGCCGGAATGCGCGATCCAGCGGCCGAGGTAGCGCGCACGCCGCGCGAAGCGGTAGCCCTCCGCCGCGGGCTCTGAGGCTTTCCACGTTCGCACCGACGCCTGGGCCACCGAATTGAGCTCCTCGTCCGCATCGAGGCTTAAGATCCAATCGTGCCGCGCCTCGCGAGCAGCGAAGTTCTTTTGAGCGGCAAAGCCCTTCCAGGGCGCGACGAGGACGCGCGCTCCGAGACCGGCGGCAATGTGGCAGGTATCGTCGGCCGATTCTGCGTCGACCACGAGAATCTCATCGGCAAATTCCAAGGAGTGGATCACGCGGGCGATGCTTTTAGCTTCGTTGCGGGTGATGATGGTGGCGGAAATCGGGGGCATGGTCAAGGGCGGCGACACGTCGTGGGGCGCAGGCCCCGATCTGCGTCACGGGCTCGAGCTCGCCATGAACAGCTCGCGGTACTTGTCAGGAAGCACGCGCGGGTGGCCGTCGCGGTCCGTGACGACGTGTACCGTCTCGCCCTCGGCCAGGAGATCGCCCGTTAGCGGGCGAAAGACCTCGTAACCGAAAATCAGGACGCGCTTTCTCATGCCCCGCAGCGTGGTGCGGACCTCGATTTCATCATCATACCGGGCGGGCGCTTTGTAGCGGCAGCGCGCCTCGGCGACCATAATGTAAAGCCCGTCGCCCTCTTCCATCTCACGATAGGCGAAGCCGCGCTGGCGGCAGAAATCCGTGCGGCCGATCTCAAACCAGACCAGGTAGTTGGCGTGGTACACCACACCCATCTGGTCGGTCTCCGCATAACGGACCCGCAACGGGGTGGCAGTCCACACGCTGGAAGCTTCGTCCATGATCAGGCGACGCCGCGGCTTTCATCGTGCCGCGGTTGACGTTCGCGGGGCGCAGAATTGGTCGAATGCGCGTGTGAGATCGCTCGCAATCTCTTCTGCCACGCGCCCTTCGATCTGCGAACGCTCGAGCATGAACACGGCCTTTCCATCTTTCAGCAGGGCGATCGAGGGCGACGACGGTTCGTAATCGGAGAAGTAGCCGCGCGCGCGGGCCGTCGCGTCCTGGTCCTGGCCCGCGAACACGGTGGTCAGATGGTCGGGGCGAACGGCGTGCCCGAGCGCCAGCGCGACGCCCGGCCGGGCTTTTCCCGCTGCGCACCCGCAAATCGAGTTGACGACCACAAGTGTCGTGCCGGCGGCGCGGGACAGGCAGGCATCCACCTCTTCCGGTGTTTTCAGTTCGCGAAAGCCAATTTCCGTAAGTTCAGCGCGCATCGGCGCAAGCATCTCTTCAGGGTACATGGATTTTTTCTCCTCTGGTCTTCCGACTTTCGCGCCGGCAGCGAGTAGGATTATTCCCATACGGGAACCAAGATACAAGCGCGGACCATCGTCTTCGTGGTCAACCGCGATTTGTAGCGCCGGACTTCAGCCCGGCACACCGTGTTTCTACCAATTGCCGCCCCTTCGACTTCGCTCAGGGCAGGCTCTGAAGGGCGGCGCTACACGGAAGCCATGCCTTGACCATTTTACACCGCGAAGGGGGATCGCTGCGGAGCGCGCAGTTTTATTGAGCTCCCGCCGCGCGCCGCAGCGTAGCGAGAATTGTGGCAGAGGAGGCGGAACGAAACCGGTAGGCCTTTCCGTTGGCGGTGATGGAGAATTCGCCGGCGCCTGTCGATCTCCAACTGAGGCCCGCGACGGGTGTGCTGAACGGATCCTTTCCGTCGGAGGGCTGGTAGCGCACCCTGCTGCCCTCGATTACCAGCAGTCCCTTGGACGAACCGAAGCGATGCAGGTAATCGACCGGGTAACTCGCCGCCACAGCCTGCGTACCCGCTGAAGCAGCGGCGGGCGTGGCTTTTGCCGGTACGAACGTGGTCTGCATGGTTTGCGACGTATCAAAGATCGGATGGGGGAAAGCGATGCCACCCACACCCACTCGGAAGCCGGCATCCACGTCAGGAAATCCTTTGAGCGAGGCGTGAAGCGTATAGGTGCCGGGCTGAAGATTTCTGACGGTCAACTTGCCGGTAGAATCCACGGCCCCGACCTTCTTGCCGTCAATGTAGATTTCCGCTCCCGGTGACGAGCTGATCATTGCAGTTCCGAGCGAAGGATTTCCGACCTCTGCAGACGAGTTTGGGAGTGCGGTTTGCTGGGAAGGATTTTTCACGGTTGGCTGCGCGGGCGCATGCTCGACCGCGGGAACCGCCGGAACGGACACGGGCTGCGTAAGCTGAGCCTCGCGGTTCCTTAATTTTTGCGGCAAAACCTCAGCAGTTTCGGCGCGCCTCGCGCCAACCTTCCGGGTGGCGCGGCTTGGCGTCTCGTTGACTAAGGCCGGTGCGGCAGCTCCCGTCGCATGTTGAGACGGAGGCGCAGGCGGCGCCGCTTGGGAACCTGGATTCTCGCTTGTCTGTGCAGATGCAGACGCCTGGGTTGCAATCGCCGGGGCGGCGATCGCCGGTTTGGCAGCCGCGTGGACAGCGCCGGGGGGGCTGGTTTGAACGACGGTTCGCCCGGGCCCGAAGCGGAAAAACCACACCGCCGCCGCGGCCGCGATAATCAGGATGATGATTACCGCGAGCGCCAGCGCCCAGCTTCGCCCGGGTTTTGCGTCAGGCACGAGCGGCGGCGCGGGCCCGGCAGGAACGACCGGCTGCTCCGAACCCGGCGGTGTTTGCGTCGCGACACCGGCGCTGGCTCCGCCCGTCGACGCTTGCGCGGCGGCCGAACGCGCTTGCCGGCTGTCCGAATAGCCGCCGCGGCTGGCGCGCGGCGCGGCGATCATCGTTGCCATGTCGGCGCCGGAGTCATTTAGCGCCATCGCTACGCCGCCCAGACCCTGCTCCGCCATCTCCAGCTCCCGAATCAGAGCGGCGCCGTCAGCCGGACGATGGTTGGGATCCTTCTCGAGGCATTGCATCACTACGCGCGCCACGCCGGGCGGGATTTTCAGCTCGGGCTTCGCCTCGAGCAGCGGCCGGGGCGGCGTATTGATGTGCGCCAGCAGCAACTGCATCGTCGTGTCGGCCTTGAAGGGGAGCTCGCCCGAGAGCATCTGGTACATCACGACGCCGAGCGAATAGAGGTCCGAGCGCCCGTCAAGCTGGTCGCCGCGCTTGCCCAGAGCCTGCTCGGGAGACATATATTGCGGCGTGCCCATGACGATGCCCGTGCCCGTCAGCGTCATTCCGCTGTCGCCCGACTGAGCTTCCTTCAGCTTGGCAATTCCAAAGTCGAGCACCTTCGCCTGCTCGCCTGCCGGGGTCGCGATCAGCACGATGTTCGCCGGCTTGATGTCCCGGTGCACCATCCCGAGGCGGTGAGCCGCATCGAGCGCCGCCGCCACCTGTTTTGCGATCGAGCACGCTCGCGCCGCGGGAAGCGGCCCCACCTTCTCGATCACGCTCTTCAGGCTCTCGCCCTCGATGTACTCCATCACCATGAAGGGGAGACCGTCTTCGGATTCATCGAGGTCGTCGACGCGAACGGCGTTGGGGTGGTCGAGCTTGCGGGCGATAATCGCTTCCTGCTTGAACCGCTTGACAAAGAGCTCGTCGCTCAGCAAGTCCGGGTTCATTACCTTAAGCGCTCGCAGCTCGTCGAAGGTGACGTGAGAGGCCTTGTAGACCGCGCCCATTCCCCCCTGCCCGACCTTGGCCACAATTCGGTATTTGCCGCGGACCACCGTGCCGTCAGACCAGCCGCTCGATTCGACCAGCTTCGCGCCGTCTTGCGGGCAGACGCTGAAGCGGTTAGGGTAGTGGGCCTCGCAAGCGGGACACTTTTTCATAAGCGCGCTCTTTCGCGCCAGTATACCACACGGCGGGTGACGCGGAGCTCTTCGCAGTGCATGCGGTGAATCGCGTTAGGCGGTAGCGCGGACCTCGTTTTTCAGATCCCCGGCTTGTATCTATGTCCGAGGAAAAGCTGCGGAGGTTAAGGAATAACTCCGCGCTTGTATCTACCCCACTCAGTGCAGGAACAATCTGTTTACTCGTTGCCGACTCGTTCCGCGCTAAAATGAAACTTGGTTTCAGATCCCGGGGTCATCTCGGAGTACTATGATGGGGAACTCCGCGGATGCTAAAATGCCAGTTAACTTGAGAACCTCGAGTGCTCTCCTCCTTGTCATGCTGGCGCTGCTCCTCGCGGGCTGTCCGAAACGCCAGACAGCCAAGCGGCTGATTTACGTTCCGGCCGCTCCGGCCGCGGCCACGACAGCTCCGGCACAGCAAAGCGGGGTGCTGGTGATTGAGCCTCCTCCGGCGCCCGCGCCATCCCAGCCGGCCCCGAAGCCTGAGGAGGTTCAAAATTCCGCTCCCCCTCCCGCGACGCCCCCGAAGCACCGCGCGATTCCGAGCGAAACAACCGCTCCTGCCGCCGACGCGGCCCCACCCGCGCCCGCTGCGGTGGCGCCACAGCTCGAGCCGGCGCAGAGCGCCGCGCAGCAGGGCCAGCTCGAAGGCAAGATCGGCAGTTTGCGCGACGCGCTGAAGCAGCGGATCACGCGTCTTCACCAGCGCCAACTCTCAAAAAATGACCAAAAAGCCGTTGAGGACGCGGAGCTGCTGCTTTCGGAAGCGGATCAGGCGATGCACGAAGGCGATCTGCAACAGTCGCTGAACCTCGCGCAGAAAGCCGATCTGCTCATCTCTGCGGTGGAGAGCGGGCACTGAGGGGTCGGCGCTGGGGAAGAACCAACAGCCTCTCGCAAAGCCGCCAAGGCGCGAAGAAAGCGCAAAGGGACTGGATGTCGGCAAGGAGGTCCGCGATCTGCGAAACGCGATAAAGGCGGAGTCCGTCGCCTTCAGATTCCCTCGGAAACGAACCGCTTGGCGTGCTCCTTCAGGATGCAGCGATCCTCGACCACTGCGAGCCCCGCCTCACGCCCTCGCCGGGCCGCCGCTTCGTGAGTAATGCCCTCCTGCATCCACACGGCCTTGGCTCCCTTGCGAATGGCGTCCTCAATCACTTCGGGAACAAACTCGGGCCGGCGAAAGATAACAACCACCTCAACCGGTCCGGGAATCTCCGCGAGCGACCCGTAACATCGTTCGCCAAAGACGGACTCCGCGTTGGGATTGACCGAAATCACGCGGTAGCCGTGGGCGCGCATGTAAGCGGCGACTCCGTAACTCGGCCGCGCCGGCTTAGGCGAGATCCCCACGACGGCGAGCGTCTTGTATCTCTGCAACAGCTCCCGGATCGGATCGCCCGCCGCAGGCGGCATGCCGGGATGCGAAGCATAACCAATGGTTCCGTGTGAAGCCATGCAGCACCTCTGCCTTGCTCAACCTCATCCCACTGCAACCGGCGCGGCGAGGACGCCCCGGACAGCTTCGATGAAGCGTTCATTATCCGCGTGCGTTCCGATGGTGACGCGGAGCGACGTGGGAAAACCATAGAGTTTCATCGGACGCACGATCACGCCCTCCTCGAGCAGCCTGAGAAAATCGTGCTCGCAATCCCGCGCCGTGTCAACCAGCACAAAATTTGCCGCCGACGGCGTGAATCGTACGCCCAGCAGCGTGAGCTCGCGCGTGACGAAATGCATTTCGGCAGCGTTGAGTTCCGTGGATTTCGCCACGTGCTCCTGATCATCCAATGCCGCAAGCCCCGCGACCTGAGCCGGGCGCGAGGCCGGGAAGGGCATGCGAAAGCGCCGCAGCCAGCCGACAAGCTCCGCCGGACCAAAACCCCAGCCCAGGCGCAGGCCCGCGAGCCCGTACACCTTCGAGAAGGTGCGCAGCACGAACACGTTCCTTCCCTCACACGCGTACTCGCGCGAGCGCGAATATCCGGCGCTGCGAACGTATTCGAAGTAAGCCTCGTCCAGCACGACCACGACGTGCCGGGGAAGCTGCTCGAGCAAATCTTCGAACTCAGCGGCAGAGAAGAACGTGCCGGTCGGGTTATTCGGATTCGCCAGGAAGATCAGTTTGGTGCGCGGCGTTACGGCGCGGCGGATTGCGGCCAAGTCAACGGCCATCTCCCGCAGCGGCACGAGCGTGAGCGTGGCGCCCGTCTCCTGGATGGCCGTTTGAAAGATGTGGAATGAAGATTGCGAAACGATTCCCTCGTCGCCCGGAGAGAGAAAGGTTCGCGCGACCAGCTCGATGAGCCCCGTCGAGCCCGCGCCAAGGATAATCTGTTCCGGATCGAGTTCATGGATCTCGGCCAGCCGGCGCCGCAGCTCGCGCCCCGCCGAGTCGGGATAAAGATGGACCGATTCGACGCTCTTGCGCATGGCTTCCACGGCCTTGGGAGACGGCCCGTACGGGTTCTCGTTCGAGGCTAGCTTAATAGCCTTTATTCCGAGCTCGCGCTCGACCTCTTCAACCGGCTTGCCGGCGGGATAGGGCCGAATCGAGCTTGCCCAGGCGGGAAGGAGTTGCTGGATGGCTGACGTCTGCATGGCGAGTTTGAAATCTCAGGAGCTGTGAAAGAATCAACAGCCTCTCGCGAAGGCGCAAGCCGCGGAGGAAGCGCAAAGAGAACCGCGCGGCGTTAGCCGGCCGCTTTCCAGGCTTTCAGCCGCGCCACCTCCTCCGCAGTGAGAGGGCGAACGCGCCCCAGGGCCAATCCTTTATCCGTGAGAAAGCCAATGCGAACGCGCTTCAGCTTGACCACCGGCTGTCCAATGCGTTCGAACATGCGCCGCACCTGATGATACCTGCCTTCAACGAGCGTAATCTCGTACCAGGGCTTCTCGCGCCGCGTCTTTGCGCCGAGCGGGCGGATGACGGCGGGGGCCGTGCTCCGCCCGTCCAGCGCGATGCCGGATTCGAGCAGGCTCAGCGCGGCCCGCGCCGGCGTTCCAGCGAGTTTCACGTGATACGTCCTCGGCACGGCGGAGGCCCGCGCCATGAGATGGCTCGCCAGGTCGCCGTCGTTCGTCATCACGATCAGGCCGGACGAGTGGAAATCCAGTCTTCCCACAGGGTAGATGCGGTCCTGGATAGCGAGCTTGCGCAGCAGCGTCACCACGGTGGGGCGGCCCTCGGGATCGTCGACCGTGGATACGACGCCGGGCGGCTTGTTCAGCAGGAAGGTAACCCGCGCGGGGCAGCGGCGGAGCATCTTGCCGGAAACGCGAATGTGGTCGCGCTGGGCGTCCGCCTTCGAACCGAGCTCGGTGACGACGCTTCCGTTGACGGTTACCAGGCCCTGCCGGATCAGTTCTTCAGCTTTACGCCGCGAGGTGATCCCTGCCGCCGCGATGATCTTGTGCACCCGTTCCTGCATCGGCCCTCAGGAGCTGTGAAACAGTGAACAGCCTCTCGCAAAGACGCCAAGGAAGCGCAAAGCGGAACTCCTCCTTTTGCTTTGCGGAACTTTGCGCCTTCGCGCCTTCGCGTGAGATATCTTAAAGCGATCCTTTCCCAGCTTCTTAGGATTCGCCGGAATCGTCGCCGAAGGCGCGAATTTCCTCGTTCGGATCCGCGTCGGGCGCAGATCCTTGCCGCTCCGCGCCTTCCGCCTCTCCCGCGAGCGCAGCGGAATTCGGCGGTTCCGAATTTGTGACGCTCTCCTCCCCGCCCAGCGGCACTCCGAGAGATTGGCGAGCCAGCTCTTCGAATTCCTTCAGGCTCGGCAGTTCGTTCAGGTCCTTCAGCCCAAAGTGAACGAGGAAATCCCGCGAGGTACGGTAGAGAATGGGACGGCCGACTACGTTCTTGCGCCCGGCGGTCACCACGAGCTTCTTCTCCATCAGTGTGTGCGCCACGCCGCCGCAATCGACTCCGCGAATCTCTTCAATCTCAGGCAGCGTGACCGGCTGGCGGTACGCGATCACGGCCAGCGTCTCGAGAGCGGGTTTTGAAAGGCGGATGGGAGGCTTCAAACTCTTGACAAAGCGGCGCAAAATCTCGTGGTGCTCCACCTTCGAGGCAAATTTGTAGCCGCCGGCGACGTAACGAATACAAATCCCGTGCTCGGGCCGCTCGTATTCGCGGACCAAGTCGTCGAGCGCGGATTTGATTCTGTCGCGCTCCTCGCCCTCAACCGATTTCGCCAACGTCTCGAGCGTTACCGGCTCCGGCGCCACGTAGATGATACCCTCGATCACCGCCCGGAAAACTTCGTCGCTCAGCATCGCCTGGTTTTGCCCTTTTGAGAACGCATGCAATCGTTCGCGCGGCTCATGAATGATTCGGCGCAGCCTGACCTTCAGGCGGCTCATACGCTTCGTCGAGACTGGCTTCGAGCGCCGCCGCGCTGAGGCCGGCCATGATCTCCTCAAATCGCCGGTTCCGATGGATCGTCACCGCCGCGAAAAGTTCCCTCTGCCGCAGCACCACCGCGCCAATTCGCACCATCTCGAGGAGAGCGAGAAACAGCGCAATCAAGGCCTGCCGCGCGAGATAACCGTCCATCAAATCGTCAAGCCGGACGGGGCTTGATCGCGAAAGCAGCACCTCTTTCACATGTTCGATCATTTCGGACACCGTTACTTCATCGCGCTCAACGCGCAGCGGCGGCCGCTTCTTGGCTCGCTCAACCACTTCCCGGAATGCAGCGATGAGATCGAAGACGGATACCGCGAGCCCGGGCTCGTCCTCGGCGTCGATAAATTCGCCGATGCCCGGCTGCGACCACGAAGCGTCCTCGACGACGCGCTTCGACTGCAGCATCTCGGCCGCGTTCCTGAACTGCTCGTGCTCGAGCAGCCGGTGCACCAAATCCAGGCGCGGGTCCTCCTGCTCTTGCGCCGGGGCTTCCGGGTCCGGCGGAAGCAGCAACCGCGATTTGATGTGAATTAGCGTCGCGGCCATGAAGATGAATTCAGCCGCGACGTCGATATTCATCTCCTCCATCACGTGAAGATAGTCCAGGTATTGGCGAGTGATCTGCGCGATTGGAATGTCGTAGATGTTGATCTTCTGCTTGCGGATCAGGTCGAGCAGGAGATCGAGCGGGCCTTCATACGCCTCCAGCCTCAGCAGGGGCGCAGTAGGATCGGCCGGCATCACGACTTTCGCTTGCGGTAGTGCCCGGGGTTCGGAATTCGGCTCGTGAGAACCCGCGGCCGGGAGTGGTTGAGCTTCGTCGGGCATCTTACAATTTCCCTGAGCAACACCCCTCAAGCTTCCGGCTCTCGCCGCGCGGCAGAGATGCGGAAGTTAACTTCCCGCCGTTTCCCGGTGGCAACCTGCCGCAAGCCGCTCCGCATCGGGAACCAGGTTCATGGACGAGCGAACTTCTGACATCGTGGCTTGAGCGGCAGTTCGCGCCTGCGCCGTTCCTTCTTCGAGAATATCCCACACGCGCTGAGGATTCTGCTCGAGCGGTTTGCGCCGCTCGCGGATGGGGTCGAGAATTCGGTTCAGCGGAGCCGCCATCAGCTTCTTGCACTCGACACATCCGATCTCCGCCGTCTGGCATTCGCGATGGACGCGTTCGATGACATCAGCCGTCGAAAAAAGCTTGTGGAAGTCGAACACCGGGCAAATGTCGGGGTTGCCGGGATCGCTCCGCCGTTTCCGCGCCGGATCGGTCATCATACCGGCCACTTTTTTCGAGACGATCTCGGCCGTGTCGGATAGATAGATCGCATTGCCGTAGCTCTTCGACATCTTGCGACCGTCCGTTCCGGGCAGCCGGGGCGAGCGGGTGAGCAGGGCCTGCGGCTCCGGAAATATCGAACCGTAAAGATGGTTGAAGCGCCGCGCGATTTCCCGCGTCAGCTCAATGTGCGGAACCTGATCTTCGCCGACCGGCACGCAATCCGCCTTGTACATCAAAATGTCCGCTGATTGGAGCACGGGATAGCCGAGAAAACCATAGTTGTGCAAGTCGCGATCCTTGATGTTCTCCAGTTGTTCTTTGTATGTCGGAACGCGTTCCAGCCAGCCGAGCGGCGTGAACATCGAAAACAGCAGGTGAAGCTCGGCGTGTTCGGGCAGCCGCGACTGGACAAAAAAAGTTGTTCGCTGCGGGTCGAGTCCGACGGCGAGCCAGTCTGTGACCATCTCCTGAATGTTCGTTTGTAGCTGCCCCACGTCCGCATAATCGGTGGTCAGCATGTGCCAGTCGGCGACAAAATGGTAGCTCTCGAATTCATCCTGGAGCTTCACCCAGTTTTCGAGAGCGCCCACAAGGTTGCCGAGGTGCAGTTTGCCCGTAGGGCGCATCCCGCTCAGAATTCGGGGACGGTGGCGTGGCATTTCTCCTGGCAAGCTGGCGGCTCCGTTCTTCCTTGCCAGAATAGCACAGCCAAAGCGGGTGCTGTGACTGCGCGGCTTACCGGCGCAACAGAGCTCCGTGCATCTCCCTCACCCGGCTCGCGGAGTTTATCCCGAGCGCAGCGGAGGGGCTCGCCACCCTCTCCCCGCGAAGGAGCCATTTCATGCTTCGGGGTGTCGGCGAAGCGGCATGAGAAACTTCCTCCGAATGACACGCTCCCGGATTTTTCGCTAGTGGGCTAGCCTAGCTAGTCCCGGCTGCGGAATTCGATGGACTACTCACGATGCCGTAGGCGCGCAAGAACTCGGCCGCCTGGCGATTCCAATTCAGCTCGTCCTCAATTCTGCGGCGGCCCTCGCCGCCGAGCTGCCGCCGCAGCGCCGGCGAGTTGAGCAGCGAGACGATCTGGTCCGCAAAGTCCCGCAAATCGTTCGGGCGTGCATAAAGCGCAGCGTCGCCCGCCGCTCGCCGCCCTTCGGTAAGATCAAACAGCACCACCGGGCATCCAAACGCCATGTACTCGAGCACCTTGTTCATGGTCGATTTGTCGTTCATCTCGTTCTTCGGATCGGGAGCAACGCAAACGTCGGCGGTGGAGAGATACACGGCGAGGTCGGCATCGGAAACTCGCCCTGGAAACTGCACGATCGCCTCCAGTCCCTTTTGCGCAGCAATGGCCCTCAGGCGGCGAAATTCGGGACCTCCGCCGATCAGAGTAAATGCGGTTTCACCGCCCGGCGATTCTTGAGCGATGAGGCCGATCGCATCGAGCAGCAGGTCGAGCCCCTCCTGCGGGCCCATGACGCCGAGGTACACGACGAGATACGCCTTGCCGCGTTTCAGCTCGGGCCGCGGCGCGCCCCGGAAGAACACCGACGGGTCGGGGCTGCTCCGCACCACAAAAACGCGGTCGGGCGCCATGCCTCCGCGCTCGATCGCGATTTGGCGATACGATTCATTGGTGGCGATCGAGACATCCGCCGCGCGGTAGGTCAACTTTTCCGCGAGGCAGACGAGCCGGTAAAAAAGTCCGCGACGCTTGCCGTATTTCGCCTGATAGAGCTCGGGGTTCAGGTCGTGATGATCGAAGACGAAGCGAACACCAAAGCATTTGAAAAAGAGCGCGACGAGGAAAATCGTGTCGGGGGGATTGCACGCCTGCAAAGTTCGAAAACGCGTGCGGCGATAAACGCGCAGCGCGAGCACAAACTCCGCCGCGAGAGCCCAAGCGTACTCGATGAGATAGCCCGCGGGACCGGAAGCCTCAGGCACCCAGTGCCGCCAGATTTCGATCCCCTCGATCGTCTCACGGCTCGCCTGATACGCGCCCATTTTCGGGCAGATCACCGAAACGCGGTACCCGGCGCCTCGTAAGGCGCGAGCTTCCTGCCAGACACGGCGGTCCATGGGCGCCGGCAGGTTTTCAATAATGATCAGAACGCTCGGATGCGGTTCACTCAAGCGGGTTCCAATGGCTCTTGCGCCGGCAACCGAAGAGCGGAAATGCGCGCGAAGGGCATGGATTAGGAGTTTAGTCAGCCAGCCGCAGTCATTCCGCCCAAAGCGAAGAATCTCGCGAGTCGCTCACTTCACAAGCAGATTGTTCGCTCCCTCAGAATGACAGAGTGATCGAGTTTTTGCGCAAACTGCCGAGCCGTTCAGCTATTCGGCCCGCCGCTCATCCTTTCGCGCTCCCTCTGCCACAGCTCGAAATTAAGCAACGGCCAAAGCTGCTTCCGCCGGTCGCGGGCGCCCTCGAAATGCTCGGCGACCAGCCGCTCGACGGCCGATGGATTGAAATAGGCGCGCCACCTCGCCTGCGGGGAGAGCACAAGATCGCCGATCATTGGTTTGAGCGCACCCCGGAACCACAGCCCGGCGGGCGCTGTGAACCCGACCTTGCGTCGGTTAAGGATCTCTTCAGGCAGCAGATTTCGCAGCATGCGCCGAAGGAAAGCTTTCGGTTTGAATCGCCGCACAAGCATCGAATCGGGAATGGCCGCGGCGAATTCGACCAGCTGGTGATCGAGGAACGGCACCCGCTCCTCGATGGAGGCCGCCATCGTCATATGATCGCCTCGCAGCAGCAAGTTGTCGGGTAGCCAGATTTTCAAGTCGGTGTAGAGCATGCGCTTCAGCGGTGTACGGTTTGGCGCGAGATGGCGTCCGAAGAGCTGCGCTGCATGACCCGGGTCGATCTGCTCCAGAAATTCACGCGTGAATAGAGCGGCGAGCTCGACTTCCGTGAACGAACCGAACCACGCCGCAATCCGCTCGTCATCCCTTCTGAGCGACAAGGCCTCCAGGGCCAGTTGGGCGCGTCCCATACGATAAGGCAGCGCGCGGGCGATGCGCTGCGCCGATCGAAACGGCAATCGCGCGACGACGCGGTGCAGCGGGTCCGCGGCGTACTTCGGATAGCCCGCGAAGGTCTCGTCGCCTCCTTCGCCAGCAAGCACGACCTTGACGGTCTCTGCGGCGCACTGGGCCAGCCGGAAGAGCGCCACGTCTGTGGGCTCCGCCACCGGCTCGGCGCGCATCGCGACGAGGCGCGGCAGGTGATGCTCGAAATCGCCGGGGCCGATGATCAACTCGTGGTGTTCGGTTGCGAAGAGCGCCGCGACCGAGCGAGCGTAGGGCAGTTCGCTGTAGCCCGGCTGATCGAATCCCACGGAAAACGTGCGCAACGGCCGCGCTCCCAGCTTCGCCATGAGCGCCACGAGCGCGCTCGAGTCCAGGCCCCCGCTCAGGAAAGCTCCTATCGGTGCGTCCGCGATCAGCCGCAAACGGATGGATTCGGTTAAGCGCTCGAGCGCCTCGCGCCCTAGATCCTCTTCGGCGCCGCGCCGGTCCGTCCCCGCCGGAACATCCCAGTATCGCGCCGTACTCACGCCGAGGGCGTCCGCGTGCAGATACTCTCCCGGAAGCAGCTTGTGGACGCCGCGATAGAGCGTGCGCGGCGCCGGTACGTAGCGCAGCAGAAAATAATCGTAAACGGATTGAGGCTCCGTCTCGAAACGCGCCCCGCTCATCCGTTCGAGCGCCGCGAGTTCGGAAGCAAAGCTGATCCCTTCCCCCGTCACGCGGTAGAACAGCGGTTTGACCCCCAAGCGGTCTCGTGCCAGAAAGAGCCGGCGTTTACGCTTGTTCCACACGGCAAACGCGAACATGCCGCGCAGATCTTCCAGGCACTTGGCCCCGCGCTCCTCGTAGAGATGCAGGATCACCTCGGTGTCGGATTCAGTGGCAAAGCGATGGCCGCGCGCCGCAAGCGATGCGTGAAGCTCGCGGTAGTTGTAAATCTCTCCGTTAAACGTGATCCAGAGGGACCCGTCTTCGTTGACGATCGGCTGGCGCCCGCCCGGAATATCGATGATACTGAGGCGCCGATTGCCCAGCGCCAACTCGGAATCCGAATAAACGCCCGCGTCGTCCGGGCCGCGGTGAGCCAGCGCGCTCATACCGCGCGCGAGCAAGCCAAGGTCCGCCGGAGCGAGACTCGAGAAATTGAAGATTCCGCAGATTCCACACACTTCAGCACCATACGGAAAGGCCGCGGGCGCTGCCGTTCGGCGCACGGCAAGGCCGGCGCTACATCAGCCGCGCCTCGCCTTCCCAAATTCGCTTCGGGAGCGGCTATAGGCGAAGTAGATGATCAGGCCGATGAACAGCCATACGACGAAGCGCAGCCAAGTCTCGACCGGAAGACTGGCCATCAGGATCAAGCAGCAAACGATCGCGGCGAGGGGGATGAAAGGAACCCACGGTACGCGAAAACCGCGGCGGCGTTCGGGCTGCTTCCGGCGCAGGACGAGCACGCCCGCGGCAACCAGTATGAACGCGAAGAGCGTGCCGATGTTGGTCAGGTTCGCCAGCGTGCTCACGTCAAAAACTCCCGCGGGAATGGCGACGAAGAATCCCGCCACCCAGGTGCTGACGTGCGGAGTGCGGTACTTTCGGTGCACGCTCGAAAAGGCCCGCGGAAGCAAGCCGTCGCGCGACATAGCGAACCAGATGCGCGCCTGGCCAAGCTGGTAGACCAGCAGCGAGCTGGTCATCCCGATGAGCGCTCCGATCACAACCCAGCGTTCCACCGAAACCATCCCGATGGCGTGCAGCGCGTTCGCCACGGGCGCAGCGTTCGCGAGTTGGGGCCATTTCTGAATGCCGGTCAGCACCACGGCCACGGCGATGTAAAGAATCGCGCAGGCGATGAGCGAAGCCATGATCCCGAACGGCACGTCTTTCTGCGGATTTGTGCACTCCTCGGCCGCCGTCGAGACCGAATCGAAACCGATGTAGGCGAAGAAAACGAGCGCGCCGCCGGTCAGCACGCCCTGCCATCCGTTCGGCATGAACGGCTTCCAGTTGATCGGCTTCACGTGCGGCGCGGCGGCGGCTATGAAGACGAAAATTGCGAGAATCTTAATCCCCACCATGATGCTGTTGGCGCTGGCGCTCTCGCGGATTCCGATCACCAGAATCACCGTCAGAATCATCACGATCAGAAAGCCGGGCAGATCGAAATACGATCCGGACCACCGGCCGTCCACGATGATCGGCTCCATCAGCTGGCGGGGGAGCGTGATGCCGAAGCTTTGCAGAAGGCTGTCCACATAAGCGGAGTAGCCCACGGCGACCGTCATATTGCTGACCGCGTATTCCAGAATCAGATCCCAGCCGATGATCCAGGCGACAATTTCTCCGAGCGTTGCGTAGGTATACGTGTAGGCGCTTCCGGCGATGGGGATCATCGAGGAAAGCTCGGCGTAGCACAGACCTGCCAGCCCGCAGACGATCGCCACCAGAAGAAACGATAAGGCGATGGCGGGGCCGGCGCCCGGCCTGCCGGCAACGCCCAGCGCGTGCTCGCCATGCATCAGCGCGGCGAACAGCGGCGCGTTTAGAATGCTGTGGAACTCCAGCTTCTCGCCCGCCGCCGCGGTTCCCGTGATCACAAAAATCCCGGCGCCGACGATCGCGCCAATTCCCAAGGCGGCGAGCGACCACGGCCCGAGCGTTTTCCGGAGCCGGTGCTCGGGGTTCTCCGAATCGGCCAGGAGACGGTCAATGCTTTTGGTACGGAAATATTGGCTTGGCATCAAAGCAGGCTTCAGGTGCCCGTGGTCAGGTGTCGGTGGTCACTGACCCGTGCTAGTGATTTGCAGTCTGTGGCCAGTTGTCTGTCGGATACGGAGCGGAACCAGGGTGGCGGAGACCGGAGGGTTCTCCTCAGCCCTGACACCTGGCGCCCGACACCTGCCTTGCTCACTTTCGACGCGCTTGAGCGCCCGAGCTCGTTCTCTTGACTTTCGGCTTGTGGGAACCGCGCGGATCGGTCCGCTTGGCGAGGGGTGGTCTCTTAGCGCGGGCTGCGCGCTTGAGTTTTTTCCGTTCAGACTTGTCGTTGATCTTTTGCGTATTCATGGACGAGGGTCTCTACTCCATTCTTTGAGCAAGGTGTCTACTTATTTCAGATGCGGTGGAGTCCTTGATTTTCTCATACTCGTTCGAGCGACGCGTAACGATCGATCATCTTTTTTCGTCCCCATCCGGGAAAGCTGATGGTGAGTTTGGTGTCCGCGCCGCTCGTTTCCGAGGCGATGATCACGCCCAAGCCGAATTTGGGGTGCCGAACGCGAGCGCCCAAGCGCCAGCCAGCACCGGCCGTGGGCGCCGCGCCGGATCGAGCCGCGGCCTCGGCGCCGAATGTGAGGCCCGCCCCGGTCTGCCGCCTGCCGAAGAATTCGCTGACGCTCTCGGCTGAGTTCAGGGCGCTGTCCCATAAAACCCTCGGCTTGGGCGAGCTTCCTTCCGCTGAAAAGCGCTCGAGCAGTTCCGGCGGGACCTCACCGAGAAAACGCGAGGGCCGGGTTCCGCGCATCCGGTCTTCGCCGTAGGAGCGCCGGTTTGAGGCGCACGTGAGCACCAAGCGGCCCCGCGCGCGCGTCATTCCCACATAACACAGGCGGCGCTCTTCTTCGATCGCGGCAGGATCCGTCAAGGACAGCTTGTGCGGGAACAGCCCTTCTTCCATTCCGATCAAATAGACCGACGAGAACTCGAGCCCTTTGGCCGTGTGCAGCGTCATCAACGTGACGCGCGAGCGCTCGTTGTACTCGTCGGCGCCCGAGACGAGCGCGGCGTGATCCAGAAACTGCGCCAACGTCTCACCGCGCGACTGCGCTTCAACGGCGGCGTTGACCAGCTCTTTCAGGTTCTCCATGCGCCCTTGCGACTCGGGCGAGTTTTCCTCCTCAAGCATCGGAATGTAACCGGTCGTATCCAGGATGCAGCGGAAGAATTCCTCCAGCCGCAGCTTGTCGTACTCCGCCATCAATCCCCGCACGACGGCGCGGAACGAGTCGAGCGCCTTTTCGGCGCGGGGGGAGAATACCTTCCCGGCGAGACCCCGCTCGAGCGCTTCCCACAAACTGCAAGCTTGCTCGCGAGCCAGGGCCTGCAGCGCCGCCAGGGCCGATGGGCCTGCGCCGCGAGGCGGAACGTTCACAATGCGCAGCAACGCCGACGAATCCCGCGGATTGAGGGCGAGCCGCGCGTAAGCCAGCGCGTCCTTAATTTCGGCGCGCTCGTAGAACCGGAAACCGCCGACCATCTGGTACTTCATCCCGTACCGCCGCATCGCCTCCTCGAGAAGCCGCGACTGCGCATTCGTGCGGTACAGCACGCCGGCCGTTCCTTCGGGATCGGCCAGTAAATCCCGGCTGACCGCGCCAGCGACGAACCTGGCCTCCTCGTCGGCGTCGTAGGCCGTGAAAAGTCCGACGCGATCGCCCTCCTTGCGCTTCGACCAGAGCGTCTTCCCGATGCGCGCCTCGTTGTGTGCCACGACCGCGGAGGCGGCGTCCAGAATGAGTTGCGAGGAGCGATAGTTCTGCTCGAGGCGGATAATGCGCGCGCGGGGAAAGTTTTTTTCAAAGCTGAGAATGTTCTGGATGTCGGCGCCGCGCCAGCGGTAGATGGACTGGTCCTCATCCCCCACCACGCAGATATTCCGGCGTGCCCCGGTAAGCTGCAGGATCAACTGGTACTGAATGCGGTTGGTATCCTGATACTCGTCCACCATCACGTAGCGGAGCCACTCGTTGTAGCTTGTTCGGAGGTCAGCGGTCCGTTCGAACAACTCGACCGTTTTCAGCAGGAGATCGTCGAAATCGAGGGCGTTCGATTCGCGCAGCTTCTTCTCGTAGCGCTCGAACACCTGGGCGATACGGGCTTCATTGTTGCTTCGAGCGCTTGCGTACATCTCGACCGGATCAATATCGTGATTTTTTGCATAGCTGATGCGCGACTGCGCGGCTCGCGGTGAGACGACCTCTTCACTCAATCCCAGCTCCGCCGCCGCGGCTTTGACGAGCCGCTCCTGGTCGTCTTCATCATAGATGGAAAAGGCTCGCGTGTAGCCCAGGCGGTCGATATCCCGCCGCAAGACGCGGACGCAGAACGAATGGAAAGTGGAGATCAGCGGTGCTGTCCCGCCCTCTTGGTCCGCGAGCAAAGCCGCTACCCGCTCCTTCATCTGATTCGCGGCTTTGTTGGTGAAGGTGACGGCCAGGATTTGCTCCGGCGGCACGCCAAGCGAGCGAATGAGGTGAGCGATCCGATAGGTGATCACGCGTGTCTTGCCGCTGCCGGCGCCCGCCAAGATCAGGAGCGGGCCTTCCGTCGCTTCTACGGCCTCACGCTGTGCCGGATTGAGTTGATCGAGGTATGAGGACATGTCAGAGCCGGGCTCCGGGATTCGGGTCTCGGAATTACGAACTTGGAATCGCGATTCGGAATTCGGAATTGGGAATTTGGCGTCGGGGTCGTTTGGCACGCCGGAAAAAGAATCACGAACTCAGACTCTCTAGACCCCGAGCCCGAACGGCGAAGCCCGATCCCCGAATCCCGAACCCCGAAGTACTCGTACCGAATCGACGGGGCGCATAAGGCGCAAGCATCGGGCCGGCGTGTCCGCTGATAATCAACTCCGAAATCAGTTTTGCGGTGAGCGGTGTAAGCAGAATGCCATTCCGAAAATGACCCGTCGCAAAAACCAAATTTTCCAGCTCGCCGCATCCGAGGATCGGACGATGATCGAGCGTGTCGGGCCGGAACCCGGCCCAGGCGCGGACGAACCGCATCTGCCGGACGCACGGCGCGATGCCTATGGCGCCCTCCAGGACCGAGCGCAATCCGTCACCGGTGACGGCCTTCTCGAAGCCGGCGTATTCCATGGTGCTCCCAGCGACCAGCCTTCCCTCCGAACGCGGCACCAGATAATAATGCCCGGCGCGCAGCGTGAGCGGGAAATCCTGCGCTCCTTCGAACTCCATGAGCTGCCCGCGGCACGGGGTCACGGGCATCGGCGTCCCCGATGATGCAGCAAGATCGGCCGACCACGCGCCCGCCGCTAGCACAAAGGTTCCGGCGGTGTGGCGCGACTCCTTTGCGCCCTCGCGGACCTCGATCGTTTCGACGCGACCGTTTCGGGAATCGAAACCCGTGACGGTGCTGTGGAGACGAAAGAGCACGCCGGATCGAGCGCACGCCGCGGCAAGAGCTTTGATGAGCTTCTCGTTATCCACCCGAAAATCGTTCGGCATCAGCAGCGCCCCGCGAGCTTCCTCCGATAGCCCCGGCGCGTGTCGCCGCGCCTCGCCCGGGCTGAGCCGCTCGACCGGGAGTCCGGCGGCTTTCTGGTTCTCGTACACGCGATCGAGGTCCGCCGCCTGAGCTTCATCGAGCGCCGCCATCAGCGTGCCGTCGCGGCGAAAACCTACGTCGCGCCCCGTGAGAGCCTCGACCTCGGCAGCAAAGTCAGGATAGAGATCGCGGCTGGCGGCGCAGAACTCGTAGTACTCATCGGCCTCGGTCGTCTCTCCCTGGGGCGCGATCATACCGGCGCCCGCACTCGATGCCTCGCACCCCGGCTCGCCCCGTTCGAATACGGTAACGCGGAGCTTCGCTTGCGCGAGCCGCAGCGCGATCGCGCAGCCGATCAATCCGGCTCCGACCACGATCACGTCAGGATTGTGCGCGCCTGCCTCTGCCATCGTTTCAGTTTAACCCGAAAAGCGGGACGCTATGCCTGGAGGCCCTCGGATGCGGTCAAAAATGTGTCAACCGGGCGATGGACCATCCGCATCTTAATTAGTGGGACTGTAAGTGGCGGCAAAGCCATAATAGAATTGCTTTTGGGGTGGCCGGAGTTGGCTTTGGGCTGCCGTTCTGCACCGAAAAGTTTGGCCAGGGCAGCGTATCAGGGCACGAGTTTACTCGTGCCGCTTGTGGGCCATTGATTGTTTCGGCTTTAGCCGCTGAAGGTGTCAGGGCAAAAGCCACATTGTTCAGCGGAGTTAACGGCATGGCTGGCACACTAACCCGCCGACGTAACCGAGCAGTTTTCGAGGGTTTAGGGATCACCAAACATCGGTTCCTGATTCGAATTGCGACTCACCCCCGGCAGGTTGTGCCCGTCTAAGTAACAGGAGAGCGGAAGTGCGCCGCGCGAAAGAGCGGCGCGCGAGGAGCGCAAACCCGCCGGACGGCAGACGCGCATTGGGCGTCCGTCTGCGGCTTTCGTCTCAGCCATTCTACAGTTTGAAGGAGAAGAGATTATGCGTCGAATGGACAAGCAGTTCTTGCGAGACAATTTTCTAGGGTTAAGCCTGGTATGTATCGGCGTGTTGCTCGTGGCCCTAGCGCTGGTGGTGAATTTCGGGCCATCGGGCGCGCTCCTTGGCCGTCATTCCAATCCGTTTGTACTGGCCAATGGGAACGGGCTCGACGGCGCGGACATCCAGGACCTGGCGCAGTACAACCACGCGCTCGAGCGCATCGTGGATTCGGTAAAGCCGGCCGTGGTGAGCATTTCGTCGACTCAAGTCGTCCACGTTCGGCAGTCACCGATGTTAAACGATCCTTTATTCCGCCAGTTCTTCGGCAATATGTTTCCCAATATACCGCAGGAAGAGCGCGAACACGCGCTCGGCAGCGGCGTGATCGTCTCGCCGGATGGGTACATCATCACGAATGATCATGTCATAAAGGGAGCAACGTCGATCGAGGTAAAACGTCTGGACGGCAAGGTCTATAAAGGAAAAGTTGTAGGCGCCGACACCGAGACTGACATCGCCGTGGTGAAGATTGACGCTTCGGGCCTGCCGACCGCGCCGATCGGGGACTCGTCGTCGCTTCGCGTGGGCGATCAGGTGATGGCGTTTGGGAATCCGTTCGGGCTTGATAATACGGTGACGAAGGGAATCGTCAGCGCCCTGGGGCGGACAAATCTTGGGATCGAAACCTACCAGAACTTTATTCAGACTGACGCCGCGATCAATCCGGGTAACTCGGGCGGCGCGCTGGTGAATATCCACGGGCAGGTCGTAGGCATCAACACCGCCATTCTTAGCAATAGCGCCGGTCCCGGTGGTCAGGGCGGGTTCATGGGCGTGGGCTTTGCCATTCCATCGAACACCGCGAAGCACATCATGAACGACCTCATTAAGAACGGTAAGGTCGCGCGTGGCTACATGGGCTTCTCGAGCGGTACGCTGGACGGCACTCTCTCGCCCGCTCTGGCGCAAGAGCTTCACGTGCCGGATACAAACGGCGTTCTCGTCGGCAAAGTGGAGAAGGACACACCCGCTGCGAAGGCCGGATTGAAACCCAGCGATGTCATCCGCACGTTGAACGGCCAAACCGTAACCGACTTCAGGAGCTTGCAGTACCAGATCGCCGAGATGGACCCGGGAAGTGCGGTCACGGTCGGAATTCTCCGGGATGGAAAACCGCTTACGCTCCACATGCAGCTCGGTACACTTCCCGCGCAAACTGAAGCCGAGAATGGCGGGGCGAGCGAAGGTAAGGCGCCCAAGCAAAGCGCGCTTGCCGGTATTTCGGTGCAGAACCTGACTTCAGACATCCGCAGCCAGCTCCAGCTTGGAGGCAACGTCCACGGCGTCGTCATCACGGAGGTTGATCCGAACAGCCCGGCGGGTGAGGCGGGTCTCAGCCGCGGTGATGTCATCATGGAAATCAACCGCCAGCCCGTCAATTCCGTCTCGGACTTCAACCGTTTGGCGACTCAAGCGACGGGGCAGACCCTGCTGCAGATTTTGCACCAGGGTTATCCAATGTACATCGCGATTTCGCCCGAAAGTGGCGGCGAATAACGCGAGGTAGAGGTAGCCACGGCAGGCTTTTGTGCCGTGGGTGTCTTAAGGCGGCGCAACAACCCACGGCACGGCTTTTGTGCCGTGGGTGTTTCAAGGCAGGGCAATAATCCTGGGTACAGCTTTGTGCCGCGGGTGTTTCAAGGCGCGGCAACAACCCACGGCACAAATGCCGTGCGGTCGCTACAAAACCCGCGCAACGCCCTAGAGGGCGGCGAGGTTCGCGGTAATTGCGGCGAGGCGTTCAGCGTAGGAAGTGTCGCGGCTGTCGCGAGCGCTTTTCTGAATCTCGGCGGATTTCCGCAGCAGGGCTTCCGCCTCCCCCGTCCTCTGCCCTCCGGCGCAAAGCGTTGCCAGATTGTTGAGCACCACCGCCACCTGCGAATCCCGGGTCCCCCGTGACTCGAGGAAGAGCGAAAGCGATGTTTGGAGGAATGCCGCGGCATCGCCGGGGTTTCCTCGAGACATGCGGGCAAGCCCCAGGTTATTGAGAGTGGCGGCAACGGAAGGGTCGGCCGCGCCGCGCACAAATTCTTCGATCTCCAATTCCCGCCGGTAAAGGTCCTCCGCGTCCGCCCACCGGCCGTCGCTGGCCGCCCGATCGGCAAGCTCGCACAATCCTTGAGCGGCTCCCGGCCGATCCAATCCCGGCTCCGCCGCCGTCATCACCAGCACGCGCGGCTTGCGTCTGGCGCCAACTTCTCCTGCTCTCAAATCAGACGTGACTCGAAGCGGAGCCGCGGCGGGTGGAACAGTTGTCTCGCCTGCCGACCAGGCTTCCACTTCACCTTGTACCGGCTCCACGACCTCCGATGCCGGTGCGCTCGGCGCGGGCGGAGCGAGAACACCGCTCACAAATTCGACTTCCGCCTCGTCGTGCGCGGGCTCGGGCGCCGTCTCGGCCGGAAGAGGCGCGTGAATCTCCACCTCGCCGATTGAGATCGTTAGACTAACGATGGCGCGATCCAAATCCGCCGCTGCGGGCGCAGGCTCGCGAAGCTCGGCCGCTTCGGGAGCCGCGTGTTCGGATGCAGGCGGGGGAGGCTCGGCAGCTGGGATTGCGCTGTCCTCGCCGCGAAGCGCATTGAGCCTCTGGAGGGTTTTCGAGGTCAGCGCGTGCGCCGGCCCGAGCGACCGCTCGCGAATTTCCAACGCCCGCCGATAAAGGCGCTCCGCTTCCGCCACGTCACCAACCATTTCGCAGACGGTCGCGAGTTGAACCATATCGGCGGCGACTTCGGGATGATCCAGTCCCAGCACCGTCTCATCGATACTGAGGGCGCGCTCATAAAGGGGCCGCGCTTCGGCAGGGCGCCCCTCGGCGCAATAAATTTCGGCGAGATTATTCAGGACGGTCGCGACTTCGGCGTGCTGCGGTCCGAGCGCCTTTTCCTTGATCGCCAGCGACTGGCGGAAAAGCGCCTCGGCCTCGGTGCTCTTCCCCAGCGTAACGCACACCGCTCCCAGGTTGTTCAAACTGGTTGCGACAAACGGGTGCGCGGGACCGAGTCCCCTCAGGCCAATGCGCAATGCGCGCTGAAATAGGGAGAGCGCTTCGTTCAGGCGGTTCTGAGATTTGTAAAGCAGCGCCAGGTTATTGAGGCTGGGGCACAGGGAGAGGTGTTCGGCTCCACGCGTCCTCTCCTGAATTTCGAGCGAGCGGCGATAGGCGCTTTCGGCCTGATCGAACTTGCGCTCGGCCGCATAAAGCGACGCAAGCCCGTTCAGCGTTTGAGCGACTTCGAGGCTTTCCGGTCCGAAAGAGGCTTGCCGCAGCGCCAGCGCGCTAGTGAACAAGGGCTCGGCCTCGCCGTACCGGCCCTGGGCCCAATACACACCGGCCAAGCCGTTCAGCGCCGCGCCGAAGCGGGGGTCGTTGAACCCGAATGACTGCGCGTTCCGCAGCGCCGCCTCGTATTCCCGAGCCGCATCGCGATAGCGCGCTTCGTCGTAAGCCCGCGCGGCTGCGGCGGAGTGCTCTTTCCACGCGCTCGCCTGCGCCGCCGCTTCCTCCGTGCCCGAATGAGCCGGTGTACCGCTCGTCTTTGCGTCGTCCATATACCCTATCATCGCACCGGAGCGATGAACCTTCGATGTGCGCCATGGCGGATGTGCAGCACGTCAACCCGTTTTTGGCGCGAGAGGTAAATCGCCGTAGCGGCGCGCGACTACTTCCGCGGCTCGTACGTCTTGCTCAAGCCGTTCCGCTGGTTGGTTACGGTAATCCGTCCATCGGGATAGGCCGCGAGTTTGATCCCGTAGCCGTGATCCGAGTGTGCGCTCAGGTTGGCAATGAACTGAGGCTCGGCGTTGAGCTGCTTGCTCGCGGCTTCGGAATAATGGAGGTCCCAGAACCCTTCTAATCCGGGCGACTGTTGTACCACCCCGAGCGCTTCGGGAGAACCGCCCTTGTTTGCGCCGTTGTCGCCGATCACCACGATCGGGTGGAGGGCGTCGACGATGTACCGCTCGCCCGAAATCGCCATGCCGTGATGCGTGGTCTGGTAGACCTCTACTTCGCCGACGCGGTTCACCGGACAAACCAGGTTATATTCTTTTCTCCACGTCAGATCGCCCAAAACCACAGCGCGGAATTTACCGTAACTGATGAGCAGCCCGATGGACTGCGCGTTTTCGGAGTGATCGACCTCCTGATTGACCTGGTCGGGCGCCGGGCAGTAGGGATTCCGCTCGCCGCCACCGGGCGCGGAGTGATCGATGTGCGCGCCTGCCGCCGTGAGAACGAGGACGTGCAGTCCCCGCACGGGAATATCCATGCCCGGTTTCGCCACAATGTGGCGCCCCTTGGCTCGAATCGGCAGGTACGCCTGATACGGGCCCTGCGCGCCGTGGTCGGTGCTCACCACTGGCCCGTGATCGACAAAGTTGCGGATCCGCATCAGCGCCGCAAGCTGCGGCACGCCGCCCACGTGATCGACGTGATAGTGTGTAATCACGAGGTAATCGATCTCATGGACGCCCGCGTTCCGCGCGGCCGCGACGATCCGCTTCGCATCGCGGTCGCTATGATCCGGCCATCCGGTGTCGATCAGCATCGACTGGCCCGAGGGAGAGACGAAGAGCGCCGACGCGCCGCCTTCCGTATCGATGAAGTAGACGCGGAGCGGCTTCGCTGCAGCGCGCAGGCCGAGCGGCAGCGAAAGAGCAAGAGCGGTGAGGTAAAGCAATTGGCGTTTCATGCCGGAAATCCTACCACAATTTCTCCCACTCCGTTCTGAGTGCCTCTGGGGCCTCGGCCCACCCATTCGTATAAAAATCAACGTGATCGTCACCCCCGCGAAAACGGGGGTCCACGTCGCTGGATTCCCGCTTTCGCGGGAATGACTGGTCCCAGTGATTTTCGACCGTGCGAAGCGTTGGCCAAGTTTTGCAAGAGACCGGCGATCATAGATCGCCGCTACAGATCTTCGGCTAGTGCGCGGCCATGGGTCCTTTGCGCGGACGCATCCTCTTCATCAGGAACATCAGCGGGATCATGGCGACGCAGATGTAGGCGAGCAGCTTGAAGACGTCAATAAAGGCGAGCATCGCGGATTGTCGCAGCAATTCGCTGTAGGCGAGCCCGCGCGCCTGATCGAGCGCCTGCGTCGCGCTTGATCCTGCCGCCCGAAGCGTGTGCGAGGCCCCGCTCAGCATCGACTGGTACGCGGAACTGTAGGGCGTGAGGTTGCCCACCAGAATGTTCTGGTGCAACTGCGCGCGGCGCGCCTGCAGCGTGGTGACGATCGAGATGCCCACGCTGCCGCCGATATTGCGCGCCACGTTGATCAGCCCCGTGGCGTTGTTCGTCTTCTCCCGCGGGATAAAATAGAATGCCATCACGTTGATCGGGACGAAGAGAAAGCCCAGCCCGCCGCGCGAGATGCACCAGATGAGGATGAGGGTCACGAAAGACGTCGTAAGGTTGATGTGGGACAGTTCCGTCATGCCGACGGCCAGAATCCCGAGACCGAACACCACCAGCCAGCGTGCCTCACACTTCCCAAGCAGCCATCCGACCAACGGCATCGTGAACATGGTGATCACCGCGCCGGGCGAGAGCACGAGTCCGCTCAGCTCGGCGGTGTAGCCCATCAGCGTCTGCACCAGAATCGGCAGCAGGACGGTGGTTCCGTAAAGCACCACGCCGAGCGCGAACATGGTGAACGTCGAGACGGCAAAGTTTTTGTCCCGCAGAAGGCGCAGGTCGATGATCGGCTCTTTCTGCCGAAGCTCCCAGACCACTACGCCCACCAGCCCGATCACCGCAAGGACGGTCGCAAGCACGATGAAGTGTGATCCAAACCAGTCGTCTGTCTCGCCCTTATCGAGCATGATCTGCAGGAACCCAAGTCCCACGCTCAGCAGCCCGAGGCCGATGAAATCGATTTTGAGCCCCTGCTTCAGACTCTTGCGAACCAGGTACGGCGGGTCTTGAATCAGCGTCGAGGTCAGCAGGAGCGAGACGATCCCCACGGGAATGTTGATGAAGAAAATCCACCGCCACGAGTAGTTGTCGGTGATCCAGCCGCCGAGCGTTGGTCCGATGATGGGCGCCACCACAACACCCATGCCATAAACGGCCATCGCCATCCCCTGCATCTTCTGCTCAAAGCTTTCCACCAGGATGGCTTGCGAAACGGGTTGCAGTCCCCCGCCGCCGGCGCCCTGAATGACCCGCAGCACGACCAGAATCGGCAGCGAGGGCGCGAGGCCGCACAGAAATGAACTTACGGTGAAGATCGCGACGCAGGCCATGTAAAAGCGCTTGCGGCCGAAGAGGGTTGAGAACCAGCCGGTGAGCGGCAGCACGATAGCGTTCGAGACCAGGTAGGAGGTCAGCACCCAAGTGCTTTCGTCGACGCTCGCCGAGAGGCTTCCGGCGATGTGCGGCAGCGCGACGTTGGCGATGCTCGTATCGAGCACCTCCATGAAGGTCGCCAGCATCACCGTGCAGGCGATGACCCAGGGATTGATGTCCGGCTTCCACTCGGACTTCGCGACGGTTTGTGCTTGGGTGGCCAATTAAACTTTCGTTACGCGTCCGCGCGCCTACGCCAGCCGAGTTAGCCGGCGCACAACCTTCGCATTTGCGGTCGCGCGAAGCGGCACTATCCAGAAAGGTTTAGCCTACCCCCCATGGTCCCCTTCGGGGACTCGCAGACCCGAACAGCAGGGTCTGCGCCAGCCCTACGGATTCATGTCGCGTTCACGGTTGTTGTTCAAGCAGCGTGATCTCGTGCAGGATCATCTTTACGACCGCCTCGTCGCCGACTTTTGAGTTCAGCATCAGGTGGTAGAGGTGGCGCGTGGGCCAATCCATGGCGTAGTACTTCTTAACGAAGGTGGCCCGGTCGCGATCGATGCTCGTGATCAACTCGATCGCTTCGGCGTCGCTCTTCCCGAGCGCCGTGACGCGCCGGATTTTCTCTTCGAGCGGAGCAAAGATAAACACGCTCAACACGTCGCTGCGGTTGCGAAGGAAATAGGGCGCGCCCCGTCCTACGATCACGCAGCGGCCTTCGGACGCGGCGCGTTCCATCAGTTCCTGCATCATTTCCACCAGCCGGTCGGCGTCGAAGCGCTCGAGACCCGTCACCGGAAGGCCGCGCTCGAAGCTGCCGCGCATGAAAACTTTGGCGAGCCGGTAGAAGAGCGTGTCCACGCGCTCCTCGCGGTGCTGAACCGCCTCGGCGTCCACCTGGAGCACGCGCGCGATCTCGCCCGTCAGCGCCTGATCCCACAGTATCCAGCCCAGGCTCGTTGCCAGCTTCTCGGCGATCGCGGCGCCGCCGCTGCCGTATTCTCTTTCGATCGCGACGATGCGAACCATCGAATTTATTCATTGAACCATCGGGCCATTGGAGCAATGAAACAATGATCCAATCACTCGATGACGCAATTACTTGATCCTCACCTTCGGCTCGACGGACATGCCGACGCGCAGCAGGTGCTGCGGGTCCTGCCCTTTGTTGAACAGAATGCGCACCGGGACGCGCTGCACCACCTTCACGTAATTGCCCGTGGCGTTCTCCGGCGGCAGCAAACTGAATTGAACGCCGGTCGCGCCCGCAATGCCGTCGACGCGGCCGCTGTAATCGCGGCCGAACGCGTCCACGTGAATCGTTGCCGCCTGGCCGACGCGCATCTGGCGCAACTGCGTTTCCTTGAAGTTGGCGGTGACCCAAATATTCTCGGTAGGAACGACGGCCATCAGCGCCTGGCCCGCCGCAACGTTTTCGCCCGCCACCACCACGCGGTGACCGATGATCCCGCTCACCGGCGCGATGATCGTGGTGTACTGAAGGTTCAGCTGGGCTTGCTGGAGCGCCGCCTCGGCCGCCTGCACCTGCGCCGCCGCGGCCGCGGCGCGGGCGCGTGTCACGCGTAGCTGCTGGGGCCGTGTATTGGCGTTGCTCAGCGCCGCCGTCGCCTGAATTGCGCGGCTGCGGGCCTGCGCCACCTGCTGCTCGGCTGCAGCGGCGGTGGCCTGCGCGCCCGCAACCGTGGCGGCGCTCGCCTTGGACTCCGCCACGGCATCGTCGTATTGCTGCCGCGAGATTTCCTGCTTGGCGACCAACTGGGCGTAGCGCTTCAGATCGTCCTGCGCCTTGACGTTGTTGGCTTCTTCCGCCGCGAGTCTTGCCTGCGCAGCTTGATATTGTCCCTGCGCGGCCTCGATCCCTGCTTGCGCGCTCGCCACGTCCGCCTGCGCGGAGTGCACCTCGGTCATCGTGTTGACGGAATTGATCGGCACTCCGACTCGCGCCGCCTGAGCAGCCGCCTCAGCATTCGCGACCTGCGCCTTTGCGCGGTCGAGCGCCACTTGATAATCCGTCTTGTCGAGCTCAACCAGCACGGTTCCTTTATCGACGTACTGCGTGTTCTCAACCGGGACGGCTGTGACGTGCCCCGGAATGCGCGAGCTGATGGCATACACATAGCCGTCGATTTCGGCGTCATCTGTTGAGACCCAGCCCGCGTAATGGCGCCAGACGAGCACCGCGATGATTATGATGATCACGGCCGCGACCGCGACGGGCCATCGGCGGCGGCGCCGGGGCGGAGCGGCCCGCGGGTTGTCCGGGCTCGATCCGGCCGCATGAGGCGAGGCTTCGCCCGTCGCGCGCTGCGGCTCCGCTTCCCTCGTCTTCGGCTGTTCGGTTCTTTGCGCCATACCCTACCTTCCTCCCAGGTACGTGAGGACAGCGGTTTCAGCCACGCCCGAAGCCCGCGCTAACGCCACCTTCGCCAGGTTGTCTTCGTAGAGGCTCGTGATGTAAGCCTCGTTCGCGCTCGCCACCGCGTCCTGCGCTTCGACGACTTCGATGTTGTCCGCCACGCCTGCCGAGAACCGGTCTCGCGCCTGGGCGAGCGTTTGGCCGGCAAGATCGACGCTGCTCTTCGCCACGGCCACCTGCTGGGCAGCGGTGTTCAGGTTGATCAGAGCGGTCCGCACGTCGTATTCGATCTGCTCCTTGAGGTTTGCAAGCTGCTCCTGCTGCTGGTTCACCTGCGCGTCGGCCTGGATGAGCTCGCCGTGAATCCGGCCGCCCTCGAACAAGGGAAGCTTCAGCGTTCCCATAACCGCGAACGTCTCATGAGAGTTCGAAGGAGTGAGGCCGATATCGCCGAAATTTCCGTTGAAGTCGATCGAAGGATAGCGCTCCGCGAGCACGGCGCGCCGATGCTCTTCGGCCGCGCGCAGGGACGCCAGCGCAGCCTTGTAATCCGGGCGGTTCGCGTACGCATCGCTCAGGCTTTTTTCGAGCGTCACTCCCGCGGTGGGTGAATACGTTGTCGGCGTGGTCAGCGTAAATTCCTGCGCCTCCGGCAGCCCGATAACCCGCGCCAGATCGAGCTTCTCCGTGGCGAAGTCGTTCTGGGCCGAGATTAACTGCTCCTGCCGCGATTGAAGCTCCACCTGAGAGCGCAGCGAGTCGATTTGCGGCGTCAGCCCGGCGTGAAGGCGGTCGACCGCTTGCTGATAGAGCGCCTGGGCCGTGTTGACTTCAGCCTGCGCGGTGACGACGCGGGTCTTGCCCGCGCTCGCCAGCAAATAGGCATTGCCCGCCACCAGCACCACCATGTTCCGGGCGTCTCTTGCGGTGTACTCCGCCGCCTCGACCTGCTCGCGCGCGGCGCGGTGATTGCGTAACGCGTTCAAATCGAGCACGGGAGCTTTCACGCTCGCGCGCGCGTCGAAGGTGTTGAACGGCCCTACGATCACGGGAAATCCGGGGAACGCGTTCGCCGGGAAGCCGAGTGCTTCGAGGTTGATCTGCTGCCGGGTTTCGGTGACGCTGCCGTTCAGATTCGGCAGGAGCTTGCTCAGCGTTTCCCATCGCTCGCCCCGCGCCTGGGCGGTCAACTGCTCGCTGAGGAGAATGCCCAAATTGTACTTCAACGCGCGCTCAATCGCGTCGCGGGCGGAAAGGGGAATCGTTCCTGCGGTTGCTTTCCCCGGCGGCACGCTCCCCGTAAGCGGGTTCTGTTGCGAATTGGCGCTCATCGACGCGGCGGAGGCGACCTCGGAGCCGAGCGTTCCGGGCGCGGCCTGGACTTGGGCCTGGATGAGCACCGCATTGAGCAGCGGCAGAAGGAGCGCAACAACTGCGATCGTCCGTGCTCGACTCACCGTGTCACTCATAATGGCCGTCACTCCGTCAATGGAGTTTGTAGCGGAGCGTTCGCCGTTCAGAGGCTGCGGCTTTTGGCTCTCCGCTGATAAGCCGCCGTCCAGCGCGCTGTACACGCGTCGGCGGTTAGAACGCGGTTAGGATAGCGAGGAGACGATGTGGCATTATGCCACACTCCATTGATTCTAAAGGCTTGCTAGGCTTCGTTCCGTAAGTTTTTGCCGTCGCTCCGGTTGTGCCGGCGGGCCGGGCGCCGCGGGTCGGGCCAGAGTGCCAGACTGCCTGCCGACGCTGTAAGCGGATTTCGCAGGCGTGGCGCCGTCCTGCGTTGCGCGCTCTCCCGTCGCCCATTCTAGCGTCAACTGATGAGAATTGGGAGACAAATGAGATAGCTGAGACAGAGCCTCGCAGCCGGAGCATATCCCGCTTCCTGAGGTCGGCGATTCCCGGAATGGCGCTCGGCCCGCAGACCCTCAACTGAGCGCCCATTCGATAGATGCACGACAGCCGCGTTTCGGCACGGGCAGACTGGAGGCGATTGAGCGGCGCGACAGCGATTGCTGCGCGCGACTCGTGCTTCGCCCTTGGCCGGCGACCGAGGATAGCGCGCGGCTCCGGCGTGTACCGCTGCTCTACGCGCCAGGAAGCTTGGCCTCGACCGGAACCCACGCCGCGCACCGCTGGGCTGTCGATACGGTCAACTGAGGCTGCTAGCCGCAATCAACCCGTAACTGCGGTAACTGCCCTATTGAAATGCCACCGTCCAGAAAGTAGAGTTCGCATGGTGGTAATCGTGGAGGCAGACCGCGGACGCTGCGGCGCTTCACCTCGCCACCGGCTGCTTTGGCGCAACCTAATACTACTGCCGAGCGGCTCGCGATCATCAAAGGTTCCTCGCTATTATCTCTGCTTCCGGAGGAAAACATGGACTCGGACGCTTCTTCGCAAAGAGCGCGCGCCCCAAAGCGCGCGCGGGGGAACCGGCTGGTGGCTGTCGCGCCAATCTTCATTCGGCACTCATCATGGTCCCGCGATCGCAAAAGCACTGACGGCGGCTGCACCCTGCTGCTGCGGCTTGCGGCCGTTTCGCTTTTGTCTCTCTTGTTCACCGCGCCCGCGGTAGCGCAGGTCACGGCGACGATGACAGGGCCGATGCTCGGTGGCGCTAATTGGACAGGATCGAGCACTTGGACCTGCACTCCGGCGCTTTCGCCATGCGTGCCGAATAACGGCACGCCGTCCGGCACAACATACAACGTGATCGACACTTCCATGGTCATTCTCGACAACAAATCAAGTCTCTCGAGCGTCACCGTCAGCGGCATCAGCGGCCAAGGTTTTCTCCAAATTAACAGTGGTGAAGTGTTAAACACGGTCGGCGATCTTACAACGGAAATCATTTATGTGGACACATCTGAAGGGCCGGGCGGGAGCACACTGAGCGTGGGAGGAAATCTTACAAGCACCGGGATCATAGATATTGGATCTGGTGACATACGGTCCAGCAACAGCAAGCCGAGCACGGTAAACGTGTCGGGAACGTTCACACCTAACCCTGCGCTTGGACCTGGTAATGATGGACTACAAATGATTGGGGGCAAGAGTTCAAGCTCGCTGTCTCTCCTGAACGTGGGCGGCGCAGCCCCCGCCACCCTTGTAGGCACATACAGTCTCTGGGGCAATACGGGCGGGGCTCTGCTGAGTTATGGAAGCGGTCAGATCACGTCCATCGGCGAAGGGAATCTCGTCAACTTTAATAAGGCCGGCTACTTAAGTATTGTGGGCGCGAACGCATTCGTACAATCGGGGGGCCAGAGCGGCAATAGCGCACTGAATGGTTTGAGAGAAATTGCGAACCCCCTCAGTGTCCTTGGGCTGTCGGATGGGGCGAGCGTGACCACGAGCGGGGCGCTTACGAACAACGGATACATCGGCGTCGGCTCCAGCGGCGATCCGAATGGGACCTCACTTCATGTGGGCGGGAATCTGACGAATGCTGGGATGATTCAGGTCGGCTCGAACTCTACCATGACGGTGAACGGCACGCTCAATGACACCGGCGGCGAGTTGGTCGTCTACGGAGGTGTGAGCGGAGGAAACTCGACGGTCACGGTGGCCGGTTCGGCGCCGAGCGTTTTGACAGGAAGTATCGACGTGCAAGGCCCAGGACTCTCTGCGGAAGGCGACGCGGTGCTGAACTACGCCGGGGGAGGAGAAATCACGCAGCTCGGGGATGGTGGCGTGCATAACGGGTATGTCGACCTGGAAGGCACGAATGTGTTTGTCGAGTCGGCGGGCGCGAGCGGGAATAGCGCGCTGAAAAACCTGGCAACAATTGACACCAACAGCCAGCTGGTGTTAGCCCGCGGAGCGACGCTGACGACCTCTGGGTCGCTCGCAATCAATGGCGGGGTGTTGTTCGTAGGAGATAACTACAGCGGAAAGGTGAGCACGCTTAATGTGAACGGTAACATCACGCAAGCGGGGGGCGGGGACTCCACCACTGGTACAGACATCATCCTAAATGGCGTCATTAACGTCGGCGACGGCTCCTTCACGCAATCGGGGAACACAACGAGGGTGAACGGTACGCTCAAAGGGGCGAACGTAGTGATCAACGGCGGAGCTCTTTTCGGCACGGGCAACATCACTGGCAACGTGACGGTTGGGAGCTCCGCGGAGATCGGAACTGGCGCTTCGAAGGTTTCCGGAACGCTTAACATCTCGGGTTCGCTCACTCTCGACGGAACACTACAAACGACGATCGATTATTCCGGTGCGGGAGCGTTGAATATCGGCGGGAGTTTGACGCTCGGCCCGGACAGCAGTCTGGCTGTTTCTTTGAATACTCCTGCGTACACATCTCCCGGCACGCAATTCACGATAGCGACTTTTTCGGGAATGCCCTCGGGTACGTTTGGCCCCATTGCGAACAACACGTTCAACGGCGGGACCGAGTACTGGACTCTCGGCTATAACGATGGAAGTCTCGTGCTGACAGCCATGAGCGCAACGACCACGGTGACCGCGACTTGGAAGGCTAGTTCCGGCAACTGGGCGAACGCCGGTGAGTGGAGCTGCGAGCCGGGGGCGGCGAATTGCGTTCCGAACAACGGCACTCCGCCGGCAACTCCGCCGGCAACGGTCTACGAGGCAGTGACCAATTCTCCAGGCAATACGCTGACGGTTTCAGGCGCTGAAAGCGTGGCAACGCTGACGCTCAAAGCTGGGACACTCGATATCGCCCCGCTAGGCACTCTGAACCTGACGGCAGAACCCGGCGGCATCACCGACATTCCGGCGGGCTCTGGGCTTGCCGTAGAGGGACACTTCGGCGCCGGTTCCACCAACGGCTTGGCGGATCTCACGTCCCTCGGAGGATCGCTCAAGACTGATAACGGGCTCACCACGTTTGTGGCGCCGACCGGCTCGGCACCCACCCTTACGATCGCCGATACCGGCAGCTTGTCAGTGGCGTCGGTTGCAACAAACCTCATACTGAACGGCAGCATTAGCACTGCGGGCGCGGTAACTGTTGCTAGCGGCGCCACACTCCAGCCAGCGGTGTCATACGTTCAGTCGGCCGGCACGACCGATATAGACGGCACCCTGTGGACGGGCAATGTGGAAATTGCCGGGGGCTCTCTGACGGGCACGGGCAAACTCATAGGTAATTTCTCAAATTCCGGCGGCGTTGTCGAGCCGGGAGGCGCGGGGCATGGAGGCGTTCTTACGATAACGACGCCTCCCGTACAATTCGGGGTACCCGGGTCCTTCACGCAAGGCTCGGGCGGTACGTTAATGGAGCAAATCTTCGGCGGCGCGGCGGGCGAGTACGGCGTGCTGGACATCGGCGGGACAGCAAGTCTTGCGGGCACGCTCGACATCAACCTGAACAACTTTCTGCCGGGGGATGATGAGCAATTTGTGATCCTCGATGCGACCGGCGGGCTGAGCGGCACGTTCCCAACGATCAATGGCCTTGATTTTGGTCCGGGAAACGCGGACTTCTGGAGCATCGCCTACGGACCGAACACCGTCACCTTGACCGCAAACGTCAGCACGACCTCGCCGACGCCTGAACCGGCCTCGTTGCTTTTGTTCGGCACGGGTTTGATCGGCTTTGGCTGGCTCGCCCGCCGAACGCTGCGTGCGCAGGCGTAATCGAGCACAACCCCTTCAGCGGCGGCCTCCCGGCCGCCGCTTTTTTTCGCCACCCTCTTCTCACGCAAGGATCAGCGCGGTTCAGCGGAAGCCGGCGCACACGCACTTGCTAATTGGCTCGGAAATGTCACCCGCCTACCGCACGCCGCCGTTTTGTCGTTGGCGCGGGATTGGCAGGTATGGTACGCTGTTTTGGCCCGCGGGAGGATTGACGACTTAGTAAAGACCGCGTTCTCTTTCCCGGCGGACCTCAACCCATCACACAGTCGAGGTGCCGTGTTGAACAAGACGCTTTCCGTTGCGACGATTTGCCTTGCCGTCGCTGTGATAATCCTTGCCATTGCGCTGGGAAGGGGAAGGAGCGCCAGCGGAACTCTGCCTAAATTTACCACTCCGTACCAGGCCGTTTTGCTCGACAACGGACAAGTCTATTACGGAAAGCTTTCGCGCCTGGGGACGTCGTTCCCCGAGATGACGGATGTCTACTACATCGTCAGGACCGAAGATCCTCAGACGAAGGCGGTGAAGACCGTGCTCGTCAAGCGGGGCAAAGAACTGCACGCGCCCACGGAGACTTTCCTCGACGCGCGGCACATTGTGATGGTCGAGCCGGTGGGCACGAGTTCTCAGGTGGCCCAGCAGATCGCGAAATCTGAATCCGCGAGCGCGGGCCAGCCAAAGTAACCGGCGCGCCCGATCGTGTTTCAGCCATTCGAAGCGCGCCAGGCGTGCCGTGCCGCTCACTCGGACGGCGCACCTCCCTCTTCCTATCCCACGACCAAATCCGGATGGTAAACCGCTCCCGAAACGTGGCGCGCGACGGCGATCAAGCGCCGCTCAGCGTTCATCACTTTGAGAATGGCGGCCGGCGTGACGCGCCCGGAGCGCAGTCCGCGATCGGGGCGGAGCGACTGCGCCAGCTCAAACGGCAGCCCGTGGCAAACATTCCTCTCCTCGCGTCCTTTGAGCACGAGCGCCGGGCAGTCGGGGAGCAGCGCCTCAAGCGGAATGACTGCCGTAAGCGCTTGGCCGCCGGCGGCGAGTTCTGCGAGTTTATCGAGCGTTACCGCGGCGGACTCGCGAAATTCCGCCACCGCGGTGCGGCGCAGATTCGCCAGATGCGCCGGGCAACCGAGCCGACGGCCCGTGTCATGAGCGAGGCTGCGCACGTACGTTCCGCCGCTGCACTCGACAGCGAAGCGCGCCTCATCGCCGCCCGTTTCGTACACCAGCAGCTCGAAGGCGTAGACTTCGACTTCAACAGGAGCGAGTTCCACTTCCTGTCTCTTGCGCGCCAGCTCATAGGCGCGCACGCCGTGAACCCGCTTGGCGGAGAATGGCGGCGGCGTCTGCTGAATCCTTCCGGTGAATTCCTGAAACGCTGTCTCGAGCTGCTCGCGCGCTGGACGCGCGGCGACGGGCTCGGCGGCGGGCCGACCCGTTGCGTCATAAGTGTCGGTGGCGAAGCCGAACCGGATCGTTCCCTCGTAAGCCTTGCGCGATTTCAAGTAGAACTGAGCGAAACGCGTTGCCTTGCCGATGGAGAGCGGCAGGACGCCGGTGGCGAATGGATCGAGCGTGCCGAAGTGGCCGATGCGCCGGATGTTCAGCAAGCGGCGGACGCAAGCCACGACGTCGTGCGAGGTGAGGCCCGCGGGCTTGTCCACGATGAGCACTCCGGAGATTTCGGATTCCATCGGCACGCGAAGCACCTTGCGAGTTAGCTCCTTGTCTGCAATGAAAAGTTCGGTGTGTCCTGAGTTAAAAGTTCGCTACAGAATTCGTCTCGATGCGAAGCGCCGTTGCTAAGCCCCGTCAGGGGCGCAAGATGGTAGCCCCGGCGCGTCAGCCCGGGGTGGGGATGGCGCCTCATACCTTTTGCCACCCACCTTTCGCCCGGCGTATGCGCCGGGCGAAAGGTGGGTGGCAAGGGAGAAGAAGACTCCGCGCGCCCACGGCTTACGCCGTGGGCTAATCTCTTTCGCCCGCTCCGCCGGCTGAGATGATGGATCTCCGATACGCTGCACTGGCCGAATCTCCATCAGCCATTCTTATGCAGCTCCTCGATCAGCTTTTCGATCTTCAGGCTTTCTTCCGGCCCGCGGTCGAGGACAAAAACGATTTCGGGGGCGCGGCGCAGGCGCAGACCTCGGCTGATCTCGCTCCGCAGGTAGCCCGCGGCGGAGTTCAACCCTTCCATCGTGGAGCGCTGCTCGGATTCGGCGCCGAGCACGCCCACGTAGACTCGCGCGTGCTGCAAGTCCGCGCTCAGCTCGACGCGAGTCACCGTAGGAAACACGATGCGCGGGTCTCGGAGATTCTCGGTAATCAGCACGGCGAGCTTGCCGTGGATTTGCTCCGCCAAGCGTTCGATGCGATGGGATGAGCCCTGCATAGAAAAAGCGATCAGTTCCGAGTGGGCCCGAGCGGGCCGCCGCGCTCTCAGTAGAACTCGAGCGTGTAGTTGGACACGTCCTGTCCGATGATCCGTTCCGATTCTTCAAGCACCTGGCGCAGGGATGAATCGAGCAGCGGCTGGCTGGCCGATACGGTGACGATGGCAAGCGTGGCATGCTGCCAGGCGTCCTGGCGATCCAGTTCCGCAACCGCCACATTGAACCGCGACCGAAGGCGCCCCCGGAGTTTCTGCAGGACCGCGCGCTTTTCCTTGAGGGAATGCGCGTAGGGAAATTGGATTTCCAGGGTCAGCAAACCGACGGGCATGGGCGTGACAAACCAGAAATCAGAAACGAGAAACCAGAATCGTGACACGGGAGATCTGGTTTATGCAGCGGCGCGCGGCGCTGGTCTCTTCTGACTTGTGTGACAAACCAGAAGCCAGAACCGTGAGGATGAAGGTTTGGTTTATACAGCGTCGGCGGGCGAACCTGGTGCCTTTCGGCTTGTCTGGCATCTGTTTCTGTCCTTCTGGTTTCTAGTTTTTGACTTCTGGTTTATCAAGCGATCGCTTCTTCGACAACTCGCTCGCTGACGTAAGCTTCGATGACGTCCCCAGTCTTCACATCGTTGTAATTCTCGAGCGCGACGCCGCATTCCATCCCCGAGCGCACCTCGGGGACATCGTCCTTGAAGCGGCGCAGCGAACGGATGCGTCCTTCGTGCACCACGACATTGTCGCGGAGCAGCCGGATTTTGGAGTCGCGCGTGAGCTTGCCATCCTGCACGTAGCCGCCCGCCACCGTGCCGACTTTGGAGATGCGGAACGTATCGCGAACCTCGATGCGGCCGAGCGACGTTTCTTTGTACCGTATCGCGAGCAAGCCCGTTTTGGCTTTGCGAATTTCATCCACCAGCTCGTAGATGATCGTGTACAGGCGAACGTCGACGCGCTCGAGCGCCGCGAGCTCTGAGGCCTTGCGTTCGGGACGCACATTAAATCCCACAATGACGGCATTCGACGCGGTGGCGAGCAGCACATCGGTTTCCGTGATCGCGCCCACCCCGGCGTGAATCACCTTCACCTTCACCTTATCATCGCTCAGTTTCGACAGGGTATCGGCAAGGACTTCCACCGATCCCTGAACGTCCGCCTTCAGAATCAAGGGCAGCTCTTTGACATCGCCGGCCGCGAGTTGCTGGTGCAGTTGATCGAGCGTCAGGCGCGCCGACTTGGCCAGCGCGGCTTCGCGCGCCTTCGCCTGCCGGTGCAGAGCGATCTGGCGTGCCTTCGAGGTATCCTCGATCACGTGAAGCTTATCGCCTGCTTGCGGCACGTCCTCGAGTCCGAGCACTTCCACCGGCGTCGCGGGCGGAGCCTCGAGGGCGGGCTGCCCGACGTCGTTGAGCATCGCGCGAACCTTGCCGTAGATCGCTCCCACGATGAAGGTATCGCCGGCGTGAAGCGTGCCGTTTTGAATCAGCACGGTGGCCACCGGACCGCGGCCGCGGTCGAGCTTGGCTTCGAGCACCGTCCCCGCAGCCGGCCGGTTGGGGCTGGCCCTGAGCGATTGGAGGTCGGCCATGAGCAGAATCATCTCGAGCAGCAGCTCGAGGTTCTTCTTCTGCTTGGCCGAGACTTCAACCGTCACCGTTTGGCCGCCCCATTCTTCGGGCATCAAATCGAGATCGGCCAACTGCCTTTTCACACGCTCGGGATTTGCTTCGGGTTTGTCGATTTTATTGATGGCCACCAGAATGGGCACCTTGGCGGCGCGGGCGTGGTTGATGGCCTCCACCGTTTGCGGCATGACCCCGTCATCGGCCGCAACCACCAAGATCACGATATCCGTCACGCGGGCGCCGCGCGCGCGCATCAGCGTGAAAGCCTCATGGCCGGGGGTGTCGAGGAATACCACCTTGCGCCCGCTGACATCAACGTGATAAGCGCCGATGTGCTGCGTAATCCCTCCCGCTTCGCGCGCCGCGACGGTTGTCTCACGGATTGCGTCGAGCAGCGATGTCTTGCCGTGATCCACGTGGCCCATGACGGTTATGACAGGCGGGCGGGGCCTCAAGTCCTCGGGTTTGTCTGTCTCCTCCACTTCCTGGGTGACTTCCTCCTCGAAGGTGATCACGGAAGTCTCCGCCCCAAAGCCGCGGGCGACTTCCTGCGCCGTCTGGCTGTCGAGCGTCTGGTTAATGGTCGAGAAGATTCCCTTCTCAAGGAGCCGCTTAATCACATCCTTGGCGCGGACTTCAAGCTTCTCCGACAGCTCCTTGATGCTGACGCCCTCGGTGATCACGATTTTCCGCGTGATCGGCACTTCTTCGGGAACGAGAGGCTTCGGCGCCTGCTGGGGAAACGCTCTCCCCGGCATCGACCGCCCGGCAGGAAAGCGGTAACCCGGCCCGCGCGTGCCCGGTGCGGATCCTGCGGGGCGCGCGCCGGGGGCCGCAGCCGGACGGGTCGAGGTCGGGTGCATCGGGCGATGCTCGCCCGGGCGGCGCGGCGCCAGCGGCCGACCTGGAACCGGCTTGGGCTTGATCACGCCCGGATAGATGGGCTGATTCGAGCCGGGTAATTTCTTTGCAATCCCGGAGCGCGCCGACTTCGCCGCGATGGGCGGAACAGAGGGTCTGGCCGGCGCGGCGGTTTCTGCTGTCCTCGTGGCCACCGGCACAGCGCCCGGCCGCAAGCCCTCGGCCGGCCCAAGTCGGCCAACCGCAGGCGAGCGCGGTACTAAGGCGGGTCCGCTTGCGGCCAGAGGCGCAGCGGCGGGACGCATTCCGATTCCGGGCGGGGCGCCCGTAATAGACGGTGCGCCAGGTCCGGTCCGCTCAAGCGGCGCGGCAGCGGGCGGTCCCGACGGCGCAATCGGCTTGACCTGCGGCGCAACAGCGCGACGAGCATCGGCTTTAATCTGATCGATGGTCCGTCCGACAATCGCCGGCTCGCGCGGGTGCGCGGGAGCTGCGGCCGGCTTGGGCGCGACGGTGGGCGCAGGCGCCGAGTCTGGGCTTGAGGGACGCGGGCGCGGCTCCGCCTCGGCGCCGGGCTGCTCTTCGGCGTGGCGGAAGTGCTCCCGCACCCGCAGTGCGACATCATCGTCGATGGCGCTCGAGTGCGATTTTTTATCCGCGTGGCCGATGTCATGCAGGTAGTCCAGCACTGACTTGCTTTTGACTTCGAGCTCGCGTGCGAGATCGTTAATGCGGATCTTTCCGCTCACGTACCTTCCTTTTATTCAAGAGATACAAACGCTGACGACGCTTGTTGCGTGGCTCAGAGGTATTCCAGCGGTTGCCGCGCTGGGCCGCTTACCGCTCTTCGTCGGCCTGAACTCCCTCGCCATCCCCGGCCGGTGCGGCGCCCGGTGCTTCGGCCGGTTCGTGCAACTCGCTGTTCTCCGTATCTGCGGCCGCCGGGCTTTCTGCCGCCGCCGGGCTTTCTGCGGCCGCCGCGCTTTCCGCGGACGCTTCGCTTCCCGTATCGGCCTCCGCCGTATGTTCGGCCTCTGGCTGAGATGCTTCTTCCGTCGCGGCGGGGGGCTCGACGACCGCCTCCGCTTCCGCCGCTTCGGATTCCGCAGCTTGCCGTTCTCCCTCCTCGAAGTATTCCGTAACGACGAGCCGGATCTTCTCCACCGTCTTCTCGCCGATGCCCGGGATTTGGGTCAGATCGTCCGGCGTCATCTGGGCAAGCTGCTCGACCGTTCCAATGCCGTGGTCCTTCAGCTTCTGCAGGGTTTTCTCTCCCAAGCCCGTCAACTGCTCCACGCCCGCGCCTCGGCGGGCCATCGCCGCCATCTGCGTTTCGATCTCCTGGCGCTTCTCCTCTTCGCTCTTGATATCAATGTGCCAGCCGAGAAGCTTCGCCGCCAGGCGGACGTTCTGACCCTTCTTGCCGATCGCGAGCGAGAGCTGCGAATCGTCGACGATCACTTCCAGGTTCTTCTCGTCCGCTTCGACAATCGAAACGTGGTTGATCTTCGCGGGGCTCAGCGCGTTTGCGGCGAAGGTGACCGGATCGTCGTTGTATTCGATGATGTCGATTTTTTCGCCGCGCAGCTCGCGAATAATCGATTGCACGCGCATGCCTTTCATCCCCACGCACGCGCCCACGCAATCGACGTCGGGATCTCTCGAGTAAACGGCCACCTTGGTGCGCTCGCCCGCTTCACGCGCCATGGCTTTGATCACGACCGTCCCGTCATAAATCTCGGGAACTTCCATCTCGAAGAGCCGCTGCACCAGCGTGGGGTCGGCGCGGGAGATGATCACCTGGGGCCCGCGCGCGGCGCGGTCGACGGCCCTGATCACAACGCGCAGCCGGTCTCCCACCTGGTAGTTTTCGAGCCGCGACTGCTCGCGGCGCGGCATGCGGCCCTCTGTGCGGCCGAGATCGACGATCACGTCCGGCCCTTCAAGCTGCTTCACGGTGCAATTCACCAACTCGCCCACGCGCTGGTTGTACTCCGCAAAAACAGTGTCGCGCTCGGCTTCGCGCACCTTCTGGAAGATCACCTGCTTTGCCGTCTGCGCCGCAATCCGGCCAAGGACGTCAGTCGCCTTGGGAATCCGCACCTGCCCTTCCAGATTCGCGCCATCGTCGTAGCGGCGCGCGTCCTCGAGCGAAAGCTCGTGGTCGTAATCCTCCACGTGTTCCACCACTTTTTTGATCGCGCATACCTCAATGGCGCCGGTTTCTTTGTTGAAGTGCGATTCCAGATTCTCCGCAGACTTGTAATACTTACGCGTGGCGACGAGAATCGCGTCTTCAACCGCCGAGATGATCACCTGCGGATCGATGCCTTTTTCCCGGCTTAATTGGTCGATCGTCTGATAGAGCAAACTCATCGTCACGGACATACCCTCAAACCAATCACGAATAACGATTTGTGAATGGTGAATCGTGCATCGTGAATGACGGTCCGCGAAGTGCTATTTGCCGCCGCCGCCAGCAGCGCGCGCAGCGGAGCCGGTTGCGAGCACCCGCTTCATTGGCCGTCATTCATAATTCAGCGTTCGTCATTTGCTTTGATCCAACACAAGCTTCGCTTTCGCGATGCGGGCAAGGTCCAATTCGCGAACTTGATCGTCGCCCGTATCCAAACGAACGCGGCCGGATTCCAATCCCGCCAGACGCCCTTCAAGGACCCTATTTCCGTTTTCCAGCGGTTCTCTAAGAACGAGCCTCGCCTTCCGGCCAACAAAGTATTTGTAATCGCTGGCGCTGATTAACTCGCGCTCCAAACCCGGCGAGGAAACTTCCAGCGTGAAACGCCCGGGAAAAGGATCCTCGACATCGAGGAGCGCGCTCATCTGCTCGCTGACGAGTTGGCAGTCAGCGTGCGACACGCCTTGAGGTTTGTCAATGTAGATTCGCAAAAGCTGATTCGTACGCCCGCCCTTCAGTTCCACGTCAATCAGCTTCAAACCCTCCGAAGCCGCCACGCGCTCGGCCATTTCCCGTATCTGTTCGAGGTTAATGGCCACGAACGTGCTCCCAATGCCCCTTCCGACATCCCTGATCGGAGTACCTTCAACCCCAACAAAAAAGTGGGCTTTCGCCCACTTTTGCACCGCACCATGCAGTATAGCGCCCGGCTGGGTTAAAAGCAAGCTGGTGTCGTCGCCCGCGTGCACGGCGAGTTGCGGCAAAAAGCCCTTCGAGCTGTCATTACACACCCGGTCTATTGGATCACGACGGTTTTGATGCCGCGGGCCTTCAGCCATTCCGCCATCCGCTCCAGGTCCCCCGACCAGGAACCGAATTCTGCCGTGCAATCACGAGAATTCCGGCGCACTTCCTCGATTGACTTGCCGTTCGAAAAACACCCACGGAGGGCGGGGCTGTAGGCGAAATAGCCCTCGTCCTCAGATTCCTTTTCGATGACAACTTGCAATGAGCGAACCGGCATGAGAGTCCTCGCGTCCACCCGCCCGGAAAGTGAACTTCTTATTTACGCCCGCAGGTGTAAAAACTCAACCCCCGGATACGAATTGAAATCGCTGTCAAACGCTACCAGCCGGCACCCGGCCGCCGCCGCGAACGATGCCAGATATGCTTCGGTCCATTTGCCGCCGCGCAGGTCGAGCCGCCCCGCCCATGGCGCGAGCAGCTCGTCGAGTCCGACAGGTTCGGCAAGCAAACTGACCTGCGGCAGCGCCAGCCAAACCCGAAGCGCGTCCCAAGCCGCCGCGCCGTCCAAGGCCGCATCACCGAGAATTCGTGTATTCGTCAGGTGCCGCAGAAGCGCGAGTGCCGTTACGCGGCAAAATGCCAGTTCGCCGGCGGACTCGCTACTCGCTGTTTGGTTTCGACCAACATCATCGAAAGCCCGCACAGCGGCGTGCGGTTGCGCTCGCGGCTGGTCTGCCGCCGGCGCGATGGGAAGATGGTGCTGCTCTGGGCCGCCGCGGCACTCGTCGTGACCGAGAAGAATTTTCGCAAAATCTATGGGTTACCGGGATCTGTGGAGGCTGGAAGCCGCCTTGGGAAGACACACTCATCCGTCTCAGGGAAAGGTGGCGCAAGATGAACCGAACCACCGCTCACCTCCAACGGAGTCGGGGACACCCTCCGATCCCGCGGCATCTCCACCGATTTCATATAGATTCCCTCGTTTGATGGCTAGACTGTCAGATCAGTGTCCTCGCAGAACGCACACTGGCCCGACACCTGAGCCTCACCTATTTATTATGGTTAGGTCAAGGAGTGGGTGGCGCGCACGAGCACTTTTATGTCGGGCGCAGGCTCGTGTGTCAACTAAAAAGTTCGGACTGCATGGCACCGTCAAGAAGCTTCTCTAAGAACTTGGGGATGCGCTCGACTAAACGTCACCGCGCGATCGGGATGCATGCTGAGATTCGGCCCACACGGTAGTAGTATGCTGATGTCCGTGACCAGAGCAGAAACCGGACATTCAACAGGGGAGGGATTCAGATGCGGCTTCGGGTGCTGATATTGAGCCTTGTGTTTTCTAGTGGCATCGCGGCAGCGCAAACGCCGAGTTGCAATCTCCGGGGCTACAAACCGGTGGAGGGAATAAGAGTTGAGCAATCGGGCAACTCTCTGTCTCTGAAATGGCAAGGTGAATCCAATCAGCAGCTAAATGCAGAATTTACCGTGCGTGACGGTCGGCCCGTCATCCAGCAACTCGCAGCCCAGGAGGCGAACGGCCAATGGGAGGTGCTGGGCCGAGATCTTACTCCTGATTTTCAGGTAACCACGGGAAGGCGGCGCATCGCCACTCTTATCCGCAGGATGCTCAAGGCACAGGGAAGGGATACCCCGGCCGTCGAAAACTTCGAGAAATGGGACTCCTTCTGGGATGCACCTCTGGTCGCCCCGGGCCAACATAACAGCACCAACCTGCCGCGTTCGCCTTCAGAAATCACGCGCGCGACCGTCAGCTATCATTCGGACCGCTGTACGGTAACATCGACGGGAGCGCGAGTAAGCATTACTTTCGACGGCCTGACCCTAGGCATCTTCTCGGGAGATCTTCAATTCACCGCTTTCAAAGGTTCCAATCTCCTCCGGCAGGAGGCGATCGCGAAAACGCAAGAACCTGATGTGGCATTTAAGTACGAAGCCGGATTGAAGGGTTTCGCCATCGCGAGCCACTCAAGGCTCGTCTGGCGAGACCTTGCCCAAGAATGGCAGGAGTACCGTTTCGACGGAGCAGTCAACACACATCCCGTGGAGTTACGCGCCCGCAATCGTCTTGAAATCCTCGACGCAGGAATCGGATCGTTAGGGGTTTTTCCCCCTCCGCACAAGTTCTTCTTCGCCCGTGAGGACGACGTGAATCTCGGGTATGTGTACTATCGGAAAGACAACAGCACCTCGTTCTCCTTGGGCGTAATGCAGCCTGAGCATGAGGTGGGACATCCTGTCTGGGGCGACTCGCACAGCGAGTGGTTGAAGCAGAGTCAAGAATCTTGGTCGGAAACCGAAAACTTCGCTCTCTACAACTCGCCCCCCGGCACGCTGCAGCACATGGCGGTGTTCTACTATCTGAGTCCTGAGGGCGACCGCGCCACGCAGCAAGCCGCGCTGGCCTACACTCACGGCGATGTCTACAAGCCGGTGGCCGGGTTCAAAACTCTCGTTGGCCACTTCCATTTCCGCTTCAACGAGATGCTCCGCGATGCCCACAACTTGGACCTCATGCCGGATTGGGTGCCGGCCTTCCGCGCCCTGGGAGTCAACATCATCTACCTGGGCGACTTTCATGACGACTCGGACCCGCGCGATCCGGGGCCGAAGCGCTTTGCGGAACAGCGCGTCTACTTCGAGGGCGCTCAACGCATGTCGGACAACAATTTTCTTGTGATACCGGCGGAGGAGGCGAATGCATTTCTTGGGGGTCATTGGTATATGCTGAGTCCCAAGCCGATTTACTTCACGCACGTTGAGCCGCCGAACTCCGCCTTCCCTCAGCCGTTTAAAGCTGTGAATCCGGTCTACGGCACCGTGTACCACCTTAGCTCCGCTGCGGACGTCCTGAAGTTTATTAACCAGACGAACAGCCTCATCTGGGCGGCGCACCCGAGAACCAAAGGCTCGGAAGGATATCCCGATCACTACAAGGACAAGGACTTCTTTCTCAGCGACCGGTTCATCGGCGGATCGTGGGAGAATCTGCCGACGGATTTATCCGAGAAGACGCTGTGCCCCTATCGCTGCTTCGACACAGAGGACGATATGAGCAACTGGGCTCCCGCGCCGAAATATGTGATTGCGGAAGGCGACGTCTACTGGGGAGCGCCCAATGAGGAATCAACAATGTATTCCCAACTGGCTGTCAATTACGTCAAGCTGGACCGCGCGCCGCTGTACAACGAAAGCTGGGCTCCGATCATCGACGCCCTGCGGACAGGCAGTTTCTTCGGTACCACCGGCGAGATTCTCTTCCAAAATTGGAGCATCGCAGGCGCCGGCGCAAATCGAACCTACAATGCGAGCATCGAATATACCTTTCCGCTCGACTTCGCGGAGTTAGTGTGGGGCAACGGCACAACCGTAGGCAGAAAGATCATCGAACTGAAGGATACGACTGCGTTTGGCACGAAGACCTTCAAAATACCCTTCGATGCGACGGGAAAGAAATGGATTCGGTTCTCTGTGTGGGATGCCGCCGGAGATGGAGCGTGGATTCAGCCGATTCAACTGAAGTAAGTCCTAGCTGACGCGGCGGGCGAACGAGCCGGCTACTTCAACTCACAGTGTAACTCCTGCTGCGGAACCACGATTTCCGCTAACGAATTTATTTGCAGCGGGTCCGGAAAGGACATATCTCCGCCGGCGGGGCGCCCGCCGATCGTTCACGGAAGCTTGCAGCCCGCTCGCTAGAGCGCAATTGCTGCCCCTCACGTTGGGAGAGTGGCCACAGTTTTCGACCTCTGCGAAATAGAATGACAGGTTCGGGTTTTTCCGCAGCCTGTTGGAAGCGGTGATTCAGCCGACGCACATCGCGCAAAAGATATAGAATAATGCGCTACCCTGAGGAGGTAACGAATCCAGTGAGGAGGGAAGCGTGAGTGAATGCCGAGGATGGCGCCGGTGCCGAGGAAGAACGGATTTGCGGAGGGCGGGAATCTCTGCAGGTATTGCTGCGCTGACGCTGATCTGCGTATACAGCGGAACCGATTACCGCGCCCAAACGGCTCCGGCGGATGCAGCCGCGGTCGCGCGCGGGCAGAAGCTGTTCGTCTCGAGCTGCGGGTTCTGCCACGGGGCGGACGCCACGGGCGCTCGCGGGCCCGACTTGGTGCGTTCCAAGCTGGTGGCTGACGATGCGGGCGGCAACTTGATTGGCGAGGTCATACGTAGCGGCCGTCCGCAGGGAGGCATGCCGGCCTTCAACATGCCGGCCGATCAGATTGCAGATATCGCCGCTTTTCTGCAGTCGCGCGTGATGGCCAGCAAGCATTCGAGAGCCATGGGCGGCGGCTATCCGCTCTCGCGGCTGCTCACGGGCAATTCCGAGCGCGGAAAAGCGTACTTCGACGGCGCGGGGGGCTGCACCGCGTGTCATTCGACCGCAGGGGACCTGGCGCACGTTGCAGGGAAATATTCTCCTCTCTCTTTGGAACTGCGGATGCTCTATCCGCGCGGCGGCGCGCCGTCTACGGTGACGGTGACGGAGCCCTCGGGCGCAACCGTCACGGGACGCCTCGTGCGCATCGACGAGTTCGCGGTTGCGCTCCGCGACGATTCGGGCTGGTATCGCTCGTTTTCGAGAAGCCGGGTCAAGGTGGAAGTGCACGATCCCCTCGAAGCTCATCGCCGGCTCCTCGACAAGATCACCCAGGACCAGATGCACAACTTGTTTGCCTACCTTGAAACGCTGAAGTGAACATCATTCTCTCAGGATCGCAAATGACCACGAGACAGCTTTGGACTTCCGGGCGGCGGCAATCCGGCGGCCGCTCAGCCCGGCCTCAGCCGGCGCCCGCCGGGAGCGCGCATCACATGGCAATCGGTCCGCGCGGCGCAATCACAGCGGCGCTGATCGCGTTACTCGCCGCTTCGATGGCCGCGCCGCCGCCCGCGGTCGCGCAAGGTCTTCCGGCGAGCGCCCTCCTGCAGCCGGCCACGACCCGATGGCCCACGTACAACGGCGATTACTCGGGGCAGCGCTACAGCACGCTCAAACAAATCAATGCGTCGAACGTTCGCGACCTCGGCCTAGCATGGGTATTCGAGGCCGGCACGCAGGGCGTCAAATCCACGCCGCTCGAGGTGAACGGGATCCTCTACTTCACGGTGCCGGACTACGTGTGGGCCGTCGACGCGCGGACCGGACGAATGATCTGGCGATATCATCGCGCGTCTCAGGGCGATCACATCGGCCAGCGCGGCGTCGCAATGTATGGCGCGTGGCTCTACTTCACCACGCCGGACGCGCATCTGGTGTCGCTCAACGCTAAGGACGGTAGCGTCCGCTGGATCATTCAACTTGCCGATCCGCACCTCGGTTATTTCTCAACCATGGCGCCCCTGGTGGTCCGGAATCACGTGATCACCGGCGTATCGGGCGACGTCACCGACATCCCCGGTTTCCTCGAATCCGTCGACGCCGTCACCGGCAAAGTGCAGTGGCGCTGGTACACGGAGCCCGCGCCCGGCCAGCCCGGCTCGGACACGTGGCCGCGAAACAGCGACGCCATCCGGCACGGCGGCGGCATGACCTGGATGACGGGCACCTACGATCCCAAACTGAACCTAGTTTATTGGGGCGTCGGCAACCCCAATCCGGTTCTCGCCGGAGCGCCGCGGCCCGGCGATAACCTGTTCACCTGCTCGATCGTCGCGCTCAATCCGGATACGGGAAAGCTCGCGTGGTATTTCCAGCCTTCGCCGCACGACGTGCACGACTGGGACGCCGTGGAGACGCCGGTCCTTTTCAACGCGCCATTCGATGGCAAACCGCGCGAACTTCTGGCCCAAGCTAGCCGCAACGGTTTCTTCTTTGTCCTCGACCGCGCGACCGGGCGCCACCTGGTGACCGCGCCGTTCATCGATGAGACCTGGGCGTCCGGCGTTGATTCGCGCGGGCGCCCCATTGCCAAACCCGAAGATGCGCCACGCCCTGATGGCGCACTCGTCGAACCCTCCTCGGATGGCTCTACCAACTGGCTGGCGCCGAGCTACGATCCGCAAACCGGCTTGTTCTACGTCTCGGCGCGTCGCACATTCAGCGTCTTCTACCTAACCGCGGCGGGAAAGGCGGAAGGCTGGGCGGGCACGGATCGCGGGCTTTGGTCCGACTCGGCGATCCGCGCGATCGATTACCGCACCGGAAAGCTGGTTTGGGACCACGAGATTGGCAGGGGCGAGGGAAGCGCCGGCATTCTGACGACTGCGGGCCGAGTTCTTTTTACCGCTGATACTTCCGGGAATTTCCTGGCGCTCGATCCGTCTACCGGCAAGACGCTATGGCACGTGAATCTCGGCGGGCGCGTGGGAAGCTCGCCGGAAACCTACGAACTCGATGGGCGCCAGTACCTGGTGGTCGCCGCGAAAGACCTTTTGTTCGCTTTCCGGGCGCCCGGCGGACCTGCGGCGGGTGATGGCCGATAGAGGTTTATGCGGAGCGAAATGCGGCGCCGGTTCGAGGGCTGTTCGTGATCTGCGCAGCGCTCCTCGGGTGTGTTGAGGCGATCGGGGTTCGAAAATACCGAAGCACCTAGCCTACATATCTGGCGTTCAGTTCGCTGCCTCGGACTCGGCGAGCGCGATCGAGACGTTAGCAGTTTTCAGACCCGACGTCTGCCGTTGTAGTTCTCCCGCAACTCCTTCGAGCACGCGGACTTGCTCGGCGCGCCGGTCTAAGGCGGTCTGCAGTTTGGCAATTTGCTGGCGTAGCCGGGCGTTCTCCCGTTCCAGCATCGGGGAGCCGACGTCGAGGGGCGTGCGAGGCATTTTTCCTGCCGAGAGCCGTCCGGCGGGCGCGCCCGCGACTTTGCCGATGAATTCGCGGATCACAACGTCGACATCCCTGCGTTCACTCGTCTGGCATAGGCCTCGAAGCAGGTACAGATGGGCAAGGTCCGGCTGGTTGCGCCCCCGTTCCCAGTGTTGAACGGCGCCTTTGGTGGCATTCAACCGCCTCGCCAGTCCCTCCTGGCTAAGTCCTAGCCTCAGCCGCACACGCTTGATCACCTTCGGTACATTCAGAGCAGCCATTGTGGCCTCCCAGGCCCATTTACTACTTGACAAACACATCGCCGTAGGCTAGAATGCTTCTGTCCCTGCCGTGCAGGGAGCGCGCCGCGCGCTCAGTGATGCAAGCATATGGCCCACGGTCGCGCGGGGAACGACGCGCCGATGACATGCGGATTGCGGTCCGCATGTTTTTTTTGCCCCTCTGTAGTTACTATAGAGTAACGTATCGACAATGTTGACATCCCGCAGGGCATCTTCGAAACTGAGTTCCGCTGCGACCGTTCGCAAGTTTTACTTTACCTGCCCGGCGGAGACCAGCAGATCTTCTGCCTCGAACATTTCGCGCTCGTACGTTCCTGCGACGAAATTCCCGTCGCCGCAGAAGATCGAAGTTTGGTGCGTTGTGTGGCCCCTCAAACCGGAAAACCTTCTTCGCTCCCGGCTAGCGGTAATCCCGCTTCCGCGCTCCACTGCGGGTCTCGCAGGTTGTCCCGCCGGGGAACGACCGGCACGCGCCGCGCACTCGACAGGCGCTCCGGTGCTGAAGCTCCCCGGCCACGGCTGTCTAGGCTATAGCACAAACCGAAACTCGTCAAGCAGTAAATCACGGCTAGCCTATTCGGTCGCGAGAGCAGATTGGAATCTCCTTTCTCTGGCGCAGCATGGGGAGATTCGCCGCGAACGCCGGTCCTTTCCCTCGCCCTTTTACTCAGTATTGGCTCCCGTTCTACCAGCCCACAAAGCTTCTTCTAATCCCCTCGCGCAGTGTAGCCCCGGTCATTCCCTCGAAGGCCGTAAACCCATGCCAGTCTGCTGTGCAGAGAGGAGAAAAGCCATGCAATCACCGTCAACGCAAGCGCGTCCGTGGGAAGCACCGCTACCCACCAGCGCAGGCGCCCCCTTGATGTCCCTTTCGATCTCTCCCGCCTTACCGGGTCCGTTCACATGGAAACCGGCTGCAATTCAGACTCCCTCGCCCGAACCCTCACCTCTGGCGCGAGCCCGCTGTTCAGAGAGAGGTTGTGTATTTCCAGCGTCTCCCGGCACCGAAGGAAAGTGTCTTCACCACCTCCGCCAAGCCCAGGAGCCCGTACTGTTTTCGTCTTGCCAGCCGACGCGTGCCGTGCTGGAACGGAGCAGATTCGGGGTTCCGCAGGCGGAGGTCGACACATCGCGCCGTTGCGACCGCCGTCGAATGGCGGCAATCCGGGAGGCTTTCCTGGAAGACTAAGCGTCTCTCCGGGTCCCAGGTAATCTACGTGGAGGTGGTTATGGTCGTTCCAACTCAGCCATGGCCGAGGCAAGTTCTTCCGACTCCCCGTGCGGAATCGCATGCCACGGCAGAACCGCTATTGCCGGTCGCGCGCGCGTGGACCACGCTGCGCCACCGGACCGGGATACCCCTGTCGCGAGCAACATTTTACCGCTGGGTGAGCAGCGGAAAAATTTACTCGCTCAGAATGGGTATGAAGGTATACGTGCCAAGTTCGGTCGTGGACGGAATCGTAAAGCAATGTCACGAAGGCATCGCATTATGTTCAGCGGCCCAGCAAGCTGCCGTCACGGTCCAAGACGCTGCAGACGGCGCTTAGCTGATTCGTGTTCGAGGCCTCCGGTAAGCCCGGCCGATAATCACACGCCATGGATTTTGTGGCGTGGAATATCTAACATCCGAGGACAAGCCACGGCGCGGCACACAAACTGTGCCGTGGCTTTTTTATCCCGCGCCGAGCAGCACCAAGACAGGTGCATTGTCGCCATCGGCCCGGCTCGTGCCCTCACCCTGTCGTACAAGTGAAACAAGAGGCGCGAACCCACCACCGGATTTCTCAGATCCCTCTCCAGCCGCGTGAAAGGCATTAAATCCGTGCCTCGCGTCAGCTCATGAACCCAAGAGGCTGTAACGACCTTGCGGCAGCTGCCCTCGCGGCTCGGCAGGCCTCGCTCGCTGCGCGATACCGGAGAGAAAAGACTGTCAAGAACGCTTGACTCACGCCGCCCCCTTTCATCGATGCGCCACCCGCCTATTGTCTTATTTTTTCCTTGAAGTGAGCCGGGCGCGCAAAAACGATGAACTGCGCCGGAGTTGGCTCTCGCACCAACGCGCTGCAAGTATTTGGCGTCGGCCCTATGAAAAAGTATATTCCCACTCTTAAGCAACTCATCATTGCACTCATCCTGGACCTCAAACTGTGTCCGATGAGCCCTTTAAGGCGCACGTCCACGACGAGGTCGTGAATCAGGGCACCAAGAGGCGTATGCCAAGTCGCATATGCCGTGTTGACATGGGTGGTAAAGGTGAAATTTCCGGTGGCGGGGTCAGTTCCGAACGTCGAAGGATCAGCACCGCCAGCAGCATCCAGGTGTAAGCTGCTCCCGATCCCGAGAATTTTATCTAAGGGTCTGCCGGCAGCCCGTTCGTGCCGGTGCAGCCGCTCAGGTTCCGCGTGGTGTTATAGGTCGCGATAGCGGACGGGGGTGAACGCAAAAAATGGCCTGGGTAACCGCGCGCTTCCGGTACTCGCGCTCACGCCACGGCGTGCTCATACTTGCATTCTTCGTTGGGGCAGAAACGACGGGGGCCGGTTTTCTTAGTCGTCTTCTCGAGCAGGATGGGCGAGCCGCAGTCGGGACAGACTTCGGCGATGGGCTTATCCCAGGCGGTGAACTTGCAATCCGGATACCGGCTGCAGCCGTAAAACGTTTTTCCGCGTTTCGAGCGCCGCACCACAATTTCTCCGCTGCATTCTTTTTCCGGGCACGCGATACCGAGCGTCTGGCGCTTCACGAATTTGCAATTGGGATAGCTGCTGCAGGCGGTGAACTTGCCGTAGCGGCCGTGCTTGATGGCGAGCTGCGATCCGCATTCAGGACATTTCTCCTCGAGCAGAACGTCCTCGACCGTGGTAACCTTTCCATCGCCCATCACGATTTTCTTGGTGTTGCGGCATTCGGGGTAACCCGTGCACGCCAGGAAAAATCCAAAGCGGCCGCGCTTCACGGCCATCGGCTTGCCGCATTTTTCGCAGGTCTGTTCCGGCACCTCGGGCGCCGCGGCGCCGCCGCCGTATTGCGCTTGGAGCTCGGGCGTGAGGTCGCGCGTCCCGTCGCATTCGGGATAGCCGGTGCAGGCGAGGAACTGTCCGTTGCGTCCCAATCGGATCACCATCGGCTTGCCGCACTTCTCGCATTTTTCCTCGGTGGCGATGCCTTCTCCCTTAAGGTCAGCCATTTCCCGCTCGGCGGTGCGAAGCTGCTTCTTGAACTTCCGGTAAAACTCCTCCAGCGCCTCGGTCCATTTCAGCTTGCCCTCTTCCACTTCGTCGAGTTCTTCCTCCATGCGCGCCGTATAGGCGACATCAAAGATCTCGCTGAAGTTTTTCACCAGCAGGTCGCTGGTTACGATGCCGAGCTCGGTGGGGTAGAAGCGGCCCTGCAGCTTTTCCACGTAGGCGCGGTTCTGAATGACGGAAAGGATGGTGGCGTAAGTTGAGGGGCGCCCAATCCCCTTCTCTTCGAGAGCCTTCACCAAGGTCGCTTCGTTGTAGCGCGGCGGCGGCTCGGTGAAGTGCTGCTCGGGAGTCACCTTGCGCAACAGAAGCTTCTCGTTCTCCTCAACCAGCGGCAAACGGAGCTTAAGCTCTTCGGATTCATCCACGGCCTCCTTGTCATCGCGCCCCTCTTCATAGACGGCGCGGAAGCCGTTGAATTTTTCGACCGACCCCGTGGCGCGGAAGAGGTAATCGCCGGCGGCGATATCGATCATGGTCTGGTCGAAAATCGCTGGATTCATCTGGGAGGCCACGAAACGCTGCCAGATCAGCTTGTACAGCTTGAATTCGTCCGCGCTCAAATGATGCCGGAGCGAGTCGGGTGTTCGTTCGACCTCTGTCGGGCGAATCGCCTCGTGCGCATCTTGCGCGCCTTTCTTGCTCTTATAGTGTATGGCGGTGGGCGGCAAGTACGCGGCGCCGAACTGCTTCTGAACGTAATCGCGCGCCGCCGCGAGCGCGCCTTCCGCCACGCGCGTCGAGTCCGTGCGCATGTAGGTGATCAGGCCCACAGCGCCTTCCGAGCCGAGCTCGATTCCCTCGTAGAGATGCTGGGCAACGAGCATGGCCTTCTTGGCTGAAAAGTGAAGCTTCCGCACCGCCTCCTGCTGCAGCTTGCTGGTGATAAACGGCGGCACGGGATATTTCTTTTTCTCTTTGGTGCCGACCGATCGCACCGTGAAACCGGCGGCGGTGGCGGCGGCGACGTGCTGGTCCGCGCTTGCCTGATCGGAAATCTCGGGATCTTCGCCGTTGATTTTCACCAAGCGCGCGTCGAACGACGGCGGATTGCGGCCCTCGACGTGCGCCGTGATCGTCCAGTACTCTTTCTTCTCGAAGGCGCGGATTTCGCGCTCCCGCTCGACAATCAACCGCAGAGCCACGGTCTGCACACGGCCGGCGGAGATGCCGCGTTTCACCCTTTCCCACAGCAGAGGGCTAACCTGGTAGCCTACCAAGCGGTCGAGGATGCGCCTCGCCTGCTGCGCGTCGACCAGCCGCGAGTCGATCTCGCCGGGATGCCGGAACGCTTCGCGGATGGCATCCTGGGTGATCTCGTTGAACATCACCCGATGAATCTTCTTCTTTGATTTCGGAGCGAGCAATACGCTGAGATGGGCGCAAATGGCCTCGCCCTCTCGGTCAGGGTCGGCCGCCAAATAAACCGCCTGAGCGCCCCGGGCGGCCGCCTGCAGATCTTTAATGACGTCCTTGCGGTTCGGCAGCATGATGTAGGTGGGCTCGAAATCCTTGTCCACCTTGACGCCGAGCTCCTTCTTCGGCAGGTCCATGACGTGGCCCATCGAAGCCTTCACGCTGTAGTCGGAGCCAAGATATTTGTTGATGGTCTTGGCTTTCGCGGGCGACTCGACAATGACAAGCGATTTAGGCATAGTGTGGGACGTCCAGGCAATATCCGGCTGTCAGTCTCTCTCCAACGCAATGAGATGCAGCATCAGGCGCAAACGGCTCACCGCGGCGCGATCTCACGCCGCATCTGAGACTTACACGCAGCGCCCTTGAGTCTCATCGGCACGGAGCCCGCAGTTCTGTAGTCGCGGTCATTCCTCAAAAACGGGTCCGAAGCGCCACGTCGCAAATCACCATCACGCCTGAACCGGCCATCGGCGCATTCGAGGGCCACACAACCATTATGCCGCCCGGGAGAGGACTGAGGTAGCAGTAAGTTGCATTGAGCTCCCGCGGCTGGAACGCCATGAGGAACTCGTTGCGCTCAGAAAGCCTCACGCCAACGCGCAGATCGTGGCTCGCAAGGAGATTGGTGCCTGGTTTGACTTGGTTTCACACCGCCGATAGAATCGGGAGGGTTCATCGTGTCCTGACCTCCTCGTATGGGTTTGCAACTTCACAACACACTTTCCGGAAAGACGGAGGAGTTCCAGCCGCTCGAAGATAACGAGGTGCGCATCTATACGTGCGGCCCCACGGTCTACGACTACGCGCATATCGGGAACTTCCGCACATTCGTCTTTCAAGACGTCCTGCGCCGTTACCTGGAATACGCGGGGTATCGGGTGAAGCAGGTGATGAACCTCACCGACGTCGATGACCGGACGATCCGTAATTCGCAAGACGCCGGCGTGTCGCTGCGCGACTACACGCAGAAATTCATCGATAGCTTCATGCAAGACCGCGAGCTTTTGGGCCTCGAACCTCCGGAGATCGTCGTGCGGGCGACGGACTGCATCGACGACATGATCCGGCTGGTTCAAACGCTTGAAGCGAAGGGTTTCGCTTACCGCACCGATGGTTCAACCTACTTTCGCCTGTCAGCTTTCAAGAATTACGGCCAGCTTTCGAAAAGGAATTTCTCCGCCAACCGGCCCGGCGCGCGCGTGGACGCGGATGAATACGACAAAGACGATGTGCGCGATTTCGCTCTCTGGAAAGCCGCAAAGCCCGGCGAGCCTTCCTGGGACGCGCCGTTCGGCGCTGGACGGCCCGGATGGCACCTCGAGTGCTCCGCGATGGCGATGAAATTTCTGGGCGAAACGTTTGACATTCATTCGGGCGGCGCCGACCTGATCTTCCCGCACCACGAAAACGAGATCGCCCAAAGCGAGGCTGCCACCGGAAAGCCTTTCGCAAGATTCTGGCTCCACGCCGAACACCTCATCGTCAACGGCGAAAAGATGTCGAAGTCGCTCGGCAATTTTTATACTTTGCGCGACCTCATCTCGCAAGGGCACCGGCCTTCAGCCATCCGATATCTCCTCGCCTCCGTCCCTTACACGCGGCCGCTGAACTTCACTTTCGATGGGCTCCTTCAGGCGCAAAAATCCATTGAGCGGCTGCGAAATTTCGAGTACCGGGCCAGAAATGAAGACTTCCCCCCGGGCGAAGGTCCGGTTCTGGCGACGCGCGCACAGAACGCTCGAGAGGCTTTCGAGCGCGCTCTCGACAACAATCTGAACACGGCCGAGGCGCTGGGCGCTGTGTTCGAGATGGTGTCGGAGGGCAACACGGCGATGGACCGGGGCGAGTTTCGAGAGGCAGACCGCGGCGCGGTGCTCGACACGCTGCGCCGGTGGGATCGCGTCTTCTGCGTTCTCGAAGACAACGATTACGCGAAGCTGCTCGGGCAGGGCTTGATCGTAGCCCGCGACGCTGCGCGGGAAGAAGTCCCGGACGGCGAGCTCGCCGCTGAACAAGGCCGCGATGGAAACGCTCCTCTCGTTGTGTGGCCGGACGAAGAAATCGAACGGAAGCTTGCCTTGCGCGGCGCGGCGCGCGCGCAGGGGAATTACGCCGAATCCGACAGAATTCGGGACGAGCTTCTGAAGGCCGGCGTTATACTTGAGGATACGAAAGCGGGCACGCGTTGGAAGCGCAAGTGATGAATGCCGCGCGCCATATTCCGGCGCGCCGTTTTCAGGGATCGAAGCCAAGTGCAGCTCCCTCCTGTCAGGACTCCGCTCGGTTGCTTCGGCAGGCTTCTCAGGGCAAGGCTTCGGAGTCCATGTCACAACTGTGGCGGCGGCGTCTGGTCCGCTTATTTTTGCCGTGCATAAACCCGGCGCTTACTCACGTCGCTCCGCGACAGAGGCTGTATAACAACTTCGCCGGCGGCCCCGTCGCGCCGCCCTTCAGGGCGGCAAATGGAAGAAGGCAGATGTGCCGGGCTGAACAGAGCTGCGGAGAAAAGCTCTTCGATCTGTCATTCTGAGCGAAGCGAAGAATCTCTGTTTTTAAGAATCAAACCAATGCGGGGATTCTTCGTCGCCTGCGGCTCCTCAGAATGACACGTTCCGAGGTCTTTCCGCAGCCTGTAAAACCCCGCCCTTTTACGCTTTTCTCCGACACTTCATGAATAATCCGGATTATCGGTGACCGATATTACTAGTTCTCAATTCACCGAGATCTTCGATGCCGGCCCTGGAGAGAAAAATGGACAACAAACTTCCCCGCATTCGTACCCCGCTGCCAGGCCCGGAAGCGCAGAAGGTCCTCGCCATGGACCGCCAGTACGTCTCGCCGTCTTATACGCGTGACTATCCCCTGGTCGCCAAACGCGGCGCAGGAATGCTGGTGGAGGATGTTGATGGGAACACTTTTCTCGACTTCAGCGCGGGCATCGCTGTCGTTTCCACAGGTCACTGCCATCCCGACGTCGTGCGCGCGATTCAACGCCAGGCTGAAACGCTGATCCATATGTCGGGAACTGACTTCTACTATCCGATTCTCGCCGAACTCGCGCAGAAGCTGTGTGAGATCGCGCCGGGCGATTTCCCCAAGCGCGTCTACTTCGGCAACTCGGGCACCGAGGCGATCGAAGCCGCAATCAAGATCGCCCGTCACCACACGCGGCGGCATCGTCTGATTGCTTTCTCCGGCGCGTTCCACGGGCGTACGATGGGATCGCTCTCGCTCACGGCAAGCAAGGCCGTGCAGCGCCTCCATTTTGGACCGCTCCTGCCCGGCGTATCTCACGCGCCCTATTCGAATCCCTACCGCTGCCCGTGCGGCGCCAGCCCCGATGAGTGCGATAAGAATTGCACCTGCGCAGATTTTATTGAGAACGTGCTGTTCAAAACCACGACGCCGCCCGAAGACGTGGCCGCAATTTTTGTGGAACCCGTTCAAGGCGAGGGCGGCTACATCGTGCCTTCGAAGCGTTTCATCCGGCGTTTGCGGCAAATCGCGAACCGGCACGGCATTGTGCTGGTATTCGACGAGGTGCAATGCGGTATGGGACGCACCGGCAAGATGTGGGCGTCCGACCATTTCGGTGTCGCGCCGGACATTCTTTGCACAGCCAAGGGGCTGGCGTCGGGGATGCCGCTTGGCGTCACGATCGCCAAGGCGGACCTGATGGGGTGGGGACCCGGCGCGCACGCATCAACGTTCGGCGGGAATCCCGTAACCTGCGCGGCGGCGCTCGAAACCATCCGGCTGCTTCAGGAAAAATACATCGCGAACGCGGCGGAAGTCGGCGCGTACATCCAGCAGAAGCTCTCGGGCTGGCGCGCCCGGCACCGCTGCGTCGGAGACGTGCGTGGCCTCGGCCTGATGATTGGCATCGAGTTCGTCAAGTCTCAGGCGACGAAAGAACCCGAGTCGGAAGCTCGGAACCGTGTCGTCGAAGCCGCGTTCCAGAACGGCCTCCTCGTGCTCGGATGCGGCGAAAGCACGCTCCGGCTCATGCCTCCGTTGATTGTCGAAAAAGAGCAAGCCGATTTCGCCATTGAGGTGCTCGACCGCTGTATCAACGAGCTTGAAAAGTAGGCTCGCACTGTAGCGGCGTTCTGTGAACGCCGATCATATAGCTTCCGACTTGGCGATCGGCATCGCCGGTAGTAAGCGGGTGATCGAATCGCGATCCCGGAGCTTCAATGCCTGCATTTTCGCGGCTCGTCTATGCCTGCGTGATGTGGCGGGGCACTCGCCGTGCACGGCGGGCGCGGGCATCCGTCAAAGCGAACGAACCGCCTTCCGCCGAAACCGCACCGCACCTGCTGACAGGCCGTTTGGGAGAGACTCTGGCCTACTGGTATCTGCGCCGCGAGGGCTACGTGATGGTGGGCCGCAACCTGCGTTTGCAGCCCGGCGCGGGCGAGCTCGACTTGGTTGGCTGGGACGGGCCGGTGCTCGCTTTCATTGAGGTCAAGACGCGGACGTCCCTCGCCGCGGGCCCGCCCGAAGAGGCCGTCACTTCACACCAGCAGAAGCGTTTGGCTCGAGCCGCTGCCGTCTATGTGCGCCGCCTCAGGCAAAAAGAGTTAAACTATCGTTTTGATGTAGTCAGCGTGACCTGGGATCAGGCGGCGGGCTTCCGCGTCAAGTTGATTCGAGACGCCCTCCGTCCCGCCGCCGGACGGCGTGTTTAGCGCTGGCCCTCTGCCCGGCGCCGGCTGGGCGACACGGATACACGGGCGCGCGATCGAGCGTGCGTGCATGCCTGAGAACGGAAGGAGCGTACCACCTTGCCTGAACTCAGAAAAGATCCTGTCACGGGACGATGGGTCATCATCGCCACCGATCGCGCCAAGCGGCCTTCGGACTTTGTGCGAGATAAGGTTGAGATTCGAGGCACCGGCTTCTGCCCCTTCTGCTATAACAACGAATCGAAAACACCGCCCGAGATTATGGCGTACCGCGCCAACGGCAGCGCGCCGAATACGCCCGGTTGGTGGCTGCGGGTGGTGGCGAATAAATTTCCGGCGCTGCGGATTGAATCGAGCCTGAACCGGCAGGGCGAAGGTCTCTACGACAAGATGGAGGGTTTCGGCGCGCACGAGGTGATCATTGAGACGCCGGACCACAGCAAGACGCTGGCCCAGCTTTCGCCGCGGCAGGTAGAGGACGTGCTGTGGGCGTTCCACGATCGGATCGTCGATCTCAAGAGGGACAGGCGGTTCCGATATGTTCTCATCTTCAAAAACCACGGTGAGGCGGCCGGCGCATCACTCGAGCACACGCACTCTCAGCTTATCGCCCTTCCCGTCGTCCCGAAGCGGGTGGCGGAGGAGCTCGCGGGAGCCGGCGAATATTTCCGCTACAAAGAACGCTGCGTTTTCTGCGACATCATCCACCAGGAAACAGAAAAAGGAAATCGCATCGTCGCCGAGAACGAGGGCTTTCTTGCCGTCGCACCGTTTGCGCCGCGATTTCCTTTCGAGCTGTGGATTCTGCCCAAGACCCACCAGTCCGCCTACGAGCACTCGCTGGAACATGAATACGCGCAGTTCGCTGCGATCTTCAAGGACATGCTCCTGCGGCTGGACCACGTCCTCGAGAATCCCGCCTACAATTTCGTGATCCACACGTCTCCGCTGCCCGATAGCTCGAACGAATACTATCACTGGCACGTGGAGATTATGCCGAAGCTCACGAAGGTGGCCGGGTTCGAGTGGGGGACCGGTTTCTACATCAATCCCACGCCCCCCGAGGAAGCCGCCAAATTTTTGCGCGAGGCCGCAGTCCCCGCGGGCGCGCTTTAGACGTCTCTGTCCGCTATTTTCACGGCGGCTCTCTTCGCGGAGTTCACGCTGAGCACAGCCGAAGGCTCCGCGTCACGCCGAGTGCGGGAAACTTCTCCACAACATCCGGGATCAAGCGTTCGACGCCGGGAGCGGCTTTATGGGATTTGCCACCGATGCGATTCACGCCGGGCAGGAGCCCGATCCGGCGACGGGCGCAATTATTGTGCCCATCTATCAGACCTCAACGTTCACGCAGCAAGAACTCGGCAAAAATAAGGGATACGAATACGCGCGCACATCGAATCCCACGCGGGCGGCGCTCGAGCGCAACCTGGCGGTGCTCGAAGCGGGGCGTTTCGCGTGCGCCTTCGCCTCCGGCATGGCGGCGATCAACGCCGTGCTCAGTCTTCTGAAGTCGGGCGATCACGTGCTGGCCGGACGGAACCTCTACGGCGGCACGTTCCGCCTCTTTGAGCGCGTGCTCAAGGATTTTGGCCTGCGCTTCAGCTACGCGGATACCCGCGTTCCACGCGACGTTGAACGCGCCTTTGAACCGCAGACCCGGCTGCTGTTCGTTGAAACGCCCACCAACCCGGCGATGGAGATTACTGATATCACGGAGGTGGCGTCGCTCGCCCACGGGCGCGGGGCGCTGCTCGTGGTGGATAACACGTTCATGAGCCCGTTCTTCCAGCGCCCGCTCCAGCTCGGCGCGGATTTTGTGGTCCACAGCACAACAAAATACCTCAATGGACACAGCGACGGTATCGGCGGCGCGGTGATCGTAACCGATCCCGCCCTTGCCGAGCGGCTCAAGTTCCTGCAAAACGCGGCCGGGGCCGTGCTCGGACCGATGGATAGTTGGCTTGTTCTGCGCGGCGTGAAAACGCTGGCCGTGCGAATGAAGCAGCACAACGCGAACGGTCTGGCCGTCGCCCGGCGCCTCGCGCAGCATCCCAAGGTGAAGGCGGTCCATTACCCCGGCCTTCCGTCCCACCCCGAGCACGAGCTCGCGTGCCGGCAGATGACGGGGTTCGGAGGGATGATTTCGTTTGAGACGGGCGGGATCGAGAACGCGAAGGCGGTGCTCAAATCGGTTCGGCTCTGCTCGCTTGCTGAAAGCCTGGGCGGAGTGGAAACGCTGATCTCGCACCCCGCCACGATGACGCATGCCAGCGTACCGGCCGAGGAACGAGCCCGCCTCGGAATTACCGACGGCCTGGTCCGAATTTCCGTCGGAATCGAAGATGTCGAAGATATCATCGCTGATCTCGACCAGGCGCTGGCCCAGATCTCCTCATGATCTTCGTTGTTCGTACAAGGCAGCACGGAGGTGCTTTTTAACTCCGCGGCTCTGCCCCCACGCCTCGCGCATTTATCGCGCAGGCGCCACCGAATCGCCGATCCAGCTCAAATAATCCTGCGACCCGGCGCTCACCGGCAGAGCGATAATCTCCGGCGTGGTGTAGCTGTGCATTTCGAGAATCGCTTCGCTCAGCTCACGGAAACGGTCCCGGCGGGTCTTAATGAGAATCACATACTCCCTCTCGTCCACCGTCTTGCCTTGCCACCGATAAAGCGAACGCACGGGCGAGCTGATGTTGACGCAGGCGGCGAGGCGTGAGTCCACAAGCCGCCGAGCAAGCTTTCTAGCCTCTCGCAATTCTCCCGTCGTGGTCAGCACCACAATCACCTTGGTCATGGGAATCTCCTGCAGACCTCATTCGGCCCGAGACTCAATTTCGCGAGCGGCCAAGGCGCGGCCGCCGCCGTTCGCGCATCAAAAAATCGGGAATGGCAACCGCTTTCGATGATTGAAGTCCCCGCCGTTCGGTTGTATTCTAGCCCTGCAGACGGCCACCGCCGGCACATCTGAAAACGCGAGGGGCCGGAAGAGAATTCATGAAGGGTTTTGAGTGGCGCAGCCACCGCGTTCGGCGCACCTTGAAAGCACTGGCCGTTCTGGCCGGAGCGGCCCTTCTCGCTCGCGGTCTGCTCGGCCCGAACGGAATCCCCGCCTACCTCCAGAAGCGCCGCCAGTTCACCGCACTTCAGCGCCAGATCCAGCGGATGAACACGGACGATCAAGCGCTGCGGAAAGAGGTGCAGGGGCTGCGGTCAAACCCGGCGACGATCGAGCGGCACGCGCGCGAAGACCTGCACATGGCGCGCCAGCATGAGATGATCTACGTTTTCCCCAGCCAGGATTCCGATTCCGCAGCCGCGGGCGTCACCAAGCGGCCTTCCAATCCACCCGCGCCAAATCCATAAATTGTGCGGACGAGCGCGCGCGCCTAGTTGTAGTGCGTCTAGCACATCTTGACCTATGCGGGAGCCTTTGGAGGGCGATGGCTTGCCACCGCTTTCGCGCTCCGGCAAGCCGGCTCACAGAAAAGCGGCAGCAAGCTGCCGCACCCCAAAACGATGTCGCAATAGGCAAAGGAATTTCCGACGCACGACACTAGCGGACCGCGCCCTCCAAAGGGCTTGAGGCAGAGGCGTAAAGCTTTTTGGGCATCCTGCCGGCGAGGTAGGATTGGCGACCTGCGATCACGGCGTGTTGCATCGCTTCGGCCATGAGCACGGGGTCGGATGCGGCGGCGATGCCCGTGTTCATAAGCACCGCGTCGGCGCCGAGCTCCATCGCGATCGCCGCGTCCGACGCCGTTCCGACGCCGGCGTCAAGCACAAGCGGAAAATCCGGCAGCATCTCGCGTAAGATGCGAATATTGGCGGGATTCTGAATTCCCAGTCCCGAGCCGATCGGCGCGCCGAGAGGCATAATTGCCGCCGCGCCCGCGTCCGCGAGCCTGCGTGCTGCGATCAAATCGTCATTCGTGTACGGCAGCACCACAAACCCTTCGCGCGCCAGCGCCTCGGTGGCTTTGAGCAGCTCGAAATTGTCCGGGAACAAAGTCTTCTGGTCGCCGATCACTTCAAGCTTGATCCAGTTCGAAAGGCCTGCTTCCCTCCCCAAATGCGCGGTGCGGACGGCCTCATCGGCGGTGGCGCATCCAGCGGTGTTGGGCAGGATGAAGTATTTGTCACGATCGATGTAGTCGAGCAGCGACTCCTTGCCGCGGTCGGAGAGATTCACGCGCCGCACCGCCACGGTGACAATCTGCGCGCCCGACGCCGCGTGCGCGCGCGCCATCTCCTGAAAGCTTCGGTATTT
>JBOGKE010000016.1:0-3938 GCA_050745265.1 Terriglobia bacterium
GCGCGAACGCCGAGCGCGCCCTGCGCAAAGCGGGAGAATGCGACCCGGACTTTCTTGATTCCTACATTGTCCTTGGACAACTGTTGAACGCGGAAGGGAAGTTTTCAGAAAGCGTCGATGTTCTTAAAGCAGGAATGCGGCGGTCGCCGGACTCCTGGGAGTTCTATTACCAGCTCGGCGTCGCCCAGTCAGGCTTAAAGCAATCCGCTGCCGCTGAACAAAGCTTCGAGAAAGTTCTCGTGTTCAATCCGCACCCTCCGGCCGGCGTCTATCTTAAACTCGCGGATGTTTACATTATGGAACGCTCCTTCGATCAGGCCTACCAGCAGATGAGCAAATATCTCGAAGCCGACCCGCACGGCCGTTTTGTGCCGCGCGTTAAGCAAATCATGAAAGAGATGCGCTCGGCTGGAGTGTTACATTCGGCAGCCTCGAGTACCCACTGAAGGCGACTTGCTTCCGAAGAGCGCGGGCCCGCGCGGCCGCAGGCGCTGAATCCAGATAGATTCTCGATCACAGGACCTTCATCAACCCGCCTTCCTCGATCAGAAGGAACCTTCCGCCTTCGATCCCGGTAAAGCGGTCTGTGCGGCCGCTCGGCCAGTGCACTACGATCTCCTCGGCGCGCGCGGCGGCGCCCAGGCCAAAATGCTGCCGCAGATCGCTCTGCGAAATATAGCTCGAGCCGCTGAGCACCTGGCGTGTCTGGCGCCGTTCGCCCGCAGTCAGCGTGATTCGCGCGCCGATTCCCGAACGGTTGGATTTCGTTCCCACGAGCTTAAGGTTCAGCCAATGATTCCCGCCTGCGCCTTCATTCCGGAGCAGCGACGGCACCTCCCCCATATTGAGAACCACCGCGTCAATTCTTCCGTCGTTGTTGAAATCCCCGAAGGCGCAGCCGCGGCTCGAATGGCGCGCAACGGCTGCGGGACCGCACAAGCTCGTGACTTCCTCAAACGTCCCATTGCCCAGGTTGCGAAAAACCAGGCGTGGAGTTTTGAACGGGTAGTCCGCATGGATGCGCTCGACTTCAGGGTAAATGCTTCCCGTCACCTCGAAGATGTCGAGCCAGCCGTCGTTGTCCAAATCCGCGAATCCGGTTCCCCACCCGACGTAGGCGGTTTCAACTGCGAGGCCGGCGGCGGAAGTCACATCGTCAAAGAACTGGCCCCGCACACCATGAAAAAGGATGGGAGTGTCGCCGCTAAAATGGGTGATGAAAACGTCCTCCCAGCCATCTTCGTCGTAGTCTCCCACGGCCACACCCATATTTGCCTGGGGCTGGCCGTCGCCGTTGACCGCGATGCCGAGGTCCATCCCGATTTCGGAAAACGTTCCGTCCCGCCGGTTGTGAAACAGCAGATTCGGACTTGAATCGCAGGCGACAAAGATGTCGGGCCACCCGTCGTGGTCCCAGTCGAAAGCGACGGCTGTCAGGCCGTACCGCCCACCGGGCTTGTCGATGCCGGCTTTGCGTGTCACATCGGTGAATGTGCCGTCGCCGTTATTGTGGTAGAGAGAGCAGGTTTCCTGAGGCAAGCCTAAAGGTCCGCACGCCACCGGAACGCCCATGAACTGACAGTAGCGGTTCTTCCCTTCGGCGGGAAGGCCGGCCTTGTCGACGCCTATGTAGCGCGAGACAAAAAGGTCGAGGCGACCGTCCAGGTCGTAATCAAGGAACGTGCAGCCTGTCGAAAAGCGCGGCTCGCTCGGGGCAAGACCCGCCTTTTCCGTCACGTCGGTGAACGTTCCGTCTCCGTTGTTCCTATAAAGACGGTTCTTGCCGTAGTAGGTGAGAAACAGATCATCGTGGCCGTCATTGTCATAGTCGCCGATGCAGACTCCATAGCACCAGCCGGGGTGGAGGAGCCCCGACCTCGCCGTGACGTCCGTGAACGTGCCGTCGCGATTGTTGTGATAAAGGCGGTTGGTTGCGCTGCCCGCGTTCGCGGTATTGCCCGCCTGACAGCCGCCTGGAACAAAGATATCCGGCCAGCCATCGTGGTCGTAATCAAAGAAAGCGATGCCGGGGCCGTTCGCTTCGTAGATGTACTCTTTTACATCATTCCGCCCGTAGATCGTGGGCGCGGTCAGGCCCGCTTGCTGCGAAACATCGAGGAGGGTGACCGGAAATGGCCTTCCGGAGAATTTCGGCCGCGGCGCCGGCCGAACGCCGCGCGATGACATCGTCTGGGCCAGGAAAGCTTTCGCAGGAGACCAGAAAAGGCCGGAGGACCCTATCTCGAGAAATTGCCGCCGTCGCATTGCCTAGAATCTCGAGTCAGGCTGCCGTCATTCAGGTGTAGAAAGGACCGCATCGGCTCAGCTCCGGCCTGGCTCATCCCTCATGGGATAGCCTACGCGTGGACCGCAGACGAATGGAAGCGTTAACGGGTTGCTGAAAAACCCACCCAGCCTGTCATTCCGATGAGCCGAAGGCGACGAGGAATCTCGCCAGTCCTTTACGTTCAGAACGAGATTCCTCGCTCCGCTCGGAATGACAGGGTTCGGAAACGTTTTTCAGCAACCTGCTAATCTAATGCTCCGGCGGCGCTTTCTGCATTTGCGACCCCGCCATTCCCTGGCGTATCCTCGTCGCGATGTTCGTCTGGTCCTGTTCCGCTCGCCGATAAAGTGCGAGCTCCTGCTCGGCTTCTTTTTCCCGCCCAAGGTGCCGCAGGGCGAACGCCAGACGGTAATGCGCGTCCGGGTCGCGCGGGTTGAGTTTAACCGCTCGATCGAGAGCCTCAGCGGCGTGCTGAAAATCCCCCGACGAACTGAGCGATTTCCCGAGACCGGCCCAAGCTGCCGCCATCGCGGGATCGAGTTCGACGGCGTGCCTGAAGCGTTGTGCGGCGAGCTTCCACTGCCGGCTTTGCCATGCCAGGTTTCCGAGCTCGTACTCCGACGGAGCGCTCCAGGGATCAATTTTGAGTTCGCTTTCGAACTCCGCTTCGGCACGGTTGTACCCGGCGCTTCCCTTCACCGTCGCCAGGATCAGCTCGCCGATCTCGTAATGGATTCCCGCGAGGCGCGGATCAATCGCGAGAACCTTCCGGTATTCCGCAATGGCCTCGTCAAGCTTTCCTTCGGTTTCCAGTACCTCGGCGTTGAAGCGGTGGGCTTGGTATGAATCAGGGTCGGCGGCCAGCAGGCGTTCGGAAGCGCGTGTCGAAAGGTCCGAGTAAATGTGGGAGGCAAGGTAGAGCACATCGGGGTCATCGGGGAAGGCGCGCGTGAGCGATTGAACCAGCTTGACGGCGTCATCCGCCCGGCCGAGCGACATGGCGCATCGCGCCCGATCCACGCCCACCATCCTCTTCAAACGCGGATCATCGACCGAGGCATAGTCGCCGGTGAGGTGGGGCAGAGCTTCCGCACATCGTCCGCTCTCCGCCAGGCTCAGGGCCAGAAAATATTCAGGCCGCTTCATCGCGCGCTTCAGCTCAAGCGCCTGGCGGCACTCCCGAATGGCGTTGTCGTACTGGCCCGCGAAATAGTAAACGGAGCCAAGGTTAGCGTGAACTTCGGCTACATCAGGAGCATCTTCGGCGAGCTTCTGAAAGGACGCAATCGCCCGCGCGTAATTCCCATGGGTCATCGCTTCCTTGCCCGCTTGTAGCAGTTGCTCGTCACGGGCCGGGTTTCGCGATTGTCCTGCCTCGGCGGCGCAACGCGCGCGCGTGGCCGTCGATGCGACTACCCCAAGCAGCAAAACCAGCACGATTTGCGCAGTCCACGCGTGAGGCTCCGGGCCAGCCGGGCCGGGTCCGCGGCGGATTTCTATCGTGCGGGCTTCCCGCATAGCGCACAGTGTAGCACCTCTCGCAGCCGGCCGAAAAAGGAACGGCCCTGAGCGGTTGGCAAGCATTCGCTCAGGGCCGTTACTGAAACCGTTGCGGCCTGCCGCACGGGGCGAAGAAGCAAGCCCCCGCGCG
>JBOGKE010000017.1:0-38027 GCA_050745265.1 Terriglobia bacterium
AGAGGAAAACAAACGCTGCGTACCGCCGAAGTCGGAGCGGGAAATAAGGCACATTGCCAACAGCGTGTCTAAATACGAGCCCAAGGCTCCAATCGGCAGCCTTGGCGAGACATCGAAGACGTTTAGGGAGGCCGCGGCGAGCCTGTTGAGAGTCCTTGCAAAGCCGGGCGATTGCCGAGTTGTATCGGGCATTCCTCCCCTCGACGAGATGACTGGTGGGTACTTGGGCGGGGAGATGATCGTCTATACCGCCGATACCGGAGTCGGTAAGACACTGCTAGCAACGCAGACGCGGCGCGCTTCATGCGCCAACGGCGCTCACTCGCTCATGGTCTCAGCAGAGATGGAGTCGGAGCACATCGCGTCACGCGAACTCGTGACTACATCGGGCGTACTTCCGTTCAAGATGCGACGGCCTGAGCTCCTTGAGCAAGGCGATTGGAGCTTACTCAGAAAGCAAGCCGCGACTCTCTGCAACGTCTGCCGCGTCATGGACAAAAAAACAACTACGTTGCACATCGCGCGCGCGTCAGACGAGATGAAAGCCAAGCGCAATCTGTCCTTGGTCATCATCGACTATGACGAGCTGATCGACATCGACGCCGGCGAGGGTATGAGCGAAACAGAGCGACATTCTACCGTGGCCGGCTTCGCCAAGAAGCTCGCTCGGCGCCTCGCCGTGCCTGTGATCCTGGTTAGCCAACTGCGCAAGCTGGCGCCGGGCGAGAAGAACGACAAGGCGCACGGACTCTCACGGCTCTACGGAAGCGGCGCAAAGGCGAAGCACGCAAGCATCGTTATCGCTGTGCGCCGTCAGTACGTGACGACGCTTGAGGGCGACGACCGCGAGGCCATGATCAGCGTCCTAAAGAACCGCAACGGAGCGGTGGGCACCGTGCGATGCGAGTTCATTAAGGAGCTTCTTGTCTTCGTAGCGCGCGGTCTGGCCGTAGAGTACGGCAGCGATCAGTCCAAAGAGGAGAACCATGAACGCGAAAGCTAAGGGAACGCGTAACGAGCACCGCACCATGCGGCTATTGGAGTCGGCAGGCTACTCTTGCACGCGCGCCGCCGCGAGTCTCGGCGCTTGGGACGTGATCGGGGTAGGGCCGACGGACGTGGTGCTTGTACAAGTCAAGTCTAACCGGTGGCCGGATGCGGCTGAGACTGAGACGATGAGAGGTTTCGCGTGCGGTCCGCTCGTCCGCAAGCTAGTTCTCCGCTGGCGCGACCGGCAGAGATTTCCGGACGTGCGGATTCTCTAAAGATTCCGCTTGACAATGACGATAGACATGCTAGCATGGGAATGCTAGGAGGATTTATGAACAATGAAGTTACAGCAGGGTATCATCGGCACGCGAATGGAGGCGGCATCGTCCAGGACACCGCCCAGGTTGACGATACGGCGTATGTGGGTCGGTCGGCCCGGGTTTTGGGGCACTCAAGAGTGTTGGAACATGCGATGGTTTACGGGCGCGCTCAAATGGCGGAAAACGCACTGCTGTCCGGGCACTCCGAGGCGTACGGCAATGCGTTTTTGTACGGAAACTCGATTGTGTATGGCAACGCTGAAGTTTTCGAAAACGCGCACATTTTAGGAAACGCGCGGTTGTGCGGCTTCGCTAGGTTGTACGGAGACGCGAAAGTTTTCGGAAACGCGCGGTTGTCGGGCAGCGCACGGGTTTTCGGCAACGCGCGGTTGTCGGGAAGTGCAGAGGTTTTAGGAAACGTGAACTTGTGCGAAAACTCGTTGGTGCACGGCGGGTCTTGGGATGTTTCGCCTCTATATATCCAGGGATCGCGTCATCGACTATGCGCGTGCTCTCCTACAGAGATCGCCATAGGGTGCGAAATCCACACCATCGATGAGTGGATGCGGAAATTCAGGGTCATCGGATCGGCTTTTGGCTACACGCCCGAGCAAATCGAGGAGTACAAACTTTACATCCTGGTTTTCCATAAGCGCTACGGGCAGGGTTGCAAGTGAGCGCGCTTCGTGTTATCCGCTTGACAATGACGATAGACATGCTAGCATGTGAATGCTAGGAGGATTTATGAACAATGAAATTCCAGCCGGGTATCACCGGCACGCGAATGGCGGTGGACTCGTCCAGGACACGGCCAAAGTGGATGAAACAGCGTATATTGGAACGCTAGCGCTGGTGCACGAAAACGCACGGGTGTCCCGTAACGCGCGAGTGTCCGGAAACGCGCATGTATACGGAAACGCGCTGGTGGACGAAAACGCTTGGGTGTACGGAGACGCACTTGTGTACGGAGACTCCATGGTGTTCGGCTACGCGTGGGTATACGGAAGATCGGTTGTGTGCGGAAGCGCGAAGGTGTACGGAGGCGCGCATGTATACGGCAACGCGCTGGTGAAGGGAAGTGCAGAGTTTTTCGGCAGCTCGCTGTTGTACGGCAACGGATTGGTGCACGGCGGGTCTTGGGATGTTTCACCTCTCTACATCCAGGGATCATATCACTCCTTATGCGCTTGCTCTCCCACAGAGATCGCCATAGGATGCGAAATATACACCATCGAGGAGTGGATGCTGAAATTTCGGGCAATCGGATCGACTCACGGCTACACGCCCGAGCAAATCGAGGAGTACAAACCTTACATCCTACTTTTCTATAAACGCTACGGGCAGGGTTGCAAGTGAGCGCGCTTCGTGTTATCATTCCATCTCGCCAGAGCAACGGGACATCGGAGGTCGCAATGTCCCGTAGACGTTATCAGAGGCCGACCCCTCGCCGGGTCGGAAACCGCTGGGAGATTATCGTCCGGGAGGACGTGATCGGGGAGTCCGGCAAACTGACGCGCCGGCAGAGCCGCGTCACCCTCGGAAGCGTTGACGAGATTGCCACGCAGAAGCAGGCAATCCGCGCGGCCGAGCCCCTCCTGGCCCGAGTCAACACTTGCCGCCCGCGGTACGCCGTATCGTTTGCCGAGATCGCGTCCCGCTACGTGCAAACCATTCTCCCGGAAATGAAGCCATCCAGCCGCGCCGCGGCGAAGTCGATCGTTAAACGCTGGCTCGTTCCCGCCTTCGGAGAGTTTCAGATACACGACATCAAGGCAGAGACCGTTCAGGCCTTCATCGCCAACGCAAAGGGCACGGTCAACGAAAAGACCGTATGGAATATCGCCATGTGTTTCCGCTCGATCTGGCGAACCTGCATCCAGTGGGAATACACGTCTGACACGATCTTCGACCGGATACGTCTTCGCCGGGCGCAAGAGCCCGAGGCAAGGTTCTTCACCGCGGAGGAGGTCCAGTCTATTCTCGCTGCGGCCCCCGAGCCGCACCGCACCCTCTACTGGATCGCAGCCGAGACAGGTATGCGCGCCGGAGAGCTCTGCGCGCTGCGATGGCAGGATATCGACGCGACGGCCGGAGTCGCCTTCGCTCGCCGCTCCGTCTGGCACGGACAAATTACTGACACCAAAGGGCGCCGCGTGCGGAGGTTCGCGCTGAGCGTTACGCTCAATGCCCATCTTATTAGGCTTCGCGGCTCATCGCCCGAAAGCCTAGTATTCCAGTCGCGCACAGGCTCTCCGCTCAACGGAGACGATGTTGTTCGCGACCATCTCCAACCGCTGCTACGACGACTGGGCCTCGCGCCGGGCGGACTGCACGCGTTCAGGCACTTCTGCGGCTCTCAAATGGACCGCGACGGCGCCCCTATCGCCGTCGCTCGTGATCGCCTGGGACACTCTAACGCCTCAGTAACCAGCCGCTACACCCACTCCGTATCGGCCGACGACCGCGCGGCAGCCGAGCGCCTGTGCGCGGCGATCTCACCGCCCGAGGCGCGATGAGGGTTAGCGATCAATGCCGCCATTGCCACCACCGAGAGCGCGTCCATTCATTAAGTTCATGCATGTCGGGGGGGTGCGCCTGTCCAGGCTACGACCCGCTGTGCCACTCGTCCAGGCGTGAGCTTGTAGCCATGGGCGCGTCTCCTCACCGCTTCTACCTTCACCCCGAGATATCCACGGATGCCGAAGTTTGGCTTGCACCGTGGCACAAAGGAGACTGTTTATGATCAAATGGCTTCGCCGTCTGATTCTATGTACTCGATGTGGTAAGCCGGGAATCCCAACGCGTCACAAGGGAGAAATACTGTACATCACCATCCGCGGACGCCGGGCAAGGCTTTGTTCATCTTGCCGAGATTCGCTTATCAGGCAAATACTTTATATCTAGGACGTAACCCCTTGCACGTTTCTCTCCCCGTAGTGTACAATCGTCCGCATAAGGGGGATTCTGTGACATTCTGTGACACGACCCGAAGGTAAGTTGTTGCGGGGGAGGGATTTGAACCCTCGACCTTTGGGTTATGAGACCTAAGATTTCGATGGAGTAAAATTCATAGCCCGTTGATCTGGCGAGGTTTACGGTACGGAGGAGGGTTTATAGAGACTCAAATTCTGTGACGTTTTGTGACATTCCTCTTGACATTGGAATTTTGCAATAGTTACAATGTATCCATGATAACCTACGACTCGGCACTTGGGGCGAGCGTCTTTCTAAATGTGGTGCTGGCAGGCAAGGTGAAGTCCTTGGTCATGCAACGTCGCACACTCATTGAGAGGTTATATGGACGCGGAAGAGAAGGGTTTAATGATGGGACTTGCGGCGAGCATCGAATCGCTAGAACAGCGTTGCGCGGAGATGGAGACAGACATCAAGGCGCTTGAGGTTCGCGCTGGCGCGATCCGTGAAGCACTGCGCTGGCTCCGCGTCAAGGCGCTAAAGACTTGATCCCTTCTAGGCTACGCCGTTATCACACTGACGGTTCCGAGCTCGCGAACGCATTGCTCTACTTTCTCCTCGTATCGCGGATTCGGGTTGGCCGAATCGAAGCACAATACCTCTAGATCGGCCCTGTACCTTGGTTCATAGTAGCGCGGAATGGGCTGACCGGCCAGCGCGAGCGGCCTTCCACCCATCCGGCGGAGGATGGCGGAGGAATCGTTACCGAGGTTGGCGGTACCCAAACCAACCGTTCCACCGATGGCCCGGCACAACGCATACCACGCTAGACACATGCGCAAAGCCTCAAAGGTGAACCGAAGCGCGCGGGAAACCGCCCATCCGCCGAACTCTACGAACCGGACGCCGCGAAGTCGCGCAATGCGGATTTCCTCCTCTACGGCCTTGCGCAAAACCGGACCCCATTCCTTCGATTCCGCGAGAGACGAATGAGCGACACCCAAGTCCCCGTAATCGACGTTTCCCGGATGAGGCAAAAGCCAGCCACAGGCCCCAACTTCGTCCTGACCGTGCATCGTGAACAGATGCCACCGTTCGGCGTCGGAAGCCTGTACATGCCGTCCGTCAAATGCCAGATCGTCAGAGGTCAGATTACCCTCTTCAACGTACACTTCCCCGCGGAACCGCTGCACTCGTGCGAGCGCACCCGCATGTAAATCCGCGTCAGCTTCGACATCCCGAAAACAGAAAGGCAGCTTACACGGTGGTGCCAGAAGGACCAGGCGCCTCATGGGATTGCCGGATTGAAGTATCGAATTCATTCATGTACTCCGGACGACTCGCGGTTGATGACGATAGCGAGAATCGCGTACACCGCGATGTCGCTCAGCTTCTCTTCCAGGCTGTCAGTCGTGTTCGCCTTCGCCTCGCCAACCATCTCGTAGACCGCATCGACCTGCTTGGACATGAGCGACAGGCAGGACGCTAGGGGGCGGAGAATGCCGGGCTTGAGGAACTTGCCGATCATTGTACCAGTGCGCCGGAAGTTTGCTAGCGGGTCGTCCTGGGTCGCGTATTGCCGGTTCTTTTCGGAGTGTAGTTCCTTCAACTTCTCGATGATCTTATAGAACTCCGGGTGCCCGTGGTACGCCTTTTCTGCGCTCACCGATCCTCCTATATGCGAAACCAGACCACCGCGGACAGCACACAGCCAACCTCCGCAACGGCCATCCAAGACACCAGCCGCGCGATCTTCTGTTATGGCACGCATACACGGTAGCAGTTAACCCACAGAACGAGAGCGGCTAGAGTGATTGCCCATCCGGTGATCGACTGTCCAACGGACGAACGGGACTGGATCATGCGCGCGACTTGGCTAACGTTCGCAACAAGGAACGTGACGCGCGCAACGGACGGCGTGAATCGAACGCGGGCCGGATTGTTCCAGATTCTCATTCATCAGTACCCCTTAACGGCCTTCCGTGCCGGAAGCTGGTACAGGCACTTCTGCACTGTGATCGGGTCGAGCCCGCGCGCCTTCGCCTCTCCGTCAACGTAAATCACCACGGCTCCGATGTCCGGTATCATCCGGTAGGCGCTGTTTTTGCGCATGAACCGCGTCTGTAGTTCCCAACAAGGGACGCCAACAATGTGCTTGCTGGCGTGCTCTAGGTGGATAAAGAAATGAGCGTGAGACCGGATCACGCAGTCCGCCTTTGGCACGACGCCATCCTTGCCGGCCAGGGCGCTGAAAATAGCCTCGCGGTCGTAGGGCGTGGCGCGATAGAAGCCCTGCCCCACTCCCGTGCCGTGCTGTACGTTGAGGACGACGCCCTTCTCGACCTCAAGGTCGATGACCTCCCACGAGTACAGCCCGGCGCCCTGGTTGTTCTTGGGTAGCGGCGTCTCACCGTTGAACCGCTGGGCGATCTGCTCGACGGTTGGACACCCCTTTTGGTCGTGGTACTCGGTTCCCTGGATGAAGTACCACTTGGCTTCCTTCTTGGGCTTGAGCTGCTGCAAGCAAATGGTAGCGGCGTCAACCTGCTCCTCGACGGTTGCAAGGTTCATTTCCGTCTGGCGCTGCGCCTCTTGCTTTCCGTCGATCAAGTCTCCATTCACGATCACCACATCGGCGCCCTTCGTTGCCTGGCGCATATCGAGCCACGATTGCCACACCTGCTGCCTGGCGTACGTGAGCCTGCCTCCGCCGTCCACCCTCTCGAACCCTGGCGGCAACAGGCCGTAGATCGAGCCACAGTGAAGATCGCCTACCACGAGAACCTTTGTCATTGTCTCTCTCCCAAGAATTAAGCGTTGCGTTGCGTTGCGGCGCGGTGCGACGCGGGGCGACGCGGGGCGGGGCGGTGCGGTGCGTAGCGTGGCGATGCGTGGCGGCGTCAAGCCTTCATTTCCTTCAACTCCAAAACCTTGAACCGTCCAAACTCACCGCCGTTCGCCGGCCTTCGCGTCCCCATGCCACGGAAGTTCCCGGCTTCGACAGCGTGCCGGTGCAGCACGTCCTTGGTAATCGTTTCGTCAAGGACGTAAACCTTGAACGTTCCACCCCACTTTTCCAGCTTCGGGAAAATCCTTGTCACACGCTTGCCGCTGCCGTGAACCCCATCGGCGTTACAAAGAAGCATCAGCCCCTTGAGGTCTGTCTGCTTCACCGGGAGCGCCACGTCGTCATATATGCCAAGCCCGCTGTTGAAGTGCTTGGTGTATGTGGACTTGCCCTTGCCCGGTATCTGTTCGCCCAGGTACCTTGCGGCTTCGCGCAAGCTGTTGCGCATAAAGATGGCGGGAATGGTTACGAACCCCTCGGCGTTCACGTGCGCCTTATTGCGCCAGGTGCGCTCCTCATAGTCGTTCGACGTTTCCTTTGTCAGCTTGTCCACTTCGTGCGTGTAAGCCCTCGATTGTAGCAGTGGTGTCATGCCCTCGAATTGCAGACCGTATACTTTCATGGTTTTCTCCTTGCGTGGTACTTGTCTCTGGCACACTCTCGAATGCCTCAAAGGGCGGTCGAATTGGTGCGCTGGACGTTTCACCTATCGAAGAAAGCGTTGCGTTGCGTAGCGCAGCGTTGCGAGGCGAGGCGCAGCGAGGCGCAGCGTTGCGGAGCGGCGCGTCGTCGAGCAATTCCAAAATATCGTCGCTGAACTTGCCCCCGATAGCCGGTAAAGGCTCTTGCATTTCCACCCTTCAATACTAGCATATCGTTGCTAGCCCCGTCAAGATGGTTAAGCGTTGCGTTGCGTGGCGTAGCGGAGCGCTGCGCGGCGAAGCGAGGCGAGGCGCAGCGGGGCGGTGCGCAGCAAAGATCGTTAGTTGATGCCCTTGGGCGCGTTCATTACGATGTGGTACGATAGGACAAGGCCTTCGCGTTCCGAAAGCTTGTTATCTCTTAGCATGAGCAGTCCGTAAACCAACGCGCAAGACGCTATATCGTGGCGCTCATCGGAATACGGTTTGTACCGGTAGGGGTTTTTCATAACCGGCACACCACCTTTGCAATCTGTAGGGCCTGCGATACTGCGTCCTCTATGGTGAGAGCCTTGCCCCCGCTGTAGATCGCGGCCGCGGCCACAATCACCGCAGCGTCTAGCCGGTCCGTGGTGGACGAGGAAACCGTGTTGGGCATTCGCTGGTCGCGCCTGTTGTTCACGACTGACTGCCTTGCGCGCGCACGATCTTTTCATAGCCTCGGGACGCGGCGCTAACCCCGACAACCGCCAGGATAGTGTCCCAAGCCGACGTTGGCATCTCGATAGGGCGCAAGCCGAAGTGACCGCCAAACAGCGGAATGAGAACGTAGTTGATGGCGAGCACGGCCGCGCCCGTCAGTCCGAATAGCGGGCGCCACGCCCATTGCAGGAAGTGACCGCTCTTGGCTTCGGCCTGGATCGAGGCGTTTACCGACGCCGTGATCTGCTGGTCGTACTGCTCATCCAGCTTGGCTAGCTCGATTTGGTTCTGATCGAGAGCGAGTTGAAGCTGTGCCTTCTGCTCGGGCGTCATCTTGATGTGGTCTAGTACATCGGTGACAAGTCCAGCCACGCCTCCGGCCGGATTTGCAGCTCCGAAGAGTGTTCCTAAAATTGACATGATCAGTCTCCCTCACAGATTCCGAGTAGTCCAAGGAACACCTTGTCGCTCTCGGTGAATACCGGCGGCTTAACGCATACCGGGCAGGAATGATCTAGGATGGACATTCTCAGACTCGCAAGAGTCGCTGCGTGCAGGACGGCCCCGCATCGCATGTCTGCGTGCCATTGTCCGTCACGGAACCAACTTTCTACTTCTTTGCTCATCTGCACACCCTCTGTAGCCAGCCGAGCAAGAACTTGTGCGAAGTCGGATGCTCAAGCACGATGTCGAAGTAGTGCAGGCAAAGCCTCGCCGTGAACTCTGGCAAGATCGCAACCGCAGAGCCGGCAAGCGCCTTCGCAAGCGTTTCCGGGCCAAACTTGCCGTCCGGCTGTAGGTCGATGGACCCCTGGAAAACCTTGACCGCCGTTTCGACGCCCATGTTCACTCCGGCGTCAAACAGCTTATTGGCTATGGACTGGTCAAGCTTGTTGTAGAGCGGGTTCCAGTAATCGTGCAGGTAGATGATCTTGGCTTGGTCCACGGTAAGATTCTCAATGTCGGCGTGTGGGTACGCCTTGCGGCTGATTCCATACTTTGTCTCGCCGCCTGGGTCGAGAGGGTCATTGACGTATCCGCCCTCGTTCTTGAGCGTTATGTCAACCGAAACGTTGAATGACGCCATTATCTCTTCCCCTTCTTCGCGTCGCGCGGAAGGCAATGTTTCGCGCCGCATCCGTGACCCGGAGCCGGACTGCACACCGTACCGCACCGGCAAGGCGAGCCGGAGGAGTGAGCCGCCTTCGCCGGTGTCGGTTGATTCAGCAGCAGCAGCAACGCCAGCGCGACAGTATGCATAACGGGCTCCGGGTCAATATGTTGTCGGGGATCGGCGAGCCGGACTTGAATGGTCGTTCGGGCTTATCGCTTTCTTATCGTCTTCATCGTTTAGCCCCGACAAAACGATACTAGCAAAGTGGTGCTACCCCTGTCAAGGGCCTACGGGTGGACGTGGCGGATGAGGTAATCGGTCAAAAGCGTAGCGGCGGTAGCGAGGGCCGCAGCACAGGCGCCGATGGCGGCGATAGCGCCTCTCCCGCGCGCCCTGGACTCCTGCAAGGACGATATCTCGGCTTCGATCTTGTCCACGCGGCCGGGCTGCCCGTTGCCCACGAGCGCCCTCATATCGGTTTCTAATCTTGCCAGCGAGTCGATGACATGCTCCTGGAATGCCTGGTCGGTCATTATTGCGCCCCCACAATCGATCTAACTGCCACGTTAGCCGCGCCCCTTGTACCGCTCCCTAATGCCTCTCTAACCCTATCCCTGAGATTATATGCGTCTTCCAAGGGCAGCCTTGAGTACGCCAGCGCCGCTCGGTGAAGCAGAATAGGCTTGAGTTCCTTGCGTTCGCCGGCATCTGCCGCGTGGTACGCCTTCATGAGCGCGTCCAGCGGCGCCCGGCGCGCATCGCCGCCCATCGGACTAATGCGCGCTTCTCTCACGGCCCTCACCGCCTCGGGCTCCGACAGTTTGCCCGCGGCTACCATCTTACGAATTTCCCACGGTCGCCCCTGCCGCGCTGCGGCTACGGCCTTGCCTACGGCGCTGTGCCCGTACAGAGCGCTAGCCGGCACGGTGTCCTGCGCCGCAGAATGCAGAATATCGGCCGCCGGCGAGCGGTACACGAAATCATGGATACCCGCCGCCGTGCCAGCGCTCTCGGCTACCGACTGGTCTTTGCCCATGCCCACGGCTCCCTGAGCCCATATCGGCACGGCGCGGCCAACGGCCTGCTCTGCCCGGTGCGCAGCGTCCAGTTTGCGCCCGTACAAGTCCCGGCCCTCCATCTCCTCAATGCCGGTAGTCAGCAGCGGGTTTGCCCGGTAGGACAGCCACGAAGGATGACCGCCGCTCATGGCTTCGCGCGCGGACTGGATCATGCGCAAGTCGTCTCCAATGTTCGACCGCATGTCGTATTCTCTGCCGTTGTGGACGACGCCAAATGGCTTGTCGAAGTGAGGGTTCCCGTTGATAACCTGATTCAGCACGCGCGCTATCGCGTACCGCTGCGCGAAGTCGAACGCGAGCGCCTGCCGCGTGGCGCCGCCGTACTTGCCAAACGCGCCAAAGTTGTAGCGTAGCCGGCTTTCTAGGAAATCCGGCGCGAGCAAGATCGCGCGCAACACGTCCTGAAACGTCCGGTTGCGAAACATCGAATCCAGGTTTTGACCGCCGAAAGCGCCGTTTGTCTGCGTAGCGGACAGCTTTAGAATCTCGTCCGGGTTAAGCTTTTTGCTGTACAGCTTGGTGTTGCGCTCGACAAGCGCCTTGCCCGTTGCAACCTTGAGTCGTGAAATATATCCGTCCGGCCCGAAAAGCCAGTTCTGAAACTTGTCTTGTAGCGGCCCGAGAACGGGAATCTTTGAATGCCATTGGCCCGTAGCCGCCAGCCCCTCGCGCGCGTTCTCCTCGCCCAGGGTCAATGAGTGATCGAGGAGTGCCGATGTTATCGGGTCGGTTTCATCGACGGATGGGGGATGCCAGAAGTTTACCCGGTTCGCTTCCGCCATGCCGCCCTCATTGATAGCATGAAACGTGGGTGAGAGAAAGAACATCGACCCCTTCACCGCGGAGCCAAGCCGCAGGTACGCCCGGCCGACTCGCGCCGGTAGCGATTCGCTAGTCTGGAACCATGAGCGAGTGAGCACGTTCTTTAGCTTCTCCGCAATCTCCGGGTGCAGAGCCAAGTCGCCCTTTACTAGCACGCCTTGACCGTCCGGCGTGCGCCCGGCTAACGTCCAGCCTTTGAGCGCCGGATGGTCGAACGCGGTGTAGTCTCCGGTGTTCGGCTTGCGCAAGTCTGGATTGGCGAGGATGGGCAACGGCTCGGGTTCGTTGTGGCGTAGCTGCGGCCCCATGAGCGTATCGATCACGCTCTCGGGCTCCGACGTGTCCGGTAGCGGCGTGCGGCCGCCCATCGCAGAAACCAGCGGACGATTGTCGCTCGCTACGCCGGACGACAGCCATTTAATCAGCGCGCGAGACGCCAGCGAGCGTGTAAACGCCCTGTCGTACATAGGTATGAGTTCGGCTACGTCCTTGGTTCGCGGCGTCCAGCCGGCGCGCTCGCCCTCGGCAAAACTTCCGAACGTGCGTCGGGAAGCGTTTGCAAACCGCGTGTCTAGCTTGCCGCCATACATCGCCGAGAGCCGGGCCTTCACATCCCTGGGAGCCTTCGCCCACGCCTGATTGATGTAGTTTTCGAGACCGTCTTTCAGCAACCCGAGGCGCTGCCCTTGGCTCAGTTTTTCGTCGAAGTAGTTTGAGACGTTGCGCGCGATGGTCTTTTGCTCGTCCGTCAGACTCAGCGCCGCCTCATAGCCGGGCTTGTATTCTTCCGGCGCGTTCGCGAGCCGGTCTTTCAAAATCGCATCGTCGCCTCCCGCCTGAATCCAATTCGTGATGCCAACCCGGTCGGCCTTGTTCGGAACGGCGTTAATGAGGTACTTACGGTAGCGCCACGCGGCGATACGAGACTTGTTAATCATGCCGCCGAATCGGTCAACGGCCGCAGCCAGTCCGCTCGCCTGCGGCTTCTCGTTGTACGCGCCCTTAAGCGCATCCCAAGCCGAGTGCATCTGCCCGCGAATCGAGCCGAGAATCGAGGCGTCCGTGTGATCTAGGGGAACCTCCGGCTCGGGTTCCGGCCTGGGCAGTCCCAGCGATCCGGTGTGCTCAACCGAAGCCGCAAGACCGGACAAGCCTTGCGCCGCCGTAGCTCCCTCGCCGCTGCCCGCCGTCTGGTGTCCGGGACCAACCGGAAGAACGCTGGCCTCGCGGTCCGGTAACGGGCGCGCCTTGTCGCCCTGGTCCGCAATCTCCTCGTGGCCGTCGGGGTAGCGCATTACAATGGCATCGTAGGGGCCTGGCTTGGCGTCTACAGCGTCTACGGTGTTGGGTATGGGCATTTCCCTACCCGAGCGCGTGTCGATGCGTATACGGGCAACCTGACGCGACTTCTCCGATGCCACGCGACTAATCGCTTCCGGCGATTCCCCAATCGTTCCATGGGAGGCTTCTAATGGTAGCGCCTCATGCGCGGGCCTTACTCCGGCTTGTAGTGCGGGTTGTGCTGCGGCTTCGGGGGCGTTAACAAGTAAGGCCGGATGTCCAGCGTTTGCAGGTTCACCGGCTCGTCCAGCTTCGCCGGCCGCTTCCGCTCCGCGGCCTTCTTCTTCGGCCACCTCAGGTAATTCATTGGCGACTCCTTCCGTGGATTCTACCGGAACGGCGTGCGCGGCACCGGCCGCGCCTATGGCGCCGAGCCCGGCCATGCCAGCGTTGACTAGCGCCTGCCCGTATTTCCCCTTGCGCACGTCTTGCACGGCCTGCGCGCCCTGGATGCCGGCTAGGGCCGCACCAGCGACCGCACGCACCGCCGTGCCAACCTCGGGGTTCCCGAGCAGAGCAAACGGGATGTTGCGGGGGTCTGCGGCGCCGGCCAATAATCCAGCCACCGTTTTGACGCCCGGTTGATTCTCGATGCTCGGGGCCGTGCCTCCGTATAGCTCGGATGGATTAGTTAGAGACTCTCTAATCTTTTCAGACGGAACGCCGACCGCCTTGTTGACATCGTTCGCGCCGATGAGCGCTCGGTTGTAGACTTCCTCGGCGTCGTTCCCAACGCGAGCCTTGATATTGTCCCACTCCGTAAAATGCTTGGGAAGCGTAGCCGGTGGCTTGGCCGGTGGCTTGGACGGTGGCTTGTCCCAGCCTGTGAAGTTGGCCGGAAGGGTTGCAGGCGAGCCGCCCGAAGGCGCGGCGTCCCATCCCGAGAAGTTGGCCGGTAGTGTGTTTGGCGCTCCCATTTACTGAACCCTCGTCCAAACGCTCCCATTGAACTTGTACGGCGCGCCGCCGTGATACCTGATCTCGCCCGGCCGGATGGCCGGCTGTTGCTGGGTTGCCACGGGGCGAGGCGCGGCCCCTGTAGTCCCGCCGAGCGCCCTGATATTCTGCCGATAGTCGGACTCGATCTCGGCCTTGCGCGCGGCGATGTCCGAATCCGCAAGGGTGCCCGTCTTGGCATCTTTCTCAAGCGCCGCATACGCCTTGTGCTTGTCCTCTTCGACACGAAGGAAATCGGCTTTCGTCGCCTGCCCCTTGCCGCCGCCCTGCGAGGCCTTGGACTTTTCCAGGCTCAACCTCGCCGCTTCCGTGGTATCGCGCCGCTGTGCGCTCGCCTCGGCTGCCCGGTTGTGACGCGCCGTCTCCGTGGCCCGGCTCTGCTCCGTCGCCGCGTTCTCGGCTTGGGTCTGCGAGTTCGCCACGGCGGGGTTGGACAGCGCCATCGAGTCTACCGTATTCCAGAACTGCGTAGGGTTTTGCTTGAACATCTGGCCGTACTGTTGCGCCAACTGCGTGTAGTGCTGATTCGACAGCGTGTTGAGCGCCCAATTCGCCATTAGCGGGTCGTGCCCACTCTTGTGAAGCACCCTTACCAATCCCTGCATAAGATTGGCGGACGCGGCATTGTGCTTGTCAACGGCGCCCTGGATGTCCTTCTGCGCTTTCTCGGCCTTGTAAATGGAATCGAGGGCGGCCGGCGCCGCGCTTCCGAATCCAGCCCCGGCGAGATTAGACTGAAAATCGTTCGCGTCAACATGTCCGTTCTTGTATGCGTGCTGGTACGCCGCATTGACCGCGTTCGTCTGGTCGATGGCCCGCTGGTAGGCCGCTTGCTTGTCGCTCCCCTCTTGTAGACGCTGGTCGTTTAGCTGGCTCTCTTGCTGTGCCTGCTGCTGCTCGTTCGCTTGCGCGAAGGACAGGTCTCTAAGTTTTACCATCTGCCCGTAGTCGTTCATCAACTGATTCGGCGCGGGTGGCCTGATGTCTAATGCTGGTAGCGGAATCGGCATTTTTACCTCTATCCGTAAAGATTGTATTCGCCAGTCGTCGTAGGCTGCTGAGCCGGAGTTTTATTTTTATTCATATCGTACAACATCGCCAAATCGCCAAAGTTGGATAGGCCGCTCGATATCGCATTCGCGCTACCGACGTAACCGCTGGCCGTGGCTGCGGCCGCGTTGTTAAGCTGGTTCGTCTGAGCCGCCGTGCCGGACTGTATCGTGTTCGAAGCGTTGTTCGCAAAGTTAGCGTTGACGCCTGCGAGCTGCTGGGCCGTCTGCTGACCCACTCCAGCGAGCGATGCCAGCTTGTTATACTGGCTCGTTTGGTTGTTTTGGAACACGTTATAGTTGTTGAGGTAGCCCTGCATGGCGTTGTTGTACGCCTGCTGATAGTAGGTAGAAGCCTCGTTCTGGGCGTAGTTGTTAAGGTCTTTCTCCGTGCCACCCGTCAGTAGCGATCCCTGCGCCGCCGCGCTATTCTGGATGGCCTGCTCGCCCTGCTGCAACGCAAACTGCTCGCCCGGCGTGGCCGCGGCCTGCGCCGCCGTGGGAGCCGTAAACGGCGTTGCCCACTGCTCGTTGAGGCTGGTGGGGTTAAGCGCGCCGTTGGTGTCCAACGCGGGCTGCGCGAATGCCTGCTGCGGCGCTTGCGCCCCGGTATTGGCCTGGCCCCCGGTGGACGCGCCCGCTGGCGGAGCCGGAGCCAATTCTCCGCTGACGGGAGATACCCATCCGGCGGGCGGGTACGTACCTGGCTGGTGTCCCGAGTTGATCCAATCGGCCAGCGGAGACTCCGGGACAAAAGGCGTAGATCCGCCGATGTTGGAGCCTGCCCGTGGCTCGGATGGAGGTGCAGAGCTTTGGACCTGAACCGGCGTCGTGGGATTGGGCGCGGCCTGGACGCCAAGACCAGACGCTAGTTGCGAGAGCGCGCCCGTGCCGTACGCCAGGTACGGCTCGGCCTCCGCCTGGGAGTTATTGTATTCCTGCGTCTGCAAGCCAAGCGCGTTCTGCTCGGCTTGATAATCTAGGTTGGCCGCGTTGGTCGCGGCCTTCGCCTGAGCGTTGCCGGCGAAGTACGATCCTATCGCTCCAACCGCGCTGCCAGCCCCAATCGCCACGCCTGCAATCGCTAAAGGCATGTTACCTCACGCTTTTCTGCCACACGGAAATGTTCAGCTTCTTGTAACCCAATCGCTTCGCGTAATCCTCAAGCCGGTGTCCATTGGGAATGTACGCTAACACGGATTTGACGCCCGCCGAAAGAAGCCGGCGCCGCGCCATCTGCCACATGCGCCCGAGGGCGGTCGAGCCCCGATAGTCGTCGCGCACCCAAGTACCCTCTAGGTGAAACGGGCACATGATGAACATGCGCCCGACGATCTCCCCGCCGTCGTTTCTGGCTACAATCGCCATTGTGACGGCGGGGTTTGGTTTCGTCCCTTCGGCCACAGAGCCGAGTTCTTGCCAATTCGACTCGTTCAGGGTTTCTATCTTCATGCTACTTCTTCACCGTCTTGCCCTTCTTCGCCGTGAATTGAGGCGCGAACTTGGCGTACAGGGACCGTATCTCGGTATCCATCAGCCCCATAGCCTCATTAGCATCCGCCATGGCCTTCTTGAAATATAGCGCCGATACCACAGCGCCAGCAACGAACGAAACAAACCCCGCCACTGCGTATAACATGGGTATTCCTCCTTAGAAAATTTGTCCCGCCAACTCTTTGCAGTAGGCGGTGAGCTGGGCCAACGGAATGGTAACGTTGATAACCGCTCCGTTGGAGTACGTGATAGCGACAACTGCCGAGGTTCCCTCGACAGCACATGAAACGGATTTGATCTCCATGATTTATCCTTTCTTCTACCTTCCCAGCAGGTCGCGCAATCTTGCCATTCTTCCGGCGACAGCCCGAAATCTAGGGTCCGTAACGTCGGGAGATCCGCCTATCCGAACACTGAAACCCGGAGCCATCTGCCCCTGCTGGCCGTAGCCCATTGGGTGCGTGATGTGGTCCGGCATGGACGGAGGAAGGGGAACGCCTTGTGCTCCCACGCCAAACGTCACGTTTCCGATGTGCGGAATCTGCGGGCTGATTGACGCCATGTTCACGTTATTGTCCCCGTAGCTTCCGAACATGGCCGGATGAAGCGCCTTCAAGTGCGACATTGCCGCCGCGATGTGGTGAAAAGGGTTCGCCATGCTATACCTTCAGATTAAGCGCCGTGATGCTTCCCGCCGAGACGTAGACGGGGTTGTTATTCAGGGTCAGCTCCACTTTAACGTCATAAGAGACGGAAGACGTTCCCGGACTGCTATCGGGTACTGCCAGCGCGAAGCTATCCCGGCCGCCGCCGGCCACTTCTAGAACCTTAGCGCCCGATCCGCCGGTCATCAGGGTTCCGTTCCTGTACAGGTCGATGGTTGTTCCTACCGTTCCCCCACTATTGTTGTAGAACTGCAAATTTATAAACACGAGAACGATCAGCCCGTTTGGAGTTATCGACACAGACCCGATATCTACCAAGCTTCCGTAGGTAAGCGTTGTCTGGCTGAAGTACGTCGTTGCCTGCGATACCGTCGCCCCGCTCTGTATGTGCGTGGTCTGGACCGCAGAATTAGCAATCGATGCGCTCTGAACCTGACTCCCGCCGACCCCGGTTACTCTTTTGAACGTCGTCCCGTCCGCGATGTTGTCCTGCGTCAGCCCGGCCGCTCCCGGAGAAAGCAGTAGTCCTGCCACGCTCAGATTCGCGGCTTGCGATTGGAGCGTACCCACGTTTCCATTGGTCGTGTTTAGGGCAGCCTGAGTAGCCAATCCAGACTGCGCTTGCGTCACCGCCGGAGTCGCCAGCGTGCCATCCGGGTTGACAACCTGCGCCAGCGCCAGCGCAAGGTATCGCTGAAACTGTGGCGTAGCCACTCCGGTCTTCGGGTCTACCAGTGGGACGCTTCCAATCCACGAGTAGCCCGCGCCTGTTAGCGTGTTTCCCATTACGACATTTCCCCAAAGTACTTCGACAGCCGCTTGACCGGCCTGATATCCGGGTCGGCAATCAGGTACGCCTCGAACAGCCGCCACGGTATTTGATCCGTAACGGAGATTGAGTAAATGCGCGCCCTTGAACGCCCGAGACGACGCCACACAACCCGCGCCTTGTTCTGCCCCGCTATGCCCGCCGAGACCGTGTGCCGGTTAGACCATGTTTGTCCCCCATCGTCGGACCATGTAAGCGCGACCAGGGGGTTGGTTCCGGCTCGCGCTAGGCCAGTCTGCATGTCGATGAGTAGCTGCCGGTGAAAGTACCAATCCATTTCCTTCGTAACCACCGGAGCAATTCTCTGCCTGACAATCTGCGTGCCCGCGTCCGTACCATATCCAATCTCCATGTCGTAGATTGTGCCATCGGCGCGGGAGCCGACTAGGTGCATCCCAAAGCAGAACGCGTGGCACTGCGACAAGTTGGCGTCCTGAGACGATCCGTTCCAGTGTCCCCGGTTATGCCAGAGCGTCGTAGCCGCGTCGTACACCCACGTCGCGTTGCCGCTCGGGAAGTACAGCACCCAAAACGTGTGTCCCTGGTCCTGGTAGCTGTAACCAATCGCGTCCGTCACGCCGGCCGGGTATTGACTCCATGCGTACTCGACCGCGTGCGTGCTCACGCGCATCGGAACGTAGCCAGCGGCTCGCCATGCGATGCCTTGCCCGCGTTCCGATCCGCCAATCCAGAAAACCGAGTTGTCCATTCTCACCGCGCTCGACGGCGCTCCCAGGCCCTCCTCGGAGAACGCTCCGGGAACTACGCTTAGCGGAAACGTCGCGTTACCGGAGTCGTAGTACACCTGGCCGTGTTCGCTACCCCATATCCACAACTGGCGATCACTCACGATCACGCCGGCGATGTTCTCGGGGAACACGGAAACCTGCGCCACTTGCGCCCCGTTCCACGTCGTCGGGTCTTCCGCGGCGGAAATCTGAAACTCGTCCGTTCCCGAGAAAACCACTCCGTAGTATCCATCGAAGAAAAAGGCGAAGACGGGATTGGACTGCGCCAAGCTGCTAGTGACTTCGGTAAAGGCGTTCGTCGCTAGCTTCATCGCGTAGGCGTGGCCGTTGCACGTCAGGAACAGGTAGAAGTTTCCTACGCATATCTGTGCGGCTGCCGCTCCAGTCGTACTGACACTCCCCCTGTTCGTCGTCGTACCATTCGAAGAGACTTCCCATAGAGCACCGCTCCCAACCGCAAACATGCGACCGTTAATTGCAATCTCCGCCAGGACCGGATACGTGCCGATATTGGCGAAGTCCGATAGACCTGGCGTATCGTAGAGGGTCATCTGTGTGCGCGCGCCCTGACTCTCCATAACTTCGGGATACCAGTTCATCGACAGTTCCGCGTCCGCTGCCGGTGACTGCGAGGTATAAGAGCCGCCTATGAAGCCAAAGCGTGCCATCTAGTATGCCGCCCCCAGGGATGCTAGCTGCACGACGTAAACATAAGCCGTTGAACCGTCGGTTGCGCCGGAGAATTGTACGGCAATAACGTTGTTCACCGCGCCGGTTGCGGAGATCGAGGTTGCCAGTACGTTGCGATACCCGCCGCTCATCAATGTGGCGACGTAAGTTGCATAGACGGTCGCCGGGTAGCCACTGAAAGTGGTAGCAAGAAACGTCGCGCCTTGCTGCGCGTATGTGCCCCCGGTAGCCGTGGCGTACCATATCGCGGAAACCAGACATATCGCATCGATAGGAAGGGTGATGTTGAGCGTTGTGGGATTTGCGCTCACCGCTACCGTTTCATAGAACGAACTTACGGTGGAGGCTTTAAGATTCCCATCGACGTTTAACAGTCCGGTAATCTGCGAAGTCGCGTTGATCGGGCCTGCGGGGTTGCCAGTGAAGTCGTTGCCCTGCACGGCAAGATGAGATATTGTGCCGGTTAGGTATAGCCCATAGGTGCCAGTCGGTCCTCCCGTGACCCCGTTCCCGTTTACGCGCACATTGCTAATCGTTCCTGTGTCTACCTGGATGATGATTCCACCGTTGCCAGACGCAGCCCCGAATGAGGCGATGGTATTTCCGTCGATGGAGACATCGGAGAATGTACTACCCTGGTGGTTCCACAACTGGATACCAGCTTTACTTGCCGCCGCGCCCGCGTCGTAAAAGTTGTTTGCAATAATAACGTTCTTGACCGTGCCCGAGCCGTTTCCGTTGTAATCGTCAACCGTAATTCCACGCCCGCAAGTTCGAAGTATGTTTCCGGTTACGGACATCCCTTGTAGGGTATGGCCTCCGGTTTCGGTAAGGCGTATCGCGCCAGCGTCGGCTCCGCCGATATTCATGAGGATGTTGTCGGAGATGATCACGTCGTCTGCGTTCTGGCTTGTCGCTTCTACCTGCACGCCAGCGCTCACAGCGGAGGTTCCTTCTAAGTAGTTCCCAGTAACAATGTGCCGATGACCGCCGTCGATGCCGATCATTATTTGGCCACTCAGCGTCTCGTAGATGTGATTGCCTTCAATGGTCACATCGGTAGCGCCGTCGCCGGTTTGGATGTTGGCTACGACCGGATTGGCGGAAGGCCCGAGAATGTTGTTGGCAATCAGGATTTGAGCGGAATTGCTTGACGGCCCGTTAGTGTCCACTCCGATGTTCGACCCGGACGCGTTATGCAGGTAGCAGTCCTCTACTCGCCCGTTAATGACGCCCTTTAATTGGATAGTCAAGCCGCTAGTTGCCCCGTTGCCGTTGATTTCCAGCTTGCGAATCGCCACGTTTGACACGTACTCTGCATCAAGCACCGCGATGTTCGATCCTGGCGTGGACAGTAGGACGGTGTTGCCCGCCCCCTGGCCCTCAATGGAACAATTCGAAGGAATAAACGTCGTGGTAGAAACGGTTGTGGTGACTGAGCCAAGCAACAGACAAACGGCCTTGGTAACGGCATTAAACGGGTTCGATGTCCAGGTCTGCGCTCCGGTGAACCCGCGGGCGTCCACCGTGCCTCCGGCGGCCGGAAGAAGCCCAATCGCGGCGTTAATCTTCGCCGCCATGTCCGTACCCGTGCATTGGTCCGCATACACGATCGCTCCGCCCTGCAATTTGCGCAGGTAGGCGTCCCAAGGCGTTCCATTGACGCCAAGCTGATTCGTGTACGTCTGCGGAGGCACGACGCCAGGAACGGAGGAAAGCGGAGTCGCGGAGTTTAGGTTGATGGGACCCGACCCGGTAATCGAATACATGCCGAGCGGCAACGGCTGCCCGTCCACCTGCACCAAGTAATATGTCTGCGGAGGGCTCTGCGAGTAGCCGGGCGTGATGTTGTCGTTCCCCCATAGCTCGACAGTAAACGTTCCATCGCTGGCGCTCACAGCCGAGACCTCGGACGGAACAACGATGCTCGTGCCGGCCACGACAGGAAGGCCGGAGCCGTAGTTTTGCAGCGAAAAGAATACCGATGTGTTGGCGCGCTGCCCCCCTCTCGCGTCCTGAATAGCCCCGTTGACTTGTATAGGATTCGGCATTATCCGCGCCCTCGAATCATCTGATCGGTCAGCCAGTTATAGATGCCGCCGCCGCGGGTGAGTAGAGCCGCGTCACAGAGCATGGGCTCCGTTCTGATGTTCATTACCTTAACGACTGCCAAGCTGTCGGCCGCGCCCTTCATGACAACCGGATTGACTTGCTGCACGCCAAACTCGGGCGCTAGATCGACGGCGAGATTGAAGCGCAACGCCCGCGCGTAGCCGGGCGGAAACTCGTAATCGGTGGTAAGGTCGGCGAACTGCGGTAGCGCCTGCCATGCGTAGAGCGCCGCCTGGTTGCCAGCTTGGACAGGTATAGGCCAGTAGGCCAGCGTCCGAAACGGAAATCCCTGGTCGTCGTACACTTCCAACGGGAACGAACTCTGAACGTCCTTCACCGGCTCAGACTGCCATTGACCAAGCGTCAACAGGGGTATCGGCAATTCCAGGGGTTGACTTGGGTTCGAGTTAATCACCAACGACGCTCGCACGATCCGCGGCGGACGCGGCGCGTCGAAGTCTCCCCCGGTTCCGTATGTGTACGAACCCTTGCCCGAGACAAGGCTAAACACGTTCCTGACAACCGTGTAGATGGCAAGGCGCTGCGTGTTCCACGAGTCCAGCATGTCGTTGAGCGCGGCAAGGGAGTCTTTCGACTCGTCTCCGGTAGGGCCCTCGCCCGATGCCGTAGCACCGACAAGCCTAAGCGCGCTGTTAATCAGTCGTTGAGCGTTCATTCTGTCTCAAGGAAATGGGCCGGGCGTGTGGCGCGCCCGGCCCGAAACCCCGGCTAGCTTGCGATGCGGCAAGCGAACTCGGGGTAAAGCGTGGTCCACCCGTACAGAACATCGAGGCGAGTGGGGTAAGAGTCGTTCTGAATGTTGTACTGGCGAACAATCCGGATGGAGAACCCAACCTGCTTGTCGGCAATACGAGACGCCATATCGACGCCTCCGGGCAAGAGCAAGTCTGCGCTCGCCACGGCAAAGGCTTCCTTGTGGAATGCCAAACCGCGCGGGCTCGAAGTCCCTGCCGTACCCTGAAGCGCGACCGCGGCGCCGCTTGCGGGCGACACGTTGGTGGTGCTGAATGCGCCGGCATAGCCCTGGGTAAGAGCCGTTGCCGGGGTGATCGCCGGATAGATCGGAATCGACCAAGTTCCGGACGCCGGAGAACTGGTGTTCGCCGTCACAACGAACTGACGGAGCGATCCGGTACTCTGAGCGTTCAGCGGGTTCACGGCGTACACGTTGGCGACGGTGATGATGTCGCCCTTGTTGAAGAAGTTGTTCACGCTGGCGCTTCCGCCAGTCACCAAGAGGCTGCTACCGGTCTGGCTAGCGCCGCTAACCGTGGGCATGGACGTGCCGGCCCCGACAGTCTGCACCGGAGAGTTCTGAGACATGTTCCACTTGTAGCCAATCACCCGGCCCATCGTTCCCTCTTTGTACTGACGAGAAACTTCCGTCACGTCATTGAAGAGGGTAGACAGTGCGTTGATGATGGTTGCCTCCATGCCGCTCGAAACGACAAGAGCGCGATTGGAGTCAATCGGCACCGCTTCGTCGTTCTGACGCTGCCGCGCCGTGAGGTACGTCTGCAACGAGTTGGGGACCGTTCCCGGAGTTCCAACCTCGTTATAGACGTTCGAGTACTGTTGGAGACCGTCGAAGTCGATCTTGTTGGCGACGATGGCAACGGCCGGCTCGATGAACCGCTCCGCGAAGTCGTCAATCGACAGCGTGAGGTCTTGGCTCGTGAACTGAAGGTCCGCTCCCACTTGCTGCGAGAGGGTCAACGGAACGGAAACTTCGGTCGCGTTTTCGACCGCGAGAGTCTGTCCGATGCGGCCCTGGTAGCGGGGCGGTTTCCTGACGTTCAACGTGGTTCCGATTTTCGCTCCGGCAACGCCAAAGGCATCGTCAAAGTCGCGTCGGACGTGTTTGGTAAAGCAAATGTTATTCTCCAAAATTCGCAGGGCTTCCCGCGTAATCATGGAGATAGTCAGAAGCGTATTCGCCATCTGATACTCCTATGCGAGATTTACGGGATTCGGAAAACCGAATCGTTTCCCGTTGCCGAAGCGAGGTTTGCGGCGTCACGGCTGTTCGCCAGCCGGGTAGCGTCTATTTCCTTGCCGAAGGGACTTGCGGCGTCATCCTTAGGTGGATGAAACCTGAAACTAATAATCTCCGCGCGCGCGGGCGCGTTTGTAATCCTGATACGACATCTCGTCAAGCGAGGCAACGTTGGTTGCCGTCGAACGCGCGGCCACGGTGCGAATCGGAGCTGGCGCCTTGCTCTTGGCCGTCTTGCGCTCGGGCGCCGCGAGTGTAGATGAAATCCTGCCAATAGCCATGACCACCTGATGAGGCGTCATAGACCTCATCGAGTCGCATTCTTCCCGGTGCGAAGCCAGGTAGTAAACGACATCCGGCGCGTTCTCGGCCTGCTTAATCGCGTCCGTGGCGATATTGGGAATTAGGATGTCGGAACCCCCAACCGCCGTATCCCAGTCCGAATAGCGCGTCTTCGCCTCGTCCACCTTGGCCTTGTATACCTGATCGACCGACTCGGTAAATGCCTGTTGCGCCGCGCGCAAGTCTCGCACGCCGCGCTGCGCTTCATTCTGCCCAATCTTCCAATCGGCCAGCGCCTCAACGTATTCCTCATAGGTAGAGTACTTCTCGACCGCTGGCTTGGCCTTCGCCGCTTCGCCGGGTGCGGCCTGAGCCGCCGCGTCCAACCTTGCCAGCGCGTCTGACAGCCGATCTTGGCTCGCGGCGAGTTGCCCTTCAAGCGCCTTATTCCGGCTGGTCAGCCGGTCGATCCTCTTCTCAACGCCATGTTTAGGCTTGTCCTCTTTAGTCTCGACAGGCGGCGCGGTGGTTTCAGACGTATTCGACTCGTCCGCTTCCACGGGCTGCACGCTGTCGGCCACTGCTTCATCTGCCGGAGACGGAGCCTTCTCTACCGGGCCATCTAGCGCCGCTACCCGGTTAACCTCTTCCTGCAAGTCGGTAGTGCTTGCCACAATCAAACCGTCCATTTACGCTCCTTGTGCCGGCTGAGCCGGCTGCTGTGCCGCCTGCGGCGCTTGGGCCGGAGGCTGGCTGTTAGCCGCGGCCAACCCTTGCTCGTGCGCCGAGTCGTGAAACATCTGCAAGGCGCCCATCTCGCGGTCGGCTTGCGATTGCGCTTCCGATAGCCTGGACTTGAGTTCTTGCACAACAATCTGCGTGTTCGCTTGGAGCTGCGCAATGCGCTCTCGGCTTTCCGTTTCCAGCTTGCGCGCGAGAACCGCATCCATTGCGGCCTCTAATTTCTGGCTTAGTACTTGGTTCTGCTGCGCCGACTGCTGTAGCTGCTGCTGCAACTGCGCCGCGTGCGCCGCGGGGTCGTTCGCGTCCTGCAACTGAGGCGGAAGCATCTTATGAAGCCGGTCCGCAACCTGATCGGCGCCGGGCCAGTCCTGATTCCTCACAATCAAGTCTCCGGCGATGGGCACAATCTGAGGGAAGCTGTTTACCAGCGTCATCATCGCTGCCGAAGCTTCCTGCCGCTTCGTCTGGTAGCTCGGGCCCACACTCACAGAGACGTGATATTTTCCAAGGCCAAGGTCGTAAATTTTCTCGATCTCTCCTTGTTCGCTCTCTTGTAACTGGTGCATGGCGTCTTCGTGGCTGATATCCGACGCCTTGGAATTGAATACCGCCGCCGTCTTCGACGATCCATCGGGGTCGATGATCCGCTCTACCCGAGGAGCATCGTAAATCTTCGGTATCACGTCCAGCAAAACCTCTCCGGTCGCCTTGATCGCCCGAGAAAGCGCAGCCGAGTACTCAAGATTGATAACGCTACCCTGGTTCTGCCGCGCCAGGATCGCACGCGAACTCTGCTCTGGCCCGGCCTGCCCCTGCATGGGTTCGTGAACGCCCGTGATGTCCCTAAGGTCTTTATCGGCGTTATTGCTTTCGGCGCCTATGGCCTGGATAGGCGGCTCGACCGCTTGCCGCTGCGGTATTGCAGCCGGCTGCCCGGCTACAGACATAGGCTTAACCTGTAGGTACGCGAAGTTCTTTATGTTTGCCGATTGCCACTCCTCCTCGTGCCCCTCGAACTGTCCCTCGATACCGACAAACGGCGCCTTGGGCGCAAGGGCTATGGCTTCCGTCGCGGCGCTCCGCATGTAGTTGTACTGGCGCTGCGGGTCTTTCGCGTGGCGAATCATGCCGTACACGTGGCGCTTACCGTTCAGGTCGATGTCTTCGACGATGCACGGTATGATCGGTATCCGGGCTCCGGGCCAGTCGTAGCCTTCGAGTTTTTCTACCGCGTTGATGACAGCGCATTTCACGAGCCGCTTTACCACGTCCCGGCGCCCATCGCGCTTTTTGCGCTCCTCTTTAACGTGCCAGTACTCCGCGATACGAACCGACTCGGCAGACAACCATCCGGGCATACGGTTGCCAACCGTGGCAAGCTGGCTCAGCGTGGCAACCTCGCTGCCTGGGTATCGTTCCTTGTACTCGTCTATCGGCACGTCCTCGACCACAAACGCATAACGCGCGTCGGCGTAGGTCGGAGACTCGCAGAACGGATCGAAGTAAACCGAGAACCTGTTGCGGATTCGCTCGATAACGAGTTCCTGATTGTCGCTGTCGTCGTCGCAATAGGCCGTCTTTACCCGCCAGTATCCCTTCCCTGTCGATACCGCTAAAAGGTATCCGTACTCATACGCCTCGCCAGCGTCCGAGCGATCCTCTATATGTCGGACCATACCCTCAAGAATTTCAGCAGTTTCCTTGTCCGCGCCGCTTCCCTGCGGGTCGATGGCGATGGACGGCTTTTGCTGGCGCTGCTCGTTCACTACGCTAGCAACCAGCTTGGGGAGCTTGTTCATGACGAGGCACGGGCGCCCTTCGCGCTCGCGCGACGTTCGAATGTCCTGCGGCCACTGCTCGCCGATGAGAAATTGGAGATCGTCGAGGGCGTCCTTGCGGTCTGTCGTTTCGGCCGCTTCCGCCTCCCGGAATCTCTTTAGCGCCTCGGTGATGAGTGGATCGGCCACTAGCTAGCGCCTCCGGCGCCCAGCACAACGAGAATTTGCCCCTCGGAAATCAAGACGTAATCCTTGTACTCCGCTTTGTGAAAGTTTCCGAAGGCTACGACATCTCCAGGCTTAACGTCCAGCGGTATGCGGCTGCCGCGCTTCCCGCGCTTTCCCGGACCAACCGCTACCACTTCCCCGATTTGGTAGTCCTCTTTCCCGAGAAAGATGACGTATCGCTTCGGGAGAACCCTCACCAAAACCCCGTCGTCGGTTGGGTTTAGCGCCTCAAGGTTCAGCGCAAAAGGCTTGTTGTTGATCTCTGCCACCACGTTACAATCGCCGTCCAGGTACGCCACGTTAACCCCCGAATCCGCGCCGTAGCGCCATTGTGTTGAGCGGTATCAGCTTGATTCCTGCCGATGGCCGCGACATGCGGCCGCCGCGCGCCGGACCGCCCGGACCGCCTTGACCGCCCGTAAACTGCGATGCGCCGCGCTCCGCTTCGGCGTTCGCCTCTTCCTCTTCTTCGGACGGAGCAAGCTTTGCGAACCTCAAGCGGAACGTGCCAGGCGCCCACGTAGAACGCGGAGAGCCGGTCACTGCACGGGAACCTTGATAGGTTGGTCTTGCCATTTTTACCAGTCGTGAGTCGTCTTGGATACCGGAGACGGACTAGTCCAAGACGCATTTCCGCCTACGGGACCGACGCCGGAAGAGAGAAAGCTTAAAATAGCGGCAACTGCGTCCACGGAGGCGTTGTATGTCCACGTTGGGTCGATGGAAGCCGCTACGGGCTGAATGTAGAACGCCAGGGCAGACCCGTATGCGCTGCTGGTAACGAAATCCTCGTAATCCAGAAGGGTTAGGCCGCTATCCACCGAAACGGAACTTGCTACGTTGTGACTTCCGACAGCCGAAATCACCAGGCAATTATTCTGCGATGGGACAATGCTGCCGGGGCGTACAGTCGTAACTCCCGTGGCTTGCGTGCCTATAAGTTTCTGGTCCAGTGGGGCTGCTGCAACCCCCGCGAAAGACGCCACACAACACGATGAATAATCCGCCGCAAACGCTATGGTTTGCGAAGACGACACGACCGGGTTGGCGCAGTAAAACAACGACAACTCCCCGCTATCGACTGCCGAGCTGAATACCAGCGTCCACGTATTACCGCTTGAGTCGGTCGGGCCGGCGGTGCTAATAGCCGCTAATGCGGCAACTAGGAGGTTGGCCCCAGTATTGTCCATCGTCACGGAGGGTGCCGTAGAAGTCCCCGCCCCAACCGACGCCGCGTGATCGATTAAGGTTATCGACATAAGCTAAAAACTATGCGTCGTAATAAGCTAAAAGTCGTGGGTCGTAAATCGTGTAACGCCCGTCGTAACCCAGGGAGCGTTACCACCCACAGGCCCTATTGACGCCGCCTTAAACGACAACACTACCGTTGCCCACCAATCGGCCGCTGAGAGACTGTACGGAACGCTCACTCCGCTCTGCGTGCTTGAAACGATTTGATCGCCGCAGGTAAAATACTGCTGCGACTGCCGGGATGTGTATGGAGAGTCAATTGCCGGGTTGGAATATCGAGATGCGACCGCGCAAGAAACGATGACTTCGTTTGCGTCCACGGTGGATATGGGGCCGGCATTGAACGTGGCGGATTCGCCCGCGACGCTGTTGTCGAAGTATCCGTTCACATCGAGCGCGCCGGACGACGCAACACCGGAATATTGAAGCGCCGCAAGCGAGGCATAGGACGATGAATTTAGCCCGCTAACGGTGATGACATCCGAAGCGTTGCCAGTGCCGATATATGAGTACAATCCCCCAGTCCAAGACTGTCCCGTCCCATCGTCTTGAATGGCCCCAGCCGTCCACGAGTTACCAGCCGTATCCGCGGCGGTAATGGTTGGCGCGCTTGCCTTTGACCCCACCACCATCAGCACCACTAGGTTGCCCGCCGCCACGTCAAGCGTTACCGCGAGCGATGTAACGGCGGGTTGGGAAAAAACAGAAGCGGAATTGACGTATGCGATTGCCATATCTGGCTAGTAGTACATCAACAGCGCGCCGCTACTAATCGTTACGTTCCAGTCGCCGCTAGACGCCGGAGGCAGATTCAAGAGCCCGCGCTGGTCGGCGTTCAGGTCGAAAAACTGAGACTGATTCGCGGCCGTGGCGTAGCCCTGGAGGAGCACCTTTCCATCGCTCTTGCGCGTGACGCTGAACGTCGCTCCAGCCGCCGTGGGGTTGTACCAAAGCACCTTGAGCGCGTCCGTCTGCACCGGAAGGCCCGCGCCGCCAGCAATCGACGTGTCCACGTACAGCGGTGAGCCGGAAACAAGATTGTTCGCCATCGAGTCGTTTCTCCCTTACGCCATGTCGCTGAGTTTCTTGCTCCCGTGATGCCACTTCTTAGCGATCACGGCGAAGCGCGCCTCTTTACCGACAAGGCCTTTCGAGTGGTAGTGCTTGCGCTCAAACTCGCTATTGCTCTCGCCAGCCGCCTTCGCCTTGGCCGTGAGAGCGCCAGGCCGTTTGACAGGCTTGAATGGTTTCGCCATAAGTCACCCACGCAGATTCGAGATTTTTACCAGCCGGTGAATACTGCCCTTCTTGTAATGCCCGAGCCGAGGATTCTGGTGAAGCTCGCCCTTCATTTTCGTTTTCCGGTCGCCCGACAACGGCGATCCAGACGAAAGCAAGTACCGAACCTGCCGCGGCGTCCATGGCATTAGAACCGCCCGAGTCCAGACAAAAGCAGTAGGTTGCTCATCACTGCCATCGACGCGACAACCGCGAGATAGAGAAACGGAAGCGCGCCGGCGATCTTCGCGGCCTTGACGTTGATGCGTCTCAGCGCTAGGTACAGCGCCATGGCAAGAACCGCCATGACGAGTACGGCTACCAGCTTGTCGTCAAGCGCGTGGGCAAGCCAGAACGACCCGTCCGCGTGGCGCGCGAACGGGTTGTCTTCGACAATGCCGTTCCCGCCTTTGCCGGTTCCGCGCGCGTGCAGGCTCGAAATCACGTCTGCGGCCTGGGCTAAAACGCAGAACAGGAATGCAGACCCAAGAAACCGGACGGGCTTTAACGCTTCTCGAATCGATGGCAGCTTGACGATTATCATTCGGCCACCGGTTATTCCTCGGTCTCTTCTTCGGGCTCTTCTTCCGGCTCGTCCGCTTCGTCGCCCCTGATGCCAAGGTGTTTTGTGAGGTGCTTCAATAGCTCGGAGCCCTCATGTTTACCGAAGGCATGATGCTCGGGGGCGTGGTAGGCACCTCCGTCCGACTCGTAATTATGCTCGGCCACGTGTCCGCCGTTTTCAGCCTTGTGTACCGTGATCCCGGCAAGTACCTTTTTCTCGCCACGATGTCCAGCGCCGCCCGCAGACTTCGCTACGTGCATCTCTGCCATTTTTGAAACCTCCGAGCGGAGACACCGCCCCATGAATAACCAACAAAGACATGCTAGCACAAATGTACCCCCCTTGTCAAGGGGGTGCTAAGACATCCACTTATTCGCCGATGGCGGGCAGTTTGTCGCTCCGTCCCACTGCGACTTTCGCTTCGCCTTGACATCGACGGCGAACGTCATCGCCAGAGCGTCTCCACGGTCCGGCGAGGCGAGCCCTCGCGCCTTCATGTCCTGCTTCTTTTCAAGCTGAATCTGGCCTCGCTGGTTCATTCCATATTGCACATTCGATAGCTCTTGCTCGACTTCTGGATTGTCGGGAACCTGCATACCGGATTGGAGCTGGGCCCGCAGCTTGCCCCATACCTCGGCCCGGCGGTTGGAGTACATGGCGGTGTCCTGCGCTCGCTCGCCTCCGTGGAACTCGAATAGTCCCTTGGTATACCCGCGATGCTGTAGTTGGTCCACAACTCCGGCGCCCACGCCATCTCCGTCCACCACTACCGCGTCAGGCTCGCATTCCCCAATCTTCTCAATGACTTTCTCCGCGACTTCGGTCGTCCTGAGCCCGCGGCCCTCGAAAAGCATCTTGGTGAGGCGACCCTGCCGGAAGAAGATCACCGTCTGGTCGTCGCCAAAGCGCGCTACGTCAACACCTAGAATCTTCGGCATCCCGGCCGGGTCCGCGGCGTACTTGCGCGCCGCAGCGACGAGCTCTTGGGCGATAAACTGAGTCGTAGCTACCCTCGGGAACTCGCCGCGCACGCGCCATCGAACGTAGTCGGAATCCTCGCCGTAGTCCTCGATCCACTTTTGAATCTGCGCTTTATTCGTTCCCTCGACCGTTCGGCTGTCGATCTGGTAGGTCTGCCATCGGTGCTTTTGAACACCAAAACACTCGCGGAACGACCCGATACTGTGCATCGGGTTGCCGAACGCCAGCCATATGATCTCGGTGCTCTCGTCCGTTAGCGCGCCCTCCGTAACCTCCCATATTCTCCTAGAGATGCCGCTCGCTTCGTCGTAGATCACCAGGATGCGCTTGCCCAGGTTGTGAAGTCCCGAGAACGCTTCCGGGTTGTTGTCGCTCCAAGCCACCATGTCGGCACGCCAGTTAGCCGCATGATCGGACGATATCGCCTTGATGGACGTGGCGCCCACTCCAAACCATCCCTGCGTTAGCGCCAGCTTCTTCCACTTCGATACTTCGGGCCACGTCTTAGTGCGTAGCTGCGGCTCGGTGTTGGCCGTGACGATGACACGGGCGTCTTCGCAAGTGTCAAGCGCCCAAGAGGTTAGGAAGGAAATCAGGCAGGACTTACCAATGCCGTTACCGGACGCCACGGCAATCTTGAGCGGCTGAAACCGCGTAGCGTCGTTCGACAGATGCGCGCCGATTGACAATAAAATTTTCTCTTGCCATAACCGCGGCCCTTTCATTCCGGCAAGCGAGTCCGCCCCCCATCGGAAGGCGTAGCGCGTGTACCCGAGCGGATCGCGTGAGAACCCGGCGATGTCTTGCGCGAGTTCGCGCTCCGGCGATATCGTATCGGACTGATATGCTAGCACTTAGGCGTGTCCCTGGGCGTGGGCGCCCACTCGCCGGCGAAGTCTTTGACGCGCACGCAGATTAGCTCGTCCTTGCGACGTGTGACTTTCCAGCCAGCCTCGCGCCATTCTTTTGCGAGGCGAGGCAAGTCTGCGACGGTCAGCGTCTTACGTGTGGGCATCGGGCTCCTTGGCTGAGTCGGGTATAGGTCATTTTCAACCGGGCGGCACGCGCGCGCGTCTAAGGATGCCCCCGGCCTGTCGTTGCTACGACTTAGCGCCGTCGATACCATCCCGATCCGTAACGTTGGGTGATTGACCCAACTGCGATTGACCTAACTCGTTAGAGGGTAACGCTCTATCGTCGCGCGTGTCACAAGCTGTCACATCTGACGCTTCGACAGTCGCATCCGCGCCCGCCGGCAGAGACTTCGCCCTAGCGCGCGCCTCTGAGATAACTTGATGCAGGTCAATGGTATGCTCAACCTTCGACTCTTCCCTGCGCACGATAAGGCCCCGCATCTTTGCGAGTAGTTCGAGGTTCTTAAACCGCGACATGTTGTCCGGGAGAGGCTTCGAGTAGACCACGGCTCCGGTGTTCTTATGCAGGAACGCCTCGATCCGCATAGCGTTCAGTCCCTCTAGCGCCCGCTCTACCATCATCGCCGGCGGTATCGCCTTATCGAGCAGTCGGTTAAACTCTTTCCGTACCGCCTCAACCTCGTTCTTCGCGCCGCGCATAACCGCAGACTCGCTAAAGCCCGCGGTGCGCATCGCATCGCGCTGCGTGGCGCCTGCCAGCATCAAGCTGGCAGCTTTGCGGGCTCTTACTCGGGATGCGCTTGCGAGTGGCTTACCGTCTTTGACCGGCATGTATAACCTCTCAACCCGAAGCGCTGGCACGGCGGCCGCTTCTGGCACGGCGGACACAGTCTAACGTCCGGCACGCTTACCCTGCGTCCGCCTCGTTTCCGTCTCTTAACCATTCGCTCATACAACTTCTGAGCCGTATCGACCTTCGGTTTCATCACGATAGTAACCGTACAGCGTCTTAATAGCGTCAAAACACAATATGACTTCGGTTGCCAAATCGAATGATCGGTTCGAGACTACTTCCTTCACGCCATACGAACGGTCTCGTGAGAACGTTCGAGCCCTGAACCGGCGCCTACAGGTAAGGAGTCCTTTGGGGCCCCGATGCGCCAAGAGTTTTCTCGTCATTCCCCTCGCGGGGAGGTTGGGCGGCTAAAGTCAGCAAGTCCTTCGTGAAGATATCTCGAACCTGAATGTACAAAGACATGCTAGCACAGAAGCACCCCCCTTGTCAAGGGGGGGGGTATGGCGATGCGCGAATAACCTTGACATGCGAGCCGCGTGGTGCTAGCATCGTCGTGTGTCGCAATACTTACATCGTGGAACGATAGTGACGGACCGACAGCGTACAAGCGCCCGGCGGCCCTCATTGGAAAGTGGTAAATGTTTTCCCAAAGTGGTAAGCATTTACCACATGTGGTAATGAATTACCACAATGCTAGCATCGCACTGCTAGCAGAATCAGGCACTTACCGATTGGCCGGCGAATTGCAAGGTGAATCGTGTGATAAAGAAAATCATGGTCTTGACTGGGAAGACCAGAAGTCTTACGATATGACGATACAGGGTGGCGACCAACGCCAGCGGCGCTAATCACGCCGCAAGGAGAATAAAATGACGCACGGAACGAACCTGCCGCAGCACTATAGCACGACCGTTCAGCAAGCTCAAGAGGCCGCGCAACGCGAAGGAAGCTTAATAGCGCGCGGCGCCTGGGACTTCCGAGCTCGGGAGCTTGGTCTGACGCCTTCGAGCGTGGATGACGAGACTCTTGACGCGATGCGCGAGCATCCCGACGCATTCAACTCGGATTTTCTCGCGCAATACAAACACTTGGCCGAGTAAAAAAGGAGAATAAACAAATGGACATCATGGAAGTGAACGGAAGATTTTTCATCACCGACAAATCGATACGTGGGGCCGACGCGCTGTTTGAGTTCGCACCCCCGGACGGGTTTGAGACTTACGGTGAGGCAATTGGCTGGGTCGATCAAAATGTCGAGGGCGGCGCCGATGTACTCGACAGCTATTAAGCCAAGTTGGCGACCTACGCCAGCGGCAACCGGCCGCGAGGAGAATGAAAATGAAGCTAATGATTGATGTGCCCATTACCGAGCCGCGCCTTGTTCGAGTCACGCCCGTCGTAAATGACACGCGGGTTTGGGACTTGCGTAGGTGTCAATATGTCTCTGGCGAGCTTGTGGTTGACGTCCAGATAACTGCCGTTGCGCCACCTAGCTGCCCGAACTGCGGCGAGACAGGCGACGCAACGCACGGCGGATGGTGTCAGAAGTGTGACTCGCTCTGGCCCGGTGATCCCGTGCGTTGCCAATGCGACGATTGTAAATCATTGTACACCCGAGGCGCTCCCTGGGAGTCTGATCGTCAGTGTCCTTCCTGTTACGAGTTTTGTCGGCGCGGGCGCGGGCACGTGACGGTGGACTGAAAAGGGCGGCGACCAACGCCAGCGGCGCTCATCGCGCTGCGAGGAGATGAAAATGAAGGAAATGGATAAACCGACAGGAATAACCATGGTGTACCTTGAGAATCGTGGTTCTGATGGCAATCGCATGAAAATTAATCTGTCATCTGCCGAGAAACTAAAGCTGCCGAAACGGAATTCTCGCAATGTGGTAACAATCAAGGACGCTGTGACTGGCGAGGAGTACATGGTAAGGCGGGCATCCTGCGGTCTTCCTGGGTGCGGATGCGCCCTAAAACTTGCTAAGCCGCGCCAGGTGAAGCCCAACCAGTAGACTTGAGCGCCGGGAGGAGAGCCATGATAACCATTGACACCTCCGCCGGCCTCGCCGCGGCGATTGCGAACTTCGAAGCGTGGCAGGACATCGAGCGCCGGGAGGCAGAGAACCGCGCTCTGGTATTCGATATTCTGGCGCCCCGGGGAGGTTCAAATGCGGAACGTTGACGCGGTTGATGCGGGAGCTGGAATGAACCGTGTGTTGGCGTGTCACAAGCTCATCCACGCCGATCTCATGATCCGTCAGAGGATAGCCTTGGCCGGGGGAGCCGCAACGCGCGAGGTTCTATCGCTTGCCGATGCCCTGACCATCATCGAACGATGCCTCTTTCACCCTGCGAGAGCGCCGCTTACCCCGGACACCATCGCTCATCGCCGGCACGTCAAAGCTATGGCAGTAGGCGCATAATGAAACGACCACGCACAGACACAAAAAACCAGCCACCGCTATTCGACTTTGATTGGCCAAGCGAGGGAGAGCGTCCGCACACCATCGCGCTGTTCGGCAGCTTGCCGCAGCCGGACGAGTACCGCGCCGGCACAGACACCCCGGAATACTTGCGTTCCCTCGCCGCCAGCCGCGATCAAGACCGACCACGCGAACGATAAGACCGCTCGAACCCCGCACACATCGCCCGTATCTCCTCGGGACTCATCCCCATCGCGTAGAGAATCGCCGATCCAGACTCGCCCAGGAACCCCATGAGCCGCCCGGCGAGTTCGAACGACGGCACGGACGCGCCGCGCTCCCACTTCTGTAGCGCTGACGTGGTAACGCCTAAGCGCCGCGCGAATTGCTCTTGCGTCATGCCTGACTTCGTTCGAGCTACGGCGATGACCTCTTTGAACCTAGAATTTTCTTTTTTCATAGTATGAACGCCCCCCTTGACAGACCCTCCATTCACTTGCTACGATGACTTTGGTAGCAAGATCGTGCTAGTCGCCCTCCAATCGCTTATTCTGACGGAGGCGGAGCCGGATGTCAAGAGCCAACGGTGCCAATAGCAATCCGGTTAAAGTTCTGGCTCTTCACCGCCGATAGTCCATGTGCCCGAAGCGTGGGCATTTCAACCCGGACGAGGGGAGTAATGAAAATAGATTGGATGGAGTTTTTCACGACCATGCTGGCAAACGCAGTAAAGCGAAAGGACGAACAATGCAAACAAGCAAAGAAATCAACGAGTTATCCGAGGCTCTTTCGAAGGCGCAGGGAGAGATGAAGCACGCCGCGAAGGACAGCGATAACCCATTCTTCGGATCGAAGTACGCCGACCTTGCCGCGGTGCTCACCGTAGCTCGGGAGCCCATGGCAAAGAACGGCCTGGCGCTGGTGCAGTATCCGAGTGTGATAGACGGCCGCGTGTGTGTGGAAACAGTGCTAACGCACGCGAGCGGACAGTACTTGTCCGGCGTCCTGCAACTGCTCCCGGTGAAAGACGACCCGCAGGGCATCGGTAGCGCGATCACCTACGCGCGCCGCTACTCTGCGGCCGCAGTTCTGGGTATCGCGCAAGACGACGACGACGGCAACGCGGCGAGCGGCAAGGACGCCGGAGACAAGCCCGAAACGCCAAAGAAAACGCGAGCGAAGCAATCGACGGACGGCGCCAATCCCGATCCCGCCTCAGTCAAGACGGAATGCAAGGCGCTGGCCGACAAGCTGGGGCTCCCAGCCGCCTCGCGCGCGGCTCTGCTGGCCGACCAAGGGGGCGATCTCGATAAGGTCAAGACCGCGCTCACTGCTTTGCTAGCGGCGCGGGACACATTCGCCGAACGCGGACACGAGACGGAAGTTGAAACCGGGGGTGCATAGCATGAGCGAGTCAATACTGTACAACGGAACTGTGCGGCTCTCGTTCGACGAATCAGGGCACCGCTACAAAGTCAGCGAGGCGACCCTTGTAAACGGCGAGACGGTGTGGAGCGAGCAGCGCGCCGTGCCGTCTATTACCACCATTCTAAAAGTCATCGACAAGTCCGGCCCGCTGATCTGGTGGGCGCTCGGGTGCGCAGGAGACTATCTGAAGGCCAACCTCAAACCCGGCTCGTCCCTCGATGAGATTCAGATATCCAGCCTATTGCAGGGCGCGCGTATGGCGCACAGGCACGTCAGCCGCGAGGCGTGCGACGTTGGCACGCTGGCGCACGCTTGGATTGAGGATTACCTGGCGGGGGTCCCACCGGCGCTACCGGTCAACGAGCAAGCCCGCAACGCTTGCCTCGCGGCTCAGACATGGATAGGCAAGTCCCATTACAAGGTCGAGTCCACCGAGACGCGGCTCTACTCGCGAAAGTACGAATACGCCGGGACGTGCGATGCCCAGGGAATTGTCGCTACCGTGTGCGGCAGACTCTCGGTTGTCGATTGGAAGACGAGCAAGGCGATCTATCCCGAGTATCGCTTCCAAACTGCGGCCTACGCCCAGGCCGCTAGCGAGATGACGGACAGGGAAATACGAGACCGATGGATAGTGCGCATAGGCAAGGACGGCGTTTTAGAAGAACTACACTTACCGGTGCGAGAGTTAAGGGCTGACCTTGAGGCGTTCCTGGCGGCAAAAACGCTGTACGACCGACTTTTTGAACTCGGGATAATAAAATGAACGTCGAAACCAGACCGGCAGACCACTTGGCAGCTAGACTATGGCGCGCGGTAGTCCGCAAGGCAATCGAGGACCGTCTCTCGCCCGACTCGTGCGGCGAGGACGACCTAGCATCCGCTACCCGCTTTCTGTTTCACCAAGGGCTGTACGAGACTGCGGCGCGCATTGGCGTATCCGCAGAGACGGTTCGTAAGCGCGTCCGGCACGTCGAGGCGTGCATGATGGAGACTGGCGCGGATTCTATCTCCGGCATGAGCCGGGAGGACAAGGACCGCATTATCGACTACGCGATGGGCGATGTGTCGCCTGTCCGAATCAACGCAGAAGGAGACGACTATGCCGAAAGACCCAAACGAGATAGGGGCACTTTGGAAGGGGAGCAGGGAGAACGGCCCGGTATTCAAGGGCAGCGTGAACGGGCAGAGAATAGCGGTTTGGACCAACAAGTTAAAGCGTGAGGGAGAGCGGTCGCCGGACTTGCGTATTGTGATTGACACGTACGAGTCTCCGTCTAAGCGTGTGGTGAGAACCGAGGACGTACCGTTTTGAGCGACCTACTCAACAGCGCCATTGGCTACGCTCGCCAGGGGTTGCGTGTCTTTCCGTGCGGAATAGACAAGCGGCCCCTGACCGCGAACGGGTTCAAGGACGCCAGCGGGGACGAGCAAGTGATCTCCGCTTGGTGGGCTGAGCACCCCGGAGCCAGCATCGGTTGTCCGACTGGCAATGGCCTGGTTGTGATCGATGTGGACGGACAGGCCGGCCAGCGGTCCCTCGATTCTCTTTCGTTCGCCTTGGGAGAATTACCTTCCACACGAACGTCGGAGACTGGCAAAGGAAGGCACCTTTGGTTCCGCGTTCCTGGCGCGGTCACAGTGCGCAACAGCGCATCTCGGCTTGGGGCGGGAGTTGACGTGCGCGCCGATGGTGGATATGTCATATTACCTCCATCGGCGCATCCTTCCGGCGTGAGTTACGCATGGATAAACAGGGTACCATGCGCGGAGCTGCCGGCCAGTTGGCTTGGCAGCTTAATGGTGCCACCTGACGATCGGCAGGTAAGCCTATCGGCTCCTCTTATACCCTCCGGCGAGAGACATAGAACCCTTGTGTCCCTCGCTGGCACCATGCGATGTAGGGGTATGACCGCCGAGTCCATCTTTGCGGCCCTCACAGAGGAAAACAAACGCTGCGTACCGCCGAAGTCGGAGCGGGAAATAAGGCACATTGCCAACAGCGTGTCTAAATACGAGCCCAAGGCTCCAATCGGCAGCCTTGGCGAGACATCGAAGACGTTTAGG
>JBOGKE010000018.1:0-3858 GCA_050745265.1 Terriglobia bacterium
CGAGGACGGAGGCGAGTGGAATGGATGTTCACCTGGACGGCGGCAGCATACAACCTGGTGCGAATTCGAAATCTGATCGGAGCGACGGGGTGAAGACGAGGGAGAAGCGTGTCTGGACACGCAGAAAAAGCTGTGAAAGCCACCCGCAAGGGCGGCAAGGGAACTCTGCCCGTGCCAACACCAGCCCCGAATCGCGCTTCCGGCGAACGGAGTTTTCTAAAAACGATCATTCTTCAGCAACCTGTTAGGCGCGGTCCGCCGCGAAGCGGCGGAGTGGACCTGAAAAGGCCCTCACCCGCCGGTGGCTTGCTGTTAGCGTGGCAGGTTCATGCGCCGCAAGAGCTCTGCGAACCGTGGATCAGAGCGCAAGGGGTCGAGATCTGGATCGACGCGGAGGTAGACGATCTCAAACGAGCGTTCTTTACAAGCCCGGTCGAGTGAGGCGAACGCGCTGTTATGGTCGCCCAGTGCTGCGTAGATTTCCGCCTTGACGTAAGGCAAAACGGAATGCGGCTCACTGTGCCCGTCGAGAGCCTGCAGCGTTGCGAGCGCTTCTTTTCGTTTTCCAGACGCTGCCTCGAGATAGGCGGTGTAGGCGTCAAGCGTCTGGGCATCGGCCGATAATTTTGCCGCCGCGCGGAATTCCTCCTTCGCCTCTCGCCATCTACCGAGCTTCACGAGAGTCCAACCGAGCGCATCGTGAGTGCGGGGTGAATTAGGATCAAGCGTGACGGCGGCTCGGTTTTCGCGCGCGGCCTCCTCATAACGGCGGGCGTTATAAAGAACCCACCCGCAACCCAACCGCGTGCCCGCCGCAACGGGATCGATCTTTTCCGCGAGCCGCATGTGGGAAATTGCGCTGTTAGTCCTGCCCATCGCGCAGAGATAGCTTGCGTACCCAATGTGTGCGCCGGAAAAGCTTGGAGCCGACGAGAGAGCCCGCCGGAATTCCGCGTCGGCGCCCGCCCAATCCCAGTCCGAAACAAAGTGGTCTAACGCCAGCGCCAGGTGCGCTCGCGCATTTTGCGGGTCGATTTGAAGCGCCCGAAGAGCCGCCGCCTTGATGTTGGCTGAAATATCCGCCGATTGCAGCTTTGTGCTTCTCACGTCCATGAAAAGAAGTGAGTCATAAGCCGTGGCCTTGCCCGCGTAAGCAGCGGCAAGATCCGGGTCAAGCAGGTTCGCGAGCTTAAAATACCGGATGCTTTCCATCAGGGGCGCCTCGGCGGCGCTGTTCCATTTCACATCGGCTTGCTGAAGCTCATATTCGCCCCTAAGGTAGGCATCCTCTGCCGCGGGCGATTCCGTGCGCCGAAAATCCAATTGCGCGCGCTCCTCTGGCGTCAGCTTCACGCTAATCTCCGAAGCGATTTGCTCGGCAATTTCGTTTTCGAGGTCGAGTGCATCCCCGGCTGTTCTTTCAAAGGACTTCGCCCAAAGGTGCCTTTCCGATTTGGTCTGCACGAGCTGCGCGGTGATCCTGAGGCGGTTGCCGGAGCGCACCACGGTCCCTTCGACGATGGCGCTCACCTTTAACTCTCGCGCGATAACGGCAAGCGGCTTTTGGGTGTCGCGGTAAGGGACGACTGAAGTCCCCGAAGTCACCCTCAGCGCGCTGATTTGCGCCAGCTTCGTGATCAGTTGATCGGTAATGCCCTCGGCGATGTAGTCCTGGCCTGCATCGCCCGAGAGATTCCGAAACGGCAGCACGGCGAGCGACCGGACTGTATCCGTTCGGTCGGGCTTCCCGGACGGAGAGCGCCGCCCGGCTAAAAACCGCGCCGCCAGAAACACCGATAGCACTGAAAGCAGAACCGCTGCTGTCACGAGTTTGGCAGCGCCCATCCGGCCGGCAATCCACACCCGCAAACCGGCTTGCGGCGCCCGATCGGCGCCGGGGGTGGGGAGCGCTTCTGTGGCTTTAGCTTGCGCGGCAGGTACTTCCGTCACGCCGGGTTCCACAGGCGCCTGGATCTGGTTCAGCTCGCCGATGAACCGGTAGCCACGCCGCGGCATCGTCTCGATAAAGCGCGGGCTCTGTGCGTCGTCGTCGAGCGCGCTTCGAATCTGGCGGATGCACTGATTGAGCCCGACGCCGAAGTCGACGAAGGTATCGTCACCCCACACGGTGCGCTGAATCTCCTCCCGCGTCACCGTCTCGCCCGGCCGTCTGGCCAGCATGGCAAGAATCCGGAACGGCTGGGGCGCAAGCTTCGCGGGTAGCCCCGCCTTCCTGAGCTCGCCTTCTTTCAGATCGATTTCGAAGACGTCGAAATGGATTTTCGCACTCGCGAAATTCTGTGGCATACGTCGTCCCGACGCAACGTGTGAACAGCGCCTCGAAAGGTCGCGACCTCACCCGAGGACATGAAAACGGAACAATTGAATTTTCGGCTCTGGGGAAAGATGATCGCATCGCCCCTCATAGCGACGGACCATGGCTTAGGCCATTGTACCTTCTTTCGACGGCCGAATTCCATCCGAATGACGTGGAGCGACCGAAAAAGCTGGGCAAATGTGTTTGTGGAACCGCTTATTATCAACATAATTCACCTTGGATTTGGCACGCGGACCGCAGCCCTCACGATCGGCGGCGACTTTTCGCGCTGCGGCAGCAATTACCCGCACGTCAGCCACTTACGGCAATCACAAATCGATCATCCAAAAATCACATGCCGCACATTGCGTGCTGCTTCGAGGACGGGTAAGGTGCGAGCGTCGGGCAGACTGATCCGAGTGTGCGCTGCGTCGTATTCGCCATCTGGACCATGGCTGCCGGCAAGCGGAAGGGGGCAACCGCTTCCGCAGGGAACTCAATTTTAAATCCAGGAGGAAACGAGGGCTTCTTCAGTTAAGACAGTAAGTTGCCTCTCAATAACTCATGAAAGCTAGTAGACAACTTGCAACATCTCTAGCAGCGATCGCGGTGGTTCTGCTGTTTTCGGGAATCTCGGGCGCTGCATCGTCTAATCCGCCGTGCCCGCAACTCGGACACGCAGATGGCTGCAACGCCATCATTACGCTCAATTCGGGCGGAACCGCCACGATCAGTGTAACTTCGACGCCGGCCTACGATGGCGTTGAAGACCAACTCGTTGGCGTCATCAATAACAGCGGCACCGCCATCGGCAGCATCATGCTGTCCGGTAGTGACATCTTCGGGTTCGATGGCGACGGAGCCTTCAGCCCTGGCTGTGACTTCAGCGGCGGTGCTCCTTACCCATGCGGTGCCGCAACCTCCGGTGACACCACCGGCTATGCGGGTCCAAACACCAGCTTTACGGTAACGGACTCCGACAACGGTACGCTGAATTTCACCGGCGGTCTTGCAAACGGCGGCACAGCGGTCTTCAGTCTCGAGGCAGCGCCATCCACGGGCGGCTTCACCGTGACGGGGACCACTCCACCAACCAACACTCCCGAGCCCAGCTCGCTGATTCTTTTCGTAACCGGCGTGCTCGCGCTCGTGGCATTCGTTTATCGGCGCAAACTTGCGGCATTGCAAGCCGGCGCTTAACTCCAAATCCGCCGCGCCCGGCTCGCAAGGCCGGCGCGGCGGAGAATTCCGGCGCTCAGAGAGCGCCGCTGCGCCGAAAAGCGTCAATCCTCAACAATTAAACGCCAAGCGGAGTAGCGCGGACTGGTTGCGGTGCTGCGGAAACGACTTGGCTTGTTGTGCTGAGCACTTCGGCGTGGCCTGGCGGGCACCTCCCATTGTTCCGCGAAAAAAGTTCTGTTCCTGTCGTATGAGGGCGTTGGAAACTGTGATCTTTATGTGCACAGCTTTTCGGACGCCGAAAAGTCGTTCCAGATAGCCCTCCAGTACGCGCAAGTGTGGCCCGGAATCAACGACTCGGA
>JBOGKE010000019.1:0-6314 GCA_050745265.1 Terriglobia bacterium
GTGCACGCACCGGGCGACGGGCGCCGGAAGGATGGTCATGTGAGGATCAGGTCCCCACGGCTTGCGCCGTGGGCTACGCTATTTCGCCCGCTCCGCGGGCTCAAATCGAACTTTCCGGTACTATGGACCCGCAAGCGGCGGGCAAACAACTCAGGGTAAACTCCGCGAAGAATCTCCGCATTTAAGAATCAAACAAATGCGGAGATTCTTCGTCGCCGGCGGCTGCTCAGAATGACACCGTCCAGCCCTTTTCCGCAGCGTGTGAAACCCGGTGCTACGGCGACGCAATGAAATCACGCAAGCATCCGCACCTCTACGAAATCCCTGCCTGGTCCTGGCTGGAAGAGCTTGGCGCACGCGAACGCAAAAACATCAATCTCGGTTCAGTTCCAGAATCAGAATGGGACCGGCTGAAGTCCCTCGGTTTTGACTTCGTCTGGCTGATGGGCGTGTGGAAGCGCAGTCCCATCGGTAGACGTTTGATGCGCACCGACCCGGCGCAATTTCTCGATTACGACGCGGCGCTGCCCGGATGGACGCTCGATGACGTCGTCGGATCCCCTTACTCCGTCGAAGACTACGCGCCCGACCCGCGCATGGGAACGTGGGCCGATCTCGACGCGGTCAGAGATCGCCTTCATGCGCGCGGCATGAAGCTGATCCTCGATTTTGTAACGAACCACACCGGTCTCGATCATCCCTGGATCGCAGCTCAGCCGCAGTATTACATTCAGGGGGAACTGACGGATTTCCGCCGCAATCCGCCCGCGTTTTTCTTATCGGAAAACGGCGGCGCGACGCGGCTCATCGCCCGCGGCAAAGACCCCTACTTCCCGCCGTGGCCGGATACCGCGCAGATCAACTACTTCAACCCCGAAGCGCGCGAAGCGGTGCTCGGCGTTTTGCGCGCCATCGCTTCACACTGCGACGGTGTGCGATGCGACATGGCCATGCTCTGCCTGAACGACGTCTTCGCGCGCACGTGGGGGCCTTTGCTTTCGGGTTTCACCGCGCCGCGGGATGAATTCTGGACGGGCGCGGTGTCCGCGCTGCCCGGCTTCGTCTGGCTGGGAGAAGTCTATTGGGATCTCGAGTGGCGGATGCAGCAGCTCGGGATGACCTTTACCTACGACAAACGTCTTTACGACAAGCTGCGGAGCGATTCTGCCGGCGAGGTGCGAGATCACCTGAAAGCCGATGTCGCGTATCAGAGCCGCCTTGCGCGATTTCTCGAAAATCACGACGAGGCGCGCAGCGCCGCGGTGTTCGGCCCCGAGAAGCTGCCGGCGGCGGCGACGATCGTGGCTACTCTTCCCGGATTGCGCTTCTATCATCACGGCCAGTTGAGCGGCAAAAAACTGCACCTGCCCATTCCGCTTGCGCGCGCTGCGCCCGAGCCGCCCAATGGGCAGATTCAAGCGCTCTATCAGAAGCTGCTCGAGATCACACGTGACGACGCTTTCCACAGCGGCGAGTGGGAGTTACTCGAGACGTGTCCTGGCGGCGATCCGACATTCGACAATCTGATCGCATACCGCTGGCGTGCGGGAGCGGCACTGAAAATTGTCGCTGTGAATCTGAGCGGCACACCCGCGCGCGGCAATATCCGCCTTGATGGCGCGCTCAAAAACCTCTTCGATGACTCGCGCAGCTACGTCTTTCACGATCAACTGAGCGACCGAAGCTACGAGTGGGCGGGAGCGGACCTCGACCGCACCGGCCTCTTTGTCCGTCTCGATGCTCACCAGAGCCACATCTTCGACGTTCAGCCGCAGTAGCGCCGCCCTCTCTCATCGTTTGACGTTGCGGTTTTTTGCTGTAGCGCGGGTCTGGAACCCGCGATGGCGCGGCTCATAGGGCTGCGCCGCAACGGAGGGCGATCTGCCGCCTTGCGCGGACGCTCTTAACGGCACCCGATTAATGAGATCGGTGGGCCGGTCGATAACACCCTCTGATACCACGCAATTCGACGGACGCGTTGCGGTTTTGCGATGACTTCGTCGGAACGCATCCGTCCGAGGACCGCCTCGAAAGAGCACGATGCAGCGGCAACCCAGCAACATTAAATCCAGAGTCTTACCTGCGCTTGTGCTGTGTCTAGCCCTTTTCGCGGTCTATCTGGCGAACTTTAGACTGGTCCGCATCGACGATAGCGTGCCGGCGAGATTGCTGCCTTTCAGCCTGCTGATTAATCACTCCCTTTACCTTGACCACTGGGTTGAGCCTTACATGCCGAGCGCCAGGGGGCCTTTCGGAGTCTACTTTGTGGAGCGATACCACGGACATTGGATATCAGCCTACCCGATCATCACGCCGCTCGTGGTTGCACCTCTCTACGTGATCCCCGCACGGTGGCTCACGCACCTTCCTCCGTCCCTGCGTTACCAGCCCGCGATTCGCGTGAGCCTGATCGACGTGATGGAGAAGCTGAGCGCGTCGCTCATCGCGGTCCTTTCGGCATTGCTGCTCTACCTTGCCGTTTCGAAGCTCGCGTCTGTACGGACCAGCCTCATTGTGTGCCTCGCGTATGGATTGGCAAGCACCACCTGGGTGATCTCAAGTCAAGCCCTCTGGAAACAAGGCATGGGTGAGCTGGCATTTGCTTTTCTCCTGTGGGCGCTCGTGCGTAATCCCGATTCGGGGTTGTATCCGGTGTATGTAGGCCTCGCGTTGGCCGTAGCGGCTGCGAACGCGCCGCCGGACGGCGTCATGATCTTTCCATTCCTGATTTACTTTGCGCGTCAGCCGGTAAAAAGGCTAGCTCGTTTCGTCGCACCTCTCGCGGCCATCGGAATTCCCGTGCTGCTCTACAACGTGCACTTCTTCGGAACCCCATTGATGGGCTATCCGGCGTACGCGGCGGCGACCAGCCATCCTGCGGGCTCCTTTCTGCGAACCCCCTTCTTCGTTGCAGTGGCCGGGTTGCTCGCGAGTCCGAGCCGCGGCTTGTTGATTTACGTTCCCTGGACGGCCTTCGCGTTTTGGGGAGCGGTCCGTATTTGGAAGGACCGAGACTTTGACTGGGCGCCGTACCTTATTGCGGGCATGGCTCTGATCTTTTTCGGCTACGCCAAATTTTCCGGTTGGTGGGGAGGGTGGTGCTTCGGTCCGCGCTATCTCACGAACTTGATGCCCTTCTTCGCCTTTTTTCTCATTCCCGTCTGGCCCCGCATTGAGCGGAAGAAACTCTTCCGCGTGGCTTTTGTCCTGTGCTTCGCGTTCGCAGTCTGGGTGGAAGTCGTCGGCGCATTTTTCTATCCGAACGGCAACTGGGATTCGGTTCCTGTTGCCGTGGATCGAGCGCCCGAGCGTCTCTGGAACTGGCGAGACAACCAGATCCTCCGGAGTTGGAGCGCTGGACCCGCGAACTTCCTCCTGTACGACGACGTAAAGCTCTTGCTTCAGGTCCACGCCTTCGAAAGGCATATTCACCCGCACCCTGAGGCAAGTCGGAGGAGTGGCGGCTGCGCCGCGGGTCTCAGCGTAAACGCCGCCGTTTCTTCCTCACCCCGAGAGGGGATGCGCCACCCAGGCGAGGGCGAGCAGCGCGATGGTTACGAGGGAAATCAGGAGACCGGCGATAAAGCCAGGCGGGCGATATCGGAACTGAATGACGTGCGCTCCCGCGCTCAATTTAACAGCCTCGAATAAGAGGTTAGCCCGCAGGATCGGAATCCGGCGCCCATTGTCGGCAGCCCTCCAACCGGCGTTGTAGTGATCCAACAACACTAGGAATGCCGGGCGGAACGCTTCCGCCTTCAGTGTGATGCTGCCGGGCTGCTGCTCGACGATCTCCACCGTGCCTGCCGGCTTTTCGGGCGTGCTGGACGGAGTCGAAGGCATAACGGCGCTGCTCGCATCCGAGACGATCACGTGGTCGCGCACATCGAACCCTGGGTCTGAAAGACGGTCCAGGATATTGCGCGGCTTCCGGAGGAAAATCGCCGACTGCGAGATATACGCGCGTGGGGCCGCGCACAGGTTTTCGTAAAGATAGTCTGGTTGGGCGGACCCGTTGAAGACCCGGGCCACTTGCAGCAAATTGGGATGATTCCTGGGCCGCTGCAGAATCTCGTACTTTACGTTGGTGCGGCCGAACAGACAGTCCGCCCGGCCCGCATCTGGCGACTGATCTCTTTCGTACACCCAGAAATCAAACAGATCAAGCGGAATGGAAGAGTCAACGTCGGAATTGCGAATGATTTCGCGGCCGGTAAGCATCGTGCCGCGCGCCAGGACCAGCCGGTCCCGAAACGCCGCCTGAGCGAGCATGGGCAGTTGCGCCACAAATGGAATGGAGCTGAAATCGAGAAACGCTTGCGCAGAAGGGCCGCTTTGTCCGGCAGCGCGCCGGCGCTCGATGTAGGCGATTCGGTAGGGTGGGTAGCGAGGCGGGAGCTGTTTCAGCACGGGCGGCAAGTACGTGTAAAACGCTTTGGGCACGGTGGGATTCGCCGAATAATTCACCACTGCGAGCTGAACGATGCCGAGCACGGCAATAAGAGCGAGCGCATTGCGCCCGCGCGCCGGATTTTCCGCCATGATGATCACCCAGACGAGCGCGCCCAGCAGCAGCCCGGCGAGTCCCGGAAAGTGAAGCTTGATCATCAGCAGGAGGAAACTGAGGCTTGAATGAACTTCGGCGGGCGCCAGCTTCAGCGCCGCATCGCCATGGATGAACAGACGATTGGTCGAGACCAGGAGTCGTTCGGCGGGCCAGCGAATCAGTTCCGTCGCCGCGAAGGCGCAGGCGAACACGGTAACGGTGACTGCAAGCAAGCCTCCGAGCGTCGCCACCATTTTCGAGCGCGCCTGCGCCCAGCGCGTGCCCTCGTCACGAAATGCATCGACGCCCCAGCCGGCGAGCAGGGCGACCAGCAGCGCGAAAATTACCAGCAGCTTGATCGGAAACCGGACGAGGCCGAGCGGAGGAAACGCGAGATACACCAGCGCAAACACCGGCGTGTACGAACCGAGCACGAAAATCAGGAAAGCCATCGCCGCGCCCATCACGAAACGGCGCGCTGCCTTCTCGTTGCCGGCGCGCCCCAGCATGCAGCCGGCGAAGGCGAAGAACAGCGGAACAAAACCGAGGAATATCGAGGGAAAATACGGAAGATTGCGGCCGTTCAAAACCCACGACCAGGTCGCGTATCCATCGAGAGCGTTGCCAAAAAAATGGGGCAGCACGGTTTCGAGAAGGCTGAGCGGGTGCAATGACCAGTACGCCGTATCGTGATACGTAAGCCCCTGAATTCCGCGCCGCGACCCGGCGAGCAGGTAAGCGGCCGGCACGAACTGCACTGCGGCCAGCGCCAGCGCCGCGATCCCTGCGGCGAGAAATCCTCCGAAGACGCGGATGTTTTCCGCGCCCAGCAGCCGCCGCCGGTTGCCGGCCCGGTACAACGCATAGGCTAGCGCCAGAACGAACGTCCCCATCAGCGTGAAGAGCTCGCCGGCCAGGAACTGAAAAGCAAAAACCACCGACAGCAGAATCCACGGCCTCGCCGAGCGCTCCTTCGCGGCTTTGTCGGCTGCTACCAGTGCCCACGGAATCCATGCGGCGCACGCTGCTTCGTTGTAAAAGCTTCCGAGCGACAACAACGGACCGCTGAAGGCGAACGCGGAGGCGGCGAAGAGCGCGGCCCATCGGCTTTGGTTCCAGCGCCGCGCCAGCCAGTACGTTCCGGCGGCGGCAATCATGAAGCTCAGGATGTAGTGAAAGTTGTACGCAAACGCGAACGGCAGTAGCACGATCAGCAGTGTATCGGGGTAGAAAAACAGTGAGTTCGGATTTGCCACCAGCGGCTGGCCGAAATTGAGCAGCGGGTTCCAGTAGGGAATGTGGCCCTGGCGGCACACGTCGTGGATGAAGTGAGCCAGCGGATAGCTTTGATTGAACGCGTCCCTGAAGAACAGCACCTGCCCGGCGAACAGCTCTTTCCAGAATAGGGCGGCGAGTGCGAACGCGAGCACGGTAATCGCAGCGAAATCGCGGCGATTGAAGCGAGGACTGCATTGGCCGGTTCGCGAGGATGCCGAGGAGCTCGAAGACGGAGGGATTGGTCGAATCGACGGGACAGCATTCGTGCGCATCAGCGAGAGGGTAACATTTTAGTAAACACCCCCGCAACCCGGCAGCGCCGCGACATGGCTTCCGAGGCAAGGACCTTGGGCCATGTCATTCCGAGCGCAGCGAGGAATCTCGCTCGGAGCGCCTACAGTGAACACGAGCAGGGCAAGCTTCCTCGGCGCGGAGCGGCAATTTGGGGTGCCGTCCTCACCCCGGGCTTGCGCCCCGGGCTACTTTATTG
>JBOGKE010000020.1:0-37880 GCA_050745265.1 Terriglobia bacterium
ACGCGTCGAATGTGAGTCTCTATCCGAAATTTCAGGAATATTTTCGTCAATCGAAGCCGCCCTTGCTTGCGATCTGGGGCAAGAATGATCCTTTTTTCATTCCTGCGGGAGCAGAAGCGTTTCGGAAGGACTTGCCGATCGCCGAGGTCCAATTCCTTGATACTGGACATTTTGCGACAGAAACACACGTCATAGAAATTGCCGCCGCGATGAAAGAGTTCCTCGATGTAAGGCGCAACGACCCATTGCGCTCCGGTGCATTGAAGAACCCGCCCCTGCTCCAGCATGGAAAGTGAGACCGTCCTGGTTTTTTCTCGCAGAAGAGGACCGGATGATTAACCCGAAGACGCAGCATTTCATGGCTGATCGTATGGGCGCGAGCGTCCGGTCAGAACGCGTAGACCATACTCCGATGCTCACAGCGCCGGATACGGTGATTGACCTGATCTTGGAAGCTGCACGTGAAACCCTCTTGCAATAGGAGTTTGCTCTGGAGAACCGGCAAAGAAGATTGGGAGGAGCAATGTTATGACGGTCAAATCTGTTGCCATCGTCACCGCTTTAAAGGCATGTTCACCAAAAAAACAGACCCCCAGGTGGATCGATCGAAGACCACGAATCAACCCCGCCAAGCTCCGGCGGGTTGCTCGGCCTGATGGCAGCGACTTCAAATCGCAAAGACTTTGTCTGTTGCGGCTGCTGTGTGGTCGAGATGCTTGGCGACAGGGATCCAAGCACCACGATTACCGCAGCGAAACGCCGGGGCGTTGCTTGTCTCATAACCCTGCCTCCCAACGATTGCCAAACAGGCTCTGAGCATATCACAGGGATCCTGTAAGGACCCAGTGCAGTACCTTGTGCTCATCATCCGAAGAAAGCTCGCCAACCCACGCACCGACAACCGTTTTGCTCTGATCCAGGACAATGAGGGTTGGGGCCGCTGAGACCTTGAGCAGCGTATCCTTGAGCTGGATGATTCGGTTCACGCGCGCATGATATGAGTCAAGATAATGCTGATCCGTGGCCTCTGAACTCCTCGCCATTCGTAGAAGGCATATCGGGTTTAGATTCCCGGCCCGGTCCATAGTGTTATCGCTTAAGCTGACCAGCGTAGCCAGCGGCCACGATGTTGCTCTGGACCGCTTCCATGGCCTTACGGTTGGGCATTCCCCTCGTCATCACACCCTCAAAGAAGTAGCCCTTGGCCCAATTGCTGTTATCGCCGCCGATGCCGAGGATGATGGCTCCTTCCTGTCGCATGGGCTGATAGCCGCCGGGCAGAGGGATGGCGCCGGTAGTGGTCAGGGTTCCGGACTGGGCGTTGCCCTGGTAGATGGCGTAGGTGTGCTGACCGTCGCTGGCGCCCATGTCGGTGACGAAGGTGGCGCCGGCGGGAACCTTGAGGCGGCCGTAGATGCCGTTCTCCATGTCGAGCCCGGCGTCGGGACTGCATGGGTTGCCGTGGCACATGATGTTGATGGCGTCCATGTGGCCCGCTTTGTTGTCGCGATTGTTGGTCTCAGCGTTGCCGAAGTCGAAGCAGCACTTTCCGTTGAGATTGAGGGCGGAGGTAACCATGTAGACGCCCTCGGGCTGACCGTTGACCGCTGTTTGTTTCGGGCTGTCGTTGCGGTAGCCCATGCCAGGGGAGATGTCGATGCCGTAGACCTCGTGTCCGGCGACGGTTGCGGGGAGAACGCTGGCTACGGCGGCGATGTCGTAGCCGTTGGGGCCGGGTCCGCGAGCTGCTCCGCCCGGAGGCGCGGGCGTGAGATCGTTATGGTTGGGTGACTGGTCGTAGAGTTTGGTGATGGTGCAGGACGTGCCGGCGCAGAAGGTATCCTGCGCAGCGGCGTCGGCGTAGCCGTCGGGGAGGAGGCCGATGTTGGTACGGGCTTTATCGGACTGCCGCGTGACCTGGTAGAGCGGGCCCGTATATGCGCCGTACAGGGCGCGCGTGGTGCTGAAGGCGGCAACGCAGGGAGTCGTGGATGCGAAGAGGTCGCACGGACGAGGTGTGATCGTCTGCGCTGAAGCGGCGCCGACCGAAGTGATCGCAAGAGCGGAAAAAATAACTACGGGCGACAGGATTTTTTCGAACAACGCGTGTGATTTGAGCTGCATGAAATGCTCCTGAGTTCCTTTGCATCGTTGATTTTGTTCCAAAATTACGCGCCTAGGCAAGGAAAACCTTTCGGAAGGGCCTGAGCGCCTTGCGACCCCGCCGTTTTATCTGGTAGACAGTCTGCTACCCAATGTGGTAGATTACCGACTAGCATGGCTAGACAAACATCCCCAGACCGAATCGAACTGGTGTACGGCTCGCTTGACATGCTGATTCTGCGCACGCTGCTTTGGGGTCCGACCCACGGGCACGGCATTGCCAAATCGATTGAGCGCATGTCGGAGGAGACCCTCAAGGTGGAACACGGGTCCCTTTACCCTGCCTTGCAGCGCCTGCAACAGGAAGGCTGGATTACCGCTGAGTGGGGCGTCTCCAAGAACAAGCAGCGGGCCAAGTATTACCGCCTAACCGCAGGGGGGCGACGTCAGTTGATCGCCGAGACCTCCCGGTGGGAGCGCTTCGTGCGGGCAATCACCGGGGTGCTGCGGCCCACCGAATCCGGGGAAAAGCCATGAGCTGGCGGCGCGAACTTTCGAGACTGCGTGCTCTGTTTCGTCGCCCCAGGCCGACGGACGATCTCGACGCCGAGATTCGCTCGCATCTCGAGATGGAAGAGCGCGAGAACCTGGAAGCAGGGATGCTGCCCGAGGAGGCGCATTACGCTGCGTTGCGCCGGTTCGGCAACGTGACCTTGGCACAAGAGAGGAGCCGGGAGATGTGGATATGGAATACGGTCGAGACGCTGTGGCAGGACATCCGCTACGGACTCCGCCAACTTCGGCGCAGTCCCGGATTTACTGTGGTGGCTGTACTCACGCTCGCGCTCGGCATCGGAGCGAGCACGGCGATCTTCTCCATGGTCAACGGCATCCTTCTGAGTTCCCTGCCCTATCCGGAACCCCACCGGCTCTATGTGGTCCGCGAAGACGTCCAGCAAGGCGCGCAGGTCTATCTGGACAATGTCGACAACGGGGGAAATTTCCTGATGTGGCGGCGCGACTGCCATTCTTTCGACGGTATCGCCGCGCTTGAACCGGAGAGCGACAACCTTGAGCTCGGCAACAGCGCCGTGCAGATCCACGGCAGCCGCGCCTCCGCCAACCTGTTTTCGATTCTGGGCATCCAGCCGCAGCTCGGACGCACTTTTAGCGAGGAAGAGGACCATCCCGGCCGCAACCGTGAAGTGATCCTCACTGACCCGCTCTGGCGCGCGCGATTCAATTCCGATCCTCAGATCGTCGGCAAAACGGTCCGGTTCAATGGATATGACTTCATGGTGGTGGGAGTGCTTCCGCCGAGCTTCTATTTCCCCCGGATCGACCAACTGGACCGAAACCCGGTCGCCGGATGGACTTACCACATTGAGTACTTTGTCCCGCTCGCGCTACGGCCCGACGAATCCAAACCGGCCGTCGGTAACGACATCAACTTCACCGTGATCGCCCGCCTCAAGCCCGGCGTTACTGAACAGCAGGCGCTTGCCGATCTCGATACAGTCGAGGCCGACATCTCGCGGCACGACCCGAAGGCTGAAGGAGCCTTCCTGCGCGGCAACCTGGTGCCGTTCAAGGCGTCCGTGGTGGGCAATTCGAGCAAGACGCTGTGGATCCTGATGGCCGGGGCCGGGCTCGTGCTCCTGATTGTGTGCGTGAACCTGGCGAGCCTGCTGGTGGCTCGAAGTATGGGCCGCAGGCACGAAGTTGCGGTGCGAGCGGCGCTGGGAGCGAGCCGCTGGAGGCTGCTGCGGCAGTTCTTCATTGAGGGCCTGCTCCTGGTGACAGCAGGAGGCGCGCTGGGCTTCCTGCTCGCGGTGAACGGACTTCGCGCCATCATTTACAGCGCGCCGGCGAACATTCCGCGCCTCGAGTCGATCCAGGTGGACCGATGGGTCCTGTTCTTCAGCATTACAGTCTCCATCGTGGCCGGAATCCTGTTCTCCGTATTGCCGGGGCTGCGGCTCAGCCGGACCGAGGCCGGAGAAGCGCTCAAATCGTCCGCGGCCACCACCACCGCTGCCCGGACAACAGCGCGGCTGCGCGACTTGCTGGCAGGCGCGGAAGTGGCCCTGTGCACCGTCTTGCTGATTGCAGCAATGCTGCTCGCCGAAAGCCTCAGCCGTGTACTCACGGAGAATCGCTGGCTTGAAGACCAGCACGTGGTCGCCGTCGACCTGATCGCACCTGACAAGACTTATGGAACGCAGGCAAAAGTCGACCAGCTCTATGAGACGTTGCTGGCGAAAATCCAATCCTTGCCAGGAGTCCGCGCCGCCGGATTCTCCAACGCCCTGCCTCTAAGAGGGGGAAGGCGGACGGACAGTTTCGATTTCGAGGAGGTGCGGATACCCGACCAGCAGCAGCCCAATGCCAACGTCCGGTTCTTCAGCCCGGGGTATTTCAACGCGATTGGCCTTCCGCTGATGCAAGGCAGGTTTCCGACGGACAGCGACAGGGGCCAGGCCGAGGTGGTCCTTTCCGAAGAGTTTGCGCGCGAAGCCTTGCCGGGCCGCAACCCCATCGGAATGCACTTGCGCTGGAACACTCCGGATACGGGCAAGCTCCTGCTTTGCACGGTCACGGGAGTAGTCGCGGATGCGCGCGCCGAGGCAGATCAGAAAGCTCCCTTGGTGGTCTATTTCCCGTATTGGCTCTGGGCCCCGCACGAAATCTCTCTTGTCGTGCGCACCGCCTCTGATCCCCGCAGCACGGCTGGGGAGATCCGAATGGCCCTGCGCGACCTTGACCCGCTGATCCCGATTCCGCGCGAGCAGACCATGCAGGAGATTGTCAGCGAGGCGGTGGCTCCACGCCGCTTCGTGGTGACCCTGGGCATCCTATTTGCCGGCTTTGCGACGTTTCTCGCCGCGCTCGGCCTCTACGGCGTTATCTCGCTCTCGGTCGCTCAACGAACCCACGAGATCGGGATTCGCATGGCGCTGGGCGCGCGCCGGTGGGACGTGCTGAGGATGGTGGTCGCGAGAGGCCTCAAACTGGCGCTCGCCGGCCTCGCGGTTGGCCTTGCCTTCGCCTTTGTGCTGACGCGCCTGATCGCGAGCCTGCTTTACGGCGTGAAACCAACCGATCCGGCGACCTTTGCCGGCGTGTGCGTTGTGCTTGGAGGCGTGTTCGCTTTGGCGAGCTACTTTCCCGCGCGCCGGGCGGCGAAGGTCGATCCCATAGTAGCCCTGAGGTACGAGTGAAACCATCGGCTGATCGGGTGGCGCATCTATGAAAGGGGCGAGAGAGTTAACCATCGGCTAGTCCGCGTCTCTTGCCCTTGTCCCTTATCTCGGCTTTTAATAAATGACCATCCCGTCTTTAATTTCATGCGCGCCATTCCTATACTCCGCATAGCGCAAGCGGAAGCCGGCGTTCATCGAGGCGTTGCCGGTCTCCCCTTTAGGATTCATGGCAATGGCGGCGCACTGCGCCTCGCGGTTGCGGGAATCGCTCTTGGCCATTAGACGCAGAATGTCTTCGCACGCTTCCTGGGGCGAAGCGCCGCGCGCCAAGAGCGGATTTCTGGGCAAACTGATGGGCGGAGACAAGACCGTGATCCGCGCCGGCTACTCGCTGAGGAACTATACCGAAGGTGGCCAGAACTTCTGGACTTACGCCTCCAACTTTGGTGCGTTCTTCTTCCAGCAGGGCGGACTCAACTTCACAAGCTCCCCAGGGCTTGGCAATGTCGCGCCTGGAACTCTTTTTCTGGGGGACCAGTTCCCGCCTTATTTCCTCAACCCGCCAAGCTACGCCACTGTTAATCCTGAAGCCGTGGCTACCTTCAATCGAGGCATTCAAGGAATGAACCCGAATATTCAACAACCTTATGTCGAGTCGTGGAACGTTGGCATTCAGCGGCAGCTAGGGCAGAATAACGTGATCTCGGTCAGCTATGTCGGCAACGCGGCCAAGCACATCTGGATGGCGACCAACCTCAACGAAATTAATATTTTCGAAAACGGGTTCCTGTCACAATTTAAGAACGCCCAGACGAATCTGGCAATAAACGAGAAGGCAGGGCTGGGCGGCACTTTCGCCAATGCCGGGCTTCGAGGCGAGCAGCCCGTGCCGCTTTTCGATGCGGCCTTCGGTTCGCCGAATGCCCCCGATTTCGGCTTCTTCACGACCACTTTGCAACAAGGGCAGGCCGCATCGCTGGCCAACGATATCGCCGGGAACTCATTCTACTTCTGCAATCTGGTCGGGTCGGCCAACTTCAGCCCGTGCGCCACGCAGGGATTCAACAACGGGAACGGGGCAGGATACCCCATCAACTTCTTCCAGGTCAATCCCTATGCCACCGGAACCACCCTGGAATACCTGGACGGTTCTGGGTTTTCCAACTATAACGCACTTCAGATTGATTTCCATCAGAGGCCGACGCATGGCATGGAATTTGATCTCAACTACACCTACGCTCGCGCGCTTGGAATTGCTAGCGAGCTGAACATTTCAGGCTTCGGTCTGCAAGGCGGCGGGAACAGCAGTTACTATACGCTTCGCAACCCACGGCTGAACTATGGGCCCACCCAGTTTGACATCCACCACGTCGTCCATGTCAGCGGAACGTACGATCTTCCTTTTGGTTCTGGCAGGCATTTCTTCCACAACAGCGGACTGGCCAACAGGGTGATCGGCGGATGGACCGTCGGAACCATCATTACTTTTCAAAGCGGAATCCCGTTCATGTTGAACGGCGGAACCTCCACGGTGACCGGCGCTGACTCCGGCATCGTCCTGAGCGGCATCACTGCATCGCAATTGCAAAATAGCGTGGGAGTCTACCCGACAGGCAACCCCTGGATCGACTATTTCAACCCGAAGCTGATCAGCTCGAGCGGGCCCGCGAGCACGCAGTACCTGAACTACGAGATCACTCCGGGAGAGTGGGGCCAGCACATTTGGCTTTACGGGCCGATGTTCTTCAATACGGACCTATCTATCTCCAAGCGTATTCCCATTCATGAATCGTTTGCCCTGACGTTACAGGGCGAATTCCTGAACGCCTTCAACCACCCGAATTGGGGTTCGGGCGACACCGGTATCCAGGACTTTGGCTTTGGGACGACAGGCGGTCCCGCGAATGGTCCTCGCGTCATTCAGATCCGGGCGAACCTGAATTTCTGAGGGCGATATCAGGCATACAGCCACCGGGATTGCTGGGCGTGACCACGGCTGCGGACTCGGCTCACCTGGCGGCCCGCGCGTGATTGAAATTCGCGCTAACCGGAATTTCTGATTGCGGCAGCAGACTCAGAGTAGCCCGTAGCACGGAAGGCCGTCGCGCCGGGCGCATGACATGCCCGGGCTTGGTGTGGCGATGACCCGAAACGAATGCTCCTGTTCGTAGCAAGTTAAAATGTCCGGTTTTTATAGCAAGGCACACCGTAACCCGACAGCCGGAAGCGACCTCACACGCCGCGCCTTTGGGGATATACGAAAGGGAGCCTTAGCCCAGCTCAACGCCCGCAAAAAACAGCATTGACTAAAATTGGTTAGGCCCTTAAGCGAGCGGCTGCGAAGCGCGATCTCGTTCAACACTACGTATACCTGGCAGAAAATGCCGGATCGGAAACCGCTGAGCGATTTCTCCGATGCGCGGAGGAGAGCTTTTCAGACTTGGCCCGGCATCCGGCCATGGGCCTTCAGCTCTAGCCTCGCAGGGCAGAGCTAGCTGGGATCCGCAAGTGGCAGGTGACGGGATTTGAAAACTTCCCGATTTTTTACCTGCCGTGGCAGGGCGGCGTCTCGATCGTACGCGCGTTACACGCCGCACAGGATTGGTGGCGCGTGCTGGGGATCATGTGATGGCGCGCCGGGCCGCTTCTCGGATCTGCAGAGTCCGATTCTCGTGTTCAGGTCGGTTTCTGCGGGCTCGTCAGTCCGTTCAGTGAAACAGCCGAGCCGTATAGTAGACGACGCAGACCCAACCGAATACAGAACAGGCAATCCACGGCCGCGGGAGCGCTCCTTCAGGTGGAATGGGTGGAACAATTGACCAATGACCGTGATGAGGAGGATGCCCACAAAACCCAGAATCCAGTGCACCGAACGCCCATACGTCCATGGCTGACCCGCGTAAAAGCAAACCATTAGCAGCAGCCCGGTGGTCTTGAGATTCTCCTTGCTGATGTCCATGGCAGAACCCTTCTCCGGCTGGCCGCTACCGTCGGCCTATACGGCAGTTCCGTTACGAGCGGGCCGCGCTACCAGCTTCCGCGCTCGCCGTGGCGTTCGATCACGCGGGAGAGGCGTTCGGCGCCGTTTTCCCAATTGAGCTGCACAGCGCGCTCGGCGGCCTCGGGATCGCCATGCTCGATTGCTCCGACGATCGCCAGGTGTTCAGCGACCGACGTGCCGAGTTGATCGAGAATAGAGCTCGCGTAGAGCCGCCAGTAGCGCTCGGTCTGTGGCTTGATCCCGCTGTGGAGCGCCCGCAGGCGCGAGCCCGCGCCGGCATCGACGATGGTCTGGTGAAAATTCATATCGAGTTCAAAAATTGCGTTGGGGTCGCTGCGGCCCGCTTCGGCCAAGCCTCTCAAATCATCGTTGATCCGCTTCAGCTTCTGCGCTACGCCCGCGCGGGCGGCGGGATCGAGCGCGGCCGTCGAGCGCGCGGCCAAGCCTTCCAGCCTGCCGACGATCGGGTAAAGTTCGTTCGCGTCCTCCTTCGTCAATGGAGCGACGGTCAGGCGAACTTTCCGCGTGCTTTCGGAAGAAGCAATGATGTAGCCTTCCTTGTGCAGCATATGGAGCGCGCTGCGCACGGGCGTGCGGCTGACACCCAGCCTTGACGCGAGATCGCCTTCCATGATCCGGCTGCCGGGAGACAGGCGGCCGTGAACGATCAACTCGCGGATCTCCTCGAAACACTTCCGAAGATTGCTCCGGTGCCCGGGAGCCGCCGGGCTTTCGCCAGGCTCCTCCGCAGCTTGGGGCGGCGGGCGACGATCATTCTCTGGCATCGTTCTCACGAATTCTCCTTCGGCAGACGGCGCAAAAATGAGAAGCTGTCATCCTGAGGAGCTTCTCATATCGCTTCGCCACACCCGCAAAGCATGGAAAGCCGGGTGTATTGGTATCAGGGCATGGCTTGAGTCGTGCCGCAAACGACACCCACTTTGATCGGGGCTTTTAGCCCCTGAGCCCATCAGCGGCTAAAGCCGAAAACAAGCAATCGCCTACAAGCGGCACGACTAAAGTCGTGCCCTGATACGCTGCATGTTCGAACTTTTCGGAGCAGCCGCAGGCGGTCCCGTTCGCTGCGCTCAGGGCAGGCTCTGAGCGCAGCCGAAGGAAGAATCTCCGTATTGGTTTTGGCCCTTAAATGCAGGGATTCTTCGCTTCGCTCAGAATGGCAGTTCCAAGTGCATTTTTCCGCGCTACGTGTCTGAACCCGAGTTTTTCAGCAGCCTCTGAAGTCGTGCCCTGATACGACCCACCGGCCCTACGTGAACAGTACTCGCTTATCCTGAAAATATCGATCGCACCACGAACCACGCGTTGGCGGGTCGCTCGGCCAGCCGCCGCATATACCAGGGGAACCAGTAGCTGCCGTAAGAAATCAGCGCGAAGGATTTCCAGCCCTCGCGAGCCAGACGGTATTGCTCTTCCCTTTGGATTCCATAGAGCATCTGGAATTCGAAGGCATTTTTCGGAATGCCCTTCGAAATGGCATGATCAATAATGCGACGGATGAGGCGGCGATCATGTGTCGCGATGGCGATCCGCGCTCCCCCGTTCTGACCCTGGCGCTCGAGGAGCGTCGTGGCCAGGCGGAAGTAGTTCTCGTCCACGTCCCGCTTGTGTTGAAACGCGACGCTGGAAGGTTCGCGATAAGCTCCCTTGACCAGCCGGATGGCCGGGCCAAGCGGCAGCAGTGACTCGACGTCCCCCGCCGTTCGCTTCAGGTAGGCTTGCAGGCAAACTCCCACGTTGGGAAATGCGCATCGCGCCCGGCGGTAAAGGTCGAGCGTCGGCTCAACATACGGGCTCGATTCCATGTCAATCCATACAAATCTGCCGCTGCCGGAATGGCAGATGATCCGGTTCAGGTTCTCCTGGCAGCGATTCCGATCAAAATCCAAGCCAAGCTGGGTCAGCTTCACCGAGAGCTCGGCATCCAGCCCAAGCTCTCGAATGCGGTCCAGCACGCCGAGGTAGTGCGACGTTACTCCAGTCGCCTCTTCGGGATTTTTAATGTTTTCCCCTAAGCAGGTAAAGACGCTCCCGACGGAGAGATCACGCAGGGCCAGCGCCGCGCGGAGAGCATCATCAACGGTTTCGCCCGGCATAAAGCGGGAGACGGCCTGCCGGACAAACGAATATTTGGTGACGCGATTCCTCAGCCAAGGGCTTTGTGACCCGGCGAGAAACAGACTCCGCAGGACTTCCAATCGCTGCCTCCGCCCGGTCAGCCTCGGGCCTTGGTGGCAAGGCCGTTAGGCTAGTGGTGACTGCACAATGTAGTTACACCGTTTTCTGGAGCGCCGCTCCGAGTATCTCCTGACGTACGAAGGGAGCGGCGAATGACGCTGGTCACAGACTCAACTTGTCCAAATCAGTACTGGTTATCCGGAGGCGAAGCGCGGCTTTAGCCGCCTGAGTTGCGGAAGGGCTTTGCCGTTCCGTCGGTCGGCCCCCTTTCGCGACCTTCTTCGCCGGGCGCGAAGGCTCAGCCACCGCGCCCCGTATGAGCTAAGGCACGATTTCGGCCGGAAAGCCGGAGGCTTTCCTCAAGTCAGGCGGCAAAGCCGCTCCGCGCGTTTCTTGTTGGAACACTCGCGGCTAGAGTCCGGCGCTGCGCCCGCGCTCCGGTTAGATTAGCGCCCTGGAATGATCCGCTCTGAAATACTCTTTCCCTGCAAAAACAGAAGCAAATAGTCCGCGCCGCCCGCCTTTGAATCGGTGCCAGACATGTTGAAGCCGCCGAAGGGATGAGCGCCCACCAAGGCGCCCGTGCACTTCCTATTGAAGTAGAGATTACCGGTGTGAAATTCTCGCGCCGCTCGTTCGAGCTTCTGCGGATTGCTGCTGTAGACCGCTCCCGTCAGTCCGTACTCCGTGTTGTTGGCAATGGCCAGCGCCTCGTCGAAGTCGCGCGCCTTGATCACAGCGAGGACCGGCCCGAAAATCTCTTCCTGCGCGATGCGCGCCTGCGGATCGACGCCGGCGAAGAGGACAGGCTTAATGAAGTATCCCTCCTTCGCGCCGTCCGATTCCGCGCTGAGCAGGCGGCCCTCCTTCTTACCGGTCTCGACATAGCCGAGGATGGTGCGCTCGGCGCGCTCGTTGATCACCGGTCCGACCTCCGTCGCCGGGTCTTTGGGATCGCCCACGCGGATCTCGCTCACCCGCTTCCTCAGCCGCTCAAGGAACGCATCATAGACCGGAGCCGCAACAATGGCCCGCGAACAGGCTGAGCATTTCTGGCCCTGATAACCATAGGCTGAAGCCGCAACGCCTTCGGCGGCGGCATCGAGATCGGCCTCGTCATCCACGATGATCGAGTTCTTTCCGCCCATCTCCACGATGACGCGCTTGATCCACAGTTGGCCCGGAGACGTCTGCGCGGCAAGACTGTTAATGCGCAGGCCCACGTCTTTCGAGCCGGTGAACGCGACGAAGCGCGTCAAAGGGTTTTGGACGAGAGCGTCGCCCACCTCGGCGCCGGCACCCGGCAAAAAATTCACCACACCGGGTGGCGCGCCGCACTCTTCCAGGAGCTCAAAAAATTTAAATGCAATCACCGGCGTATCGCTCGAGGGCTTGAGTACGACGGTGTTCCCGGCAACGACGGCGGCGGTGGACATTCCGGCGAGGATCGCAAGCGGAAAATTCCACGGCGGAATCACAACTCCTGCGCCGAGCGCGATGTACTCGAGCCGGTTTCTCTCGCCGGCGTGCGGGTGGAGCTTTTGCGGAGAGGCGAAGCGAAGCATTTCGCGCGCGTAGAACTCGCAAAAGTCGATTGCCTCGGCCACTTCCGCGTCGGCTTCCGCCCACGGCTTACCCGCTTCGAAAACCAGCCACGCTTCAAATTCGTACTTGCGCTCCCGAAGGCGCGCGGCCGTCTCTGCGAGCAACCGAATACGGTCTTCGGCATTCGTCCGGGTCCAGGCAGGGAATGCCGCCGCGGCGGCGGAAATCGCGCGATTCGCCAGCTCTTGATCGGCGCGAGAGACAACGCCAATTACTTGATCGGGATGGGCAGGGTTCAGTGAATGAAACGTCTTCCCGCTCTCGACCCGTTCACCGCCGATCACGAGCGGATATTTGCGGCCAAGCTCTGTTTCCACTCGGGCGAGAGCCTGCGCCATTGCCTTGAACTGCGCGCTCCCGCGGGTAAAGTCACTCGCGGGCTCGTTTTGAAAGAGGTTCAGCTTCATCGGCCTCCTGGACGGGGGCGCTTTCTGGTGCAACAGCCAAAAAAGCGAAGTTGCACTCTACATTGTATTTGGCTGGGCCTTTTGCCGTCAACGATGGCAGCATCCCTCGGCAGCAGCTTAATACGAAATTAGCGGATCCCAGGCTCATCGGGCTGCGGTCCCGCGAGCGCGCCAGTATCATAGTTTCCGGACGTTAACTTTTCGGGCTTGTGCGATGGGAATGCTGAGCTGCAAAACTCCGCTGGAAGCGACCGTCTTGGAAAACCTACGTGCTGTCACGCGGTAGTCCCCGGCCGCCAATCCGCGAAGGGTGAGGTGAGCGCTTTTGACGAACCCGCTGGGGTCGATGACGTCGATCTCGATCGAGCGCCCGTCTTCCCGCAACGCAACCTGTTCGATCTCGCCCGGCGTTACCTCGATATCCATCTTTTGATCCACGAACCGAACTCGCTTTCGCAATCCATCCTTGGGATACGCGCGGATCTCGTTCGCCGACGTTTCCGCGCGGCAGCCGCAGCCGATGAGTCCGAACGATGGATCGTTGATGATGTAACATTTTGCCGCTCGCACGAATCCCCACAGCCCTTCACCGCCCTCAAACGTTCGCCGCGGTATTTCGTCGTAGAGTCCGGCGCTCCAAATGAAGTGATCGAAGCCCATACCATCGGGGAGGACATTTCTCATGACGCTCATGACGCCGGCGTAGCCCTTGACGAAGGCATCGCTGTCACCCGAAGACTCGAATGCATTCAGCAGCGCGAGGCCATTCAGCGATTCGGTGTACCAGCAGGCGCGATCCCGCCTCTTATCGTTACCGTAGCGGAACCACACCGGCTGATTTCCTCCGCGCAGCGCCTTAATCACCTGGAGGGTTTTCGCATTTTTCGCCTGGTCTCCAAAGAACTGCGTGAAGAAGTAAACCTGCTCGTGCGCGGTCTGGTCGATGAGCAATTCGGAGCTATAGGGATACGGATCTTCAACGAAAACCTTCTCGCATTCCTTCATCTGCTCGAACAGGCTGTTATATTCCTGCTGCCATCCTTCCGCCTTGATGGCGTTCAGGATGTCAATGGAGTTCGATCCCTCCATCAAGCCGATATGTCGATACGGCCCGGTGGTGAACCATTTCATGCAGGTCTGATAGGCCATCCTCAGATATTCTTCGGGCGTTTTACGGGTGAGCAAGCCGTAGTATTTCCCAATTCGAAATAGCGCGAAGTAGATACACGCGGGATGTACATAATTATATGTGCGGAATGTGGTTTCGGATCGCTGTTTCGTCCACCAGCCCCAAGGAGCCGACGGGTAGCGTTCCTTCCAGTAGAGCGAGGCCCGGACGAGATACGTCTGAGGGTCTTGAATGTACTTGAACAGGCAATCCGCAACATACGTTTCGAGCGTTTCCACTTCCTTGCGAGACGGCAGGTAAACGTTCTTCTCCGCCAGGAAAAGCGGTTCGGAAAAACCCGCCTCGTCGCTTCCGCCCACTTCCCACACCGTGTCCGAATCCAGAAACGTGCTGCCTACGCGGTGATCGAACGGCAGGAACATATGATGGCGGTGATAGGGGTCTTCGGGATTCTCGTAAAATTCGCGCTCGACAATGAATCGGGCTCGGGCCTTCAACAGTTGCTGAGCATCTTCGATGCAGTAGAAGTGAAGGTTCGTCCAGCGTTCACCATAATGCAGCTTCAGGGTCTTCTGGCCTCTGCCCTTGAACGAGAGCGTGAGCAACGTTTTAGCGCCGGTCGCTCTTTGATCCTTGACGGTGATGTTGTCCGAGAGCAGATCGATCTTGTCGATACTGGCCTTCGAACTGAGTTCGACGCGCGCATCGGTGTCCTCTTGAACCACCATCGACGGCATCACGCGGATGCCGAGATTGCCCGCCGCGCCCACTTCGTCGCGGATTGCCTCATAGCTTGGAATCAGGGCGAAGCGCACTTGAAACGATCTCTTTTCGCCCGGCTGGAGCAGAAGCGAGGTGTGGCCGTTGACCCAGGGATTTCTGAACCAGCGGCGCTGGTTCTTAACGGCCCAGGAATGGATGGCAAGAATATCCGGCCCAGCCCAGCCTTCAACATCTCGCGCAAAGGCCGAGTTGGGTTCCTTGTACAGGCACTCCCAGGGCGTCTCCTGCGTCGGATGGACCAGCAGGAACGGCGGATCGCCGAGCGGCCTCTGGACGAGCGAATAGGAGCTGTGGCCGGCGACGAAGTGGTGCACCAGCATCTTCTGCTCGTGGATCAGCTTCTGGATCACTGGGGTCCGCCAGCCTTTTCCGAGCAGCGCCGCGTAATCATCGTTGACCATCAAGGGCAGGCCCAGCTCGCCGATCTCGAGGATGTTGTTCGTCACGTTTTCGATCGTGATGTCCCACAACAGCGAGCTGCCGTCGCCCGCACGGAACTGGAGGTCCAGCTTGAAGCTCCGGATGCCCTCGTCATTCATCGATTCGCGATCGTAGCGTACGTTAAGCACGCCATTGTCGAAGCGCGCGCGCCGGGTGTCGTGAGACTTGCCCGTAAGCTCGCGGCGCCACTTGCCGGGCACGTAGAAATCGCGGTTCGGATCAAACGGATAACTCTTTCCATCGGTCGACAGCTCCCAAACGGTCGCCACCACGTCGCCCGTCCAGCGCGAATCCGAGGGATCGGCTCCGGGAGTGTTCACTTCGTTGCCCATGAAGTTGGCTTGATAAGGGTCGCCCTTCCGCGTAATCGAGAAGATGGAACCGTACCGCCGGTCAAACGTTACGACCATTTCACCCGCGACAAGCTCCACGTGGTGCTGTCGGAGGTCATCGAGGAGCGCCGGGGAAGGCGTCGCGATGAGCTTCGCGGTTTGTGACCGCTCTTCCTGCGCGGGCATCGCCGTCCCCTGCGCAGCAGAGAGTGCTCCGGCGGCGCCCGTCAGCCCAATGTCCCTAAGCAGTTCCCGGCGAGAAATTCTATTGGTCATAAACGACCTCTGTAAATTGCCGCGCCGACAAGACTGCGCGTCGGTTCCAATTTCGTATCGCGCATTGGATCATATAACATATACATTTTGCGATACAACAGGATGCGGCTTCCGGGGCGAGCCGGCTGCGGACAAGCCGTTCGCACTGTGATTCTGAGTACCACCGTGGCCTGCGGCCCACCCGTAGTAATGAACGCGATCGTCACCCCCGCGAAAGCGGGGGTCCACGTCACTGGATTCCCGCTTTCGCGGGAACGACTTTGGGTCGAGTGACTTTCGACAGAGCCTGCCCTGAAAAGTCACGACGAGACCCCTCACCTGACCAGCGGAGTTTATCCTGAGCGGAGCCGAAGGGCTCGCCACCCTCTCCCCGCGGGAGAGGGGAAGGGATATTTTTCGGGCGTGAGCCAAGGTCTGCGGGCGGGACAGCGCGCAACATTCTGTCTTCTTCATCTCAGGCTGTCGCAAACTTCTCGCCTCACCGGCCGGCGGACCGAGAAGGCTTCGCCGGGACTCGAAATAAGCTGTCTCAGTCACCTCATTCGTCCCCACCGTCTCGGGCTCATCAGGTAGCATCGGAATTGACGCGGACGAGGCCGATGCGCAACAGTCGTCGCTGTTGAGCCTTACCGCGCTTCGGCGAAGCCGAATTTGCTACTGTGGGGGAAGGTTTGGCGATGACAAGAATGGCGCGCGCGATGGTTACGCTGTTAGCTGCCTGGGTAGCGCTGGGCGCGGGATGCGTCTGGGCGCAGAATTACACACAAGTGACGGCTTCGAATATCACCGATGCGAGCGGCGCGAGGCTTGCGGCGGGCGAGATTTGTTTTCTCGGCACGGACAACGTCGACAATGCGATCAGTTTCCAGGTTGGCGGAGGCGGCCAGGCGGTCCGGACGCCGGCGTGCGCGCAGGTCACGAACGGCTCGATCGCGCTTGGCTTCCAGGTGGCGAATCCCGCCAGCACGATCCCCAAAGGCATCACCTATCGCATTACGGTGACCGACAGCTCCACGAATCAGATTGTGCTGAAGTATGCCGGGGTCAGCTTCAGTGGGGCGAGCTTCAACCTGGATAACTATGCGCCCATGCCGGCGGCGCTGCTTCCACCGAGCGGCGCGTCGGTGAACGGTCCGCTCGCCGTGAACGGCGACCTCAGCGTTACCGGCAGCAGCAATTTAGGGCAGATCTCGACGACGAACCTGGCCATCCAGCGGGATGATAATGTCCGGCATGCAGATCAATTTCCAGGATCGGACGCGGGCGCCGAGATCAATGCGTGCGTGGCCGACCTTCCAGCCACGGGAGGCGTGTGTGACGCCCGCGGCTTTCAAGGCGCCCAAACCGCCGCCGCGACGATCGTACTGAATAAGCCGGTGAGGCTGCTGCTTGGCCCGATGACGCTCAAGGTGGCTGGAAATCCGGGCGTCCTCGTGGCCTCAAATGCAGTGCATATTTCGGGCGCGGGGGCGGACGTCTCCCTCATCGCCCAAGCGGCGCCTACCGCGAACGTGATCTCGGACACGGGCGGATTCACCGATCTCGAAGTCGATCATCTCCGGATCGTGGGCGTTGCCGGCACCGTCTCCGCCAGCCCGAACAACGGAGTGGACGTGCAGGGTGCGACACGCGTGAATGTCCACGACAATCAGTTCACCGGGTTGCGCCAGGAGGCCATCAGCGTCCGCAACAGCAATGACGTGCTGGTGCGGGCCAATGAAGTGTGGGGCGTGTCGGCTGGCATCCGGTTCATTGGCGTTCAGCACGGGCGCGTCACCCACAACACGATTCGCGATACCCAGCTTCCCGCGACCACGTTCAACGCGCCGTTTGCTGTCGATTCGATCATCGGGACCGGTTTCCAGAACTCGAAGGACCTGGTATTCGATCACAACATGGTAATTAATAACGTCAACTCGCAGGCGTTCCTTTTTCATGACGGCCAGAACGTCACCGTAACCGGTAACGTGGGGGACAACGTCTCAAACCTCGTCTCGATCGATCCCTTCTCCTCGTCCGATGTATGCTCGAATTTCACCGTGGCCGGAAACGTCTATAACGGGACCACGACGCCTGTGGCGCAATCGGCGAACAGCGGGATTTACGTCAACGGCAACGGCCCGTCGATCCTCGCCGAACACGTCACGATCATGGGCAATACGATCAACGGGGCGAATATGGCCTCGAAATCCGATTACGCAGGCGGAATCGGCGTCAACTATGCGGACGATGTGACGATCATCGGCAACACTATTGGAGGGCCGGCAGCGAACGGCATCTTCCTCGGCGTGGACGCGACGCGCGTCAACATCCGGGCCAACAATATTTCGGACGTTCAACCGACGCCCGGCACGACCCGGGTTGGAATCGCGCTGGTGCCGGGAGGGTCGGCCACAGGCCAGATTGAAGCAAACTCGATCGACAACGCAACGTTCGGCCTGCGCTTTGACGCGCCCGCTCCCGGGCTCTACGTAGGCATGAACGCGACGACGAACGTCACCACGCCACTCCTGAACGGCCTCTATGGGCAGCCTCCGAACGCCAACCTTTCAATGCAATACAGCGGATGGCTAGGGATCGGGGAAGCCCCACAAGCTCCCTTGGACGTCGCCCAAACCTACTCGGCTTCGACCGGCGCAGAGATCGGCGCGCGGTCTGCCATTACGCTGGCGCCCCCCGCGGCGGATTCCGCCAACGCTTACGCCTCTGTTAATTCCACGCAGACAGCGGCCGGTAACACGCAAAACTTCACCGGAGCCTTGGGCGCGCTCAACGCCGAGTTCGACCACTTCGGCGCGGGAACGGTTTCGAACGCAGGCGCGTTGCAGGGTGTCGTTACCAACCGCAGCGCCGGTACGCTGGACAACGCCATCGCGCAGAATGGTGAGGTAGAAAACCTGGGGAGCGGCACAATCGCCAACGCGCAGCCGTTCACGAGCGCGATCCAGAATGCCGGCCCGGGCGCCATTAATCAGGCCATCGCTTTCTACGCTCCGCCTCCGCTCAACACCGGCGGCGGCTTGCCGATCAACACCTATTTTGCCTTCCGGGCCGATACTCCGGGCAGCGCCGTAGGGACTGGCTACGGCTTTTTTGCCGAGGCCGGGCTCAACAATTATTTCGGCGGGCCGGTCACGATCGGCGGTGGGAACGAGATCAGCCGGGTCCTTCAGGTGCAGGCGCCGCTGAACATCGGCGCCATATCTCCGGGCACGACCTCAGACAACAACCTCACGGTCAATGGAGCTTCGCCGTCGAACGCCTGCTTCGCCAGCCCCGATTACAATGTGGAGCCGGGCCTGGTGTGGTCTTGCGCCGTAAGCGCAGCTAACATGGTGAAGCTCCGCATTGCGAACGTCAGCAGTTCTTCGATTACTCCCGCCGCCGGCTCCAACTGGCGCGTTTGGGTGCTTCAGGAATAACCCTGCAGGACCGCCCCGCCTGAAATAGAAACCTTACCCTCGACTACCGCCGGAGCAGTGCCCCGAGTGGCGCTGCCAATCGATCTTAATTGGATGGTCCCTCCTCCCGCTCCGGGTTTGCGGCCTTCCATTCTCCTTCGAAACCGTGTTGCAGAATGCACTTAGTGTCGTGAAGAAGCAGAGAGTCGTTATCCGCACCGCGCCAGCGGATCGCAGTCCGCGGCTTCTTGCCGTCCCGTTAATGCCGATTATGTCAACAGGTTTCACGCTCAGCAAAGTGGGGTAGATGCCCGATGGTTCCCCTAGCCACCGGTTGCTAGACTCGAAGGCGCTCAAGGTCGAACACGCGTGTTCAACCGTCTCGTGATGGAGGGAAGGCGGCGAGGGCGCCAGAGGGGTACCGGTGCAACAGGTAGAAGATTGGAAGTCTCCGGATCATTGGACACAAAAGCTGCGCGCATCACTCGAGGGAAGATATGCGAACGGGGCGCGAGTCGGCAGAGGTCCGCGTACGCGCAGAGTCGCACGCTTCGCTGATAGCAAGGGCAGGTTAATGGGCGCTCGCAACGCACAAACTCACCTGCAGCGCAAACAGAATCAAAGCAATGGCGCGATCGATTCTGCCAAAAGCGGGTTGAATTGCCGGCGCGGAGACCCCGGAAAGTTCTGAGTCCCCGGTTGAGACCAGGCCCGGAGCCAGTTGAGAACACCCCGCAAGTTGGAACGGCTTTTGACATCGCTCGGCCCTTCTGGGAACCGGCCGCTCGCGGCTGCGGATGGGCTGGGCGCGGCTCTCGACGGACCGGAATGAAAGAGGGGATGTAAGTCAGACGGCGGAGCTGTATGCAAAATTCGACGCTGGACCGCGAGAGTGCGCCGCGTGAGGCGGCGTGGAGCGCTCTGTACACGCGCCATCAGCACGAGAAAATGATCGCGCAACTGCTCACAGAGAAAGAGATTGAAGTATTTCTTCCGCTGTACGAGGCTATTCATCAGTGGAAGGACCGGCGGAAAAACCTCTCACTGCCGCTTTTCCCGTGCTACGTGTTTCTGCGCGCCGGGGCGGGCCGCCGCTTGGATATTTTGACGACTCCCGGGGTGCTCCGTTTTGTGACTGTGGCCGGCGAGTCTGCAGTGATCGACCCGGCTGAGATTGCAGCGGTGCGGCGCATCGTTGAGTGCACCCTGAGCGCTGAGCCTCATCCCTTCCTGAACGACGGCGATTGGGTGAGGGTGAAATCGGGCCCGTTAGCCGGGACGGACGGAATTCTCGTGCGCAAAAAAGGCTCTTCAAGACTCGTGCTGTCGGTCCAGATGGTGCAACAATCGGTTGCCGTCGAGGTTGACGCGTTCCTGGTGGAGAAAATCCCAACCAAGCGCGTGATCGCGCCGGCGGCACTTCAACCCTCACGTTCTAATTGGACAGCGGCTTGCCGATGAGAATCCCGCTCACCGCCGGCGGCGGGTTCAGGCGCGCGCGCCTCCCGTTGCTCCCCTCAAACGCGATGCTACGCATGAGTTTTTGCATGGTTGCCGTCCTCGGCGCCGCGCTCGTGCTCCCGGCGCAAGAACGCGTATCGCCGCTCCAACCGGAGACGCCTCAGTCGGTCCCGGCTCTGGGAGCCAACCGGCCGGACTTCGTGATTGCTCCTGACGACGAACTGAGCGTCAACATCGTGGACGTACCCGAAATCTCCGGTGAGTTTCGCGTGAGTCCATCGGGCACGATCACTTTGCCACTGATCTCGCATCCTATTGCCGCGTCGGGCCTGACGTTGGCTCAGTTATCCGAAGCGATCCGCCGCAGCCTCCAGCAAGCCGGGATGGTTAGCGACCCCCATGTGAATGTGCAGGTCAAGCAATCGCCGGCTCATTCGATTGCAATCGTGGGAGCGGTCAACAAGCCGCAGGTCTACCCGGTATTCGGCGAGATCTCGCTTCTCGACGCGATTTCCCAGGCCGGAGGCCTCTCTCCCGATGCCGGGACGACAGCGATTGTGACCCGCGGCAATGTCGCGGCTCGGGCTCTCGGAATCGGCCCGCGGGGAGATTCCTTGAATTCGGGCGCCTCCCGCACGGTGAAGGTTGATCTGGGCGCTCTCATGCGAGACGGGCGCGGCGCCGCGGATATCGAATTGTACCCCGGCGATTCAGTGACCGTGGATCATGCGGGCATCGTTTACGTGATCGGAGCGGTCAAACGCGCGGGCGGGTTCGCACTCACCGATGGTGAGCAGATCACGGTGCTCCAGGCGCTCGCGTTGGCGGAGTACACGACAACCACGGCCATGCCGCAAAAAGCGGCGATCATCCGCAAATCGCCGGGCACTCCGGGCGGCACCACCGAGATCCCGGTGGACATAAAAAAAATTCTGGCGCGCCGCGCTCCGGACCGGACGCTGATGGCCAGCGACGTTCTCTTCGTACCGGACAGCACGACCAAGCGCGTCCTTCACCGCGCCGGGGAAGCGGCGGCAGAAGCCGCGTCGCTGTTTGTTTACCGAGTTCCGTAGGAATTTTCGGCGAGAGGACTCCAAAGCCCAAACATGATGGATCAAGACGAGCCCAAATTTCTCGAACGCCGGCGCTCCGATCGGATGCGTGAGTATCTGGCGGACAATGTAAACAGCGCCGACGCCGGGCCTTTCTCGACGCCTGCTCTCGCCAATTCCTATCGCGAGATTTTGTACCGGCGGCGGTGGCACATTATCACCTCGGTGCTGATTGTGGCGACCATCGTCGCGGTCTACACGTTGAAGACGAAGCCCGTCTATCGAGCCACCGGCAGGGTTGAGATTGAAGCCGAGACGCCCCAAATCCAGTCTCTCAATAGCCTCTATCCGAGCCTTCCGACTTCCGACGAGTCTTACCTGAAAACCCAGGTCGAGGTGCTGGAAAGCAACACCTTGGCCTGGCAAACGATTGAACAGTTGGATCTCGCACGCCGCCCGGGCTTTGCCCCCGGCGAAAGAAGCGGCAATGCGCAGGCGCACGACCCCGCGGCGGCTGAGGGCCTCCTTCTTGCGAGGTTCAGGCAGCGCCTCTCGGTACAGTTGATGCCGGAAAGCCGGCTTGTGGAAGTCAGCTTTGAGAGCACGGAACCGGCGCTTGCGGCCGAGGTGGTCAACGCGTTACTTCAAAACTATGTTCAATACAACTTCTACGAGAAATACGACGCAACCCGGCAGGCGAGCGGCTGGCTGCAGAAACAGCTCGACGAGCTGAAAGCGAACGTGGAAAAGTCGCAAGAGGCGCTGGTGAATTACGAGCGCAAGAACGCGATCGTCAACGTGAACAACCGGCAGGACGTCTCGGAACAGCGCCTGGAAGCGCTCAGCAAGGACCTGACCGACGCGCAGAGCGATTTGGCGCAGAAGCAATCATTGTACGAACTGACGAAGTCAAATCAAAACGAAGCCGCGTTGATCGTGCAGGATACGCTTCTCGATCGCTTGCAGGAGAATTCCGCTGATCTCAAAGAGCAGTATTTGGCGGCGTTGAAGCAGACTGGGCCGAACTTTCCCAAGGTGGTGAGGCTTCGGGACCAAGTCAGCGAGATTCAGTCGCTCGTGGGCGCCGAGCGCGGGCGGATTCTTGCGCGGATCAAAAGCGATTATCTCGCCTCCTCAGGTCGCGAACAGTTGCTGGCTGGTTCGGTGGCGCAGCAAAAGGCGGAAGTAGGGAGGATCGACCAACTCCTCATCCAGCACAATCTGCTGCAGCGGGAGTTTCAGTCCAACCAGCAGCTTTACGACAGTCTCCTGCAGCGTCTTAAGGACGCAACCGTTTCCGCGGGGCTTCGGGCCACCAACATTCACATTGTTGACCAGGCGCTCGTGCCGTCGATTCCGATTCGCCCCAAGAAATTTCACGATATTCTCGCGGGCGTTCTGGTGGGACTTCTGGTTGGATTCCTACTGGCCCTGCTGCAGGAGAGCCTGGACTCCTCCGTCAAGACGGCTGAAGAAGCGGAGCGCGTGGCCGGGATGGCTTGCCTGGCGACCATTCCGCTGGCCGATCCCGAGCTCCGGCAAAAGCAGCCGTGGTTGTGGGGCCGTCGCGGACGCGGTCCGGTCCGCGACTCAATTGCCACCACGGTGATGAACGCGCCCGCTTCGCACCTTGCGGAATCTTACCGGACGCTCAGAACGGCAATCCTCTTCTCAACTCCGGCCCATCCGCCCCAAGTGATTCTGGTGACCAGCGCGCAGCCCAACGAGGGCAAGACGTGCACCTCGGTGAATTTGAGCGGCGCGCTGGCGCAGCGGGGCAAACGCGTTCTGCTCATCGATAGCGATTTGAGAAATCCCGGGGTTGCCCGCGCCTTAGGGCTTCCCTCGGACGCCGGCTTGAGCGGAATTCTGACGGGCGCTCACAGCCTCGACCGGGCCCTTCAGCGGGTGGAACAGACTCCCGGCCTGTGGGTGCTTCCCGCCGGGCCCCACGCGCCCAATCCCGCGGAACTGATCTCGTCTCCCGGGATGGAAGAGCTACTCAAGGAAGCGCGCGAACGGTTTGATCACGTTGTCCTCGACTCGCCCCCCGTTTTGGGCGTAACCGACGCGACGATCCTTTCCCTGTTCGCCGATGGAACGGTTCTGGTGGCGGAGAGCGCAGTCACGGCGCGACGAACGCTGATGCGGGCGCAGCGCATGCTCAGCCTCGCGGGGAGTAAGATCCTGGGCTTGGTTCTCAACAAAGTGGACTATCACCGCGACCTTTATTACTACAATTTCAGCTATCCCTCGCGTGAAAATTCCGGAAGCCGCAACGGCGGGTCGCACTCGAACGGCAGCCACGCGATCCCCTCGGCGACCTCCAGGCCGTCCTGATCTTTCGAGGTCCGCAAGAGCCCGTGGCGCGCATATACTTCACCACGCGATTATTTGACGTTCCACTGCGTACCCGCGGCAGGAAGATGGCCGTCGCCGCGCTTGTCGTGATCCCGACCGCCGTACTGACGATTCAGGGCGCTCGCCAGATGACGGCGTCGATGCTTGGCGCTTCGGCGAGTTCGGCGGCGATCCGGCTTGGACTGGCGGTCCAGCCCGGCAATCCGGAACTTCGGCATCGCCTGGGCCTCGAGGACTTTTACAGCGCTCAAAACGGCAGCCCCGCTCAAGGACTGGCGTTGTTGCGACAGGCAGCCAGCCTCGGAGCCGATCGCGCCGTTTATTGGGCGGACGTTGCCGCTGCGTGCGAGGCGCTGAGCGATTTCGATTGCGCGGATGCGGCCACGCGTCGCGCCTTAATGCTCCAGCCGATGATGCCTCACCTCCACTGGGTGGCTGCGGGCTACTACTTGAGCAACAACCGCCCCGATGCCGCTGAAAGTCAACTCCGCCAACTGCTAACCATGAGCGCGATGACCTATGCGGAACCGGTCTTCAGCCTTTGCCTGCGGCACGGACTGAATCCGCAAACGGTGACCGAGAGAATTATGCCTGCCGCAAAGCCGCCCGCGCTGATGCTCGAATACGCCTACTACCTAGCAGCCCACGGGCAGTTTGAGCCCGCGTCGCAGGTCTGGAAGGAAACTGTGGCGAACCCTTCATCTTTCCCATTCTCGATTACAACGCCTTACCTTGATACGCTGATGGGCAGGCGGCAGTATGCCCAAGCATGGAGCGCATGGGAGGGCCTCGAGAAACGCGGCTTGGTGAATCCCGGGAACGCCGCAAATCCGGGTAATCTTGTTTTTAACGGCAGCTTCACAACTGCCCCGCTCAATACGGGCTTTGACTGGATCTGCGGGCAGGAAGCTTTCGTCTCGCTGGAATTCCCCGGCTCCGATGGACGGCGAGGCGCGCGTGGATTGCAGCTTGTCTTCACCGTGAGCCGCAACCGTGACTACGAGCCGATCTTTCAAATCGTGCCGGTAACCCCCGGGCGTAGCTACCTGCTGAGCGCGGATGTGCGCTCCACGGGAATTACTTCCGATAGCGGGCCACGGTTGCGCGTGATTGATCCTCTCAACCCGAGCGCGCTGTCGGTCGCAAGCGCAGGAACGATCGGCACGACACCCTGGCGTCCCGTGCGGATTACGTTCTATACCGGGCCGATGACTCACTTCATCCAATTATCGGTCTGGCGCTCTCCCAGTCGGGGCTTTCCGTCGGGAATCATTGGAACGTTCGGGATTGACCGCGTTTCCCTTAAGCTCAGCCCTGCCCCCCGCGAGGCGCATCCACCGTCCCGCCAGAAGATTTTAGCCGGTACTCCGGTTGCTCCGGCGGCGCATTCGAGCCGCGGCTGACTGACTATGGCCTCTTCCGTCGTAATGCCCGGGTCGCTTGGCCAAGCTTCTGTCGCTGAATTTGCACGCGGCCAGTTTGCTCCCGCGGAGACGCGGGCCCTCAAGGCGGCCCGAGGGCTAATGTTCGCCGGTCTCTTCGCCGCCCCGCTGGCGTTTGGAGCGGTCGCAGGCTGGGCGTGGGGCGGTCTCGCGGTGCTGGCGGCCGTGATTTTCCTGCTGTGGGGCGTTGACGCCCTTCAGCGGGAATCCGTGACGGTGGTTTGGTCGCCGCTTTACGCGCTGGGCGGACTCTTCCTGGCGTTCGCGGCCGTACAGTTTTGGGTGGGGCGGACGGCCGACCCATGGTCAACTCAGGAAGCGATTCTCAAATTCGCGACGTACCTGATCCTGTTCTTCGTGGCAGGGCAATTGCTGCACTCCGCCTCGAAGCAAACTTGGAGCCGCTATGGACTCGCGGTAGCAGTCTACGTCTTGCTGCTGTCTCTTTTCGCCATTCTGCAATACTTCGCCAGCCCGTTTTTGATTTACGGTATCGTCAAGCCGCGCTGGGGAGGTTGGATCTTCGGTCCCTACGTCAACCACAATCACTACGCCGGATTGATGGAGATGCTGGTCCCCGTTGCCGTCGCGTGCTGGATGACGAGACCGCGCCAGGACCCCACGCGGCGGATCGCGGCTTTTGCGGCGATTCTGGGCGTGGTTTCGGTGCTTCTGTCGGGTTCACGGGGCGGGATGCTTGCCATTGTGGTTGAGGCGTGCATTCTGATTGCCGTCGTCACACGCAGAGCCCCGCGCCTGCAGTTGCGGGCCGGGCTGCTGCCGATCGCGCTCGGACTGCTGATCGTGGCGGCGGGTTTTCTCTGGGTGGCTCCGAGCAATATCTCTAAGCGCCTGGAGACGGTGGTCGAGCTCGCAGCTCCCTCGGAGGTCAGTTTCGTTTACCGGAAGATGGCAGCGCTTGACAGCTTTCACATGCTCCGGGACCACCTGTGGCTCGGCACGGGACTGGGAAGCTTCGAATATGCGTTTCCTAAGTACCAAACCTTTCCCTCGGATGCCATGTGGGGCCACGCGCACGACGACTATGCCGAGGCCGCGGCGGAGACGGGATTGGTCGGAATCGCGCTGATCGCGCTCGCCATTCTCCTGTGGTTTCGTATTTCGGCGCGCGGGCTTGGCGAGAGGCTGCGCCATCGAACCGGGTGGCTGCAGTTCGGCGCGATGCTCGGCTGTTGCGGCCTCCTCGTCCACAGCCTTGCGGATTTTAACTTCCACATCCCCGCCAATGCGGCGTGGTTCGCGGTACTTGCTGCATGGGCAATCAGCATCCCGAAATTCTCCCTAGAGACAAGATCGACGAATGGAGGTACAGGCGATTGACACAAACATCCGTTGAGGCCGCCGACGTTTCACCGCCCGGCCGCACTCCCTCCGCGGCCGCCCACCCAAAGGCGCGATTTCCGTTTCTCGATCTTCACGCGCAATTCGAGGAGATTCGAACGCCGGTGATGGAAGCGGTGGGTCGGGTGATGAGCAGCCAGCACTTCATTCTAGGAGAAGAGGTGCGGGCGTTTGAGGAAGAGATTGCGAAGCTCACGCGCGCGCAGGCGGCGGTCGGATGCGCTTCGGGCTCGGACGCGCTCATGCTCGCGCTGATGGCGCTCGGCATTGGCGCAGGCGATGAGGTCGTGACCACGCCGTTCACGTTCGTCGCCACGGCTGGTGCCATTGCACGGCTGGGTGCAAAGCCGGTATTCGTGGACATTGATCCGGTCACCTTCAATATTGAGCCGTCAAAAATCGAAGCGGCGATTACTCCGTCCACGCGCGCGATCATGCCTGTGCACCTGTTCGGGTTGAGTGCGGACGTCGACAGCATCGCGGAGATTGCGAAGGCTCGCCGTTGTGCGGTGATAGAGGACGCAGCGCAGGCGATTGGAGCCACCTACCATGAAGCTCCGGTGGGCGGATTGGGCACGGCAGGCTGCTTCAGTTTTTTCCCGTCCAAAAACCTCGGCGGAGCCGGCGACGGAGGCTTGGTGACGACCAATGATCCGGACCTGGCGGACCGCTTACGTCTGATTCGCGCCCACGGCGCGAAGCGTAAATACTATTCAGAAGTTCTCGGCATCAACAGCCGGCTCGATGCGCTGCAAGCCGCAATCTTGCGGGTGAAGCTGGCACATCTGGAGCGCTGGACCGCAGCGCGGCAGCGCAACGCCGAGCGATACCGAGCCCTCTTCGACGAAGCCGGCCTTGAGCAACGGGTCGGATTACCGGAGACTTCCGCCGGCTGCCGCCACGTTTACAACCAATTCACAATTCGCGTGCCGGAGCGGGACCGCCTCAAGGAATACTTGGACCGCCACGGAATCCCGACAGAGATTTACTACCCGGCCCCGCTTCACCTGCAGCCGGCGTTTGCTTATCTCGGATACGCGCCCGGCGCGTTTCCGGAAGCGGAGTCCGCCAGCCGCGAGGTTCTGTCGCTTCCGATTTATCCGGAGCTCGGCGATGAGCGGCAGCTTGCGGTTGTGGAGGCCATCAGAGATTTTTACGGCTGCATGGATTAAAGGAGGCGAAGGTGCCGGATGCAACAGCGAAGGTCGGAGTTGTGGGTTGCGGTTACTGGGGCAAGAATCTGGTCCGCAACTTCTGGGAGCTTGGATCGCTTGGAGCGATGTGCGACACGGATCGGGCTTGCCTCGACAGGCTGAAGAAGACTTACCCCGTCGAGGTCGTGGTGGAATTTCAAGACCTTCTGGCGATGCCGGAAATCGAGGCGGTCGCGCTTGCGGCACCCGCCGCTCAGCACTTCGACCTGGCACGGCGAGCCTTGACTTCGGGCAAGGATGTGTTTGTTGAGAAACCCCTCGCTCTTTCACCTTCCGAGGGCGAGGAGCTCGTCGAAATCGCGCGCACCTACCGTCGGATCCTGATGGTCGGACATCTCTTGCAGTACCACCCCGCCATCATCGAGTTGAGGCGCCTTATTGCGAGCGGCGAGCTTGGAAGGGTTCAATACGTCTATTCGAACCGCTTAAACCTGGGTCGACTACGCACCGAGGAGAACATTCTGTGGAGCTTCGCGCCGCATGACATCTCCACAATCCTGCTGTTGTTGAATGAATTGCCGGAGCGGGTTGCGGCGCACGGATTGAGCTGCCTGAATCCGCATGTGGCTGATGTCACGATGAGCCACCTTGACTTTCCGAGCGGCGTCAAAGCGCACGTGTTCGTGAGTTGGCTGCATCCTTTCAAAGAACAGAAGCTCATCATCATGGCGGACCGCAAGATGGCGGTTTTCGATGACACTCGGAACGAACAGAAACTGATGCTTTACCCTCATCACATCGATTGGGTCGAGCGCGTGCCGGTCGCTTGCAAGGCGGAAGGCCAGCCCGTGCCGCTGGAGAACAAAGAGCCGCTGCGCGACGAGTGCCGGCACTTCGTCCAGTGCGTGCGCGACCGCAAGACGCCCCGCACGGACGGCGAGGAAGGACTCCGAGTGCTGCGCGTGCTGCACGCGTGTCAGCAGTCGCTCGAGAGCGACGGTAAACCCGTTGTGTTCCAGACCCGAACGCCAAAGCACTTCGCCCACCCAACTGCCGTCGTCGACGAGAAGTGCGAGATCGGAGAGGGAACTCGCATCTGGCATTTTTCGCACGTTATGTCGGGCTCGAAAATTGGCCGCCACTGCAACCTCGGGCAAAACGTGGTGGTCTCGCCCGGCTGCGTGATTGGAAACAACGTCAAGATTCAGAACAATGTCTCGGTCTACACGGGTGTCGAGCTCGAAGACGGAGTGTTCTGCGGTCCGTCCATGGTCTTCACCAACGTCATCAACCCGCGCAGTCACATCGAGCGCAAACACGAATACCGCCGCACCCTGGTCCAGCGCGGCGCCACGCTCGGCGCGAACTCGACCGTGGTTTGTGGAACGACGGTCGGCGCCTTTGCATTTGTCGCAGCGGGCGCGGTCGTGACGCGCGACGTTCCCGACTTTGCGCTGGTGGTGGGCGTGCCCGCCAAGCAGACGGGCTGGATGTGCGAATGTGGCACGAAGCTCGCAATGCAGGCAGGCGACTCCGCTGATTGTGAGGCGTGCGGTCAGTCCTATGCGCTGGAAGAGGGGCGGCTGCGCCTGCGACCGGCCGTTGCATCCTATGGCTAGCGCGACGGAGCCCCTGCGCCGCGGTGCGCTCTTTTACCGGTCCCTTCATCCTCTATTCCGCGATTTTGCGCTCACCGCGGGAGCTGAAGTTGCGGTTCTCTTGGCAGGCTTTGCGGTCATCTCGATCCTGGGACGGTTTCTTGGGGCCGTCGCGCTCGGCGAATATCTGCTTTTGCGGCGCGTCCTGGCGTGGCTCCAAACCGGAGGCCAATTAGGGCTAGGGGTCGCCTTGCCGCGTTACGTCGCAAACGGCGTTACAGGCCCCGAGCGAGATCGAAAGATTTACTTATGTGTTTCCCTGCTGCTCATTTTTGTCGCTACAGCCGTGATCGCAGCCGTGTTGGCCTTGGGCCGGGTGTTCTTCGCGGGCCTGTTCTTCGGCACTCCGCGGGCTACTCCTCTCGTCCTTGCACTCACGGTGCTCCTGGCCGGCCTGGGGGCGCACGTCGCAGTTTACGGCTACTATCGCGGGCTCCTGGCGATGGGATGGGCAAACGCTCTGCAACTGTGGAACCTGGGGCTGGTGCCTATTGTTACCGTCACAGCGTTACTCCACACTGGTTCCGTCGCACTGATGGTGTTCGTCATGGGCGCGGCGGTCCTCGTGTCATCGCTGGCGGTGGGACTTCCGGTGATCCGGGAGGTGTGGCGCTCGGTTCCCGCGGTCGCCGTTCCCGTGACAGCTCAGCTTCTCCGCTACGGAATCACGCGGGTGCCGGGAGATTTCTGCAGCAGCGCGATGTTTGCGCTCGGCCCCGTAGTCGCGGCGCACTATCTTCCGCTTTCACAGGTTGCGTACCTCCTTCTTGGGTTGAGCATCATGGCGGCGGTCAGTGTCTCCGCCCAACCCGTCGGCATTGTGCTTCTCTCCAAGGTCACGATGATGCTGGCTCAGGGACGCAGAGAGGAAGTGCGAACCCACCTGAAGCAGTTTTTTGCGCTGACGATCGAGCTGCCCGTCTTCATCGCGTTGCAGCTTCTCGTTTTTGCCGGTGTTCTGGTGCGGGTCTGGGTCGGCCCGCGCTTTATGGGCGCGATTCCGGTCATTCGCATTCTGGTGATCGCAATACCCTTCTATCTGCTATTTATTGCCTTGCGAAGCGTGGTCAATGCCGCGAGCGTCACGGCGTACAACACCCACAACACCCTTCTATCGGCGATTGCGTTTCTGGTATTTCTCGGAATGGCGGTGAAGCTGGCGCCCCCCTCCCTTCTCATTTGGGCCATCGCCGCGGCGCTTACGGCATCACTCGCGCTGTTGGCGTGGCTCACCGCGCGCACCGTTCAGAGACTCTACGATCTGAGGCTGAACTGGTCTGGATCGGCCCTTCCGCTTTCGTTGGCCGGATTGCTGGGCGCGGCGGGTTATGCTGTTCAACGAGCACAACGTGCGCCTTGGGGAGTCGCCGAGACTTGCGCCATTGAGGCCATCATGTTCGCGCTCTTTTTGGGCGGGCTGCGATTGCTCAGTTCCACATGGCTCACTTCGGTTTGGCAGTTTGCGACCGGCTGGCCCGGCGCGGAAGTCAGATGAAAGCCCGCGCTCTTGCGGGGTCTGGTGTCTTTCTTCGATCCTGAGCGTGCACACGATGCAGTCATCTGTCGCATTGAAACGCAACCTGACGTCCGGCCTCACGATCGTGATGGCCTCCGTCGCTGCGGCCATGGTTTGTGCTCTGATCGCGAAGCAGAGATCGGGCGTCGTTCTGGTCAGCGCGGCGATCATTGCGGTGTCGCTTTGGATCATGGAAAAAACGGTCGGTCTGTTCAGCTTCCGGAAGCTGACCATCCCCAGCTTTTGGTACTGGGCCTATCTGGCGCTGGTCCTGGTTCCGGGGTTCTTCGTGTATCCGGGCCACCCCGAGCCGTACCGCACGAAGTACCTGATCGGAATCGAAAGCGTGCTCGTCACCGTGCCTTTGGGTATGTGGCTGGCAAACCATCTGTTCCGCTTCAATAAGTCGGAAACGGCCAGGTACTTCCGCGCTCCGCTGATTCGAATCAAGGACCATCGACCCCTTTTGACCGGATTCCTGGTTCTGTTTCTTTTGGCGCTTCTGCTCAGTGTGCTTTACGTTCTCCAGGTGAGATCGCTTCCGCTGTGGGACTTGCTCACGCACCCGGGAGACTACGGATTGCTCGTCAGCGCCCGGGACGAATCGCTCAAACTGCTCGATTCGCGCTTGGTCTATGCGTACGCCGTCCTGCGAAGCACCATATTTCCCTTGCTCATTTTGATTGGGCTCGGCAGATATATCGAAAGCCGGCGGTACGAGTGGGCCGTGCTTTTCGGCTCGGCTCTGATCCTTGGACTCGTCTACAGCGCGCTTTCTATTGCCAAATCCCCGGTCAGCAACATCGTGCTGTTCTTGGCGCTGTTTTACTACCTGTTTCGGGGCGGCCGGATCAGCTCGAAGGCAATCGGAATCGTCGCCGTCTTGTTCCTCGCGTTCCCGATGTACGTGATCATGGCAGAGTACGCCGGCACGGTTGGATTCAGCGGGGCGCTTCAGGCCGTTGGAGATCGGCTCTTCAATCTTCCGGCGCAGATTCTTTATTATTATTTTCGGGTTTTTCCTGATGTGATGCCGCACCAGCACGGCGCCACGATCGGGAAAGTGGCGTGGCTCCTCGGCGAAAAAACCTTCGACGACGCCAATTTCGTGGGCAGGTACATGATGGCACGAGGCTTTGGATTTGGCTCCACCGTCACTGCCAACGCTCCCTTCATCGGAAGCCTCTACACCGATTTTGGACTGCCGGGAGTTGCTGTGGGCGGCGTTCTGGCTGGCGCGATCATGCAGACGCTGCAGATCCATATCCTGCGCCGGCCGAAGACCACGGTCAGCCTCGCACTTTTCGCATTTCTCGTGATCACTTTCGCGTACCTTAACGTAACGACTCTTCCGGTGGTTCTTCTCAGCGACGGCGCCCTGCTGGCGCTCGTCTTCGTCGCGGCTATCAAGCATATCGACGGGCCGGTCCTCGCGAGAAATCCGGGTGTCCGCGCGTAGTGTCCGTGTGCTTGGCGTTGCTGTGATTGTCGTCGCAAGCCGCTCTCGGCTCGAGAGTTTCTGATGAGAATCGTTCACATGACAACCGCGCACCCCGCGTTCGACGTTCGTATATTCCACAAGGAATGCAAATCGCTTGCCGCGGCCGGTCACTGCACAACCTTGATTGCACCTTACGACCGCTGCGAGTGTGTCGAAGGCGTGAACATTCGTCCCATCCCCGCAATGAGCAGCCGATTCGCGCGGATGATGATCGCTCCCTGGCGCGTGTATCGGGAAGCGATGCGGCTGAGTGGCGATGTTTATCACTTCCACGACCCCGAGTTAATTCCTGTAGGTCTTCTCTTGAGGGCGCGGGGGAAGACGGTGGTTTACGACATGCATGAGAACGTGCCACAAGACATTCTCGGAAAGGAATATTTGCCTGCCGCCCTGCGGCGGCCGCTGGGGACTGCCATGGACTGCCTGGAACGGGTTTCCAGCCACTTGTTTTCCGGCATGATCGCGGCCACGCCAGCGATTGCGCGAAGATTTGCGCACCTGGATGGAAGGCTTGCTGTCGTTCAGAACTTTCCCGCGCGTGAAGAGTTTGGCCCCAGGATCGGCTTGGATTGGAATGAGCGGGAGAACTCGGTGGTTTACGCCGGATCCATCACCCGGGATCGGGCTATTCGGGAGATGGTCGAAGCCCTCACCGTTGTTCCTGGAGGATTGCAACCAAAGCTTCGGCTCGCGGGCGTCTTTTCTCCTCCTGAGCTGCGGCAAGAGGTGCAGGCCCTGCCCGGCTGGGACCGGGTGGTGGACGAAGGCCTCTTAACGCGGCCTCAGGTGCGAGACCTGCTCGGCAGAGTTCGGGCGGGCCTTCTGGTTCTGCATCCCACTCCCAACTATGTTCAGGCACAGCCAGTGAAGCTATTCGAGTATATGGCCGCAGGTTTACCAGTGATCGCGTCGGATTTCCCGCTCTGGAGGGAAATCATCGACGGGGTCGGCTGCGGCCTTTTAGTGGACCCACTGAAGCCGAATGATATTGCGGCGGCGATTGAATATCTCCTGACCCATTCCAGCGAAGCCCAGACCATGGGAGCCCGCGGCCGGCAGGCCGTGCTCGAGAGCTACCAGTGGGACACGGAGAAAGCCAAGCTTCTCAGGTTTTATGCTCGCTTGGTTTAGCAGGCTGCCGAAACGTTCGATTCTGTCATGCTGAGCGCAGCGAAGCATCTGCTTTTCGTATTAAAAACAAAAAAACCGGGATTCTTCGCTGTGCTCAGAATGACAACCTCCAGACCGTTTTTTAGCGATCTGCTAGAGGAATCGGTATGTGTGGCATAGCTGGAATCATTGCGATCGACGGGTTTGATCCGGTGAACCTGTTGGAGATGACCCACAAGGTGAAGCACCGCGGGCCGGATGGCTACGGTTTCGCGTATTTTGATCCAAGCTCCGAAAATCACAGCGAGGTGATTCTCAATGAGGATCGCCTGCCGCGAGGGCGCGCCGTGGTAGGTCTTGGTCACCGACGTCTCTCGATCCTCGACCTTTCGGCGCGTGGCAGGCAGCCTATGCAGAGTGATGACGGATCCCTCTCGATCGTGTTCAACGGCGAGATTTACAACTACCTCGAGCTACGGCAAGAACTGACGCAGCTTGGACATCGATTCAAGACCCGCACCGATACTGAGGTGCTTCTCCGTTCCTATCAGCAGTGGGGAACGGATTGCCTGCGACGGTTCAACGGCATGTGGAGCTTTGCGATCTGGGACAACCGCCGTCGGCAGCTCTTCGCCGCCAGGGACCGATTCGGCGAAAAACCGTTCTATTACTTACTACGCGACCGGCTCTTCCTCTTCGGTTCTGAGATCAAGCAGCTCATCAGCTACCCAGGCATACCCCGCAAGGCCAGACAAGCCGCGGTATTGAATTACCTTGAGTACGGCGTCCTCAACCACACTGAGGAGACGTTTTTCCAAACCGTCAAGGAACTTCCCGGCGGCCATTTTCTTACTCTCGAAATCAACTCCGCCAAACTGAACCTGCGCGTAAGCCGCTACTGGGATCTCGAGGTCGAGGAGCAGCGTGACCGCCCCGAGGAATCGCTTCGGGAGGAGTTTACAGAAACCTTCCGCGACGCGGTCCGTATCCGAATGCGGAGCGACGTGCCGGTCGGATCGTGCCTGAGTGGGGGCCTGGATTCTTCCTCAATCGTTTGCGTGGCCACGCGGCTCGCAGCGTCTGATAACTTTCACACTTTTTCCGCGTGCTTTGCGAACCCTCGGCTGGATGAGCGGCAGTATGTGCAAGAGGTCGTTGCGGCGACTCGGGTCAAGCCGCATCTGGTGTTTCCAGACTCGAGCGAATTCACGCAATCACTGCGGGAGTTGCTTTGGCACCAGGACGAACCCATCGCCGGAACGAGCGCTTTCGCGCAGCGCTCGGTGATGCAGGCGGCTCGGCGCGAAAACGTGCCGGTGCTGCTCGATGGCCAGGGCGGAGACGAGGCGCTGTGTGGCTATCGAAAGTTCTATTACTTCTACCTTTGGCACTTGTTGCGAGGGCGAAAGCCGGGCTTCTTGCCAGAAGCGGTACGCTACTTCTCCAAGGGCGATAGTGTTCCGCTTCACTGGAGCGATGCGGCTCGTTATCTTCCGGCCTCGCTGCAGCGTCGGAGCTCCGTTCTGGCCCGAACGAGTGACAACGGCTTCGCTGCCTGGAGCGACGGGGTGCGGGCGGGGTTGGGGCCCGGAAAGAGCCTGGCCGAGCGCCAGAAAGCGGACCTGCTCCGCTTCAGCCTTCCCGTACTGCTTCGATATGAAGACAGGAATTCCATGGCGCACGCGATCGAAACGCGCTTGCCCTTTCTCGATCACCGCCTCGTTCAGTTCCTCATCAGCTGCCCGGATTCACTTAAACTGAGAGATGGATGGACTAAATGGATTCTCCGCGACGCAATGCAAGGCGTCGTTCCCGAGAGAGTGCGGCTGCGAAGGCGGAAACTGGGATTTGATACGCCGGAAAGCCAGTGGCTGCGGGCGTACCTTCTTGGAGGAGCGCAAGACACGTTTACGGATTCTAGTGGCAAGATGGAGCCGTACCTCAATGCCGGCAAGGTCCGCGCCGAGTGCAACAAGTTCTCTCAAGGCGCTCGAGATGCGCTTCCCGCCTCTTCGATCGTGCGGCCGCTGATCCTGCAGGTTTGGGCGCAAGTTCACGATGTCTCCGCGTGAGCCCTGAGGTTCGCGCGACTACCGTTGACCTTGCCGCTGGCAGATGAGCGAGCGGCAGCGAACGTTTCAAACCGCGTGAAAATTGCTACCATCGTCGGCGCACGGCCGCAGTTTATCAAGGCGGCGAATATCTCCCGGCTTGTTCGTGAGGCTGCCCAGGAGGTGCTCATCCACACTGGCCAGCATTACGACCGCGATATGAGCGAGGTGTTCTTCCGCCAGCTTCATATTCCCGAGCCCGACTATAACCTTGGTGTGGGATCGGGTCTCCACGGAGCGCAGACCGCGGCGATGCTGGCGCGCATCGAGCCGGTCCTGCTGGACGAACGGCCGGACTGGGTGATCGTCTACGGGGACACGAATTCAACTCTCGCCGGAGCTTTGGCCGCCAGCAAGCTCCACATCCCGGTGGCTCACATCGAGGCAGGCCTTCGCAGTTTTAACCGCGCGATGCCGGAAGAGATCAACCGCGTTCTCACGGATCATCTCTCGTCGCTCTTGTTCGCTCCGAGCGACACGGCCGTTGCAAACCTTGGCCGCGAAGGTATAACGGGCGGTGTCTATCAGGTCGGCGACGTGATGTACGACGCCGCGCTGGAGCACCTCAGTATTGCCGAGAAGCACTCCGCAATTCTCCAGCGGATTGGCATCGGCGACCGCGACTTCGCTCTGGTGACCATTCACCGCGCCGAAAACACGGACGACCCCACCCGCCTGGCGGCGATCCTCGATGGGCTGGAGCGCGTGTCCAAAGAAATGCCGGTTGTTTTTCCCGTCCATCCGCGCACGCGGAAAGCGATGGACCTTCTCTCTCGCGTCCTGCGGGAGGGCATGATCGCAACCGCGCCGCTGTCGTACCTGGACATGCTTCTGTTGGAATCGCGAGCGCGATTCATTGTCACCGATTCCGGCGGTGTCCAGAAAGAGGCGTTGTTCTTCCGCGTTCCGTGCATCACGGTGCGAAATGAGACCGAGTGGGTCGAGACCGTTGCCGGAGGCTGGAACAGGCTCGTGGGCGCCGACCCGTCGGCAATTCGAACCGCCGTAAAGCAGCTGAAGCCTGGCGAAGCCGATTGCTATCCGTATGGGGCGGGTTACGCGTGCCGTCGCATACTCGACGTTCTGCTGTCCCAAGCGACCGAGGGAAAAAGTAACACTCCGGCGGAATGGTCGCCATCTAACGTGCCGGTAAGTTTGCAAGGCGAAGCTAGCCCGATCGATCGGCTGGCTTAAAGAAGCTCTCTGTCAGTAAATCATAACGAAGGAAGGATAAAATACAATGACTCGCAAAGTACTATTCGCCTCTCTCGGCATGGCCGTACTGCTTTTCGCCATCAATCTGGCAGCAGATCCGGTCAATCTATTAACCAACGGCGGCTTCGAAACCGCCGCCTCGGGCGTTTCCGCAGGCACGGCGGTGACTGACTCGCTGAATGGCGCCCTAGGAACGACTGCGGCCGCAGATTGGAACGTGTATGGAAACGTGCAGGCAAGCGGCTTGCCATTCACCATCACGACAACACTCGAACCTTCCACCGTCCCTAACGGAGCGGGTGGAACCAATATGCTCGAGGTCAACACCCAGGGTATCGACAGCGGACTAGTGCAAGATTTTCTCAATACTCCGGCAACCTCCGCAACCGCTTCCGCCTGGATCTTCATCAAAAGCGGCTGCGTGGGAATAGGATCCGGAAATGACGGCGACACCGGCATCGACACCTCATCTTGTTCCACGGGGTCGTGGATGCAACTGAGCGCCGCGAACGGCTCAACTCCGGTGACCGCCTTCATCGCATACGGCCTTAGTCCGAACACGGACTTTCTTGTCGATAACGCGATGGTGTCAACTGGTTCAAGTACAGGTTCGACTGTTCCCGAGCCCGCGACTTTCGCGTTGTTCGGTCTCGGTCTCCTTGGCTTGGCTCTGATGGTTCACCGTCGTCAACGCTGTGCATAATTAGTGCTCATGTTCAATTTGTTCAGGCGCCCCGGTTGGAGTACCTCGTCGCATTTCGTGTTCAGCGATCCTGAAATCTCAGCCAACGCGCAGTGATAGCTCTCTTGGCGATCCTGCCGTTGTCGCTCGAACGTCAAGGGAGTCATTCCGCCCCGCGGCGCGGGATGCCGCGCCGCGCGGGCAATTCTTCCACTGAGAGCCTTCCTTTGGCGGCGGCCTCCGGCCGCGCGGAAATACGGGCCTGAGGCCGCCGCTGCAATAACGGATTCGCAGGTTAGATCACGCCGGTTCTCATTCGAATCAATTCCATCCCATGAAAGCTACTGTGATTATTGCCGCGCGCAACGAAGAGCCGTT
>JBOGKE010000021.1:0-2865 GCA_050745265.1 Terriglobia bacterium
CCTCTCGCCCGGCGCTTGCGCCGGGCGAGAGGCGCGGACGAGATAGTAAGAGGTTCGCCTTACCCACGGCTCGCACCGTGGGCTACGTTATTCCGCCCGCTTCGCGGGCTGAAGCAAGGTTTCCGGCACTATGGACCCGCCGCGAGGCGGGCAAGCAACTCAGGGTAAACTCTGTGAAGCATCCCGGTATTTCGCTGTAAAGAAATGCAGAGACCCTTCGCTGCGCTCAGGGTGACAGGCTTCGACTTATCCGCCGTTCTTCTGTAACAGGAGACTTGAATTCGAGTGAAATATTGGGGAGCGCGCGATGGCCAGGGAGAGGCTCGTCTCACCGGAGCTGATATCGAAGGAAGAGGAGAATTTCAATCAGACCCTCCGGCCGCCGACGCTCGGCGAATATATCGGGCAGAAAAGCGTGGTTGAGAAGCTCGCGATCGCGCTCCAGGCGGCGCGCGGGCGCGGCGAGGCTCTCGAACACGTCTTGCTTTTCGGCCCGCCGGGGCTCGGCAAAACGACGCTCGCTCACATTGTCGCCAACGCCATGGGATCGAAAATTACGGTCACGTCCGGTCCGGCCATCGAGCGACCGGGAGACTTGATGGGGATTCTAGCAAGCCTCGCCGATCGCGATGTTCTCTTCATCGACGAAGTTCATCGCTTGCCGGCAAACGTGGAAGAGTTTCTCTATCCCGCGATGGAAGATTACAAGGTAGACATCGTGCTCGACAAGGGGATGTACGCGCGCACGATCAACTACGCGCTGAAAAAATTCACGCTCGTCGCAGCCACGACGCGCGCGGGAACGCTTTCGGCGCCGCTGCGCAACCGTTTCGGACTGTTTTATCACCTGGAATTTTACGGAACCGAAGAGCTCACCGAAATCGTGGCGCGCTCGGCGCGAATCCTCGGGATCAACTCGAGCCCGGAAGGCGCAGCCGAGATTGCCCGGCGGGCGCGCGGCACGCCGCGCATCGCCAATCGCCTGTTGCGCCGCGTTCGCGACTATGCGGAAGTCAAAGCAGCCGGAGAAGTGACGGCGGAGGTTGCGCTCGCGGCTTTGAAGCTCGAGGGTGTTGATGATCGCGGCCTCGACGACCTCGATCGCCGGTTTCTCGAGACCATTATCCGGCTTTACCACGGCGGTCCGGTGGGCGTCGAGGCGTTGTCCGCCACGCTCAACGAGGAGGTGGACACGCTCGTGGACATGGTCGAGCCCTTCCTTCTGCAACAAGGCTTCATCAGCCGCACTAAAACCGGCCGCAAGACCAACGAGCCGGCGTACCGCCACCTTGGACTGCCGCTTCCGGCGGGCGCTGAGCGCAGCTCGCTGCCGCTGTTCGACTGAATACCGCTTTGGCCGAGTTGAGGATTTGAGACTCCGATCATATGAGCCTCCGTTTCGCCAGTGTCTGCCCTCTACGCGGTGGGCGAGTTTCAGTTGCAGCTTTACGGATGGGATCGATCCCGGCGTTTTGTCGCCGTGCGCGAGCAGTTGCAAGAGAGGAAGCCCTCCCGGGGGCGGAAATGGTTCGAGATTCCCGGCTACACGTTTCGCCTCTTCGTGACCAACCGGACGGACCCGCCAGAAGAGATTGGGCGGGACTACAACCAGCGGGCCTGTATCGAGCAACGGATTGAGGAATTGAAATCGGACTGGGCGGCGGACGATTTCTGTCGGAAGGAGTTCTTCGCCACGGAGGCGGCCTTTCTGGGCATTCTGATGCTGTTGAACCTGCTGGGAGAATTCCAGCGGGCCAGGGGGATGACGGGTTATCGCCAGCCGGCTACCTTGCGGGCGCAGGTGTTTCTGTGCGGAGCGATTTTGGGCCGGGCGGACCATCAAACGGTGCTGCATTTATCGGCCGCCTGGGGAGGATTGGAAAAGCCCAACCCTTGGCTCGCCAATCTCTTGGCGTATGAAATTCCAACTTCGCGCAAGTTGGAAATGGAAGCGCACCCGACGGGTTAAGATGGTGCCCTTGTATTCACGCAAAGAAGTCAAAAAGTAGCGTTCAACTTACGAATTCGGACTTAAAGTAGTTCCCATGTAAGTGTTGATGTTTATCTTGCACTTACGGTTTTTTTCCTGCAAAATCAAGTCACGCATGTGGAGAACTTCACGCTGACATCGATAGCGCTTACGGGAGGAAACCCCATGTAGGCTCGGAAGTTACCAACAAGTTCGGTTTGTTTCCAGTAAGTGGCAGGCACGTTCCGCACTATCCCTTGGGAAATCAATAGATTAGCTCACTGAACCCCATGGAATTTCGGATTAGGGCATTCGCCTTGGCGATTGCGCCGTCGTTTCTGGCCGCGGCGGCCACGATTGGGGTTGTAGTTGGCCTTTCGGAAAGCGGCGTGCTCGAAGGACTCAGACCCGTGACGGTGCTCTCGGCCGAAATCGTTGCGGGCGGCCTCGTCGCCGCGACAATCATGTGGGTGTCGGATCGCCAATTGAAGGACGAAATTACGACATCGCATCGAGGGTTTTCCGGGGCGGGCACGCGGAGCGTGGCCAGTTGCTGCGTGAAGGTACAGTAGACCCTGCGCAGGTCTCAGGCTGCTCTCCTCTTTATCACGAGACTCGCGAGACTGAGAAGGGCCCCGCGATCATTAACCCGACGGCGCCTGGGAGACGGTAGTAAAGGGGCCCGGTATCTTCACTTTAGTACAGAGGGATAGCCGAATATGAAGCATTGTCATTCCCCTACCATTGTGATCGGTATGCACCGCTCCCGCGGTAGTGCGGTATAAAGTGTGTAAAGCGGAAGGGAGGAGAGAGGCGGTTGAAGGCTCCGGAAGTGATATAAATCTTTTGTTGGAAAAATTAAATCACTGAGGAGGACAACCGCCGTGTTGAATATT
>JBOGKE010000022.1:0-30005 GCA_050745265.1 Terriglobia bacterium
CAACGCCTGCTGTGTCGAGGATCGTTGTATGCGTTACCTCGCCGGTAGTGATGTCCTTGAAGGCGATCTCTCGCTGTTGTTCCTCGCTGAATTGTAGGTAGCTCACGCGCTGATACGCTTGCGCACATGCATCCAGCGCGCTCAGGTTCTTGTATTCACGGTAGACGCGCGGCGTCAGTACCGGGATCTCGATATCCAGGGCGTTAATGTCCTTTTTATTTATTTGCTCATCAAGCCTTTAGAATCAGCGCGCCGTGGCAGAATGCCACATTTCGGCCCACCTGTTTGACGGCGCCCGCGCTGCGGCAGCGCACGCGACGAATGATACAATCAATATCAAATGATACTGATGAGACGCCAACCCCCATACGTCCCGAGAACACCGGCATGTGCCGGGCTGAAGCCCGGCGCTACGTCACACGCCCCGTTAGCAGCGAGAATGCAGCTCCGCCGGCGCCGCGTCAGAAGGCCAGCTTGGCGCCGAACTGAACCCAGCGCGGCAGCATCTGTCCCGTCACGCGTCCGAACGTCGCATCCGTCATGCCGCGATCGACATTGGTGAGATTTGGAGTGTTGAAGACATTGTAGAATTCGAACCTCAGTTCCAGGCTCAAGCGCTCGCCGATTTTGGTATTTTTGATGAGCGCAAGGTCGGTCTCCGCAAAACCCGGCTCGCGAAATTGGTTGACCTTCTCATTTCCGTTTGTGGCTAGCGCCGGGGCCGTGAACTCGCCGGGTGAAAAAGTTGCGCCGCTGAGGAACGCGCCGCGGGTCATGTTTTCGGAGTAGTTGGTGACGTCCGGATACGAGAAGTTATCCCCGTTGGCGAGGTAATCCCCGCTGCCCGAAGCGAAGCCGATGATCTGGCCGGCGCTGTTGCGCTGGGGCGAGAACGGCGCGTAGTTGGCCACGGTGAAGGGATACCCCGTCTGGTAGATCGAGGTTCCGCTCAGCATCCAGCCATCGGTGAGATGGCCCGCCAAGCCCCTTCCGCTGTTCAAGTTGGGCAGCTCATAAGTTCCCGCCAAAGAGATGCGGTTGGGAGCGTCCCAGACGGAGGGGCCGTAATATTGGTGCGGGTTCGTCGGCGTGGGGTAGACGCCGGCGTCGTCTTTTGAGTCGGACCGGGTGTAGGAGGCGTCGATGAACTTGCGTCCAAATCGCCCCCGCACGTCGAAAACGACGCCATTATAATTGGCTACGCGATCGTTGGTGGTGTAGAAGATCTGGCCGAAGCTGTGGTTTAAGCGAGTGGGCGCGCTGCAATTGCATTGGATTAAATCTCCCGGAAGCTGATTGATGTCCACGCCGTAGCTCACAGCCGTCAGTTGGCTGCCGCCCGAGAGAAGGTCATCCGCGCGGGAACCGGAGTAACCCACGCTTGCCACCACGTTGGCGCCGATGCGGCGCTCGAGTGTCGCGGCAACGATATAGGCAACGGGCGACAGCAGATTGGGATTGATCGAGCCGATGCCTTCATTCAGCCCTACAATTCCGCCGTGCGCGTCGAGTTGCCCGGCGGGGAAAGTCGGATACGTGTACCCGAAGGGATAGGTGTTGCTCGTGCCGAGCGCAAACAAGGGCGGTGTGGCCGTTCCCGTAAAGAACGTCGGGTAAATCGGCCCGGGCGGGTTGCCGCGGAACTCCTCCTGGACGTTGGCCTGCGTCGGCCAGTTGTGAAATACGCCTGCGCCGCCCCGCAAGACCCATTTGCTGCTGCCGTTGATATTCCATGCCACCCCCGCCCGGGGACTGAAGATGGTGTCTACGGAATGACTGAGCGCGTGTTTCGAGGCGACGACAATTCCGTTGGCGATCTGCTGGTTCTGGGTCTGGCCTGGACCGTAAAAGAAATTTCCGAAGACGGTGTTCGGATCGCGCGAATACGGATTGCCGTAATCGTCATAACGAACGCCGTAGTTCAGCGTCAGCGTCCTGCCGATCTTCCACGTATCTTCAGCGAAGAGCCCCCACGTTTTGCTCGCGGCGTTCCAGTCCCACGGCACAAACTGCCCTGTCAGCGGGTTATACGATACGCCCGACTCATTCAGCGGCGCGTCCTGAACCAGCGTCAGCAGGTTGTTGAACTGGAAGGTGGGCTGGGCGTGCGGTCCCTGGAAATCCTCGACGTCATCGCCGAACCAGCCCTCGTAGCCGAACCTCAGCGTATGCGGCCCCCGAACGTCGGTGAGCACGTCCCGCCAATGGTAGTTGTGCTGGATGAAGTCCCCGTGCGCGAAGCCGGTGCCGAAACCCGCCATTCCGACAACGTTGATCACGGGAATTTTGAACAGGCCGGTATTGGGCGCGAGACCCTCAACCCGGTTCACACCGAAGATCGCCTCGTTCAGCACGGTTGGAGAGAAGGTGTGCGTCTCGTTGATCTGAAGCGCGCGCTGGTAGGTGTTGTTCGTGGTGATGAATGCGGGCCGGAGCGATCCCCCGCCGTAGTTGAGCGTCGTCCTGTAAAAGTTGCCGTAGATGCGGTCATTCTTGAAGTATTTGTCGATCCGCACGTTCCACTGCGTTCCGTTGCGGAAGTTCGAGCTGTTGAAGATGCCGTTGTCAATCAGCGGCAGGTTACACGGAAGATTGTTGGTTGCCACCGTGCCGCACGTGCCGGGAAAAAGCTGCTGCGCCGTGGATGATACGCCGGTCACCGTCGCGGCGCTCGGCCGATAGGTGGCTAACAACTGGGTGCCCAGAGTGTTCGGGTAGTTCTGCTGCGCCCACGCGGTGAACGCGGGATCTTCGAACGTGGTCAGGTTGTTTCCCGTCGAGGCGGAGGAGCGCAGCGGTTCGATCGAGAAAAAGCCAAAAAACTCGTGATGCGGAATGATCGGGCCTCCAAACGTGCCGGCCATGTTGTTGCTGTGGAATGGAAAATAATGATGAACGAATTCGGTTCCGGCGAAAAGCTTCTGATACGTGAAGTAGTCGCTGGCGCTGCCGTGGAATTGATCGGTGCCGGATTTCGTCGTCATCAACATTTCGATGGAGCTCGCGCGCCCGTAGTCGACGTTGAAGGTGTTTGTCTCGATGCTGGTTTCCTGGATAGAATCGGGGTCCGGCGTCAGATTCAGAACGCCGGGGCGAATCGAGCTCGTGATGTCCAGCCCGTCGACTACAAACATGTTTCCGACGCTGCCTTGCCCGTTGGCGCTGGCGTCCACCTGAGTCTCGGTCGAGAAGTTGTCAACGCCGGAGCCCGGGCTGCCTCCGGTAACTCCCAATCCCACCGTGCCGGGCGCCAGCGTCACCAACGAAATCATGCTGCGCCCGGCCAAGGGCAGGGTCTGCAGAGCCTGCGTCTGAATCGTCAGTTGATTGCGAGTTTCCGCGGTATTCAGCAGGGGCGCTCTTGTGGTCACCTGCACGCTTTGAGACATCGTCGCAACCGACAGGCGGAAAGGCAGGTTCAGCGTCTGGCCGGTCTGCAAGGTGATCGCCACGCTCGACCGCGAAAAACCGGATTTCTCCGCCGTAACGTTATAGGAACCGGGCGCCACGCTGACAAAGTGGTAGTTGCCGGCGCCGTCGGTGGTCGTGGCCCGAGTTACTCGCGTGGCGGCGTTGACGAGTTGGACCGTGGCTCGTGGGATCGGCGCGCCGGTCTGGTCGACAATCGTTCCCTCAACGTTGCTGCTGAACTGGGCGTAGCAGCTTCCGCCAAGCAGGGACAAAAGCGCGAGAACCATCAGTCCACAGCTCACGTGCCGGCTGACCGTTACCGTCCGGGTATGCATGATTGTTAGCTCCTTTCCGTTCTGCACGAGGCCTCCTCTACCCTGCGTAAAATCGCGAGGGGGGACCCGCGAGGCCATGAACTTCGCAGCGGCGGTGGGTATAGCGGTACACCACCACTCAACAGGCCTATTCAGCCCATTGATGAGGTATCAGTGATACACGATCGGGTTAAAAATGTCAATCGTCGTTCACTTTCGTTTCGGTTTGATCGCGGTCCGTCGCCGCCGGCCGATTTGGCGCGATAAGGTGCCATCAGTCGATAAGTATTGACTTGACATTTAGACGCGGCGGTGCTAACTATGATGCCGCTTCACAATAGAACAATCTAGGTTTTTGCTGCCGATCTCCTCGTGGGACGCGGCCCGCTGCTGCTGCGAGGGCGACGGGTTGCTGCGTCCGGATCTCAGGCTGAGCTCCGCTCCTCGGGTTCGGTGGCTTCAAGCGCGCCCGATTTGGCGCCGAACGCTGCAGGGCTCTGGACGTGCCGCCGCGTGGCGTCCGATCGCGCGCCGCGGGAGAGATTTGCGCCGCGGCGGAGCTGTCGGCCCCGAGGGCGATTGGCGGCGCGTGCCGACGAGGGCGCGTTCTGGAGATCACTAGGGGAAGTCTCAGATCGAGACTGCACATCTCAACACAAGGAGCAAGTCATGGAAATCGACCGCACCAAGCTGAACCCCGAGCTTGCCAATTGGCTAACAACTCGCCAAAGCTCTCTCAAAATCGTAAAGACAACGACCACTCCGAGCGGCCAGACACTGGACTGGATTCCGATCGAGAGTCAGCATCCCACAGGAAAAATCGCATCCCCGCCGGCGGTCAGTTCAATGCCGGCTGCCGCCGCGGACGCGCAACGGTTGGCGAGACCCGTCACTCTCGAGCTTGAGGACTCCGCTGTCGAGCGCGGCCCGGCGGGAACCGTGCCGGTCGTGCGACCAAATCTGTTGACCGTGAGACAAGACATCGCCCTCAGAGACTTGCTCAAGAAGAGCGGCGGTTTACTCGTGAACAAGCAGCGTCGCAACCGCAAACCCACTGATCCGAACCCGGCCGGCTATTTTCACGACACCGACGGCGCAAGCGTGCGGTGCTACGGCTGCGACTTCGTTTTGAACGTGTGGGATCCGGCAATCAATAGCCCCGCCGGGCCGGGCGACGATCATTCAATCCTGCAAACTTGGCTGCAGAATTATGACAAGCCGCAGCTTCAGTCAATCGAAGGCGGCTGGACGGTTGACCGGAATCTCAACGGCGATACGTTGCCGCATATTTTCACCTACTACACGACCAATGGCTACACGGCTGACGGCAACAATATCGGCGGCTACAACCGCTTAGATGGCGGCTGGGTGCAGTACAGCAACAGCGTGTTCCCCGGAATCCGAATCAACGGCATCAGCACGTACGGCGGCACGCAGTACGAAGTATCTATGAAGTTCCAGCTCTATCGCGAGCCAACGGACGGGAGCCTCAACTGGTGGGTAGCGGTTCAGGGGATTTGGATGGGCTACTACCCGGCGACGCTCTTTAGCGGCGGCGTTGGGAACGATGTCGAATGGGTTGGTTTTGGCGGTGAGGTTTTCTCCAGCCTGGCGAACCCGGCGCTAACCCAGGATCAGATGGGCAGCGGCTGGCAGGCTCAGGGCGGCTGGACCCACGCCGCATATCTGCGGAGCTTGCGCAACCAAAGCGATCTGAACGGCGCGATGGTGAACAACAACGGCTCGGGATCCGCCGATACGGCGACGGGCGGCGGCGCAGACCCGTACACCATACAAATGCACATGAACAGTGGAAGCTCGTGGGGAAGCTACTTTTTCGTTGGCGGTCCCACGCCGGTCGCTGCCCCAAGCTCGCTGTTCAACCAGATCGCCTTCAACATCAGCACCGGAGGCGACGACCTCCGTGGAGACAGCTCGGCCACCGCAAGCATTGCCCTCCCCGGCGGAACGCAGACCTTCACCTTGAAAGCGCAGAGCGATCCGGGATGGGGAAATAATTCGGATCACGTGAAGGTGTTCAATATCTCGGGGCCGGCCCAGCCGCTGTCGGCGTTTGGGCCAATCACGATCACGCTGAGATCACACAACTCGTTTCTGGAGACCGATGACAACTGGAACATTCAAACCGTCGGCATCACCGCGAACGGGTCAAGCGGCTCGGCGTGTCTGTTGAATCAGAGCGGCAATCCGCTGGCACGGCTCACGGGGAGCGCGCCCAGCGTGACGCTGCACCCGGGCACGGGCTGCTAACTGCGCGCGCTGGCGTGCTGCCGCATCGCCAGAACGTGCGAAGGCGCGGCTCAATGCGCCTGGGTCTGGAGGCCAGTGTTCAGCGAGCCGCGCCGGTAGCCCTCAAGATCAAGTGTGACGTAGGCGAACCCGAGGGATTTGAAGATGGCGGCGAACTTTTCTGCCACGGCAGGATTCAACGCGGAGGAAAGCTCTTCGGGGGCGATCTCGATACGCGCAAGGTTGCCGTGGTGCCTCACGCGGAACTGCTGGAATCCGAGCGCGCGCACGGCGTCTTCGCCCTTTTCGATCACGGCGAGGCGCTCGGGCGTGACCTCAAGCCCGTAGGCGATACGGGAGGCGAGGCACGCCGAGGCCGGGCGATCCCACACCGGCAACTCCGCCCGGCGGGCGAGGGCGCGGATGTCCGCCTTCGTCATTCCGGCGTCGAGCAGTGGCGTGAGCACCGAATGCTGCCGCGCCGCACGCTGTCCGGGCCGCCAATCGCCCTGGTCATCCACGTTCACGCCGTAAGCGACGGCCGCGAAACCGCGGCGGGCCGCCATCTGGTCGAGCTTGCGGAAGAGCTCGTCTTTACAGAAGAAACAGCGGTCGGGATTGTTGGCGCGGTAGTTGGGATCATCGAGTTCATCGGTCTTGAGAAGCTCGTGCGGGATGCCAAAGCGTTTCGCGCAGGCCTCAGCCATTTCGCGGTCGAGCTTCGAAAAGCTTTCGCTCAACGCCGTCACCGCGAGCATTCGCCCGCCCAGCGCGCGATGAGCGGCATACGCGAGGTACGCCGAATCGACGCCGCCGGAATAGGCGACGATGAGCGACGGGATGCGTTGCAGCTCTCCGGTTAAGCGGATCTCTTTGAGTTGGCATTCTTCCATGAGCTCGCCTGCTAAGAAACAGCATAACGCCCGAACGTTCGTCGAGGCAACCTGTGAGCAGCCAGCGGCGAGTGTATTGACTCGTGAGTACAACGCCACTATTATGGAACTCCCGGCCGCGCGATGCTCGGCCTGCGATTTCCCCGGTTAGCCAATCGGCATTTGGAGGTTTCTGATATGAAGCGAAGAAGCGCGCCCGTCAGTTCGGTTTCGTCTCAGGCGGGAACTGCAATGTGGACTGTGGCGAAGCTTGAGGCGTCATCTGCATCGAGTGCATTAGTGCTGCGGTATTCTTCGCCGCCCCGCGCCAGTGGAACCGGCAGTTCTCGAAGGTCGTATTCACCCAATCGAAATCTCCGCCAGAATAATAAAGATCGCAGTCGGTGAGCTTGCAATCGATGAAGGCAGCGTCATCGAGGACGAAGCTTTTACCCTGAAATTTCTGGCCTCTGTGCGTTTCCATGTACCCGCCTTGCGCTGGGAATATGGCAATGGAGCGAGGCTGGAATCTATCACACCCGGGTGCAGCGCGCAAACCTCGATCGCCACTGCGTCCGCAGATCGGCTAAGTCCGACCCGGCATGCCGCAACCGATCTGCGCGCGCTTGCAAACTGCTGCTTTTTCCCACTTCCCGCCAGAACCCGCCGGCCGAATTCCTCTCGCAGGCGTAGCTCAGTTCTCCTTTGATTGACACTCGCCTGAGCGCTGAATACTCTAATCTGTTCGAGGGAAGCCGGTGTTCGCGTCGCATGAGAAAGCCTTCGCGCACGATCGTGTGGCTCGCCGCGGCGCTGATGGTTGCGTTCGGCTCGCCCGTGTTCCCTCGCGATGTGCCGGTGTTGGTCCATACTCCGAGCAACCAGCTTGCTGGCCAGGTGCTGGCGAACCTGTTATCGAGTCCTCTAGGTAAAACGCTTCCGCGCCTCCATTACCGGGTGACGCTGCTCGCGGCGGCGCCCGCCAACGCATTCTCGAACGTGGAAGGTCAGATTTACGTTACGGAGGGTCTGTTTCCTGCGCTCTACACGGATCAGGGCGTCTGGGCGGCAGTGATCGGGCACGAACTCGGGCACGTGCTCTTGCACCACCCGAGCGCGTTGCCCGGATTTGAGGCGCGGCTGCGCGAGGACTATGTGAAGTCCCGCCCCGAGGCTGCCGGCAAAGGCCGGGCGGCATGGCCGGAGGTTCACCTGGGCGAGGGAATCTCGCGGCTCGAGTTCTCGCGCGAGGAAGAGATTCAGGCGGATTTCATCGGCATGATGCTGATGGCCGAGGCCGGCTATCAGCCCGCCTTCGAAGTCATTCTCGAACAGCGTCTGCGGTACGGGCTAGGCGATATGCCGGGATTTCTCGCCGCATTCGCGCATCACCCGCGCTTGGCAACGCGGGAGCACGACACCCAAAAATTCTACGCCGCGGCCATGGATATCTTCCGCATGCGCTGGCCCGACGTTGTGAAGTCGCCGGGCGGGGACCTTCCGCCCTACGGACAGATCGGCGCCTGGACGCTGGTTCAGGCAAACGGGCAGTTGGTGTTCAAAGTGCCGTACCAGATCCACAACGCCGAGGGAACGCGGGTAAGGATCGCGGCGGTGTTTCTTGAGCACAATCGAAGAATCGCGCCCGTCGATCCGCAGTACCGGGCGAGCGACGGAACCCTGGTGTTGAATGCTTTTGCTCCCGGGGCGCACGATAAGTCGGGAGAAGCCGAACTCCGCGTGCCTCTTCGCGAGATCGCACCGGAACACGACCACGTCACCGCGATGGTTTTCCTGATGGCCGGAAACCGGTGGGTGGACGTTTCGAAGCGCGGCGTGGACCTGCAAAGGTAGCCACGGCACGGTTCCTTCTGATTGAGAATCGATGGATAAGCCGCGGACCTTGGAAAGCGAAGGTCCGCGCTACGCGTTCTCGCTCCGCTCAACTGTTCGCTATTGAATCAGCGTTCCCTGAACGGGCCCGGCGTCGCCGTTCTCGCCGTTGCCGTTTGCCTCGGTGGTCACGAGGCAGGCGGCGGCCACCTGGTCGCCTTCTTCGAGGTTGATCAGCCGCACGCCTTGCGCGGAGCGGCCGCTCTCGCGGATCGTGCCGGAGTCGAGCCTGGTAATCTTGCCCTGCTGGCTGATCAGCATCACCTCAGAATCCTCGACGACGCTCAGCACAGCCACCACGCGGCCGTTCCGCTCCGCGGTCTTGACATTGATCACGCCTTTACCAGCGCGCGTCTGCAGACGGTACTCGGTGATCCCGGTTCGCTTGCCGTAGCCCTTCTCAGTGATCGAAAGGATCAGCTCCTTGCCACCAACGATCTGCATCCCCACGATGTAATCGCCCTTCTCGAGGTCCATCGCATAAACGCCGTAGGCGGCGCGGCCCATATCGCGCACGTCCTGCTCGGAGAACCGGATCGCCATGCCCTCGTGCGTGGCGAGGAAGATGCCGTCGCGCCCGGTGGTGAGCTTTGCGCCGATCAGCTCATCGCCGTCTTCAATCTTCATGGCGACAATCCCGCGCGAGTTTGGATTCGAGAACTGCGAAAGCCTTGTCTTCTTGATGATGCCGTTGCGCGTAGCGAGTACGACGTAGCCTTCCGCGGCGTACGACTCGCCTTCCACGGCGACGTCCGACGGCTGTTCAGGAAGATTTTTCACGGACAGCACCGCCGCCACCTTCTCGCCCTGCGCCAGGTTCACGAGGTTCAAGATGTGTTTGCCTTTGCCGGCAGTACCCACGTCGGGAATTTCGTAGACCTTCAGCCAATAGAGCTTTCCGGTGTGCGTGAAGACGAGAATATAGCTGTGCGTCGAAGCCACGAAGAGGTGTTCGAGAAAATCTTCGTCGCGAGTACGCATCCCGATGCGGCCTTTGCCTCCCCGGCCCTGCTGCCGGTACATCGCGAGCGGCGTGCGCTTGAGGTATCCCGAATGCGACACGGTCACCACGACGTCCTCGACGCTGATCAGGTCCTCGAGGCGAATCTCAGCCTGCTCCTCAATGATCTGGGTGCGGCGCTCGTCGCCGAATTCCTTCTGCACCTGTTTCAGCTCGTCGACGATGAGTTTCTTCAGCACCTTTTCGCTGCCGAGAATCTCCTGATACTCGACGATCTTGTGTTGCAGCTCGTCATATTCCGTCTGGATCTTGCCGCGCTCGAGCGCGGTGAGCCGCTGCAGTTGCAGTTCGAGAATCGCCTGCGCTTGCCGCTCGGTGAATTCAAACTGCGCGATGAGGCCGTCGCGCGCCTCTTTGGGCGCCTTCGATGCGCGGATCAGCTTGATGATCGCGTCGAGAAGGCCCAGCGCCTTCAGGAATCCCTCGAGAATGTGCGCGCGCTCCTGGGCCTTGCGCAGATCGTACGCGGTGCGGCGGCGAACCACGGTGACGCGGTGGTCGATGAAGAGCTGAAGGGCTTCGCTGAGCGGAAGCGTTCGCGGCTGGCCGTTGACAATGGCGAGCAGAATCATGCCGAACGTTTCCTGCAACTGCGTGTGCTTGTAGAGATTGTTCAGGGTCACTTCGGGCTGCTCGCCCCGCTTCAGCTCGATCACAATCCGCATTCCTTCGCGGTCCGACTCGTCTCGCACGTCCGAAATTCCCTCGATCTTCTTCTCTTGCACCAGCGCCGCGATGTGCGCGATGGTCTTCGCCTTGTTCACCTGGTAGGGAATCTCGGTGATCACGATCTGCTGCTTCTCTTTTGTAGGCCGTTCGATAGCCGCCTTGGCGCGCATGGTGAACTGGCCGCGCCCGGTGGCGTACGCCGACTTGATTCCCGACTTGCCGTAGAGATAGGCGCCAGTGGGGAAATCCGGGCCCGGAATCAGCGCGAGCACCTCGTCCAGCGTGGCCTGCGGTTTCTGAATCAGCAGGATCGTGGCGCTGATGATCTCAGACAGGTTGTGGGGCGGAATTTTCGTCGCCATGCCCACGGCGATCCCGTCCGATCCGTTGATGAGCAGGTTGGGAACGCGAGTGGGCAGGACGAGCGGCTCTTCCGTGGATTCGTCAAAGTTCGGAGTGAAGTCGACCGTCTCCTTCTCGATGTCGGCGAGCAGTTCCTCGGCGAGGCGCGCGAGACGGCACTCGGTGTACCGGTACGCCGCGGCGGGATCTCCATCCACCGAGCCGAAATTGCCCTGGCCGTCGATCAGCGGATAGCGCATGTTGAAGCTTTGCGCCATGCGTACCAGCGTGTCGTAAACCGCAGCGTCGCCGTGCGGATGGTACTTCTTGATCACCTCGCCCACCACGCCCGCGCATTTTATGTAGCGCTTGCCGGAGGTGATTCCCTCGCGATACATCGCGTAGAGAATCCGCCGGTGAACCGGCTTCAGCCCGTCGCGCACGTCGGGCAGCGCGCGCCCGATAATCACGCTCATCGCGTAGTCGAGATACGAATTCCGCATCTCGTCTTCGATATTGACGGGGATTTGATTTGAGGGCGGGATCAGTTCCTGATCACCCATACTGTAGGGTCCTTTCTATCGACTCGATTCGGTACAGGCGTTCAATTCCGGCGCCGAGCAAAGCAGCGCGGAGGACTCGCTAGCGATGCTGCTGGTCAAGACTCAGTGTGGGCCGTGGGAAGATCACGTGCTGCTCGCGCGCCGCTTCCGGCGAAGCACAATCAAGAGGTCGCATGATCACCGGCGTCCGAGCAGCGCCGAAACTGGAGGCGGGGCAATCATAAGCGTGAGCCGCTGTAACCGCGAAGACCACATGCACTCTCAATTGTACACGGTGAAAGCTCCGTGGGTCCAACGCTGCTACAGCCGGCGGAGAGCAATGGAATGGGCATGATGAAGGACCTGGCGCGATCAGCGGCGAGAGTTCGTTCGACTGCGCGCAAGGGAGTTGTGATAAGGTATGGAGGTCATGAGCCGAACGATTTCACGCCGCTCGTTTCTTGCTCTTTCCGCCGCAGCGCCTCTCGCGATCGGCGCGCCTCGGCGCCGCCAAGTTCCGGTTGGCCTCGAGCTTTATTCGGTGCGCAACGCGCTCAGAGCCGATCTCCCGGGGACTCTTCGGAGCGTCGCGGGGATGGGCTACACGGGTGTGGAATTCTTCGCACCGTATTACCAGTGGACGGCCGATCAGGCGAAGCAAGTGCGAAAGCAACTCGAAGAACTTCATCTCTGGTGCCACTCAACGCACAACAACCTCGCGTCATTCAGGCCGCCGGGTATTGCCAAGGCGATTGAGCTGAATGGCATCCTCGGCACGCGCTACGTGGTGCTGGCAGATCCGGGCCGAGTCACCGGGATGGCCGGCTGGAAGGGGATCGCCGAGACGCTCGACAGCGCTAACCGCACTCTCGAGCGGCACGGCCTGCACGCCGGATATCACAACCATGCGGCGGAGTGGGTCGCCGTCGAGGGGGCGAGGCCCATGGATATTCTCGCCGCGAACACCGATCGCAGCATCATGCTTCAGCTCGACGTGGGAACGTGCGTCGCAGCCGGCGCGGACCCGGTCGCCTGGATCAGGAAAAATCCCGGCCGCATTCGCTCGCTGCACTTGAAGGATTGGTCTCGCCAGCAGGGATACCGCGTTCTTTTCGGAGAAGGCGCGTCGCCGTGGAAGCGGATTTTCGCCGCGGCGGAAAGCGTCGGCGGAGTCGAGTATTACCTGATCGAGCAGGAAGGCAGCGCTTACCCGGAGATCAAGACCGCGCAGCTTTGCCTCGAGAATTACCGCAAGCTCAGAGCCCCCCGTCGATCTTAGGCTAGTGTACTGGCCGCCAAATAGGGATACCGATAAGCTGGGTGGCGCACCCGTGGCCGTTGTTTGCCATGTGTGCGGTTTTCGAGGGTCGCACACATCGCAAAGTGCGCGATGCATGCGCCACCCATTGTCCACCCCATTCGCGGACACTACACGAGCGCGGCGGCGAGGAGACGTTCTCAAGAGGCGCCCGTGTCGCCCGTCTCTTTTCGAAGCTCGTGCAGGCGGTTCATCAGGCGCTTAAAAAGCTCGGCGTGCTGGGGGTTTCCGTAGAGGTTGTGAAGCTCGCCGGGATCGCTCTGAAGATCATAAACTTCGAACTCTTCCGGCGGCTCGTAGTAGTGGATGAGCTTGTAGCGATCGCTGCGAACGCCGCGATTCGGCTTCACCTGCTGGTTGCCCGGATACTCGTAGTATTCGTAGAGCCAGTCCTTGCGCCACTCCGCGGGCTGCGATCCTTTCAGGAAGGGAACCAGGCTCTTGCCCTGCATCGTCTTCGGAACTTCGACGCCTGCCAGCTCCAGTACGGTGGGAGCGAGATCGAGGTTGATGGCCATCTGGTCCACCGTGAGGCCGGGCCTGATGTGTCCGGGGTAGCGAATCAGCAGCGGAACGCGAATCGACGGCTCGTGCATGAAGCGCTTGTCATAGAACCGCCATTCGCCGAGGAAGAATCCGTGATCGGATGTGAGCAGGATGATGGTGTTGTCGAGCGTGCCGGTCTTTTCGATGGCCTGGAGCAAGCTGCGGAAGTTCTGGTCGTTACTAACGACGCCGGCGTAGTGGTCCTTCACCATCTCCTCGAGCGAGCGCGGATCGTCGCCGCCGAGGATCGTGGTGCCGATCTTGTTGTCCGCGTCCGCGAAGCAGCGCGGCTTGCCCGGATAGCCCTTCAAGTCGTCGTCGAATGTTGAGGGCTTCGGGATCGGCACTCCGTTGTAGAGATCCAGGTTGCGCCGCGAGCGATAGAAGGGCGCGTGGGGCGCCTGAAACATGAAGAGGGCAAAGAACGGCTTTTCGCGCTTCTCGGAAAGCCACCTCACGGCGCGCTCGGTGACAATGTCGTCGACATATCCTTTGTAGACTTCGGACGGCCCCACCTGGCCGCGCGTGCCTTCGGCGATCCGGGGGTGATAATAATTCGTCGATGCGCCATCGAAGCCGAAGTAATAATCCCAGTAACGGTCCGTCAGCGCCTCGCGGATGTGCGCCTTGCCGAAGCAGGCGACTTCGTACCCGCTCTTCCGCAGCAGCTCGGGAAAGATCGGCACGTTGGCAGGGATGTGGCGGTCGCGATTGTCGAGGCAGCCTGTGGTGTGCGAATAAAGCCCGGTGAGAATACTCGCGCGCGAGGGCGAGCACAGCGCATTCACCACGAACGCGTTCTTGAAATTGATTCCCTCGCGGCCGATGCGGTCGAGATGCGGCGTGCGGAGAATCGGGTTGCCCGCGAGGCTCAACTCATCCGGACGCAGCCCTTCGCCGACCAGAAACAGAATGTTGGGCCGCGCACCCGCTCCGCGCTCCGCGCTCCTGGCGGCCTGCGGCGCAGGCTCGGGAACTGCCGGATCGGCGCCGCCGGCCGTGGCCGTCACGGCAGGACGGGCTGTCAGGCCTGCCACGGCGCCCGCGCCCAGCTTGAGAAAAGCCCTCCGGGATTGCCCCGACCGCTCCGGTCTCTCATCGCTCATCGATCTCACCTCGCTGACTCGGATACGTTGGCGGGCCGGCCACGATCCATCGTTCTAAATTGACCGTGGACCGTAGTCCCCACAGGCCAAATCCACGGTCAGAAAAGCCCTGACCGTGGCGACCCGCTCCGATCGCCGCTCTGGCGCAACACCCGGCGTTGCCACGCAGATTCCCAAGGCGAGCGAACGCACATGCCTTTCGCCTGCTATACAGCACGCCTTAGGTGTTTTCGCGTTCGGTCTCAGGGCACGACTTCAGTCGTGCCGCAAAGAGACATCGTCGTCCATTATTGTGTTGCACTCGGAGGATGCGGCGGTCTGGGCCGTCGCGCCCTCCGAGTGCAACGGACATACTGTTGAGAATCGCTTTCCGCACGGCTCAAGCCGTGCCCTGATACGCCGGTTCTCCAGATACGCAACTATTCATGTCGTCGCGTATAGCAGCACGGGCCCGAGGACTGCGACCCCAACAGGTTGCAGCTCACAACTAAATGTTCCGTCCCTTGTATCGCCGCGGGGCGACAATGTCAAGAAAATTGTGATCGGTTACGGAGTGCGGTGGGCTCGATCGTGCACGCTGACCGTGGCGACCCGCTCTGCGCGACAGCGCTGCCAGCCGCCGTGTAGCGCCGCCCTTCAGAGCCTGCGCTGAGCGCAGCGAACGGGGCGGCAAATGGACGAAAACAGGCGTGAAGCGCGGCACTGCACAGACGCCGTCTCACGTGTCGCAAGCGTCTCATGTGTCGCCGGCTCCCGGAACCGTGCCGCGCGGCGGAGCCGCAACCGAAAGGCGTCTTGCGCGCGCCGCCATTCCGGCGAAGCTCGTCCTACGGGAAAACGGGAATCCGGCCGCGATGGGCCGCCGATTCCGGACCCGCGCGCCGATCCTGTTCTTCCTGTTTTATCAATAACATCTGGGTTCCGGCGCATCTTCGCTAGCCCCTCGAAGCTGCTGATTCAGCGGTCGTTATCGTGTTTGCCCCAAAAAGCTTGGGTTCGTTTTTGGGTTCGTTTTTCATTAGCAGATTCTAATGGCTTATGTTTTCTTGCACCTCTGGGTTCGCTGGGGCCAAAACGCCTCTATCATTTTCGTTCAAGTGGCTAGCCTAGCTGCTAGCCTCCGCCGTTCTCCTCGGCCTGCTCATCGGCGTCGGGCCGGCTGTCGATCAACGGCGAGCCGGGGGCGCCCCGGCCGGCGCTTGAATCGGGGTTCTCCATTCTGTTGCTCGCCGCGAATCCGGTGTGCGCCGCCGCGGGCTCAGGCGCGGTGATGCCGTAGATCTCGTTAATCTGCCTCAGCATCTCGGCGTGCTCTTCGGCGCTCCGCTTCTTCGAAACGGGCAGCGTGCTGATCTTGTGCCGCAACGCGATCGCGCTGGCGTCTGAATGCCGGGCGCGCGGTCTTCCTGCCGCTCGGGTGACTGCGGCGCCGGGAGCCGGAGGTTTCTCGAAGGCGCTCGATCCCAGCCAGCCGAGCGGCTCATCTTCGAGCGCCGGGAGACCGGCCGCAGGTTCGCTGGCCCGCTTGCGAGCTTGGGTTGCGCCGCCCTGAAGGCTGATCAGCAGTCTGATTTTGCGTTCGAGCTGGCGATGAAGGGCGTCCTCATGGCGTTGGAGCAGGATGTATTCCGGGTCCGCCGCCGGCGCCAGGCACTCCAGGCGCATGGCGCGCGAGATGGCCACGTGCTCACGATAATAAAGCTGCCCCTCGGCGGCGACGTCGCGCAACTCCTCGAGGAGCATCAGACGGAGGCTGGCGGCGAGGTCGCGGTCTTTCGGGTTCTGAGCGAGAGCGCGAAACGCGCTGGTGACGCCGGCGCCGCGAAACGTGCGGTTCTTGCCGTAAAGCGCGTCGAGCTCGGTTTCGTCCGAGAAATCGGCCCGCTCGACGCGCTCCCGCAGCCGCTCGAGACACGCGGTGGTCTCGAAAAATTTGGCCGGCGAATCCGGCGCGCGGCGCAGGCCGGTCTCGAGCACCACCGCCTGCAGCGCGTCATAGCTCGATCGCCGCTCGATTTCACGCACTTGTTTCTCCCGTGCGCTTTCGAGCTTCTCGTACGTGCGCACCAATTTCGCCTCCTGCGCCTGCTGATTGCGCTCAGATTTGAGAAGCAGCCGCGTAATGTCCTCGCAGACTCTCAGCTCGATCGCGTTCCGGGGCGGATAGGAGTTCAGCACGCCTTGCAGCAGAGAGCGGTAGCGCCCGGGGTCTTCGCCGAGCTCCGTCATCGTCTGCCACATCGGGCGCGTGGCGGCCTGCGGGGCCGCTCCGTTCTTCAAGGCATTCAGGGAAGCCAGCCGTTTACCGCCCGGCGTTTTCGGGCCTCGGGATTTGCACCCGTTCGCGCGGTTCGCGGCAACTCGAGCCGGTGTTCGCTTCGTCAGTGACATTACAGACCTCCTGGGGAAGTTACGGTTGATCGTTCTCGCGACTGGAATTTGCGGCCGCGCTCGCCAGCGCGACGGCTGAGGGATAGTAACTACATAGTACACTAGGGGCAGGGGTATGTCAAGGCCCGACGGCCCGAAATCCGGGCCACGGGGCGCGCGCTTAGATCGCCCATGATCGGGTGGCGGGATCAGCTTCCGCGGCGACCACGGTGGCGTCGCTCGGCGGCGCTGGGAGGCGGCCGTAGCGGCGCTCGCGTCCTGTAAAATCGCGTACGGCGTCTTCGAGATCAGACGCGCCAAAATCCGGCCACAGCTTTCCGCTGAACCAAAGTTCCGCGTATGCGAGCTCCCAAAGGAGAAAGTCGCTCAACCGCCGTTCCCCGCCCGTTCGAATGAGCAGGTCGACGGCGGAATCGTCCGGGCTCGCGTGGCTCGCGAGCGCCATGAGACGGCCGAAGTCGGCGCGCGTCAAACAGGGCTCGTCGCGCAGGCGGCGCGCCGCTTCCAGGATCATGTCTTGCCCGGAATAATCGATCGCGATGCGCAGATGCAGCCGCGCTCCGGCGCGAGTCGCGAATTCGGCCGCGTCGATCGATGCGATCAAGGCGGAGGGAAGCCGGTCCCGGCGGCCGATCACCGACGCCCGCACACCGTCCCCACGCCACTCACCGGTTCCGGCGTTGAAGAAGTCCGAGAAGATCCGCATGAGCTCTTCCACTTCAGATTGTGGTCTTGCCCAGTTGTTACCGGAAAATGCATAGAGGGTGAGCGTGTGGACTCCCAGCGCCATGGCAGCTTGCGCCAACTCGCGGATCCGCGCGGCGCCGGCACGATGCCCTTCGGTGCGTGGGAGCCCGCGCCGGACGGCCCAGCGGCCGTTACCGTCCATAATCATCGCGACATGGAGCGCGCGCGAATCAGAACTTCGGGTTCGGTCCATCGTGGTCGTTCCTCCCGTAACGTGCGCCCACGGGCTCGGAATCGTGCGGCGCCGGTCTCTGACGTCCATGGCCGGCGATTCGCCCGCCCCCAGATCGTAGCGTTCACAAGTACTTTGCAGCGCAAAGCCGAAGGGCAAAAAAAACGCGCCCCGCCCTAGCGCGTGCGGGCGGCGCGAATCAACTGCTCCATCTGATCGAGGTAACGCCCGAGCGCGCGGCGGCCCGCGGCCGTCAACCGGAATTCCGTCTTCGGCACGCGACCCGCGAAGAACTTCCGGCAACCGAGGTATCCGGCAGTTTCGAGTTTGCGCGTGTGGACGCTGAGATTTCCGTCCGTCGTCTTCAGAATCTTCTTGAGATCGGTGAAGCTCAGGAACGGGTTCACGGCCAGCGCGCTGAGAATGCCCAGGCGCGTCTGCTCGTGGATCAGGCGGTCGAGATCGGCCGGGCTCGCCGCCGGCGCCAGCCGGCGCGGGCTCAGGCGAACCGCGGCCCCGGATCCCCCCGGCGCGCGGCCCGGCGCCGAATGATCTGGGTCGTCGAAGCTAGCCACCGTACCTCCTCGCGATAATGGCGCCGAACAGGATGTGAAGTCCTCCGAAACCCGCGCCGAGCAGCCAGTCGCTCCAGGTAAACGGGAGGAACAGCGCCGCCGCGCCCGTTGCCATGAAGCACATACCCATCACCGGCACCACACCCACGGAGAAAGCGCCCGCCGCCATCACCCCCATACCATAGGTGAGCAGCCACATTCCCGGCAGCGCGCCAAAAAGCCCGGCGCCAGCCAGCACTGCGGTCAGGAGCGCGCCGGTGACGATGGGGGGCAGGAGACTTAAGGCGAACTTGCGGCCCGCACCGCTTAGAAGCGGCACTTCCACCGCATGCGCCTTCTGCAGCACGGCGCAGCCGCCGATGAGAAACGCCAGTACGCCTTCGACGAGCCAGACCACAAGCCAAGCCTGCTGCGAGCTCTGGCGTCCCGCCAGGATTGCGGCTCCCGCGGCCGTGGCGCCCATCGCGATCCCGCCCCATCCTGGAACGGCCGTGAAGGACGCGGAACGCTCGATCGTTTCCCGGATGAACCGCAGGTTCTCGATCGCGTGCTGGCCCGCCGCCGCATGCGGACGGGTTCGGGAGTGGGAACCGTGAGGGCGGTGAAGCATGGCAACGATCATCGCCGAAGCCATTGCTGATGTCAAGTACTTTGTTTGGCAAAGCGCTGCGGCGCAATTCATTACAGCTGGCCATTCGAAAAGCCGCAGGGTTAAACGGCAACTCCGCGCGACCCCATTTGAAACCGGCCCTCAGGGATCATGCGGCCGGCGGAACCTTGCGCCTAAGGCGCAGCCGGGTGACCAAAGAGCTGGCGGGAAAACTCACTCATGCGTTTTCGCTCGGTCCGCATGTGACGAACGGCGGCGACGTAAGGCGCCACGAGAAAGGGCGCCGCGGCGAGGCTGAGAAAGAATTTCTGCGTGCGGCTGAGGGGCGAGAATTCGCCGTTATGGACGGAGAGCACGGTGGGATAATACCGGAGAACGACACCGTAAATATCGGCGGCAAGCGACAAATGGTTTGAATGAGGGCCGAAGACCTGCGTGCGCCCGGCGCGGACATCGGCTAGAAACTCGGCGCGTGTGCGCGCGGCGCTCGCGGTGTAGCTTCGACCGATGCGGCGCAGCGTGTGCGAATCGCTGCCCGCGACGACGCTCACCTGCCGCCCCGAGCGGCGCAGACGTTCCAACAGCGCGGCGATGCAGGCGTTGTGTTCGCGCTGGAGCGTGCCGTTCCGTGCCTCGAAGACGCTGAACAACTCGGCCATGCGCTCGACGAACTCTTCGACGCGCGCCGCGTTCCAGAAATCGTGAAAGAAATGGTTCAGCGCATGGAGCAGTCCGTTCTGCTTTAGGTAAGCGACTAACTCTTCCGCATTGCCCCGCAGCTTCTGGATGTCCCCATGCTGCGCCTCATTGAGACCGTACACGCCAACGTGGATCTCGTGCTGAAATTGAGGAAGTCGAGCCGTGACCTCCTCGCCCGTGATAAAATCCGGCATCTCGCCGTTGCGGTTGAGCAGCTCGAGACAACCGTCGATCGAGTCGTGATCGGTGATCGTCACCAGGTCCATGCCCCGCTCCTTGGCGCGCCGGTAAACGGCGGCCGGATCGGAGTAGCAGTCGCGCGCGCGAAGGAAGCGCAGATGCTTCACCCGGCCCGAATAACGGCTGTGACAATGCAAGTCCGCTTTGAAAAGTTTCATAACCGCTCCTCATTCCATGTTACCGGGATGGGACCGCCTCCGGCAACCGCGCGCGGCGTGAATTTCGAACGGGGGCGGGCTCGCGCGAATCCGCGAATGGCGCATGGGGTGCGCGGATTGCGCCCGATCGCGGCACGCTTCGGATGCGCGAGGGCCATCAGCCCCGCTTTGGCGCTGATCGGGGCGACCGTGTTGTGTCTCCCGCTGATGGCCGCGCGGCCGGGCGCCCGTTACCGGATCGAAGAGACTCCGGGCGCAACCCGCGCCCAAGTCGAAATCCTCAAGGGATGGCCGGAGGGGAAAACCGGAGACTCGGCCAGCCGATGATCCGCTCGATTTGCGTCATAGCCTTCGCACTCGCGTGTATCCTGGTGATTGGCGGGCCGCTTCTGCTCTATACGCTGCTCAGCGGGAACTCCGATCCGATTTACCGCGTCGGCGTGTTCGGAGCGAAGCTGACGGTGCGGCTGGCCGGAGTGCGGATCGAGGTCAGCGGACGGGAAAATATCCTCAGGACACGCGCCGTGGTTTTTATGGCGAATCACCAGAGCAACGCCGATCCGCCCCTCATCATCGGCCTGCTGCCGCCCGTGCTCATCCTGACGAAGGAGGAGTTTTTTGCCGTGCCCGTCCTCGGCCGGGCGATGCGCCTGCGCGGCTTCATCCCGGTGGACCGCCGCAATCGCGAGAAAGCGATCCGAGCTGTTAACCAGGCCGCCGAAGCGCTGGCCGCAGGAAAATCGTTTCTCGTTTTTCCGGAAGGCACGCGGAGCGAAGATGGCCGCCTGCTTCCCTTTAAGAAGGGCGTCTTCCGGATGGCGGCCCAGGCCGGCGCGCCGATCGTTCCTGCGTCCATTTCCGGCAGCAGAAAGATTATGCCCAAAGGCAGAGCCGCCATACGGCCGGGACGCGTGCGCGTTACGTTTCATGATCCGGTGATGACCGAGGGGAAGCGGGCTGATCAGATCGAAGAGATCCAGGCGGCCGTCCGCAACGCGATTCTTTCCGGGCTCACAAAAGAGGAGTGGCCTCTCGAAATCGGCGCCATGTCTCAGCGCCCGCTGAATCAGTCCTGAGAGAGACAACCGATGAGACGATCCAAATTCTTCTCCGCGGATATTCCTTCGGGGCGAAGCGGGACGAGCCCGGTCGCGCGGAAATACTGGGTGTCGGGTTCGGTGCAGGGTGTGGGATATCGGTTCTTCGCACAGCGCGAGGCCGCAAAGCTGGGGCTTGCCGGGTACGTGAAGAACCTGCCCGACGGACGGGTGGAAGTGTACGCGCTGGGGAACCGGCAGGCGCTCGTCACGTTCGGCCAGCGCCTAACCCAAGGCCCGCCTGGCGCGCGCGTGAGCCACATCGAAGAAATCGAAGCGCCCGCGAGCGGACCGTATCCGGACTTCGTGATTGAATATTGAACACACCCAGCGGATGGAGGAACAGTGGAAGACCTCAAGCGCCTGGTCAGAGAGATCCCGGATTTTCCCAAGCCGGGCATTCTCTTTTACGACATCACCACGCTGCTGAAAGACCCGGTCGGATTGCATCGCTCCGTCGACGCACTGGCGAATCACTACATCGACCGGAAGATCGACCGCGTCGTGGGAATTGAGGCTCGAGGCTTTATTTTCGCGCCGATTGTCGCTTACCGGCTGAACGCCGGTTTTGTGCCGGTGCGCAAGCCGCGGAAGCTGCCCTCGGAAGTGGTGAAAGCAACCTACGAGCTGGAGTACGGCAAAGATGGTCTCGAGGTGCACCGGGACGCGATCAGCGCTGGACAAACCGTCGCGATCATTGATGATCTTCTGGCGACCGGTGGAACCGCCGGTGCGGTGGCTAATCTCGTCGAGCAACTGGGTGGATGTGTGGCCGGGATGGGTTTCCTGATTGAGCTGAGTTTTCTCAAGGGCCGCGACAAAATCAGCAAGTACGAGATCCACTCGGTGCTGAAATATTGACCATCCGCGCGCTGACGATCACTCGGGGGATTCCGGCGCCCTCTCGTCCGCGGCAATCCCCAGATGAATCAGGAGGGCATCTACAAACATATCTTCCGGCAGCGCGCCATCAATGGCCGCTCCGCCGTTGATCATGGTTTTGGGAACCGAGTGGACGCTGTACTGCGCGGCAAGCTCGGGAAACTCGGTGATCTCGACGCAATCCGCGGTGATGAGCTCGTTTTGGAGCGCCATGCCATGCGCGAGCCGAGCCATGCCGGGGCAATGCGGGCAGGTAGGCGTCACCAGGACCTCGAGATGCACCGGCTCGGCGATCAAACTCAGCTTCAGCTTCGACTCGGCGGTCAGACCTGAGTCGCTGTTCGACACCGCGAGAATCGCGTCGAGCAGCGCCGAGAATTCGTAGCCGGCCGGCAAACCGAAAAACCGAATCCCGGCAGCTTTCGCGCCAGCGACCACCGTCGCCGGCACCTTCGTAATTCCGTATTCGGCGGACCGGCTCTTATCGAGAAGGACGTTGAAAAATTCCGCGGAGATTTTCTCCGAAGCGCTGGCGATTTCCTGAATAAGAGTGCGAGCCTCGCGGCCGTATTCGAGGTTTAGTTCCTGTGTGAAATGGATCAGCTTCACGGGATCGGTCATCCCACGGAGCCGTTCGCGAACTTCGGAAAGGTCGGTGTCGCTCAGCAGTCCCACGGTTCTCACTCTATGGATGCACTGGGTGGAGAATGGTTATTTCCCGCGACCGTAGCGCCGGGCTTTAGCCTGGCACCTGCCGCTCCGAAGAGCGGCGCTCTTCGGCCTGACCCCGTTTTCTAGCCAGCCTGCCAACGCTTGTTCATTGAGTGGGGGCCGGGTTAAGATGGCCTCCGAGCGCGGCGCGCCTGGACCCGCGCATTCACCGTCATGCTGTGCCACGCTGAGCAGCTCGGGATTGTCGATTACGAAACGGCGCTTGCAATCCAACAGAAGAAGATCGCCGCGCGTAAGCGGGGAGAGATCCCCGACACGCTTCTGTTGCTCGAGCACCCTCACGTGTATACGCTCGGCCGCAACGCACAGCCGGCGCACGTGCTCGCCGCGCCCGATCACCTCGCGAGTCTGGGGGCGGCGATCTACGCGACCGACCGCGGCGGCGACGTCACCTATCACGGCCCGGGGCAATTGGTGGGCTATCCGATTTTCGATCTCGCGGGACACCGGCGCGACATCGCGTGGTACATGCGGTCGCTCGAGCAAGTCTTCGTCGGCGTCGCGGCGGAGTACGGCATCGCGGCGGACCGGCTTCCAAATCTTACCGGCGTGTGGGTCGGCAACGAGAAGCTGGTGGCCTTGGGCGTTCACGTTTCGCGCTGGGTCACGTCGCACGGCTTCGCTTTCAACATCAACACCGATCTCCGATACTTCGATTGGATCGTCCCCTGCGGCATTCGCGACAAGGGCGTTACGTCGCTCGAAAAGCTCCTGGGGCGCCGCGTTTCCCTCGATGATGCCGCGGCGCGAGTGGTGCGGCGCTTTGGCGAAGTTTTTGGCATGGAGATGGTGGAAACCACGGGCTCGCTGGCGGATGAGATCGGGCTTCGTCATACCGCCCGGTAGGGCTGGCTTGTGGCGCGGCGAACATTCACGAGAGGAGCAACTGCAATGTATCAGGATCGGTTGAACTCACGCGAAAAATCTAACACGGGTTTCTCCCGCTCACGCGGAACGTGGCTAAGGCTCGCCGTGGTGATCGGCGCCTTCGTAGCGGCCGCGGCGATGAGTGCGGGCGCGCAGGTGGCGACCATCAACGTGCAGACACACCCGCTGGGCGCCGAGATTCCGAGAGATTTTCTCGGGTTCAGCCTTGAGGTTTCTACGGCGGGTCAGGGACTGAAGGCGTTTACGGCCGGGAAGACCGCCTCAGCCGCAGCGCAGGAGCAAGGCGTGTACGCGCTCGGCCATCCCGGCGCGCCGGATCGCGGCTACTTCAATTTCATGCGCGACCTTGGGCCCGGAGTTTTGCGGCTGGGCGGGAACAGTCAGGATAATAGCTGCTGGGATCGTGATCACGCTCCGCATCCGAACGAGTGCCAAGCCGCGCTGACGGCTGGCGATTTCAGGCTTTTCTCCGAGGCCGCCGTCGCGAGCGGGTGGCGTCTGATTCTGGGAATCAACCTTAAGCAGAATTCGCCGCAGTGGGCGCTCGGCGAAGTGACGCAGGGGATCGCGCGCAATATCAAACCGGCTTACATCTTCGGCCTCGAAATCGGGAACGAGCCCGACCTGTTTCGGCGCGGCGGACGTCCGGCAAGCTACTCCCCCTCGGATCATGTCAAAGACGTTCTCGGTTATGTTGACGCCTTCCGCGCCAACACGGTCGCCCGCAGGTACGCGGTGATGGGTCCGGCCACGTGCTGCGGGTGGCGCAATCCCCGTGATCTCGGCGTCTTCATCGATGGCGTCGGAGCGAAGAATCTGAAGCTGGTGACCGTCCACAACTATTCGGCGACGACCTGCGGAAACCGGACGGTGACGATCCAGCAGCTTCTCGCGCCGGAGCTCATGGATCGTTTCAACACTCGAGCGGAATCGCTGGTTGCGGCGGCGCGCAGCCGCGGCGTGCCTATCGCGATGGCAGAAACCAACTCGGCCTCGTGCGGCGGCATGCCGGGCGTCAGCAACGCTTTCGCCGCGAGCGTGTGGGGTCTCGATTACATGTTCTCGCTCGCGCGCGATGGTTTCCGCTACGTGAATTTGCACAGCAGCTACCGGCCGGGAGGCGGCAGCTCGTACAATCCGATCGACACCTATGGAACCCAAGGCTCGTCCAGCCATTGGACTTATCGGAACGTCGCCGAGCCTCTCTACGACGCGATGTATCTGTTCGCGCATAACGCCTCGGGCGGGCGCTTGCTGCCCGCCTCGATCACGACCGAATCAAATATCCTCGCCGATGCCGTGAGCGCATGCGCCGGCTGCGCGGTAAAGGTTTTTGTGATCAACAAGGACCTCACGGCTTCCGGCGACGTGCGCGTCCATTTCTCTGCGCCCATGGGACCGGCGAAACTGCTGCTCCTCGCCGCGCCCAGCTTAAGCTCGCTTGCTCCCGAGGTTCGCTATGGGGGCGTTCAATTCGACTCGAACGGGCGCCTGCCCGCGCCCCATCTCACCAGCGTCCGGCGAGGCGCGAATGGAGATTACACGTTCAGGCTGCCGAACGCCAGCGCCGCAGTGCTGACGGTTGCTCCGCGAAACGGACGGGGTCAGGCCCAGCGCTGAGGCTTCGCAACGCGCCGCATTTCACAGTCCGGCTCGCGCGGCCGTCACGGAACGAGTCAGCCTAGCCTCGAACCAGGTCGTGGTGCGCTCGATCAGATCGCGCTCCCAGGCGAGTGAGCTGAACGTATGATCGGCGCCCGGGATGATGATCTTCTCTTTCACCCGTGCACCCGAAGCCTTGATGTAATCGTCTGCGGCCGCGACGGGCACCGTCTCATCGTGTTCGGGATGGATCACGAGCGTGGGCTGGCGGAACAGCGCGATCTCGCTCAGAGGATCGTCGCCGCCGTCGAGATCGAAGAAGTTCGTTGAAACCGCGTGGGCGTTATATTCCACGCAGCCCGGCGGCGCCGCTGCATGCGATGAATCGCATTGCAGCGCTGCGGCTTGAGCCATGGCGCTGCGGAGCTCGCCGAGATGTGCCACCGGCGACCATAAAACCAGCGCCTGAGCCTTGACTCGCTGCGCAATCGTGGCGGCGACTGCCCCTCCGAGCGAAAGCCCGACTAGGCCGATGCATCCCCGATCGACGCCGCGCTGACGCCGAAAAAAGTCGACGGCGCAAAGCCCGTCTGAGATTTCCGTGGCGAGCGCGGCATCGCGAAAATCGCCGTCCGACTCGCCAGACCCGTAGAAATCGAATCGCAGCGTGGCAAATCCTCGCTCCGCAAGGGCGCGGGCGCACTTCACGAAGAGCCAGTGAGACTCCAACCGGTCTCCAGTGAAGCCATGAAAGAAGACGACGCCCGGCACGCCGCGCCGGCCAGCGGGCTGGTCCGGCCGGTTAATGACGCCGCGAAGCACTTGTCGCCGAGCGTTGCGAAACTGAACAGCATTCTGCATCGATAATCCCGGAGCGGTAGATCGATCCGACGGAGTGTGCGCCGTCAGGCGGCGGCTTGGCCTCGCGGAAAAGTCAGCCAGCCGCTTTCGAGCCGCGAAAACTACGAACTGCCTCTTAGTTCCTTTATTGTGCAACCGAGCGCCCCTGTCAAGCGCAGTCGGGAGAGTATGAAGTCGCGGATTTATCGTGCCGACGCGATTCCGCAAATTTGCCTTGACAGGCGCATTTCACAAGCGGTACCCTCAGTGCTGACAATTGAATATTGGTTCAGATATCCTGAATCTCATCCAGAGTGGCCGAGGGACGGGCCCTATGACGCCACGGCAACCGCTCCGATAAAACGGAGGTCAGGTGCCAACTCCTACCCGGTGTTGGGGAAGATGAGAACGGCCTCTAAGGTCCTATCCAGCCTCCCCGGGCAAGCCGGCGGAGGCTTTTTTGTTTCTGCCTCCCCGTTCGCTCCATCGATTTTCCAGATTTTGCGCAATCCGGATGAGACGAACAGCGACAGGAGGATTTGTGAGCTACGCGTTGCATCTCGAGTGTCGTTCGTGTAGCCGCCGTTACGAGCTGAAGCCGACGGCGGCGTGCGAGGAATGCTGGGCGCCCCTTGAGGTCATTTACGATTACGACCGATTGCGCTCCGAGCTGCCCCGCCGTGAAATTGGCGCCCGCGCTCCTACCATGTGGCGTTACCGCGAGCTGCTGCCGCTCGCGGGCGAGCCCGCCGTGGGGCATCAAACCGGTTTCACGCCGCTCTTCCGCGCCCGGCGTCTCGAGCGTGCGCTGGGGGCGAAAGAAGTCTACATCAAGAACGACTCCGTGAATCATCCCACGCTTTCGTTCAAGGACCGGGTGGTGGCGGTGGCGCTCAGCAAGGCCCGCGAGTTTGGATTCGATACGGTCGGCTGTTCTTCCACCGGAAATCTGGGCAACGCCGTGGCCGCGCAGGCGGCCGCTGCCGGGTTCAGCGCCTACATTTTTATTCCCGCCAGCATTGAAAACGAAAAGATCACGTCCACTCAGATATTCGGTCCGAAGCTCGTGCGCGTGGATGGGAACTACGACCAGGTCAACCGCCTCTGCTCGGAAGTGGCGATGAAGTACTCGTGGGGGATGGTCAACGTCAACCTCCGGTCGTACTACGCGGAGGGATCGAAGACGCTCGGCTACGAACTGGCCGAGCAACTCGGGTGGAGATTGCCGAAGAATATTGTTATCCCGATGGCCGGCGGAGCGCTGATTACCAAAGTGAGCAAAGCGTTCGCGGAGCTTCAGAAGCTCGGATGGGTTGAGCCCGCCGCGACTCGATTCTTCGGCGCGCAGGCCACGGGCTGTTCTCCGATCACCACGGCCGCGAAGAAGGGCGATCCGGAGATCGAGCCGCAGAAACCCAACACCATCTGCAAGTCGCTCGCCATCGGCAACCCGGCGGACGGCTACTTCGCCGTGAAAACGATTCTCGCGAGCAAGGGCGCCGGAGAAGACGTGAGCGACGAGGAAATTCTGGAAGGAATCCGTCTGCTCGCAGAAACAGAAGGAATTTTCACCGAAACCGCGGGAGGCGTCACCGTCGCGGTGGCGCGAAAACTGATCCGCCGGGGCGTCTTGAATCCGGAGGAATCCGTGGTGCTCGCAATCACGGGTAACGGTCTCAAGACGCTCAGCGCGCTCGGTGAGGTCCAAGAGTCCGCGCCCGCGATCCGCGCCAAGCTGGCCGATTTCGAAGAGCAGTATATCGATCGCGCCGCGGCTACTGCGGTGCGATGATCAACGTAGCACGGGTGCGATGTTCAATGTCCGCCGGGTTTTTCTTCAGGGAATAGACAAACTGCCGGACTTCGGCACGCTGCCTGTCAACCTCCGCCAGGTGCTGATTGTACAGGCTCTGGTGAAGCTGAAATTCCCTCCGGGCGAGGTCACGTTTTCCTAGGCGGGCGTATGCTTGTCCCAACCGGTAATGAGCATCGGGCGAGTTGGGTTTAAGCCGGATCGACTCCTGATAGACGGGAACAGCCTCGGCAAACCTCTTCTCCGAAGCGTAGAAAATCCCAAGCTGAAAATAGCCCTGGCTGAGCGAAGGATCGAGCGCAACCGCGCGCTTCAGGAGAAGCTCAACATTCTGGAGAGCGGCCGGGGCAGCCCCTTCGTTCCCTTTCCATATGCTCAGTGCATAGTCAAGCTGAGCTTCACCGTCGCGCGGGCGCAGCTCGGCGAAGCGGCGAAAACACTCAATCACCTGGGTAGCCTGGCTTGGAGATCGATCGTAGGCTTTGCTCAAAAAATAGTATGCGCGCGGATCAGAGGGCGTAAGATCGGCAGCCTTGACGAGGGCTTTAACCGCATCATCGTAACTCCCCTTCCCGTAATTAGCCAGACCGAGACCAACCAGCAATCGCGGCGAATTTGGAAAGCGCTTCAAAGCGTCCGAAAATACGGCAATCGCGGGATCGAAGGTGCGGTGGATTAGCAACTCCGCGCCCCAGTCAAACAGATTTTCCTCTGAGGGATTCATCTCGGCCGCGCGCTGATATTGCTTTGCTGCCGCGACGTAATTCCCGAGTCGTTCCTCTACCTCCGCTAACAGGTTGTGCAGCTCAGAGATGTCATTTGCCTTGAGCAGTTCCTCGAGCTCGTGCTGCGCATCTCGGAGCCGGTTCGTCTGAGCGTACGCCAGGGCCAGATTGTACCCATTCCGATAGGAGGGATGCAGGCTTTGAGCTTTCTCCAGCGGAGTAAGCGCCTGGGCCACTTTCCCTTGCCTCAGATAGAACTGACCGAGGTCGCTATACGCTTCGTAATCGCCGGGATCGGTGGCGATCGCACGCTTAAATTCCGCTTCGGCTTGGGGAAGCTTTCCGAGTTTTGAGAGGTTCACTGCCAGGTTCGCTCTCGCCGCCGCCCAGCCCGGCTTCAATCGGACGGCCTTTAGAAAGCGGACGTAAGCGCCACGGTTATCCGATTCAGCGGATAAAACCAAGCCGAGCAATTCCTCCACTTCAGCAGTCGCGGGCGCTTGCCGCTCCAGCGTTTCCAGCGCAGACGCGGCCTCACGCAGGCGACCCGCATTAAAGTCGGACACGGCTCTCTCAAATTTGGCTTGGAGCGCGGCGGGTTGTTGTGCGCGAGCAACGCCGGGAAAAGATGCCAACAGCAGCGCAATGAGAGCAAAGGAGGGCTTAAACACCCATGGCAAGATCCGGTCCATGCCCTGAATCATAGCACCGCGGTGGCGGGTAGTGCGGGTCCAGGGAGGATTACAGAACGTAGTGACAAGATTCTCGAGAGGCCAGATGTGAAGGCCGGCGTTTCATAAGCGCAGCGAAGATCAAAACCAAGCCCGAGCCAAACAAAAGCGCCGCCGCCGGATCAGGGGTAGGTGTGGCTGTGCCAGTAAAGCTAAGGTCAACAAAGTTAGCCCCAGCAATACCACCCACAATAACGGCGTTCAACGAACCTGATCCTGTAATGTCAACTGAAAATACCTCCGGCCCGGCTTGGCAGTTGGTTCCATCCGAAGGAATACAAGTCGACCCAGGGAGCGGGATAAGCAAGTAGCCGCCGATCTCGCCGGAGACGGTTATGGGGATATTCGACAAACTGCCCGTTCCAGGAACCGTAACGGGCGAAGAAGTGAAGGTGAGCGTGCCTCCAAGCCTATCCGCAGAGATGCCGTCCAAAGAGCCCGAACTATCTACGTAGGATGCGCCTTCATAATTAAGCTGCGCTGGGAAAGTCCCGGTAAGGATACAGGTCGGGCCTGTACTGCACAGGGAGAGGATTTCGGGCGCGTCGACGGTGGTGGAGAAAAGGCTGAGAGATGGCCCAGAGATTTTAAAGGTGTAGGAAGTGGCGCTCTCGAAACTCGCCGTGCCGGTTACAGGAATGGAAGTGGCTTCGACTCCGGGGCTGACGAGGAACCAAGCTGCCACGGAGAGGGCCAAAAGGAAAAAGGGGCGAGTGCTACGCATGACGATCCTCCTGTCTCGGGGACTGAATCGATGCTCGACATGCTCCGAGGCTGCAGTGTCTCCGGAATCCGCCAGACTCTCATCTCGATCCGGTG
>JBOGKE010000023.1:0-8258 GCA_050745265.1 Terriglobia bacterium
GGCTTTCGACTCGTCGAGCTTTAGCTCGATTGTGGTGCTCCGATGACGTTGACTAAGCACCTGCTCGCTCCAGTTGAACGGCACATAAGGAGGGTGGAAACATGAGAAGAACTCTATTTGCAGTACCAGTGCTGGCGATGCTTGCACTGCCGGTTTCAGCGAAAACTCTGAGGATGTCTGTTCGCATCGTAAACAGGCAAGGCAGCGCGTCCCAGTATGGCTATGTTGTCCCCGGGTACGCGACTTCCAACTGCAATGTTTACAGCTACGGGAATACTCTGTCGTCCGGCTGCTCGTCTTCGCGGATGCCCGCCATGGTGGCGCGCTTCCAGGTCCAGGGAGCAACGCTTTCTTTGCTCCTCCCGGATACCCGGATTGTTGTGGTGAACTGCAACGCGAAGACGAACTGGACGGATTGGCACCAGGGCATTTACCGAAGTTGCCGGGTTCCAGCAGCCGACACCGTCGAAGCTGAGTTCAAGGGCGACAAAGCGAAGCTGATATGGAGTGTTTCGCTGGACGGGAAAAAGAAGAAAAGCGAAACCTATAAGATCATCGGCGTTCTTTCCCAAAATGCCCGCACGCGGCGGATACTCGCAAAAGTAGAGGCGCGTGCTGGCACATGAATGAGGATTACAAATTATAGTGACGACCTCTGTTGTAGCGCCGGTGTCCCCGCCGGCGTTTCGCGGCGCCGAGGACAGCGCCGCTACAGCCGATGTTGTCACTATATCTTGAAATCATCGTTAAAAGGGGTTCCTTCAGCGTGCGCGTTGAGTGTTACGCTGCCAGCCGGACTCAGGAAGGCAAGTCCGCAAATGAGGACGCCTTCTTGATTGGGCGCGGAGAGATTCCGTTCGCCGCCTTGTGCGACGGCGCTGGAAACGCGCAGCAAGCCGCCAAGAAGGTTCTCGGCCTGTTCGAAAAACTCTTCAAGGAAGCGTCTCCGCAACAAGTCGCCGTAGAGTCCACGTGGGCCAACTGGATTAGATTACTGGATTCTTCGTTGCTCGGCGGCTCCCAAAGCACTTTCGTCGGAATCGCCGTCGTGAACGGACTCGCGGTCGGAGCTTCTGCCGGGGATTCCAGGGCCTACATCCTCAGTCGAGAAGGCGATTGCAGGATTCTCACTGAAGGTGCGAAAAAGTCCCGCTTGGGCAGCGGCCAAGCCGAGGCGTTCCCTATTCGCCAACCGCTGACCACTGGCAACATCCTCTTGCTTCTAACCGACGGAGCATGGACCCCGCTCGGTCCGTACCTTCTCAAGAAAGCCCTTGTGAGCGCGGCAGGCAGTCATTTCTCCGAGGTTTCCCAAGCCATCATTGAAGCAGCAGGACGCACAGGAAGGCCAGACGACATGACGGCTGTGACATTGAGGCTTGCCCGTTAGCTCTGCGCGCGGCTGACGCCGACTGGCGCAGACTCCTGCTTTTGGAAGTCTGCGATTCCGAAGGAACTTTCTTTTCGGGCCCAGCCTCCTGGTTGGCGGCGCGGCGCTCGGCGGTGACGGTGCGTTTATCGAAAGACATGATGAAACCCTCCTTGGGGAAATGATTCGTGTGCTGAATGTGCTGTATAGCGCGGGAAGCGCTGGGTAGCGTTTCCCGGCACCCCTCACCCGGCTCGCTCCGCTCGCCACCCTCTCCCCTCGGAGAGGGCCAGAACTGCCAAGCCGCATCGGCCCTCTCCATTGGGGAGAGGGTGCCCGACGGAGGAGGACAGGTGAGGGGTCACTTGCATAGGCTGGGGATTGCGCCGGCCCGCGGCGTGTCCCGGGTTCCCGATCAAATGCCGAGGACCTCACAGGCGGCGGCCCGCGCTACGGGATTGGCCGCGTAAAGCCGGCGCTACGGTTCGCCTCGTCCGAGGGTATCAGGAGGGGATGAGAAGGTGGAGACAAGTGAGATCGATGAGACGGCTTGTTCTCAGGCGCTAGCCGCGGGCCAATCCTTCGTAGGGGCGAGCGGCGCTCGCCCCGCGAGCACGGCGCCGGACCGTCGCGGCCGCTACTGCGGCAGCCAGTCCGGGACTACGACGTCCACCGGCTTTTGGCCTATCGATACGGCGGTGACGAGGTCTCCCGTTGAGGCACGAACGACCGATACGGTATCGCTGCCCGTGTCCGCCACCGCTAGGAAGCGTTCGTCTGGAGTGAGCGCCAGGGCGCGGGGCTGCATACCCGTCCGCGTCAACGCGAGCACCTTGCGATTGTTGAAATCGAGCTTGGTCACCGTCCCGTCGCCCGCGTTGGCAATGAACAGAACCCGAGAATCGCGGGTGAAGACGGCTGCGTCCGGTTCTGAGCCGGTCGTGATGCTCTGTTCCAGATCGTCATGAAAGGCGTCGAGCAGCGTCAGCGTCGAATCTGGCCTGCTCAGAGCGGCGATTTCGCCCCCGTCCGGCTTCAAGGCGAGCAACGTAGCCCCCGACCCGATCTCGATGTGCGACAACACCTGCCGAGTCGTGAGATCCACCGCCGTCACTTCGTCATCCGAGCTGGACGCCACGAACGCCTTCTGACCCCGCGGAAGGATCACCACTGGGCCACCTCCCTTGCCGGCATCGAGCGCCGCCGATATTTTTCCTGTGCCCGCATCAAGCAGCAACAACTTTCCACCCTCGCTCTCATGCGCGAGCAGGGTTTTGCCGTCGGGGCTGATCGCCAGGTCCGAAACGGGCGCCTCAGCGCCGTAGGCGGACGTGACGCGAGCGCCGGCGCAATCGATCCGGTAGATTTTGCGGCGCGACCGGACGGCGGCATACGCCGAGGTGCCGTCCGGGGAAATCACAAACGCAGTGAGGCCCCGGCCGAGGTTCAACCTGGCGCGAATGCTAAGCGCCGGAAACTGGATGACGGCGACCGCGCCGTCCTGCGATAAAACGTATGCATCCCGGCTCTTGGGGCGAAGGACCGTGCGCTCGGGAGCGAATCCGAGCGAGATCATTTTCTCAACACGAAAGGTTGCAAGGTTCAGCACCGCCAAGCTCCGGCCTCCTTGGTCCGCGATTAAGGCAAGATACGGCTTCGGCGGAGCCAGTCGGCGGGAGCAGCTTGCTGAAGCAAAGATGACGAGTAGGAGTATCGCAGCAGCAGGCAGGCGGGAGCGTCGCTTGAAACTCATCGTCAGCACGATACGGCGGAAAGTCGGCGCGCCGACATTGGGTGCTCACGCGCCGCGGCGCCGCCGGCGCGCCGTAGCGCCGCCCTTTAGAGCGGCAGGCGCTAGTTTAGGAGAAAAATCGGCGCTTCATAAGTTCAGGTTTTACATTAATTCTTGGGATCGCTCTGTGGCGCCTACCTTCGGAGCCTCGCCTGATGATGAGCGGCAGGTGGCCGAACCAAAGGGTAGTCGGCGATCACCGGCCGTCGCTACGGGCGGTGATCGCGCGGACCTCGAAACAGTCCATACTTAACGTATCGCTTTAACTAGCCCCGCGCCCCGCATTCAGCGACGCCTCACTTCACCGCTTCGTCAGCAGATTTCATCGTGCGGCCGAGGACGGCGCCGATCGCCGAAGCTTCCCGCATCAGCTCATCGAACTGGTCGGGGTGGAGCGACTGAAACCCGTCAGAAAGGGCTCGGTCGGGATCGGGATGAACCTCGAGGATCAACCCATCGGCGCCCACCGCAATGGCGGCGCGGGCAAGCGGAAGCACCTTATCTCGCTTCCCTGTCCCATGGCTCGGGTCGACGATGATGGGCAGATGTGAAGCCTTCTTCACTGCGGGAATCACGCTGAGGTCTAGTGTGTTCCGCGTGTGGTCGGCGAACGTTCTCACTCCGCGCTCGCAGAGAATCACGTTGTAGTTCCCTTCCGAGAGGATGTATTCGGCCGCCATCAGGAACTCGTCGAGCGTGGCGGAAAGACCCCGCTTGAGAAGCACCGGCTTTTTGGACCTGCCCACGCGCCGGAGCAGAGAAAAGTTTTGCATGTTGCGCGCGCCGACCTGGAGCACATCCGCGTAACACTCCACCAGGGCGCAGTTTTCGGAATCAATCGTCTCGGTGACGATGGCGAGCCCGAAGCGCTCTCGCACTTCGGCGAGGATGGCGAGGCCTTCCTCCCCCAGCCCCTGAAAGCTGTAGGGAGAAGTGCGCGGTTTGAACGCGCCGCCGCGGAAAAGCCGCGAGCCCGCGCTAGCCACGCGCTCCGCGGCACGAAACGCCTGGTCGCGGCTTTCCACCGCGCACGGCCCGGCGATGATGGCGAGCTCGCGCCCCCCAATCACGATGCCCTGCCCCGGGGGACCCACCGTGATGAGCGAGTCCTCGCCCTTCACCTCGCGGCTCACCAGCTTGTACGGTTTTGAGACCGGGATCGCTTCCGCGACGCCGGCCATGCCCTCGAATTCCGCCGGCTCTAGCGGCCCGGGATTTCCCGTGATGCCGATCGCCGTGCGCTGCGCTCCGGGCATGGGGTGCGCGCGGAAGCCCATCGACTGAATCTTTTCGCAGACGGCGCGAATCTCTTCTTCCGCCGCCGCCGGTTTCATTACGATAAGCATGGTCAGCTTTCAGCACTCAGCTTTCAGCTGGACCTTCAGCCCGCAGCTTTCAGCTTTCTGCTTTCTGCTCTGCCTTCTGCTTGCTGCCTTTTGCCTTCTGGTTTCTGCCGGCGGCTGGCGTGTGATCGCGGCGTTACGCTGTCGCGGCGAGCGGTTTGGCGCGTCGGATCGCCGCCTGCGCCGACGCCAGCCGCGCAATGGGAACTCGATACGGCGAACAGCTCACATAGTCAAGTCCCGCCTCCGCGCAAACCTCGATAGAAGACGGATCCCCGCCGTGTTCGCCGCAGATGCCCACCTTCAGCCCTGGCCGCGCCTCGCGCCCCTCCGAGGTTGCGATCTTGAGCAGGCGGCCGACGCGCTTGGGATCGAGGGCAGCGAAGGGGTCGGCAGGCCAGATTTTCAGCTTCACGTAAGCCGAAATGATCTTGCCGCAGTCGTCGCGCGAAAGGCCGAACGTCGTCTGGGTGAGGTCGTTCGTTCCGAAGCTGAAAAACTGCGCTTCGCGCGCGATCTCAGCCGCGGAAAGAGCGGCGGCGGGCAGCTCAATCATCGTCCCGAGGAGATAATCGACCTGAACCCCCTTCTTCTCGAAGACCGCGCACGCGACGCGCTCGACAATCTCCTTCTGCGCTGCCAGCTCCCGCACGTCACCGACGAGCGGAATCATGACCTCAGGTTTTGCTTGAATTCCCTTTTGCTTGCAGTCGCACGCCGCCTCGAAGATGGCCCGCGCCTGCATCTCGGTGATCTCGGGATAGAGTATTCCGAGCCGGCAGCCCCGCAGGCCGAGCATCGGATTGAATTCATGGAGTCCCTCAACAACTTCGAGCATCTTTTTGAGCTGGTTCAGCTTGGCTCCCTTCTTGTTCTGCGCCTCGAACGTCGCGATCTCAACCATCAGTTGTTCGCGCTTGGGCAGAAATTCGTGCAGAGGCGGATCGAGCGTGCGGATTGTCACCGGGAACCCATCCATCGCTTTGAAGAGGCCGGCAAAATCGCGGCGCTGCATAGGCAGGAGTTTCGCGAGCGCCGCCCGCCGCTCTTTTTCGTAGCGAGCGGCCTGCTTGGCATCGGCGGTATCTTTGCACGCCATGATCATGGCCTGGACGTGAGGAAGACGGTCGGCGGCAAAGAACATATGCTCGGTGCGGCACAGTCCAATCCCTTCGGCGCCGAACTGTCGCGCCACGGCGGCGTCGCGCGGGATGTCGGCGTTGGCGCGGACCCCGAGCTTGCGGTGCTCGTCAGCCCATTTCATGAACGTTGCGAAGGCGCCGCTGTGCGGGTCAGGCTCAACCATCTCGGCCTTGCCCAGAATCACTCGCCCCGTCGAGCCGTCGAGCGAGAGCCAGTCGCCTGCCTTAATCACGCGCTTCCCGATTTTGAGCAGCTTCTTTTTTTCGTCAACCTCCGCTTCAGAACATCCCGCCACGCAGCACTTCCCCATCCCTCGCGTAACCACCGCGGCGTGCGACGTCATGCCGCCGCGTGAGGTCAGAATGCCTGCCGCCACTTCCATCCCGTGAATATCATCGGGGACGGTTTCGCCTCTGACGAGGATCACGGGGCCCGACTTGCCTTGCGTAACGGCATCGTCGGCGGTGAAAACCACGCGCCCGGTTGCGGCTCCGGGTGAGGCAGGCAAGCCCTTGGCAATCAGTTCGAAATGGCTGTTCTCATCAAGGATCGGATGAAGCAGTTGATTGAGCTGCTCCGGCTCTACGCGCATCAGCGCCTCGGCCGGAGAGATCAGGCCTTCGCTGACCATATCGACCGCAATTCGCACCGCGGCGTTTCCTGTCCGCTTGCCGTTGCGTGTTTGCAACATGTAAAGCTTCCCCTCCTGAATGGTGAACTCGAAGTCCTGAACGTCCTTGTAGTGGCGCTCGAGCCGCGTCGTGATCTCGCGCAGTTGATCGTAAACTTCGGGCATCAGGGTTTTCAATTCGGCGATGGGCACGGGAGTTCTGACGCCCGACACCACGTCCTCGCCCTGCGCGTTCATCAGGAACTCGCCGTAAAACTTCTTCTCGCCATTTGCCGGATTGCGCGTGAAGCCGACTCCGGTGCCGGAGGTTTCACCCATGTTCCCGAAAACCATCGCCTGCACATTGCAGGCGGTGCCGAGATCGTCAGGAATCTTGTTCAATCGGCGGTAGGTCTGAGCGCGGGTGTTGTACCAGGATCGAAAGACGGCCTCGACTGCCATTTCAAGCTGCACGCGGGGATCCTGGGGAAAATCTTCGCCGCTCTTTTTGCGCACCAGCTTTTTGTAGACCTCGATGATGGACGCGAGGTCTTCCGGCGTCAGCTCCGTATCGAGCTTGATGCGGCGCCGCTTTTTTTGCCCGTCGAACAGGCGCTCGAACTCGGCTTTCGGGATCTCCTGCACGACGTCGCCGAACATCTGGATGAAGCGCCGGTAGCTGTCGCGGGCGAAGCGCGGATTACTCGACTTGCCGGCCACAACCGCAGCGACGTTATCGTTCATGCCCAAGTTCAGGATCGTGTCCATCATGCCCGGCATGGAAAACTTCGCGCCGGAGCGGACCGAAACGAGCAGCGGCGATACGGCGTCGCCCAGACGCTGGCCGAGCAGCGATTCGAGCGACTCGAGCGCACGCGCCATTTCCCGCCGTACCGCATCGGGGAGCTTGTTTCCGTTTTCAAAGTAGAGCCGGCAGGCGGAAGTGGCGATCGTGAAACCTGGCGGCACGGGCAGGCCCGCATTGGTCATCTCGGCGAGGCCCGCTCCCTTGCCGCCGAGCACGTCCTTCATCTCTCCGCGCCCTTCCGCCTTGCCGCCGCCAAACGAATAGACATACTTTTCCATAACGAGATCTCCTTGTGAAAACCTAAAGTACTACTTTCAAAGAGGGCTGCCGATCTGAAACGCACGCAGCGTCGCTTGTTGTGCTACGATCCAAGACCCAGATTATCACGACTCCTCCGTGTGCCGGACTGAACCCGCTTGGTCGGTGTAGTCGATCTTCACTTGCGCGCCGGCGAACCGCAGCATCGCAAAACCCCGCATACCGTACCACGCGTTTCCCGGCTCGGGCCGGTCCTCGCGCCAAAGAATTGGGAACTGTTGCAGGTGAACCGGCTGCCCCTGGTCAGGCGGATATGGGAAGCCGCCGTGCCCGATGCAACGGGCTCTGAACTTATACGTCTCATTCTGATCGTAGACAATTCCGCGGTGTTCGTGACCCCAAAACCAGGCATAAATGCCGTCGTTATCCAGGAGCGGCTGGACCTGCGGCAACAAGTACTTCCCGAGTATGTCTCCGTCAAAAGCTGAAAAGAACTGGTGATGGGTCAAAAGGATGATTCGTGCCGGCGGATTGAATGATTGGGCGTGCTCAACCTGCGCCTTCAGCCAATCGACCTCGATATTCACCAGCTCCCCGTATGATGACGCCTGTTCGTCGCCAGCGCGCTCGCACCAGCTCGTGTCCAAGCCAATCAAGCGCCAGTGCTGATTGCCCAGGTTAAAGTAGCTGGCCGAGTGACCGAATAACGCCAGGATGTTGAAGTAGGCGTGGCCGCCACTGTACATCTCGTGGTTCCCATTCAAGGTGAATGACCTCTTGTATTTTACAGAGCCGGGCCAGCAGGCGACTAATTCTAAGTCGCTATCAAGATGAGACTAATAATGCTACAATTGTTGCATGTCAAGACCGCGACAAATCGATTGGAAACTCGTCTCGAAAGCGCAAGCCATGGTTCTCAAAACCACCGACCTCCG
>JBOGKE010000024.1:0-16710 GCA_050745265.1 Terriglobia bacterium
CCTTGGCCGCCTCACGACCAGAACCACGCGTCCGAAGCTCCCAAAGGAACCCTCGAGATCACGCTAAGACCGGGCAAAACCCGTTAAGCCCTCGCTTCGCGGCCCGTTCGTGAATAAAGCAGGCTAGGCCCTCCGCAGCAAAAGGCGGTACGATTGGCTGTCCCCCCCCAATAAGCATGAGACAACCGATTGAGACGATGGAGAAGCACGGGATGAATGAGATAGTTGTTTTCAAGCAACGGCGGTAGTGGCCGATTCAGATTAGAATGGGACCCCAATTGTTGTCGAAAGGGGGCGGAGTGGGCGGAGTAAACGACTTAAGGTAAATAAATCACTAACTTACCACTCCGGTAGGGACCGGAGTACGGGCGGAGTGGGCGGACTAAGTTTCACTCCGGGTCACTCCCGCTTTAGTGTGCCAATTCCGCCGTTCCCGCATTTTCCGGCGCGTTCCCGCAAAGTCACAGAGGGTATAGGGAGGGGTGTTAGTTCGTCGGCGTTCACAACCCCAAGTTACGCGCTACGCGGCGCCCCCCCCTGCCCTATACCCTGTCGGGCTTGAGCGCCTGTCTTGGCGTATAAACTAGGCATCTCTAGGACGTTGCGTAGCCCGTCGAACCTCAGTATTTATGCGGTCGAATCAGCAATAGCCCAAGGAACAATCAGCCGGTTTCCCCAGTCATCTGCGAGCCTCCAATTGGTCGCTTCCACATAGCCTCGCAGCTTTCGCGTGTCTTCGTCCACGAGGCCCAAGACATGCAGGTCTTTAAGGACTTGCTTCGTGGTGCTTTCGGGCAGGCCGGCCGACTTAGCGATATCGCCAGTCTGTGCCGAAGTGTTGCTGAGATAGCACATTCGAAGGTGTGCTAGGACGGCGTAGCGATTCGGGGGCAGACAGTCTTCGGCAACGCGGACCACGGTTCGGAGGTCGGCATCGTCGGGGATTTGCCTGGGAAGAGTCGCAGACTTCGAAAGGTCTGGAGTCTGATGCGCTACCCGCTGGTATTCAATTCCCCGCGAGGAAGCCCGCGGATTTGAAAGCGTCGGCAAGCCGCCACACTTTAAAGAAATCTCGGAGGAGGAAGAGATGGCTGTAACGGGTTTGCAAATTGTCGTCAATCTGCGCAATCAGGAAATCACGTTTACGAACACCGAATCCGATGTCAATGAGCGGATTATCGGACCGAAGACATCGGCCAGTGTGAAAAACGCCTGGATTCCCTGGTGCGTCAACAAGGGCGAGTTTCCGCAACATCACTTTCACGTTTACTCTGGCGGCGACATGAATTGGTACCTATGGCAGCGCCAAGGCAATGACGGCGACCACGTTCGCTTCTCGCGCACAGGCTACGAGGAGCCGGGCACGCCGGTCGCAGGCGACCCCGCCACTGGGCAGGACGTGTTGCTTGTGGTTCTTCCGGACGGAGCGCTCTTCCTGACGAAATACCTTGCCTAAACCCGGTGACCACGGCTGGGTTCAACACCAGCGGTGGCCAGCTTGCTGGCCGTGGAACTGGTATTCAATTCCGCGCGAGCAAGCTCGCAGTCAATAAGCGGCGCGAGCCGCCGCACTCCAAAAGTAATCGAAAGGAGGGATGATGAGGAAAAGAAAATCCATGAGGAAGAACGTAGCATTGACGGATAGTTTGGAAAAGTGCCTTGCGGTCTATGCGCTGGCGGCAGGAGCGGCGGGAGTGGGCTTGCTGGCGACGGCGCTGCCGGCCCAGGCTAACATTGTATTTGACAACACGCACGTCTTCATCAATGCGGGTTCGGGGGCTTCATTGGTCTTCTTGCCGCTCCCCGGCCGCGTCGATCTCGCTTTTAGAGATGTTCTCGGGCACTCATCCAAAAAGACTTCATTTGGCCTTTTTGCGGGGACCGTGACAACGGCCGGCGATATCGTCGCGTGCATGGCCCCGGTTGGGTCAAAGCTAATGTGCGGCGGCGGGGAGGTCGACCCTGGCGTGCTCACCAAGGGGGATATTATAGGCGCCGGAGATTCCTTCTCCTCTCAGCTCATCCTAGCCGTCAACCAAAAGGTTTGCAAAATCGGCACCGCTTGCAGAAGCGTCGCAGGAGGGTCATGGGCCAACAGAAACGGCTATCTCGGCTTCAAGTGGTCGAGTAGCGGCAAGAGCTATTTCGGTTGGGCCGAGCTCACGGTGAACGCGAACGTTGTCAATGGTGAAACGGCCCAAGTTTTTGGACTGGCGTACGAGGCCTGCGCCGGGCAGCCCATTACAGCCGGCCAAACCAGCGGCGGCGCAAGCTGCGCACCCCCTCCACCAACCCCCACGCCCGAGCCTGGCTCGCTTACACTGAGCCTGCTGGCCCTGGGCGCGATTGGGTTGCTCGCGTTGCGCAGGAAGAAGCTCGCGGCTTAGCTTTTATGGAGTGGGGCAGCAAGCCGCCGCACCCCAAATGCCAACGCGCCACACTCCGAGGCTAAATATCGCAAGGAGCGACCTCAAAATCGTCTTCGACGCTTACCCTGTTGATTTTCATTTGCATGATTCGCTTGTGAAATGAGGTGTCCGCCCGCCGCTCTAACCAAGCCGCCGAACACCACGGGTAAAGCGACGGCTCACGAACCACGTTGTGATGGACCGCGTTCCGGTGAACGTAGCTCAGGCGAGCGAAGTAGGATTTTGGATAGGTCAGTGTCGTCTCCCAGTACTGAAACCACACCTTGCAACCCGGCGTGGCGTGCCAGCGATTGGCCTCAATGGCAGTGATGGAATGGAAGTGCCGGATGAACGGCACCAGGGATGCGGGCTGGGCCGGCGAGAGGGCGACAAAATGATAGTGGTTAGGGAAAACCGCCCAAGCCTGTAGTTCCCACTGATACGTCTCGGCAAGCCCGAGGAGCGTGCCGCAAAGGTACTCGAGGGCCGGAGCGCCACGAAAAATAGACTTCTTTAGATATGTGCCGCCCGTAAAAAAATGGGCGCCTGGTTCAATCAAAACTCGTGGCGCGCCATCGTAAAATTAGTGGCGTTTCGTCGTAAATCTCGTGGCGGAGATACCGTTCAACTCGTTTATCCTAAGCCGGATGGCGCCACTGCCTGTAGCTCCTGTAGTTATTCCTGTAGAAAGATTAACCTGTAGTAGAGGCTGTGGATTTGTGGAAATCGCGCGCCGTCCGGCGGAAGATCACGAAACGGCCACCACAATGGAGCGCCTGCTGCGCAGGCTGAGAAGAGTTAGTCTCCGAAGTCCCGACCGAGGACAGCGTTTAGCGAAGTCAAGAAGTCCGCGACGGTCGTGATAAACCCTCTCAGCCGTCCAGATGTTAAACTACTGTGCCCGAAGGATTCGTCCAATACAGCAGCGCGGCTGCGGGCCATCCTTGCTTCATCGCTCGCAAACATGCAGTTGAAACCCAACTCTCCCAGCGAGGTTATCGCAGCGATTCAGGCCATCGAGGACCGTGCGGACCGGTGCTTCGAAAACCTGGAGGTGTACTCGTTTCCTAAAGGCTTGGCCTCATGGGCGATCCTCGTCCGTCTTGTGCTCTGGACGGAGCAGTTGCGTCAGGAACACGGCTACAAGAATTACGACGTGAATCTGATTAACTTCAGCAAGCGAGGGGCTCTGGCCCTTTGGTGGGTGCAAGAGAGATGCGGACGCTCGACATTACATCCGCAAGACTACAGGTGGACTCCGTCTTTGGCCAGCGCCGTTGACCAGGCTCTCGCAGTCGCTGCGAGCTACCAGGTGTTCCTGGATTTCTTCCCCATGTGGCACCAGAATTTGCAGTTTGCGGAGCTGCTTTCAGAAAATACTGTCCGCTTTACGGTTCCCGGAGGAGCACCCGCCAGGCGGGTGTCGGCGTTCCAAAAAGGCTTTACACCGGCCTCAGCTCGTGTTCCCGACACAGGCCTGATGCTCACCGCAGTTCAGGAGCGCGCCAGGGATGCAGCATGCTCGCGATGTTTTTGGTCTGATACAGCAGCGATCAGGTATGCAGAGCCGTTAGATTTGTACGAGTCGTTGTTCCCTTCGCATCTTGATCGCCTTAACACAGAGTTCCGCCGAGGTGATTCGGTCGTTGCTGGCCCATACACGCTGGGAGATCTTAAGCGCGCATACGCGGCACTAAACACAGTCTGCTCTGCCCATGAGGATTTCTGTTACCGCCTCGGGTTGAAATACGAGTATCCCGTCAACTCGTGCGTGATGGTTCGGACGCGAGACGAATGGTCAGCACTATTCTCACGGATCGCAAGCCTCGAACAGGCAAAATGTTCTGCGATTATAGTTGACCTGACCCTCAGCGACAGGCTCTGGGACCTCCACGTTCATCCTTTCGTCCAGGTCAATGGGGAATTTCTCGCTGTTGCACCGCAATTCCCGCTACATGCCAGGGCGGACGAGAACATACTGCGCGTCTGCGGCCATCGCCGCCGCTCCTGTTTCGACCAAGCTTCGAGGTCAAAAGAGCAGGAGGTGCTGGATGACCTCTTGGCCGTTTGCCCCCAAAGCTTTTCACCAAGTATTCTAATCCACCTTCGAAACGATCTCCCCGACATTGACCTCCTGCTCGCGGACGAAGACTCGCAAGCAGTGATGGTGGTGGAATTGAAGTGGCTTCGAAAACCATCGGTTGAGTGGAAGGAGCGAATTCACCGCAAAGAGGATTTCGAGACGGGGCCACAACAGCTCTCGGATATTAGGACCTTTTTGACCCAGCACCCAGAGTTTTTGTTCCGCCAGGGGCACTTGAAGGGACCGCTGAACGAGTACCGGGAAGTCGCGTTCGCTCTCGTCGCCCGTGACTATTTCCTGTGGCCGGACGAGGAAAATGTAATCGTGGCCGACTACGAAATCTTCAAGGAAGCTTTGAGCAGAACCGCCAGCCTCCAGAAGCTGATAGAAAAGCTCAGGACGTACGATTGGTTGCCGGTGGAAGGTAAGGACTTCCGAGTTGTATTCGAACGTACCGCGGTCAACGGCGTGATGATCGAGTCAGAGACTTTTTACAGGATTTGATCCTCCCACATGATGATTGCCCATGATTGTGACGCCCGCAGCCTCCCGTCGTCTGGAACTTTCGCTGATATTCTGGTTTAATTACGGGGTTCCACCGTAACTCAAGAGGAATTCCTATGCCAAGAGGAAAACGCGCGGCGCAACCGGCGCGAGAGGCCGAAAGTTACAAGCACCCGGAATCAGACAGCCCGATGCGGCCGGATGTTGGGACGCAGGCGCAGTTCAAGAAGAAAAAGGCCCCTGTCACGTACCGCTACGATTCCTCGCTCTCGCCTACGCTTGACTGGGACGGGCAGAACGGCACGCGCGAGCTTGCGGAATGGCTACTCGCCAGGATCGAAGAGGCTGCAGCGTTGCCTCCGCCGCACCGCTTCAAGGAGCCGCATCGCTTTTATTCCGGCAAGGCCGGCGACGGAAAGTCCAGGGAGGTTTGCTCCGTCAACGGGCTTCAGGATGGCATCGCCAAGCTCAAGGCGCTCGGCAGGCCGTTCCTGAACTGGGCAGGGAAGGCGGAGCGGCTGTCGTTTGATGTGCCTACGCTCCCACTTTTTGTTCACGAGCGGCTCTCCACTAAAGCCATTATCGAAACGCTCATCAGCCACAAGCGCGATAAGCAGCAGGATATGTTCTCCCTTTTCGGCGACCCGCAGCATTCCTTCACCGACCAGATTCTGCGCGCCTATGAGCACCGGGATAAATGGGTAAACCGGATGATTCTGGGCGATTCGCTGGTGGTGATGAATTCACTTTTGCATTACGAGGGCCTGGGCGGGCAGGTGCAGATGATTTATATGGACCCGCCCTATGGGGCGGGTGGCGCAGACGCGGTGCCGTTTACCGTGTCTGCGATCAAGGTAAATAGATAAAATGAGTCTGAATGATTCCGCGTCTGGCCGGTGGACATCGCCCGACCCGCTGGCTGGGGCAGACCTTAGCGCCTGTGAATAAAGGAAATGAGACTGAATGATTCAACGGAGGGCCCCTGGCTGTCGCCGGACCCGCTGGGCGGGGACATCACGAATCCGCAGTCCCTCAACCGCTACGCCTACGCCCTCAATAACCCCACCACCCTCACCGACCACTATCCCCTGCGTGAAACGCTTGAAGAGATTCCGAAGGGTGCCGTCGGTGGGAAACCGGTCGATCCCCAGCAGCGTCTGCAAGGCCCGGTCCGCTCGCAGCAACCCGGTGTGCGCGAACCGCCGCGCCCCCGCCACGACCGCCATCAGAAACGCCGTGAACGTCTCGCCCGGATCGATGGCGTTCGGTGATCAGCAGTCCGCAACATGCGCGAGGCCGGCATTCCTGAAAACGTCGCGATGCGGATTTCCGGCCACAAGAGCCGATCGGTCTTTGAGCGGTACAACATCGTCTCGGATCGCGATCTCAAGATGGCCGCAGAAAAGATGGAGAGCCGGTTCACCGAGAGCGTCAAATCCTTGGGCAAAGCAGAAACAACTGCCGCCCGGAGATTACAATAATGCCATCTCGATTCCACACGATTTCGCAATACTCAGCCCGTGCGCGGTCGGTTTTTGGGCACAGTTTTGGGCACAGTCAGCCGTTTTCTGGAGTCAATAGGGAAGGGAGCGCATTACCTCAACGCTTTGTGCTTCAAATAGATGGGGTTGGTTGCGGGGGCTGGATTTGAACCAGCGACCTTTGGGTTATGAGCCCAACGAGCTACCTGACTGCTCCACCCCGCCCGAACATTATACACAGCACCAAGAGCAGTTGGCAACGGGCCGTATCGCGACGAGTAGCGGGCACGTTCTTGCAGTTACGACTCCTCGCGAGAAGCGCGGCGAAATCGCTCCCCTTTACTTCGCGGGTTGCCGGGCAAGCGCGAAAGCAAGGCGGCATGGAAAGGGTTGCTCGAGGATCTGTATCGGCGGGGACTGGAGGGAAAGCATCTGGAGCTGATCGTCACGGATGGGCGTGAAGGGCTGGCGGCGGCGATCGAGACGGTTTACCCGCACGCGCGCCATCAGCGCTGCTGGGTCCACAAGATGCGAAACATCTTAGAGCACGTTCGCAAGCGGGATCGTGACGCGGTGAAGAGCGATGCGCAGGCGATCTACCGGAACATCACCCCTGGCCGGCACTGGATGGCGCGAGTTGCGGCAATGGCGCTATACTGGCGCTGAGAGTCCTTTCACATGGACGATGAGTTGCTTCAGATTCTTCCCGCGAGCGCACGGCCGATTGACGAGCCGCTTCGAGACCTCATCTCCAGCACCGCGATCAACCCTTCACCTGAGCGCGGCACAAAGACTTTTTACCTCGAAACCTTCGGCTGCCAGATGAACGTTCACGATTCCGAGAAGGTGTCCGGCGCACTGATCGCGAAGGGCTACCGGCCGGTGAACCACCACGAGGAAGCGGACCTGATCCTTTACAACACGTGCAGCATCCGCGAGAAGGCCGCTCAAAAGGTTTTTTCGCGTCTCGGCGCGTTTAGGGCGAATCGCCGAGCGAGCGCCAAGATGATCGGCGTGCTGGGGTGCGTGGCGCAGCAAGAAGGCGAGCGCTTATTCGAGCGCGCGCCGCAGGTGAACCTGGTGTGCGGCTCGGCCAGTTATTCAAAAATCTCGGACCTGATTGACCGCCTCGAGGCGGGCGAGCGCCGCGTCACGGGACTCTCGCTCGATACCGACGAATGTTTCGAGACCGAACTCACCAACCGGAGCAACCCGTTTCGCGCTTACATCACGATCATCGAAGGCTGCGACAAGGCCTGCTCCTACTGCGTCGTTCCGGGAACGCGGGGACCCGAGCGAAGCCGCCCGAGCGCTCGCGTGATTGATGAAGCACGGCGGCTCGCGGCGCAGGGCTACACGGAGATTCAGCTTCTCGGGCAGACGGTCAACTCCTATCGCGATCCCTCCGCCGCACGGATGACTTTCCCGGAGCTGTTGCTCCGCGTGGCGGAAACTCCGGGCGTGCGGCGTGTGCGCTTCACCACGTCGCACCCGAAGGACTTCACGCCCGAGATCGTGCGCGCGATCGAAAGCACGCCCGCGCTGTGCGATCACGTTCACCTACCGGTGCAGTGCGGCTCGAATCGCGTGCTGCAAAGCATGAAGCGGACGTATACGCGCCAGGAGTACTTGGAGAAAATTGTTTGCATTCGCTCCGCGAAACGTGCTATCAGCATTTCTACGGATGTGATTGTCGGATTCTGCGGCGAGACCGAAGAAGACTTCGCCGATACTCTCCGCCTGCTGGACGAAGTGGAATACGATCAGATTTTTTCCTTCATGTATTCTCCGCGCCCGAACACGACCGCAGGCCGGCTGGAGGATTCGGTTCCTGCCGAGGAGAAGAGCCGGCGCCTGGCGCTGCTGCAGGAGAAGCAGCGGCAGATTCAGTTGAGGCGGAATCAGGCGCGCGTGGGCCGCAGGTTCGAAGTCTTGGTCGAGGGATTCCAGCCGAAGCTCCAGCAAGCGGCGGGACGGACAACCAGCAATCACGTTGTCAACTTTCCCGGCAAGGCCGCGTGGGTGGGCCAGTATCTGAGTGTCGAGGTGACCTCGGCCGGACCAAACAGCCTTGTGGGAGTGCGGGCCGGCGCGGCTTAGCGGCTGTGGACGCAGGACGGCCCCTCGGCTCGGACCGCCTGCGGTGCTCGAGAGACAGATCCGCCTCGCAGGCGGCCGACAGAGGGCGGGAAGGAGCAGCCGATGGAAGTCGAAATGAAAATCCGGGGTCTCATGATGGACCCGGTCACGAACATGCCGATCGTCATCCTGCGCGACAGCGCCGGCTCGGCCGTGCTGCCCATCTGGGTTGGCATCTACGAGGCCAATGCTATCGCGCTCGAGATCGAGAAGGTCAATACGGCTCGGCCGATGACCCATGACCTCATCCGCAACCTGCTCCTGGGGCTCGAGGCACGGGTCCACAAAGTGGTGGTGAGCGATCTGCGGGACGACACATTCTACGCCCTGATCTGGCTGGAATGCGACGGCGAAACGCTTTCGGTTGACTCCCGCCCGAGTGACGCGCTGGCTCTGGCGCTCCGTGTCGATTGCCCGATCTACGTCGAGGACGAAGTGCTGAAGAACTCGAAGGTGGCGGGCATCGCGCCGGACAAAGTCAACAATGAAGAGCTCAGCAAATGGCTCGAAAGCCTCAACGACGACGACATCGGGCGCTATAAGATGTAGCTATCATTTTTCAGGTATCAGCGATCCGCGTTCAGCAAACTCATTGATGGCTGACGGCTGATCGTTGACTGCCGATGTAAGACAGCTCGCTCGTCACTCGCCACTGCTTCTATGGCCACGATCATTGCGATCGCAAATCAGAAGGGCGGCGTAGGAAAAACCACCACGGCAACAAATCTTGCCGCCGCCTTCGCGCTGAAGAAAAAGCGCACGCTCCTCATCGATCTCGATCCCCAGGCGAACAGCACGCTGACATTCTTCCCGCTGGAAGACGTGAACGGCTCGGTTTACGACGTGCTCGCGGACCATCGGACGCCACTCACGGACGTGGTGATCCCCACCAAAATGGCGAACCTGTGCGTCGCCCCGGCTAAGATTTCGCTGGCGAAGCTCGAGGCTGTGCTGGTGGGCCAGTTCGACGCGCCCTACCGCCTGAAAGATTCGCTCGCCGCCTGCCGCGAAAGCTTCGACATCATCCTAATTGATACGCCGCCTACGCTCGGCCTCATCACGGTCAACGCTTTGGTTGCATCCACGCACCTGCTGGTGCCCATCCAGGCCGCTTATTACGCGATGGAGGGAAGCGACGATCTGCTCGATACGCTGGCTCGCATCCGCTCGCGTCCGAATCCGGAGTTGCAGTTGCTGGGCGTTGTGGTGACGCTGTTTGACAAGCGGACGAATCTGGCGCGAGATATCCACCGCCAGGTGGCTCAGGTGTTTGGCGACAAAGTGTTCAAGACGGTGGTCAACAAGAGCGTGCGCCTCGAGGAGAGCCCGGCCTACAAAGAAACCATCTTCACCTTCGCTCCCAATTCGTCAGGGGCGCAGGACTACGAGCGTCTCGCGCGGGAGGTGCTGCACCGTGTCCAGTAGACGAGTTGGCTTGCCGGTCACCGTGAAAATGCGCCACGACTCGCACTACGTTGAGGACATCATCTCGCGCAGCGGCGCGGCCATCGGACGGATGATTCCCATCGAGCAGATTCAGCCGAACGCCGGCCAGCCGCGCAAGGATCTCGGCGATCTTCTGGGGCTCATCGCCTCGGTGCGCGAGAAGGGTGTGCTGGAACCGCTTCTGGTGCGCGGTCTGCCGCAAATCGAGAGATACATGATCATCTCCGGCGAGCGGCGCTACGAAGCGGCGCGCGCCGCGGGACTGCGGGAGCTGCCGTGCATCGAGAAGGAAGTGAACGAAGGCGAAACGCTCGAGATCGCCTTAATCGAGAACCTTCAGCGTAAGGACCTGACGCCGTTCGAAGAGGCCGACGGCTTGCAGTCGCTCGCCGACCGTTACGGCCTGACGCATGAGGAGATCGCGCGCCGGATAAGCAAGGGACGCTCGTCGATCACGGAGTCGCTCAGCTTGCGTTCCATTCCAGACGGGATCAAAGCGGTGTGCATCGAGTCGGGGGTGCTTTCAAAATCCCAGTTACTGCAGGTGGCGCGCCAGCCCGATGAGGCGAAGATGCGCGATCTCGTGCGCCGTTTCGCGCAGGGCACGCTCAACCGCGAGCAGGCGCGCGCGGAAAGAAATCCCACAAGCAAGGCTTCCGGACACGCCTTCCGGTACGTGCCACCCTCGAAGGATTTCAGGCTGGCGCTGCGCTTTCGGAGGAAAAATATTGAGCACGGCGACATCATCATTGCGTTGAAGCGCGTCATCGAAGCGCTGGAACGCCAGCCAGAAGCGTAGCGGAAATCACGCGGAGGGTGGCCCCTTCGGCGCGAGCCGACGATCCAGACCAATCTGGAGTCGCAGGATATATACTTCGGGTATATACTTGCAAGAGAGGAGTGCGTCGATGCTTGCAACTGACGTGGCGAAGCTATTTCGTAACGGGCGTAGCCAGGCGGTCAGGTTGCCCCAGGAGTTCCGATTTGAAGGCGATCGGGTAAGGCTTCGGCGGGTCTCCAACGGAATCCTTCTGGAGCCGATCATCTCGGACGCAAAAAAGTGGTTTGAAGAGCTGGACCGGCTGAGTTCTGAGCCGCTCGTGGCGCGCCCTCGCCCGCAGCCCCGCCCCCGCCGCCGCGAGATCTTCAAGTGAACTACATTTTGGATACGAATGCGTGCGTCGCGCTGATCAATGGAAAACCGCCTTCAGTGCGAAGCCGCTTCGAAAGGGCTATCGCGGGTGATAGCAAGGTTTTCGTGCCTTCAATCGTCTCATTCGAGCTCTGGTACGGGGCCGCCAAAAGTTCCCGACCCGAGGTCAATCGCCAGCGGCTTCAGACATTCTTTGCCGGCCCGATCATGTCGCTTGCGTTTGAGGACGAGGACGCACAGGCTGCGGGCGCGATACGAGCTGATCTCGAAGTCGCCGGGAAGCCGATTGGCGCGTATGATCTGTTGATCGCTGGTCAGGCGCTCAGACACAAGAGTGTCCTCGTAACAGCAAACATCGCGGAGTTTCGCCGCATTAAGGGTCTCATCTGGCAAGACTGGGGCAGGCCATCGTAGACCGGCGCGCCGACCGTTTGCCGCGAGGCCGGCTTGTAACCCGAGGAGAGTGCGCCCATGCCGGAACAGATCGACGTGCTCATCGTCGGCGCCGGTCCCACGGGGCTTGCGTGTGGTATTGAGGCGGGACGTGCCGGACTCAAGCAGCTTCTGGTTGAGAAGGGCTGCCTCGTCAATTCTCTCTTCAACTATCCGCCCGGAATGACGTTCTTCACCAGCCGCGAACGGCTGGAAATCGGGGGCATCCCGCTTCCCAGTCTGAACGTCAAGCCCACGCGGGCTGAAGCGCTCGAATACTATCGCTGCGTCGCGGAGTACTATCGCCTCCCAATCCGTTACCAGCAGCGCGCGACGGCCGTGGAGAAGACGGGCGTGGGATTTGTGGTCCGCACCGTCGATAACTGGCAGCGCGAACATTTCTATGCGGCGAGAACGCTGATCCTCGCCACCGGCTATTACGACCTGCCGAACTGCCTCGGAATTCCGGGCGAAGACCTGCCGCACGTTTCTCACTATTATGCCGACGCCCACGCCTTCTACCGCCGCAAGGTGGTGGTGATCGGCGCCGCGAACTCGGCGGCGGTTTCGGCTCTCGATTTGTACCGGCACGGCGTGAATGTGACCCTGATCCATCACGGCCCCGAGTTGAGCCGCCACATCAAGTACTGGATCCTCCCTGACCTCAGGAATCGCATCAAAGAGGGCTCGATCCGCGCGCACTTTGACTCACGCGTCAAGCAGATCACGCCGGACCATCTGTGCGTCGAGAAGGCCGCGGGCGAGGCGTTCCACGTGGACGCCGATTTTGTGTTCGCCCTCACGGGCTATCATCCTGACTTCGATTTCATTCGCAGCGCCGGCGTCGAGCTCGATCCCGCGACGCTCTGTCCCATCTGCAACAAGGAGACGCTCGAGACCAACGTCCCGGGTCTTTATCTCGCGGGCGTGATCGTCGCTGGCCGGAATACCAACGAAATTTTCATCGAGAACGGGCGCTTTCACGGCAAGAAAATTGCCGCGAGCATCAAGAGCCGTCTAAACCCCGCGGCCTCTCAGCCCTGAACCGTGATCGTGAACGCGTTCCTTTCCCCGCCTTTGCACCCGTTAATGTTATACTCCGTCGAACACCCGGCCCGCGCCTCGGACGGACCTGGGTTCCTGACAAAACCATGCACTTTACCACGCTCGATTGGCTGATCGTCCTCACCTACCTCACGTTTTCTCTCGCCGCGGGTTTATACGGCAAGAAGTATATCTCCGGCGTCGCGGATTTCCTGGTGGCGGGGCGGGAGCTCGGCACCTTCGTGGGCGTGGCGACGCTCGCAGCGACCGAGATTGGCACGATCACGTTCATGTATAACGCGCAACTCGGATACGAGACCGGCTTTTCGTCCTTCGCCATCGGCCTCATCTCCGGCCTCGTCATGATTTTCATCGGCCGCACCGGGTTCATCGTCAAGAAGCTGCGCGCGCTGCAGTTGATGACGGTGCCTGAATTCATGGAGATCAAATACAGCCGCCGCCTGCGGATCTTCACCGGTTTCCTCGTCGCCATCGGGGGAATTCTGAACATGGGCATTTTCCTGAGGGTGGAAGGCACCTTTCTCACGATCGTGGCCGGCATCCCGATGCACTACCTGAAACTGACCATGACGGGAATTCTTGCGCTCGAGCTCGCTTACACGGTGGTCGGCGGCATGGTGTCGATTGTCATCACGGATTTCATCCAGTTCATCGCGCTCAGCCTCGGCACGGTGCTGGTGACGCTGTGGGCGATTCACGTTGCCGGCTGGGGGCGAATGTATCACGCGGTGGCGCACGGCATGGGCTCCGGGGGTTTCAGCCCTTTCGTAAATCCGCGCTACGGCTGGGCGTATCTCGTCTTCCAGGCTCTCATGTGGCTTGCGGTCGACACGTGCTGGCAGACGACCGCCATGCGCACGTTTTCAACCGAGAGTCCCGAGATCAGCAAGAAGGTCTTCTCTTGGACGGGGTTCATCTACCTCGGCCGCGGCATGATGCCGATGATGTGGGGCATCGCTGCGCTCGCGGTGCTTGGGCCGCACGTGGACTCACTCACCGCGATGCCCAAGCTCCTGGCAATGATCCTGCCTGCCGGCATCCTGGGACTGGTTGTGGCCGGAATGCTCGCCGCCACGATGTCGGTGAACAGCTCTTACCTTCTCGGATGGAGCTCAGTGATCGCGCAGGATATCGTTCATCCGATGCGCAAGAAGCCCCTCAGCTCGCGCTCGCAGGTGATCCTGAATCGCGTCTGCAATGTCTTCGTCAGCATCTTCATCCTGTACTGGGGTTTATGGTACACGCTGCCCGGCCCGGCCTATTTTTATCTGAATATTACAGCGACGATTTTTCTGGCGGGGACGCTGGCGGCGGTGGTGGGCGGACTCTTCTGGAAGCGGGCAAACACGCTCGGCGGCTATTGCGCGCTGATTGCAGGGGCGGCCGGATCGATCGGATTCTTCTTCTTTCACCTCTCGACAGCGTACGCGGGCCTCGGCTCTTTTGCCATCGCGGGGCTCGCGATGGTGCTTGGCTCGCTCGCCGGATCTAGCACGGGCAAGTCGCGTCGCGCCGCGCTATCCGAGCAGTCGTCGTGAAAACCGGTAGGTTGCAGTAGGAAGGGCTTACGCCGGATTTCCGCGGTGACCTGTGCGGATTACTGCTTATTTTCCTTGCGTTCAGCGCTCTTCAGGCGAGCGAACATTCGGCGGAGATCGCGCGAACCGCGCACGAGCACGATCAATGTGATGACGACAAAAGCGCTGCCCGCCACCACAAAGTTTGCAGTCCAAAAATAATACCAGGCGTTCACACTTCCCTCGTTGCTGCCGCAAATTGTAGCACGGTGAGGCGTTTGGCGCGCGCGAGTACGGCTACCTCGCTAGGTCGGCTACTCGCGCGAGACCTCCGACCTTCTCGGGCGCGAGATACTGCGGCTCGTTGCTGAGCACGATGGTGAGCGCATTCCTGCGGGCGCGTAAGGGCCGCAGCTTTGCTCCGAGGAAGCTGGTCACAGCGAATTTCCCGCGCGCGCCCGCGATCGTCACGCTGCGCGGCCCGGCGCCATCGGTCCACACCGCAAGGCGTGCATCGGGGCCCCGGGTAAACAGAAGCGCGAAGTTATCCGGACCGCCGACAGCGATCCGCTTGCGGAAAGCCGCTCCCGCGAAGAAACGCGCGAGCGTCTGGGCGGCAATGTAAGCGGGCTTGGGCGAGTAGACGGGGTCGCCGCCTGCCTTGTACGGATTGTGGACGACGCCGCAATGCAGCCCCGCGACCTTGGGATCGGCGCCGTCGTCGCGCCAGTCGTACCAGATTGTGACCGGAACGCCTTCCGCGATGTCTGTCAGCATCTCGCGCGCAAACATGACGCCTTGCCCATGCTCGTCCAGGTTCATCCAACTGCGCGCGCTCGGATAGCCCCACTCGCCGGCGATAATGGGAATTCTTTTGCCCGCAGGCGCATCGGCGGCGATCATCTTGCGAAGCTGCCCATAAGCGTCGATCACGGTCTCGGGCTTCATCTGCCGGTACGGATGGACGGACACCGCCGACCAGTAGTTGAGCAGCCCCGCCTGAAAGCACGCCTTGAGGAACTTCATGTCGATCAGCGCACCGGCGGGCCCGATGTACGTTTCGCCGGGCGCCGTTTCCTCAATCGTCTCGCCCACCTTCAACGCCAGCTTGATGTAGTCGGCGACGTTCGGCTTCGGGCTCCAGAACGTCCAGTTCGGCTCGTTGTACATTTCCCAAACGGCGCCGCGTCCGCGGAAATGTTCGACCGCGGCGGCTACCCAGTTGGCAAAAGCGTCGCGGCCGGCCTCGTCGTAAGGCGAGAGGCCGCGGTCGTAGAACCGGTTCGTGTAGTCGAGAATGAGAATCGGCCAAATGTTATAGGGCGCGAGTGATGCGAACAGCCGGTCGTAATCCGAGAAATTGTACTGGCCCTTCACCGTTTCCGTGCCCGCCCAGTTCAAGTCCATCCGAACCCACCGGAAGCCGCCGGCAGCGAGCTCCTTCATCTCGCCCGGCTGTGGATCGGTGAAGTGGATATTGACGCCGAGATTTTCGGGAATGGGAGGATTGCGGGGAATACCTTGCGCGCACAGCCGGCACGACGTGACCATCAACAAAGCGAGAAGCAGCCACGGCACGGCTTTTGTGGCGTGGGCTTTTGGCGCCGATGCGGTTTTTGTGCCGGGGCAGAAAACGCGGTCACTAACTAGCAAACGCTTCACGTGGGACATGGCAAAAACCCAAGGCACGCAAACCGTGCCGTGGCTACAACATCGTTTCGATGATGCCCGGCACCGACGCGAGTGATTCGTCGAGTTTGGCGGGATTTTTACCGCCGGCTTCGGCCATGTCCTTGCGGCCGCCGCCCGAACCTTCGACGATAGCGACCGCAGCTTTCACGATCTTACCGGCATCGAGTTTACTGGTCAGGTCTTTCGAAACCGCCGCGACCAGTGCGACGTTTCCGTCGACGGCGGTCCCGAGCACGATCACACCGCTGCCCAACTTCGCTCGCAGGTTGTCGACCATCTGCCGCATGGCTGCGCGGTCGAGCGACTCGATCCGCGCGGACACGACGCGAACCCCCTTCACCTCGCGCGCCTGCTCAATCAAATCGCCCGCCGATGCGGCAGCGCGCTTGAGCTGCTGCGCTTCGAGCTCTTTGCGCAGCTTCTTCTCTTCCTGCGACAGCCGTTCCGCTGCCGTCAGAATCTCGTCGGGTTTCGCGCGCAGCGTCGCGCCAAGTAGCGCCAGCGTCTCGCTCGCTTTGCGGAGATTTTCAAGGACCCCTGTGCCGGTAATGGCCTCGATGCGGCGCGTGCCGGCGGAAACGCTCGATTCGGAGATCAGCTTGAATAGTCCAATATCGCCGGTGCGGCGGACGTGCGTCCCACCGCAGAGCTCTTTCGAGAACGATCCGTCGGCCACCGAGACCACACGGACTTGGTCGCCGTACTTCTCGCCGAACAGCGCCATCGCGCCCGAATTGAGCGCCGAATCGAGGTCCATCAAGTCCGTGTGCATCTCTTCGTTGGCGAGAAT
>JBOGKE010000025.1:0-3625 GCA_050745265.1 Terriglobia bacterium
TCCAACGGGTGTGCTTGAGTGGCTGCGCGGCGGCGCGGCCCACCGTGCGCAGTCGCACGCTTTCCGCCCGCCGTACCTGGTCCACCGCCTGGTTCAGGTGCCTCGTAATGTGGAAGCGGTCCAGCACGTGCAGCGCTTGTCCCGCCTGCGCCGCGATGACGTCCAGGTAGGGTTTCCACATGTCACTCGAGATAAAGCGCAGCCCCTGGACCACCTCCGGCCCCAGCCCGTTCAGCCCCTGAAAGGGCTCGGCTGGAGCCCGCCGCAGCGCGCGCTTCGACCGCCCTCGCCCGAGCCGCAGTGCGCCGGCTCGATGCTGCTCACCTCGGACCAGCGGTTGTTTCCGTCGCGCTCGCGGGCTCTGACCGCCGCCGGCACGCCATCGAAGCGCTGGGCTAACGGGCAGGGAACGTTGGATGGCGCGCCACCCCGCCCGACCGCTGCGCAGACTCTCAAGTTCTTCGAGCGAACCACGATGTACTCCTGCCGCGGAAAGGGACTTCGCCCCAGCGTCGGAGCGCGCTAGTCCAAGGACGCGATGTCCTGCGTCGATCAGCTCTCGAACAACAGTGGAACCGACAAACCCTGTTGCACCTGTAACGAAACACGCATGTTAAACCTCCTTTTCATGTAGATTGATTGAGTCGAGCTTGGTAAGAACTTCAGAGGGAATCTGCAGCATCGAAGCCTTAAGATTCTCGCGAAGATGCTCGATGGAAGATGTTCCGGGGATCAGCAGGATGTTGGGCGAGCGCTGGACAAGCCAGGCAAGCGCAAGCTGCATCGGCGTGGCCTTGAGGCGCGCGGCGACGTCAGACAACATAGCCGACTGCAGCGCGGTGAAGCCGCCGAGTGGAAAGAATGGAACATAGGCGATGCCGTCGCGGGCAAGATCGTCGATCAAGGCGTCGTCGGCTCGATGTGCCAAGTTGTACTGGTTCTGGACGCACACAATCGGAGCGATCCGTCGTGCTTCTGCGACCTGCGCCGGCGTCACGTTGCTCAGCCCGATATGACGCACCAAGCCCTTTTGCTGCAGCTCCGCGAGAACCGTGAGCGGCGCCGCGATCGATCCTTCCGACGGTTCCATCACTCCACCCACGCGCAGGTTGACCACGTCGAGCCCGTCCCTACCCAGATTGCGGAGATTGTCGTGAACCTGCGCAGTCAGCTCTTCGCGCGAGAAGGCCGGAATCCAAGATCCATCATCACCGCGTCGGGCGCCGACTTTGGTAGAGATAACCAAATCGTCGGGATAGGGAGACAGCGCCTTTCGTATGATCTGGTTCGTGATATGGGGACCATAAAAATCAGCAGTATCGATATGATTTACACCGCTGGCAACGACTTCACGCAAAACAGCAATCGCTCCATCGACATCTCGTGGAGGTCCCCATACCAACTTGTTCCCGTCTCGTCCAGCCAGTTGCATGGCGCCATAGCCCATGCGTTTCATGGTCGTCGATGTGCCACGCAGCGTGAAGCTGCCGGCGTGATCAGCCTGTCCAATCATTTCGTTCCTCCTTTGAATTCCTTTACTGCCTTGGGACTCAAGGCGCCCTGTTACCACTGAGCGCGGCCGGCGCTTGAGCTGGCGCGACATTTCTCCTCGTTTGCCCGGTCCGGCGGGCTCGGCGGACGGATGGGACAACCGTCCATCCTCCATGGCTGGTTGGTCGACCAAGTCTCCTTCGCGGATAGCGATTGAGTTTGTGAGTCGCCGATCAGCGCGGCGGAAACTCCGAAAAAGCAGGAGGCGATCCAACGAGAATGCGCCAGCGCCTCTTGCGGCCAGAATCGAGCCCAGCGCGAGGGCCAGCAAATAGTACTCGACGCCGGCGCCTCCCTGAGTTATCGACCAATCTAAAAAGAGACGAGGATCGACGAGTCCGACAAGGACGCTGAAAGCGGTATCCACGACAACCAAAACGCCGGCAATCCGAGTGAACAGCCCCGCGATCAGGCCGATCCCGGCCAAGAAGCTGATGAGCGACGCCACTAAAACCAGCGGCGCAGAAAGGCTCACCAGCCGCAACAAAGAGTTGAGGTCGTGAATCCCCGCGCCCCCGAACCACCCCAACACCCCCTGGGATCCTCGAACGAAAAACAGAAAACCTAAGATCATCCGCGCCGCGGCGAGAGTTTTGTTGTCTTCCGTCTCGAAAAGCCGGTAATCCCGGTAGGCTGTCTCATTTTGCCTTTTATGCCTGGGAGCAGCCTTCGAAGCTCGGATTTTTGCGGCGGCCGTTTGATGCTCTTGAACCGTTGTGATCATTTTTCGTCCTCCCTTAAGCTTGCCACCCGCCTCCGAGCGCCCTATAAAGTTCTACAAGGCTTTGGTATTCGTGGTTCCGCGCCTGCGCCACGGTAAGCTCAGCGCTGAACAACGAGCGCTGGCTGTCGAGCACGTCAAGATAGGTGGCCGTGCCTCCGCGGTAGCGCATGAGCGACACGCGAACGGTTTGCCGAAGGTCGCGCACAGATTCCTGCTGGCGCGCGAGAACCTGGTGATATTTTTGATAGGCGATCAGCGCATCGGAGACATCGCCGAACGCCTTCTGAATCGTCTGCTTATAACTGATCAGAGCCTGCCGGTGTTGTGATTTGGCGAATCGGAAGTTGTTGCGCAGATAGCCGCCTTCGAAGAGGGGCTGTGCCAGGCTACCATCGTAGCTGTATACGCCCATGTGGGCCGGCAAGCTGCTGCCAAAGAAAACGGTGTGACCCAGAGCAGCCAGACGAGAGTTTTTGCCTATGACAGTCTCGGGCGGCTCCTGAGCGCGACCAATCCCGAATCGGGCACCACCACGTATACCTACGATGCCAACGGGAACATGATCAGCCGCACGCGCCCGACCGCCAACCAGACGAACCCGAGCGATACCACCAGCACGGCCTATTATTACGACACGCTCAACCGGCTCAGGTCGAAAGTCTATTCTGACCCCACGCCGACCGCGACATACTTTTACGACGAGCCCTCCGTCACGCTCGGGAGTTGGTCGAGCGGGACGCTCAAGAACACGCTGGGCCGGCTGACGCACACGATCACCGGGCCGAGCAGCGCGCCGCTCACGGCCACGGTCGAGGATTACGACCTGATGGGCCGCCCGGCTGATTTCTGGCAGTGCACGCCCTACGATTGTCCAAGTTCCTCCCTCGCGCCCAGCCAGTACAAGTATGATCTCGCGGGCGACCTGACCGACTATCTGACGCCCTCGAACGGCGATTGCCACATCACGACCACCTACAACGCCGCCGAGCGGGTGACGCAGGTGAACAGTTGCACGGTCGACGAATACCATCCGGCGATCCTGGGCCAATTCACGTACACGCCCTGGGGCGCGATCAGCACGCTGACGGACGGGTGCACGGGAACGGGCTGCTCTGGTTATATCGAGACCTACACGTATAACAACCGGCTGCAGCCGGCCATGATCCAGTTGGGCACCGCGTCGAATCTGAGCTCGTTGTCCTGCGAGGTATATTATTACTATTCGGTTCCTCTCCCAAAAGTGTAATCGCAGTCTATTGCATTCACTTTCATCGAGTTACACGTTGGGGCCGAAAAAGGTCTGAGCCTTTGGCCTCGCTTCGCTCGCCTGCCGGTTACCGGGACGGGCCA
>JBOGKE010000026.1:0-11496 GCA_050745265.1 Terriglobia bacterium
GATACGCCGCCTTCGGCCGAACTTTTCAGGGCAGGCGATGGCGGTCCGACGGCGTAAGCCCCCGCCGCGCCGAGAGTCTCTTTGCCTCCGCCGTTGCGCCTGTGCCTCTCGCGCGGAATGCCCCGCAATCAGGCGGATTAGTTCACCCGATCAGGTTGGCGCCGGGATCAACGCGTTGCCTTTGGCCTTCCAACGGCGCCGCTCGGCTTTTGTGTTATATTTTCATGCTCGGCTTGGATTCAGATTATTTGCCCCGCAACCGCTCCGCTAGGGAGGATACGAACCATGGTTATGTTCAACCGTCGCAGGTTTTTTCAAATGTCCGCCGCTACGTTTCTCGCGGAGAATCTCTTTTCCGCTGATGGCGCCCCGCTGCCGGGAGGCGCGCAGAGATTTTTCGGCCGGCGGAATGCCGCGAGCGGCCCTTATGGCGCTGAAATCCTGCGCCTCGAAGCGATGACGGGAATGGAGCTGACGGGCTGGAAATCGCATCCCGACGACCTGCCCCATCCCGAAGACCCCAATCTCAACGATTCCGATTGGACGGCGGTCCCGCCGTTCCGGCGAGGCCAGCGGCGGTCGGCGCCGCAGGGCGAAGGCGGAATGTGGTTCCGCAAATGGGTCGAAATCCCGCAGAAGATGGGCGGCTACAGCATTCAAGGTCTGCCGGTGCGGCTCGATCTCCGGGTGTTTGGCGGCAGCCGCGGACCCATCCGTGTTTTCTCGAACGGCTCGATGGTAGAGATGACACCGTCGAACACGCAGCAGCCGATCCTGCTGACCAATGCTGCGAAGCCAGGCGAGAAGCATCTGATTGCCGCCTACTCGCCCGCTCCCGGCACCGTCGTTGCGCGGCTCGAAGTGGAGTATCCGGCCGGCCAATCTACTCCCGAGCTGCTTATGAACGAAATCCTGTGCGTCGATTCTGCTTCGAAAGGCTTTGAGGACGGCAAACGCGATCGTGACGCTCAATTGGCCGCTGCCGTGAAGGCCATCAACTTCAATGCGCTCGACCAAGGCGACCAGAAGAGCTTCGATCAATCGCTCGCCGCCGCGGACGAAAAGATGCAGCCGCTCGCCGAATGGATCCGGCAATTCACTATCCGCGCCGTCGGCAACTCGCATATCGATATGGCGTGGCTCTGGCCGTGGCCCGAAACCGTCGAGGTGGTGCGCAACACGTTTGGCACCGTGCTCGAACTCCAGGACGAGTTCGCTCACCCCGGATTCTTTTACGCGCAGTCGAGCGCGCAGGATTTCTATTGGCTCGAACGGTATTATCCGCAGGAATTCAAGCAGATTCAGCAGCGCGTGAAGAACGGCCAGTGGGAGCTGGTGGGCGGCATGTGGGTGGAACCCGACCTCAACATGCCGTGCGGCGAATCGCTGGCGCGCCAGATTCTCATCGGCAAGCGTTATTTCCAGCAGAAGTTCGGCGTGAACGTGAAAATCGGATGGAACCCCGATTCGTTCGGCTATAGCTGGCAACTGGCGCAGATTTACAAGCGCTCGGGCATCGATTACTTCGTGACGCAGAAGATGTCGTGGAACGATACGATCAAAATGCCGTATAAGCTCTTCCACTGGGAATCGCCCGACGGCAGCCGCGTGCTCACCTATTTCCCGCACGGTTACGGAAACAGCATCAGCCCCGTAACGTGCTCGCAATACGTCGCCGACGATACGCCGCTGTGCTCCGGCTTCAAACAGCAGATGCTGCTGTTTGGCATGGGCGATCACGGCGGTGGGCCCACGCGCCAGATGCTCGACGTCGCGATGCGCTGGCTGAAGTCGCCCCGGGCGGCGTTCCCGACGCTCAAGTTTTCAACCGCGCAGGAATTCTTCGATGAAGTGGCCAGCGCTTCGCTCGACCTTCCCGTCTGGAAGGATGAGCTTTATCTCGAGTTTCACCGCGGCACCTACACAACCCAGGCGGAAAGCAAGCGGCGCATGCGAGAGAGCGAAGTGCTGGTCCTGAACTCGGAGAAATTCTGCTCGCTCGCCATGCTCGACGGACGCCGCTATCCGCAGGAGAAGTTCGAAGACTCCTGGCGGCGCGTCTGCTTCAATCAATTTCACGACATGATGGCCGGCTCGGGCATTCACGTGAATTACGAGGACGAGGCGGAAAGTCTCGAGTTCGTGCGCGATGCCTGCCTGCCCGAGCTCGACGCGTCGCTCCGTGGTCTTACTCACCGCATCGGGACCACGGGACCGGGCGTCCCCGTGGTGGCGTTCAATCCGCTAAGCTGGTCGCGGAGCGACGTGGCCGAGGCCGAAGTACAATTCCCGCGCTCGCTCGGCGGCGGCAAGGTGGAGGTGGTCGACTCGCAGGGCAACGTGATGCCTTCAGCCGAGATTTCGCGCGACGATTCTACGCACACGGCAAGGGTGCGTTTCCTTGCGCGCGGCGTGCCGGCCCTTGGATACAAGGTGTTCCGCGCCGCCGCGGCTGCGCGCCCGCGCGAGGCCGCTTCCGAACTTCGCGTGAACGGCCTCACCATGGAAAACGAACATCTGCGGCTGACTGTCGATCAAGCGACCGGCTGCATCACGAGCCTGATCAGCAAAAAGGACGGCAGGAATATCCTTCGTTCGGGCGCAAAGGGGAACGTGCTCGAAACATTCGTTGACAAGCCGAGGCAGTATGACGCCTGGAACATCGGCTGGCCTTATGACCAGACGAAAACCGAGCTGCTCCAGGCCGATGAAGTGAAGCTGGTCGAGAATACGCCGGTTCGCGCCGTGATCCGGGTGAAAAAGCACTTCCAGAAGTCTTCTTTCGTCCAGGAAATCTGCATGTATCCCGACGTTCCGCGCGCTGACGTGCACATGCACGCCGATTGGCGCGAGCAGCACATCATGCTGAAAGTTGCATTTCCCCTGGACGTTTCGCCGGAAAAGGCGAGCTACGAAATTCCTTACGGCAGTATTGAACGGGTTGCTACTTATAGTACAGTTGGAAAACCTGAAACTCCTGAGAACAAACGTGCGGGCGCCGAATGGGAGGTTTGCGCGCAGCGCTGGGGAGACCTTTCCCAGAGCGGCCGGGGCTTCAGCCTGCTCAACGCTTGCAAGTACGGCTACGATACCGTCGAACCGGGCACGCTGCGCCTCACGCTGCTGCGTTCGCCAGTTTCGCCCGACCCGATCGCCGACCAGGGGCCGCACGATTTTACCTACTCGCTGTACCCGCACGCGGGCGATTGGAAAGAAGCGGGAACGCAATTTCAAGGCTACCAGTTGAATTATCCTCTCCTCGTCCGCGCAACCGAAGCGCACGCAGGCGCTCTGCCCCCTTCTCATTCGTTCGTCGAGATCGATCCGGCAAACGTCATCCTCACTGCAATCAAAAAAGCCGAAGATGACGATGCCGTCGTCTTCCGCTTCTTCGAGTTCGAAGGCAAACAGTCGCAGGTGCGGCTCCGGCTGCCGGCGGCCGCGACAAAGGCAGCGCAGACGAGTCTCATGGAGCAGGAAGAAGGTTCGCTTTCGTTGGGAACGGATGGAAGGCAGATCAGCGTTCCGATCGGGCCTTACGAAATTAAGTCGGTGAAGGTCTCGTTTGCGAACAGCGCGGGCGCCGCGCCGCCGAGGAGAGTGTAAAAGCCGGAGGGGGGTCATTCGTATCTCAGCGCATCCATGGGATGTACTTTTGCCACGCGGCGGGCGGGGATGAGGCACGCGAGAAGCGCCACAACCGACAGAAGCACGGCGACCCCGGCAAACGTCAGCGGATCATAGACGCTCACGCCGAAGAGGAAACCGGACAGCAGGCGCGCGGCGCCCCCGGCGAGCAGCAATCCCGCGATCACTCCCGCGCCCACCACAACCAGGCCTTGCTTGAAAACCATCTTCCAGATATCGCCCGGCTGCGCTCCAAGCGCCATGCGAATCCCAATCTCGTGTGTGCGCCGGCTGGCCGCGTATGAAACGACTCCGTACACGCCAATCACGGCGAGGATCAGTCCGAGCAATCCCAGCGTGGCGGCGATGCCCGCGCCCAGGTGGAAATCAAGCAGACCGTAGGGATTATTCAGCGACTCTTCCATCGTCTGGATGTCGAAGAGAGGCAAATCGGGCGCGAGCTCGTGAATCTGCCGCTCGATCTCGCCGGCCGCGCTTTCTGGAGCGAGAGCGGTGCGCACCTCGAGCGTCTCTACGGCGGAGTAATCCTGCGCGAGTGGGAGATAGAAGTAGGGTGGCGTCGCGCCGACCACGCTGCGATATTTGCCGTCCTTTGCGATCCCCACCACGGTCGTCCACGGATTCGATTCGCTGTCGACCTTGAACCGCTTGCCGAGCGCGTCTTGATTCGGCCAGAAGCGGTGAGCCATCGCCTGGTTGATCAGCGCGACGAGCGGCGCCAATTGGTTATCGGCCTCGGTGAACGCGCGCCCGCGCAGGATGGGAATCTGCATCGCTTCGAAATAGCCCGGCGAAACCTGATTGTCGAAGAGTCGCGTTGCCGGGCGTCCGGGAACGCGAGACTGCCCCTCGATGTAGATCGCATCGTCGTTTTCGCCGACGCCCAACGGAATCAGCGCAGCGAGGCTTGCGGACCGAACGCCGGGCAGCGCCCTGACGCGCGCGAGAAGTTCCTTGTAAAATTCCCTGCCCTGCGCTTGGCTGTAACCCGCGTCGTGCAGGTTCATCGAGAGGTTAAGGACGTGGCTGGGATTAAAGCCGAGGTCGATATGTTGAACTTGCGCGAGGCTGCGCGTGAACAGCCCGGCGGCGATCAGCAGGACGATCGAGGCGGCCACCTGGGCCGCCACCAGCGCGTTGCGCAGCCGATGGCGGCCGCGGGCCACGGTGCGGCCTCCATCGTGCAGCGCTTCGCCCGGACGCGCGCGCGCCGCGCGAATTGCAGGGCCGATCCCGACAATGATTCCCGCGGCAATGATCGCGGCAATGGTGTACGCCGCGACGCGCCAATCAAAGCCGAAGTCGAGTTGGTACGGAATTCCGATATTGAAATGGATCGTGCTGAGGACGGCGCTGGCCCAGATCCCGAGGACGATTCCTGCGCCGCCGCCGAGAAATGCCAGCAGCAGGCTCTCGGTGAGCACCTGGCGGCTGACGCGGCCGCGCCCTGCGCCGAGCGCCGAGCGGACGGCCATCTCGTGCTCTCTCGCGGTCGCGCGTACAAGCAGGATGTTGGCGACGTTAAAGCACGCGAGCAGGAGCAGCAGGATGGCCAATCCCAAAAACAGTCCAAAGGCGACCATTTCGCGGTTGTAGTGGCCCGGCTGCGGCTGGGGGCTGAGCCGCGCCTCGCGCTGGGGAAAAACGCGCGGTGTGGCCCCCGCATCGGTCTTCGGGTGCTCGCGAGAAAGGCGCCCGGCAATCACGTCCAGCGCGGCCTGCGCCTGATCGACGCTCTGCCCGCGCTTGAGCCGCGCGAGCACGAACAGGTCGTGCGTATCACGCTCGGTGAACCAGCGCGTTCCGCGCCCCATGAGGCCTGCCATGTTGAGCGGCAAATATGCCTGCATTTCGACAATGCTCAATAGGCCGCGAAAGCCTTTCGGGGCGACGCCCACAATCGTCATCGCGCGTCCGTCCACGCTCACTTGTTTTCCGATCACGTCCGGATTGCCGGTGAACCGGCTCTTCCAGTAATCGTAGCCAAGCACGAGCACCGGATTCGATCCCGAGATGTTTCCCTCCGACGGCAGAATCAGCCGGCCTCGCGCGGGTTTCAGCCCAAGCAGCGTGAAGTAGTTGCCGGTGACGAAACTCGCTGTCACCCGGCCCACGCTCCGCCCGTCGCTCAAACCGTCAAAGCCGACGCGGTAAGCGAGCATGCCCGTGAAGCTGCTGTCCTGCTCGCGGATGTCGCGGAAATCGGGGTAGGAGAAGTTGAACTCACCGAAAGCGCCGCGCTGCCCGAACGCAAGCTCTACGAGCTGACCCGGATCCCGAACCGGCAGTGGACGGAGGAAAATCCCATTGAGCACGCTGAAGAGCGCCGTGTTGACGCCAATCCCCAGCGCCAGCGTGACGACGGCTACGGCGGTGAACCCGGGATTCCGCCGCAACTGGCGAAAACCGTACCGTATGTCTTGCCCGAGCGTTTCAAGAAAACCGAAGGTCGGCATTACACGATTCTCGTTCTTGATCTCGACGGCGTCTCGACGCGAGCGTCAGCCAGCGAGATGAGCAGGATTGTCTGGACGGGAGTTCACGATCGGAAACGAGCGCGGCAATGCCGGGCGCCGGCACGTTGGCGAGCTCCGTTGGTTCAAGCTTATGAAGTCCTCCCCGTATACACGATCTTCGCGGAGAAGCTGGCCGGGTGCAATCAAACTGTGCCACCCGCGCTCGTAAAACACGTCTTAAGGTAGGTATTCTCGGTTTCCAAGGGTCGGCAAGCAGATTCGACCAGTTGCTTCAGATCGTCTCTTGTGAAACATGGCTTACCAAGCACAACTCTGCGCCACACGCTCCCAGTGTCCACCCACATGGCACAATACGTAATGTGCGCGCCAGCCAGCGGCCGGTAACTACCGGTAGATTTCCTTTCGATCTCCCAACCGGAGAACCAGCACTACCAGCCGGTCGTCTTCGATTTGGCAGATGAGCCGGTAATCTCCCACGCGACATTTCCAGAACTCTCCGAGCCGAGAGCCTCGCAATGCTCTCCAAGGCTACGCGGATCATCGAGCTTCGCAACCCGGTCACGAAGATACTTCAGGATTCGCGTCCGGTGTTGCGGGTCGAGCTTGGCGAGTTCCCGCTCCGCCGACTGCGCGAGTTCAACGCTCCAGGCCATGACGCTTCACGGCTTGCCGGAGCGAGACGGTGCGCTCTTCGCCCCCGCGGATGCGTTCCAGCGCGCGTTCGGCCAGGTACAGGTCTTCAAGGTCTCCCAGATGTTCCAGGATGGCCTCACGAGCGTAGTAGCTCTTGGTGCGCCCGGTGCGGCGAGCGAGCCGCTCCAGACGCTTTTCGATGGACGGTGGCAGGCGTATCGCGAGCATAGGCGTTTGCTATACAAGTATAGAACGTCGCCCTTCCCTAGCTACGGGTCAGCGCGTTCGACACAAGCGCCCCGTCGCCCGGGCGACTGCAAATGAAAAAAGGCCGTGCCCCGTTGTACTGAGGCACGGCCTGGAGTTCGTCGAAGTTTCGAAATTCAAGATTCGATATTCAAGATCGAGCTGAAAGATGCAAGCCTACACCGTTACCTTTTCCGGCTCGGGTTGGGGAGTGGGCGCGCCTTTAGCGTTCCCGATGGTGACGAGCTCGGGCGCCGCCTTCTTGAGGACCAGCTCTTCGTAAAGCTGCTTTACCTGCTGGGCTTCCCACGCCGTCTTGCGCCGCGCGCGATCTTCTTCCGCGGCGGTCATGGGAATGTCGTGCTCGCGCTCCCGAACGCGGGCGGCGTCTTCCGCGTCCACATGAAGCGCGTGTTCGTAGTTTTCAAGGCTCACGGACTTGCCGCGCGCGTAGATTTCGTGCTTGCCGTGCGTTTTGTACCACTCCGCAACCGTCGCGTTCTTGTGCATGTTCTCGATGATCTTGCGCCAGCCGATGCCGGTATTGTACGCGCAAAAGGAAATTTCGCCCTGCTGCGTGGCATACGGGATGATGCACATTTCGGTGCGGCGGAAGTCGTAGTTGAACAGATCTTGGAACCACATGCCCGCGATGAAAAGGAAGTTCCAAGGATCCGACCGGCGCTTCAGCGCATCCTCGTACGTCCGGTCCGGGCTCGAGTCGCCGTAGAGCTTCTTGGCCTTGTCCTCGCCCCGCAGCGCGAACGACTTGTCGAACTTCCTGAGGATGTCGACCAGCGCCAGGCTTTTCGGTGCCTTGGACGGAGTGAAGTTTTTGAGCAGCGCGAGCACCATCATGAAGTTGGAGAACGCGCGCCCGCGGCCCGCGTCGGTAATCATCTGCATATCGTGGATGAGCCCCGGCACGCTAAGGAACTCGGGCACCGGCGCCCACTCGCCGTTTTCCTTGTTGATCATCAGCGCCGTGCCGATGCCGCAATTGGGATGGCAGCCGCAGCTTACCATGCCCCACTGCGACTCCGGCCCGTGCACCACGTCGGCGAAGTCGGCAAACGAGCTGAAGAGCGAAAGCGGGAACCAGTCGCGCGTCGGCTCGGTGATGCCGAGCTGCTTCTTCACGTCCATCGCCATGTGCGAAAGCGTATACCGCTGGCGCAGCCGGCGCTCGGGCGTGATGTCTTCATCGCGGCCGGTAAACGAAACCGGCTGGAAGGAAACGAACGCGATTTTCTTCGGATTTTCGCGAGCGAACTTGATGATCGGCCCGACCTGGTCGTTGTTCACTCCATTCACGAGCGTCGTCACCAGGATGATCTCGATGCCCGCCTCGTGCATGTTGTCGATAGCCTTCAGCTTTACATCGAACAGATTGCCAACTTGGCGGTGAGCGTTGGCGTCGTTCCCGATGCCGTCGAACTGCAGGTAAGCGTAGCGAAGGCCGGCCTCGAAGGCGCGGCGCGCAAATTCCTTGCTCTTGGCGAATTCGATGCCGTTGGTGGCCGCCTGCACGCTGTTATAGCCGATCTTCCGCGCGTAGCGGACCGCATCGATGAAATACGGCGACATCGTGGGCTCGCCGCCCGAGAACTGCACCGACATCTGACGCCGCGGTTTGATTTTGAGGGCGTTATCGAGGATTTCGGTGATGTCTTCCCACAGCAGTTCGTGCACAAATCCGACCTGGTTCGCGTCCATGAAGCACGGGTCGCACATCATGTTGCAGCGGTTCGTCAGGTCCACAGTCAGCACGGACCCGCGGCCGTGCTTGATGGTGCTCGATCCGTGGTTGTGCAGGTCCTTGTCGTTGTGGGCTCGGATATCACGGCCGGGAAAATTCTTCTCGATCCATTTCAGGAAGTTCACGTCCACCGCCATCATGTCCTCGTAATGGCCGTGGATGGGGCAATCTTTCACCATCCATACCTGCCCGTCCCGCTCGATGATCTGAGCCTTAATCTCTCCCACTTTTTCGTTGAGCAGCGAGTCAACGTTCTGATCGCCGCTCAGGATCCGGTCCCGTGCGTCTTTGACGCAGCCCGGACACAGTGAGTCCGTCTCGCGCGGCCAGCCGAGTTGCGGCCGGGTCTTCTGCCACGACTTCAGCAGCGGCTTGTCTGACCATTTGGGCGTGAAGCTTGGATTCGGAGCGTACTTGTTGAAGTACTGGATCGTGTCAAACGCCGCGCCGGCGACAGAACACAGGGCGCTATCAAAATGCTTCATGAGCCGCTGACCTTTGACTCTTGGCATTGGTAGTTACCTCCTCAGATTTTGAGTTCTCAGATTCCGCTCACCCAGGGGCAGCGTGGAACGTGGTGCAGGGTCCTTTTTGGCGCCCGAAAAATATACCACCGAACGGAACTGGCGGCTACCCCGTCTTACAAAATTTTAACCTCGGACAGCAGAACCTCGCTTCGGACCTCGCCCGTCGTCCAACGATGATCTCCAGGAGCGTCTTGCAGGCCGAGCCTTAGCCCGGCGCCCTGCGCCACGAGGAAGCCGGGCCGACGGACCGAGTCCTCGGCACGCCGGAGCCGAGCGTGATCTCACGCCTAACGCGGGCGGATAAGCGATTCCCAGGATTACCCGCTCATCGTGATTATAGGATTCCAACTAGCTCCGGCTAAGCGTTTTGCGCTGAATGGCGGTTTTGGCAGGTTAGACGGTGCGGATTTTAATGCGAACGGAACCCACTAATGTGCTTCAAAATCAACGCCTTGCCACAAAACGGAAGCCAGGTTAGCGGGGCATTAGCCTGGCGGTCGGAGCGCCCGACGGGCCTGCCGATCCCCGAAATCGGGGCTTTGTCCTGCCAGGACTGCTTGGTGGCGGGCCAGCGGATGCCGCCGGCGTGCGAGAGGCTCCCGGAACCCCCACATAAACCGCGGTGTCGTCGCCACACGCCAAAAAGCACACTACCCCACTTTGAGATTTTTGAGACAAATGGGATAAATGGGACGGTTTTTCCGCCACCCTTGCGACAGGCCGCTTGCTCCCCTCCGTCAGTAGGCATTAAGCAGAACACAACAGCTCTTCGCCAGCGGATCGTAGACCCGTCCAACCGGGGCATGTGCGCCGCCCACCCCTTACGGCTGCCTGCCCGATCCTTCGAACTATCTATCAAGTCGCTGCTTGACGTACAGCATGATAAAGTAAGCTGTGCCCGTCACAGCCATCACCTCTAGACCAAGCGCCATGTTCATCCTCCGCAAGAGGGTCGCTAGAATCGACAGGACGAAGACCCCGCCCACGGACCACGTTATCAACTCCCATTTCTTCGGCACGATGATAAGAATGGTGAGCGCGCCCAATGTCAGGAACACCGGAAAATCGAGATGTACAGTACCCTTGACCCAGTTGGACCAGTTAACTGCTGAGCCAATCGAACAGATGATCATCCCCCAAGCCAGCCCGCCGCGAAGATACTTGTATCTATCCCAATACTCTGGCTTGATAAGATGGAACGAGAGCACGTGCCTTATGCCTCCTACCGATTGTTGAGCATCATTCATCCCGTCACCAACCTAGTGCCCCCGCCGTGCACCCCGCTTCGCCAGCTCCGTACAAAGCTTCGTCATAGGCGACCTGAAACGGTAGGATGGCGTCCAAGAGTTCCCCGGTCTGTGCGGCTGCACCCGTTAGAAACTTCCCCGCCGCAGTTTGGCCAAGCGTCGTCGGCGCGATCGTCGTGAATATCGATTGAAACCCTTGGTCAATCGGAATTGCGCCGGCTTGGGTGGCGCCCGCGCGAAGTGCAACACCCGCCTTGACTCCGGCAGCCAAGCTGGCTCCGGCCGGCACGTACTCCCGCGGATGCGCCCCAAACAGCATATGGCTTGCGGCGGCGCTCGTACTGCCAAGAAGCGCATTAGCCACAGCGCTTTTGTTGGCATGCAAAAGCGATGCGATGCTGTACTTGTCGGCAAAATTTGCAGCGCATTGATTGAAACTCCGGATCAGCTTTATCGTCGACACTTGCAAGCCCGGTGGCGTGGGCTTGGGCGCCGGTTCCGGCGTGCCGCCTCCGCTTGGGGCTCCGGAGGAGGTCACAGAAAGTGTCCCCCCAAAGTAGAAGACGGGGACGCACGAAGGGGGTCCCCCGTACGACGCCGGAGGCGTCATTGCGCACGGGTTGATGACGGGTGGTAGGGCGAGAGCCGTTACCGTCGCTGTGGTAGGCCCCGAGCAGGTCACCCCTCCGGAAGAGTTGGGCACGCAGTTCGTCGATCCGTTCGCATCCAGCCCGCTGGGGTCGGTGAGCGTCGTCGGGTTGTTCAGCGCGTAGGCGTAGCGGTTGAGGGACTGCGGATTCGGAATGTCCCCGCCCAGCGGGTCCGGCGACAGCCAGCGGCCCTCCGTTGAATCATTCAGTCTCATTTCCTTTATTCGCAGGCGCTAAGGTCTGCCCCAGCCAGCGGGTCGGGCGATGTCCACCGGCCAGACGCGGAATCATCCAGACTCATTTTATCTA
>JBOGKE010000027.1:0-73612 GCA_050745265.1 Terriglobia bacterium
GCGGCCTCGAGCTGAAACGTGGCGATTTGGCAAAGCCGCTGCGCGTGCGGCGCCTCGAAGACCGCGGCAAATACACGTGGCTCGAAATCGTGCTCACCGAAGGCAAGAACCGCGAAGTGCGGCGGATGATTGAGGCCGTCGGGTACAAGGTGCTGAAGCTCGTGCGCGTCGCGATCGGTCCACTGACGCTTGAGGGACTCGAAGTGGGTAAGTGGAGAAGACTCGCGCCGGCGGAAATCGCGGTGCTGCGCAAAACAGCGCGAGCCGCATCGCAAAGCGCATACTCCTCGCCGGCAGACCGCACCGCGTAGCCGCGCTTCGCGACACAACTCGCGGAGTACCAACAGGCTGCGGAAAAAGGCTCTTCGACCTGTCATTCTGAGCGAAGGCGCCACGACCTCCCGGCTCGCCATGTGCCATGAAAATCACCCCTCACCCGCCCTCGTCCCTCGGGCACCCTCTCCCTTAGGGAGAGGTCTGACCAGCCCAAGAACTACAAGCCCTCTCCCAGGGGAGAGGGTGGCGAGCGGTGCGAGCCGGGTGAGGGTTTCGTTTGGCGGTTTCCACGGCAGCGAAGAATCTTCGTAATTAAAAGCAAACAACTACGGAGATTCTTCCTTCGGCTTCGCTCAGGACCGCCTGCGGCTCCTCAGAATGACAGAGGTTTTCCCGCACCTGATAACCGCGGCTAAGCGGAAGGCGTCCGCGCGAGCGCCGGTCAATTCTCGGACAGAGTGAAGTTCACGTCGATCTCGGTGACCACCTCCACCGGAGCGCCGTCAAGCAGCGTCGGCTCGTATCGCCACTGTTTGACGGCGTTCAACGCCGCCGCAATCAGCAGAGGATGGCCGCTGACTACGCGAAGGTTCTCGATGGCGCCATCTTTCCCGATCACCGCCTCGAGTCGAACCAGCCCTTCCACGCGCGCAATCCTGGCGAGCGCTGGATATGCGGGCATCGGGCGATAAATCGCTCTCGCCGCCTCGACGGAGCCGCCGACTCGAATCCGCGGTGCAGGTATTGGCTCGTGCGGCGGAGGCGGCGGGGGCGGCGTTTTGATCGGGCCAATGACCGCTTCACTCCACGGCGCTCCGTGCGGAACAGCGCCCGGTACGGCTGCAGAGAAACCGTTGTAAGAGGGCGGCTCGGGTTGCTCTTTGATCTGTTTGATAGATCTTGGGATGACGGTGGGCGCTCTCAGCAGTTCCATTAACGAAACGCGATGAGCGGGAGGGCTCGTCGGAGTCGCCGCGGGAGGCGCTGCTGGTGGCGCGGGCGCGGCGAGAAAGTTGACGCGTTGCGTTTTAGGCAGCGCGTTTGTCGAGATCAGCGGATAAACCAGCAGAACGCCCACCGCCGCGAGCTCGATCCCGTAAGCAAGGATCCATCTGGACGCGCCGAGCGCACTCGGCCGACGGCTGGGGCGGTCGGTAAATGTCTGGTTGAACATCGCAGGCGCCCTCCCGCGGCGCGGATGGACCACCCCAACAGAGCACACGCGACGCAGCGGTGGAACGTCCCGACGAACGCCCTAATTCATTCAACGCCGCACGCCATCGCCGTTCTACACAGGAATAGACACCTCTTGCTTGCGGATGTTCCCGATTCATCTGCGCCGCTCCCGCATCCGATTTGTGCATCGAAAGAGGGCCTCATTTCCCTGCGCCCAGCAGCCGATAAAACGCTTGGAGGGGGGAATCACCTCTTTCAAGCGAGAGCCGGAGGACACGCTATTGGCGGCGGGACAATTGACACACGTTGACGCGAACGGCGGAGGCCGGGTGCTGCTGGTGGACGATGAGCCCGGCGTCTGCCTGATGATGGGCGATGCGCTGCTTCCGCAGGGATACACCTGCGAGAGTTGCAGCAGCGGAGAAGACGCGCTCGAACGGTTGCGGCGCGAAGGTTTTGACGTCGTGATCACCGATCTCTACATGCGCGGTATCTCCGGCATGACCGTGCTCAAGGAAGGTCTCAAAGTGAGGCCCGAGTCCGCATTTCTGGTGGCGACGGGCGAGGGCGACGCGCGGCTGGGAGTTGAGGCGATGAAGCAAGGCGCGGCCGACTACCTCGTGAAGCCGCTGCATCTCCCTTCCCTGCTGGCGAGCGTCCGGAAAGCGTGCCTGAAGAAAGCGCAGGAGCGCCGCGCGCGCACGCGGAGCCAGCACTACCAGCAGCTCGCGGCCAAGCGAAGTTCACAGTTGAAAAACGCCTTGGCCTCGATGGGAAATCATCAGGACGCCACCATTGAGGCGCTGGGAGCGCTGCTGAGTTTCCGCGACCACGAGATGGCCGGACACGCCCACCGCGTCTCCCTTTACACGCTCGAGCTGGCGAAGCGGATGGGCGTTTCGCGAAAGCTTTGGAAGGATTTGGCTCGCGGCGCCTTTCTGCACGACGTGGGCAAGATCGGAATTCCGGATGAAATTCTGCTGAAGCCCGGCCGCCTCACTTCCGCCGAGATGGACGTGGTCCGCACCCACGCCACGATCGGTTATCAGCTCCTCCGTCGCTTCGAGCAACTCGGGGCGGCGGCAGAGATGGTTCGGTCGCATCACGAAAGGTACGACGGCGCCGGCTACCCGCGCGGGCTCAAAGCCGAAGAAATTCCGCTTGGAGCGAGAATCTTTGCCGTCGCCGACACGCTCGATGCCATGATCACCGACCGGCCCTACCGCCAGGCGCTGCCCGTCGAACGCGCCTACGCGGAAGTTCGCGCCGCCGCCGGCAGCCAGTTTGACCCGAAAGTCGTGCAGGCGTTCCTCACCGCCTCGCCGCGAGTGTGGGAAGCGATCCGCGAAAACGTACAGGCCATTCAGGGAGCGATGCGGGCCGACTGGTGGAATTCGGGCGTGATTCTGCGCATGAGCGAATCTATCGGAAACCTGCTCTCGACCGAGGACAACGGGGATGGCGCCCGCCAGGTCGCTTAGCCCTGCCGTATTCCGGTGGCAAACCCTCACTCGGCTCACGAAGTTTAACCTAAGCGTCCGGTCGCCGGGTGGCGGGTCCATAATGCCGTAAACGTCGGATTGAGCCCGCGAAGCGGGCGCGGCAAGAATATGTGGGGCGCTGTCCTTAACCCCGGTGTTACGCCCGGGGCCACTTTCTTCCGGCTTCCCGGGCCTTTTGGCCGCTCCCGCCTGAAGTTTCTTGAGAGCGGAAATACTACGATCCTTCGCTCAGCCACTCATGTCGTTCCGCGATACCCCGAAGCATGAACATCTACGCGACGGCTTCAACGCGCGCGCGGCTCCCCGGACGTTGCCCTTCCGCCTTCCGCATGGTAAAAACCAAGAGAGGAACAGGTGCGAGCGGCTTTTTCCCATTCAAAGCGGATTCCCGGTTGCGCCGCAACGGCGGCAACCGTGTTTTGGCTCGCGCTGCTGCTGGCGGTAGCCCCGCTTCTTGCCGCCCAATCGGCGACCCTGGGCGAAGAATCCAACCAAGCCACGGCTCTCATGGCCGCGGGACGCTACGCAGAAGCCATTCCTCTGTATCAAGCCCTCGCGAAATCTTTGCCAACCAATCCCGGGATTGTTGCTGATCTTGGCGTTGCTCTTCACATGGCAGGCCGCGAGCAGGAGGCGGTAAGCCAGCTCAGGAAAGCATTAAGGCTCGATCCGCAAAACGTGGGGGCCAAGCTGTATCTGGGTTACGCCTACCTCAGCTTGGGAAAGCCCGCTGCGGCGCTCCCGTTTCTCGAAGCAGCCGCGCGGGCCGGCCCCGCCAACACAGATGCCAGCGAAAACCTCGGCGAAGCCTTGTATGCCGTGGGGCGGTTCCACGCCGCTGCCGAGCGATTCGAGAGGCTCTCTCAGGCGACTCCCGAGGACGCGGAAGTTTGGTATCGCCTCGGTCTCTGCTATCAGCAGCTCTCGCAGGCGAGCTTTGCAGAGCTGCAGAAGACCGCCTACGGCTCGGCCTGGTGGCTGGCGCTGGTGGCCGAGTCCAACGCGAAGGCGGGGAAATATGCGAGCGCGTTCTATCTCTACCACCAGGCGCTCGCCAAAATGCCCGCTTTCCCCGGAGCGCACGCCGGCCTCGCAAAGATTTACTCCGCGACAGGACATGCCGCCTGGGCCAAAACCGAACAGGAGCGCGAGCGGGATTCGCCGGACTGCGCCCGCCAATCGACGGAATGCGCTTTCCTGGCGGGCCGCTACGGGCAAATTGTTGCGGCTCCGTCGCGTTCTCCCGAGGTCCTTTACTGGAAATCGAAGGCTTACGATCAGCTTGCGCTCGCGGCGTTTCTTCATCTCACGTCGCTTCCTCCCTCGGCGCAGCTTCACGAGTTGTTGGCCGAGACGCACGAGAAGGCGCGGGACTACCCGGCGGCCGTGGCGGAGTGGCGCAAAGCGTATGATCTCTCGCAGCAGAACCCTGAAATTGGACAGAAGCTCGCAATCGCGCTCATCGAGACCGACGATGATCAGGGCGCTGAGCGGCTGCTCGCGAAGTTCCTCGCTCACCAGCCGGGCTCGGCGGATCTGAATTACTTGAAGGGATACGCGCTCTTGAACCTGCAGCAGCCTGCGAAGGCAATCCCGTATTTTGAAGAATCGCTGCGCCTCGAGCCTTTGCTCGTGAAGGCGCAGGGCGATCTCGGGCGCGCGTACATGCAAACAGGACAAAGCCGCAAGGCCATCCCTCACCTCGAAGCCGCCCTAAAGACCGATCAGGACGGCAGCCTGCACTACCAATTGGCGCGGGCCTACGTGGCGTCCGGCGAGCCGAAGCTTGCCGCGCCGATGTTCGCAGCGTACCAAAAACTTCACCAAGCGAGCGCGCGCGAATCCGAGGCGCTGAAGCAGCAGATTCACCTCGCGCCCCCGCCGGAATGATCAGGCGTCGCCCCCTGTCGCGCCGCGATGAGGCGTATTTGCTCGACATGATCATTGCCGCATGCCACAATCGCCGTCGAGGTTTGGAACAGATGGTGAGTGACGAAACACTGCGCGTAGCTACGGAGCGCTGGTAGCCGAATTCCGGCCCCAGCGCGTGATTCTCTTCGGATCGCAAGCTCGTGGATCGGCGGACGCTCGGAGCGACGTGGACCTGCCGGTGATTTGTCCGATGCCCCCCGGGAGGAGCGAATCGGCGAGCGCTCATGGTCGCGATGGACCGAGCGATGCGTGGGTTGGACACAGCTACCGACATCGCAACACTAGAAAAGCCCTTCAGGTGTTTCTCAGCGCATTGCTGGCTAACCTGATGGCCGTACCCAAGGATTTCCCGAAGGGAGCTCAGGCATCTGCGATCTTCACGGCTTGGAATCGCCTGCCGCCACAGTGGCTCAGCGCAGCGGCGAACGACGTGGAGAAGGAACATTTCCTTGTTGCCCGCCTGGACTCTGCTTCGCTCGATCAGATCTTTAGCGGCGCCTCTGCTAGTTCGAAGTACGGCGAGTACCTGCGCGGAAAGCTACGACCCGGGGCGGGTGCCTATTGGGTCATCTTTCCCGAGGTGATGCCTAACCAAGACATTTTTGTCATATTCACGGTCTGGCAAAAGACACGCCCAAACTGGAAAATCACCGACATGGACGTCGTGTGCCAATAAGTGGAACGTGCCGACGGCTCCCAGGGCTTTTGTGAACGTGCGGCTGGACGCGCCGTTCGACCGCTACTCCGGCTCGCGAACTTGCAGGACCTGATCCGCGCTGACGTTCCGCAGGACCTGCCGCTTCCCACTGGGCCAGCGAATCTCGACTTCGGGGATAATGTGCATGGGCCCCAGGCCAAAGTGAATCCCGAAATGGCTCGACGATGCGTATCCGACGGACGAGGTCATATGGTTGACCTGATTTCCGACGCGGATGCGCGCGCCGATTCCATCGCGATTGCTCTTCGCGCCGCGCAGCTTGAAAATGATCCAGTGGTTTTGGTTCGGGCTGATGTTTTCCCAAAGCTCCGGCGCCCCACCGAGTGAGGAAGTCACGACGTCGATCTTCCCGTCGTTATTAAAATCGGCAAACGCCGCGCCGCGGTGAGCGTTCGCCGCCTGAAAGTCAGCGCCCGCGTTTCGTGAGCCATCGATAAACGTCCCGTCGCGAGCGTTGATGAAAATGCTATTCGCCTGCCGGAACTCGGTTCCCGGCTCAAAGAGCTGGACATTCGGGTCAACGTGGGCGTTGGCGGTGAAGAGGTCCTTCCACCCGTCGTTATTGAAATCGACGAAGCCGTTTCCCCAGCCGCTGCGGGGCGCGGTGAGCATCGCAAGGCGGCTCGCGAACGTGGCGTCTTCGAACTGGCCGTGGCCAAGGTTGCGGAACAGCGGATAGGTTTCGTGCGTGAGATCGGTGATCGCGATATCCGGCAAGCCGTCGTTGTTGTAGTCGCGAAAGTCGACGCCCATGCTCGACACCGGCTCGCCGCTGTTCAGCAGGGCAACGCCGGCTTGCAATCCCGCCTCCTCAAACGTGCCGTCGCCGCGATTGTGAAAGAGGAAATTCGCCTGATTGTCGTTCGTCACCAGCACGTCCAGAAATCCGTCGCCATCGTAATCGGCAAACGCGGCGCTCATCCCGCGTCCCGTGAGCTTGCCCAATCCGGAGGCGGTCGTGACGTCTTCAAAGGCGCCGTTGCGGCAGTTTCGATAAAGCGTGCACGGCAAGCCGTCGAAGTACTTCGGATGGCAGTAGGAGCGGGTGTGCCGTTCGCGGTCGCCGCAATACCGGTTGTCTGAAATCGACCACTTCGCGTAATTCACCACCAGCAGATCGAGCCAGCCGTCGTTATCGTAGTCGAACCATCCGGCCGCCACCGACCATTTGTCGCTCTTGATCCCGGCCTTTTGCGTGACGTCCTCGAACCTTCCGTTTCCGAGATTGTGATACAGAATGTTGCGGAAGACGCCGGTCACCAGTAAGTCGGTGCGGCCGTCGTTATCGTAATCCGCGGCGGCAGCGCCCATCGAGAAGCCTTCGCCCGCGACGTTGGCCTCGGCGGTGACGTCGCGGAACTTCCAATTTCCCTCGTTGCGGTAAAGGCGGTTGAAGAAGCGCGGCGAGTTCTTTTGCAGCGAGGGAAGGGAAGCTCCGTTGGCGAAGAAAAGATCGGTGCGGCCGTCGTTGTCGAAGTCAAAGGCCGCGACGCCGCCCGTCATGGTCTCAATCAGATGCTTCTCGGGAGTGGGATTATTATTGAGGATGAAATCGATTCCCGACGCACGCGCCATGTTGCGAAAGCGCACGGGGGCGAGCGTGCCGCCCGCCGATGCGGCCGCGCCGCGCGCAGCAGAATTATGGGCCAGCAGCAGAGCCGGCGGTATTGCAAGAAACTGCCGGCGGTTCATTCCCGACATTGGAACTTTACTCCTCGACCGGTTCGGCATGAGACGTCGCTGAAACAGCCGCGCCGTTCGGACAGCGCATCCCCTTCCGGACGCGGCGATCTTTTATTCTATCGCCGCGTCACCGTCACGTTGCCATTTTCCATCTAACGCTTGAATCGCAGAAGAGTCTGGCGTATGATTTTCCCGCCTGGTTTTGGCGCGCCTTGAGCCGTTTTTGTTGGTCGCGAACAGCGATCGGCCGCGAGGTTTTCGAGGTGCCGGCGGCGCCAGGGTTCTTTCAGTTGAGGCGGTAATCGGGTAGTCTGAGCCGCCTGGATGCGTGCCGGAGGGTTCCGCCATGAGAGCCACCTTTTGCGTGTCGGCATTGGTGCTCATACTTGTCCTTTGTTTTCCACCGCCGGGCAAATGCTCGAGCAAAGCTGCGCGCGCCGAAGCCGGCGCCCCGGCCGCGCGCTCGTCGGTTGCCGAGGGTGTTCCATCCAGCGTCACCATCCCAGGACCGTTGCGGTCGTTCTTGCGCATGGCCGGAATCAGCCAAGAGGCATCTCCTTCGGCAGTGCTGCCGCTTCTCGCCCGCGAAGTGTCGCTGCACGGCTACGATTGGCACGGCAAGAGCCCCAAGCCCACCGAGTATCTGATCCTGCTGAGAGGCTATTTGGAACATTCGCGGGAGCTGCTTGCTCTCGCCGGCCCTGAGGGCGTGATCAAAATCGCCCGGTGCGGCGAGGCCCAACCGCTCCTCCGGATTCTCGGATACAAACTCCGCGAGGCATGCGGATCCGGCGTTTCGCTCGAAGCGGCCCAGCCCAAAAAGGCTTTTCTTACCATCGATTCCGGCTTTCCCCTGGCCGATCTCGAGGGCACGCTGCGCGGCGGACCGCCGTTCAACTACTCATTTACTTCTTCCACGGTGCCGGTGTTGTTCGCGCCAAACGACTGGACCTTCAACGGCCCATCCCAAAAGGTGCTGCGACCCGCCACGCGACCGGGTGCGCCACGTGGCGTCATTGACTCTCTGGTCCGTGACCCGGCGCTCGCTCGTCTGTACTGGGCGCTCTCCCGGATGGACGTGGGCACGCGACGGTACTTGGAGCAGACCGTGGGGGTCGAGAAACTCACTCCTTTCGCCGCGGGCCTCGATTTTTACGGCGGCACGATCGTCATCCGCTCCGGGCGAGTGGTGGTGCCCGGAGGGGTTTCCGCCGAGCCGGCATGGCAGCATCTCGTAGGAGCGAGTCCGGCTTCACCGGATCGATTTGTCACGAACCTGCTGTCGAAAGACGAAGGCTGGATGGCAGCTTATTTCGACGCGCTGTCACGAATCCCTCCCAACCAACAGACGTATTTCACCGAGACTCAACGGCTGCGGAACTTTTATCGCGCTTTGCGAGGGCGCAACCCGTCACCCGGGCCCGCGGCGCCGGTTTTCCGGCCTGACCCCGGCCTGTTGCTGCTCGTCACCCGGCTCGAGATCGGACCCAACGGCGAGCCGCACATCCCCGGGGGACCCGGCGCCTGGCGGGATGTCCTCGGCCGCGATCGGAAGAATGACTACAAAGTCGTCCGCGAGTGGTCCCGGCGCTCGGGAAGCTTGAAAACGCCGGATCAGGTGGTGGCGGCAATGTTTGGGCTGTCGCGGGTCACCTCGGAAGCAGGGCCGCTGCATCTGTTTCTGATTTTGAGCGAGATCGACCGCCGCCGGTCGCCCGATGAGCGCCTGAGTCCGGACACGGTCCGCCTCATGGGTGAGAAATTCTCGCGTTTCGGCGACCAGTACCTCATTTTTTCTGAGTTCCAGGCTTTGAACGATGCCTCGGTCGCCCGTTACCTCGACGTCGCGCAGAGCCTTGATCACATCCGCGATGCCACGGTGCGCTCCGACGCGATTGGCATTTTTCAGGCGGACGCAAGCCTTTGGGAAATCCTGGCGCGCCAGGGAGAAATCCCGCTTTCGCGATGGAATGATTCCTGGCAGCGTGTGATCCGGCCTTTCGCGCACGTCCGCTCGTCGGCCCAGCTTTTTGACGCTGCCGAGCGGTCCGTTTCTGCGCTGCTCCGCGGCGCGCTCGGCACGGCTCGTTCTCCCGAGGGTGAGCTAGTCGAGCTCCTCGCCGGACCCGCTTCCACGACGCCGGACAGCCAGCGGGTCAGGCAGGAGATGGCGGATCGGATCCGCGCCGCCATGGAGGCCCAAGGCCTCATTTCCGTCGACACGCTGTTTGCGCTGGGCGGCGACCTGAACAGCATGGCTCGCGGAAGGCCGGCGCCGGGAGACGGGCTCGCGCTCGCTGGAGAGCTTCGCGAGGCTAAAGCGCCGAAACCGCTCTTTAGCAGCGGCGAACGGGCGGAGTGGAGTTACGGCCTCTTTGGCAGTCCGCACATCGTGGCAGAAACGTCTTTCGATTTACCCAAAATCCTCAGGTCTCACTCCACGCGCCGGCAGCTTCTCGCGGCGCGCAGCGACCTTGTGCCGTTCCTTAGGGATGCGCTGGTGGGGCTCAACTACGCTTACTACCAGTCTCCGGGCGCGCAGGTTCTTTACAACGATCCGATGTTTGTGCGAACGCACGATTTTTCGGCGGAAGCGATTGTCGGGAGAGATCAATCCTGGAAGACACCGAGCATCCTTGGGCGCGGCTGGACGGCCAGCGGCGGCGCGCACCTCGCAGGCTCGCTTGCCGATCTGCCTTACGTGCTGGCTGAGGTAGAGCAAAACTTCATTTCACCCGAACACACTCAGGCGCTGATCTGGGAAGACCTGGTACCGACGCTCCTTATGAATTCGGTGGTGCCGCGATGGTGGCGCGTCAGCTCGAACGAGCTCTCGGCGGTAGCGCTCTACGAGCAGATGGGAGACGACCTCGTCGGCTCCGCTGCGGCGAACCCGGAGCTGCGGCAGAAGGTGATGGATATTCTCGCCGCACGCCTCCTGCCGCGGCAATTTGATGCTTTGGACAGCGCCCTCCGCGACGGACGGCGCGAGGACGCGCTCGACCGGCTGGCGCCGGCGGACATCTTTTACCTCGCGTCCGAATTCAGGCGGCGATTTCCGCAGGACGACGCCGAGTGGGGAAAAGCAGGCGGAGAGCTGAATCAGTTGAGCCAGCGTGATCCCGACGACACCAATGGGCAGCGGATCGAGACCGACTTTGGCGTGCCGCATCCGGCGCTCGCGCAAACTTACGCGCGCGAGCTGCTGAACGTCAAGCCGATTCCTACGTTTATGGATTATTCGAGCGAGCTGCTGGCCGAGTCTTGGCAGTCGAACAACTTATACTGGGCGTGCCTCGCGGACAAATTGGGCTATCAGCCTGTCATGCTGAACGTACTCATCCCTGAACTGACCCGCCGGATGGTTTCGAAAATCTTTGCCACCGATCTGGAGGACCGGCCGGCCCTGCTTCGCGCCTTGCGCCAGACGGGTGAGGAGTTCCAAAAAGCTTCACTGACACCCGGACCGAAACCTGCTTCCGGCTTTTGAACGTTCTCAGGGACGACGAATCCGCGTGAGTTCGTGAGCAAAAAGCGCAGCAAACTGAAGGGTGAGCCATGTCAAACCGATGCCTTACAATGCTCCTGATTTTCGCTGCCGTCCTCCCCGGTTCTGCAGCCCGCGCAAAGGCGCAAAACATCGAAACCTCGACTGAAGTTCTCCATCGAACCGTCAATCTGGTGCAGCTCGACGTGGCCGTCACCGACAAGAAAGGGAATTACGTGAGCGGTTTGCGTCCGTGGAACTTCAAGATTTACGAAGACGGCATCCCAGAGGAAGTTACTTTCTTCGCAGCCGAAAACGGACCGCTTCGCAGAGTGGCGGATTTTACACCGGGAGCCGGCAAGCCGATGGTGGTTGAGCCGCAGCGCGCAGTGGCGAGCCGCAGCGTGTTCATGCTCTTCGATACCAGCAACTACATGTACCGGGATTTTGTTTTCGCCCAGGACGCGATTGCCGAGTTCGTGCGCTCGCTCGACCCGCTGGATCGCGTAGCGTTCTATTCGTATAGCCGCGATTTTTCGCGGGGCGCGCTGCTGACGGCCAGCCGATCCGTGGTCCTGCACGGCGTCCGGGCCACGGTTGCTGGCGACGATGCCGCGCTTTACGACAGCATGCTGATGACGCTCGAAGATGCCTCGCGTTTTACCGGCCGCAGAGTGGTGGTGGTTTTCTCGAACGGTCCGGACAATTCGAGCATGGTCGCGCCCGAGAACGTACTCGAATTCGCGCAGTCGAAGGGGATACCGATTTACATGATCTGCACTCAGCAAGCCAAGCTGGATCCTATCTCCACCGCGGTGTTCGACCGGATCAGCGCCGGGACGGGCGGCAAAGCGTATTTTGCGAAAAATTGGGAAGAGCAGCAAAAGGCGTTTGGCTCAGTCCGAGAGGACTTGGCGCACCTCTACTCGCTCAGCTACTACCCGCGCGTGAATCCCAATCGCGGCTGGCGGAAGGTCACCGTTCAATTGGCGGGCGTGAGGCTGAAAAAGTACCACATCCGGACGAGGACGGGCTATCGTCCGCAGCCGGTGAACCTCGCGGGCGATACGATTCCCCCGCCCTTGAGCATCGATCCCCACCCATAAACGACCGTAGCGCCGCCCTTCAGGGCGGCAGGTGGTGATCTGCGAAGTAGTAGCGCCCGCGAGGGCGGCAGGTGGGCGAAAGCCCGGCGTGACGTTCGCGGCCAGAACTCTTCTATCGGTTCGCGTCGCGTGCGGGATCGGAAGCGAGGTAGTGCTGTAAGCGGCGGAGATCGTTTTGGATGTCAGGGCGCCGCGGCTCGAGCTTCAGGGCAAGCGAGTACTCGTGAAGCGCGGCTTGATAATGCCGGCTTTTCTGGAACACGATCCCGAGACCCGCGTGTGCGGTGGCCGAATCGGGGTTGATCTTGAGAGCCTCTTCGAACTGCCTCCGCGCCCCGGTTAAGTCGCCCCTCTTCGACAACGCGCCGCCAAGATTCGAGTGTGCCTGCCACGAACCCGGATCGAGCCGGATCGCTTCGGTGTACTGAGCGACGGCGGCATTGGGGTTGCCTTCCTGCTCCAAGGTCGCGCCCAGATTGTTGTGAGCGCGCGCGTCTTCCGGCCCAAGGCGGATCGCCTTCCGAAACTCAGCCTCGGCCTCCGGCAGATCGCCCTTGGCCATGAGCGCCAAGCCAAGATTATAATGGGGAAGTTCAACGCTCGGTTCCATCGCGACGGCTTGCCGGTCCGCCGCGAGCGCTCCGTCAATGTTGCCCGTCATCCGCAGCATCGCCCCGAGATTCGCCGCGACGAAGGGGTTGGCTGGATTAGCAAGCCCAGCGGCTCGGTACTGCGCCGCCGCCTCGGCATATCGTTTCTGCTGGGCCAGCGCGTAGCCGAGATTGAAGTGGACCGTGGCGTTGTCGGATCCAAGCTCTAGAGCCGCGTGGTATTCACGCTCGGCTTGAGCGTAGCGGCCTTGTTTCACCAGTAAGGCGCCACGCTCGATGTGCTGTAAGACCTGGTCGTGGGGATCGTTCTCGACGGCGGGCGGGGTGACTTCAGCTTCGGCGCCGGCATGGTCCGCCGCGCGAAGTGCGCTGAAAAGCACGGGGGCTGCGCCCACGCGCTTCAGTTTGGCGAGATAATCCCGGCTCGGCTGAAACGAGATTCCGCGCTCGCTGACGAGCGCGGCCACGCGGTCGCTTGATACCCCGCCTGCGACCAAGCCCATCACTTGCGTCTCGGATAGAGGCCGCTGGGTTGTGGCGCCCGCGCCTCCGAGCGCTGTGATCAGCAGTAGACAGACTGCCCACTTGACTGGCATCGAGATCGGCCTCCGGCCTGGGTGCCTGCTTGCTTAAGAACATTTTAATCTGTGGCGTTGCGGTTGGACAAGACCAGCGCGCTGGCCGTGAGAAGGGCCGCCGCGAGCAGCTGCTGAAAAACGTGTTGCTGCGGCTTTATGCCGCCATTCGGCCGTTGAGGATGTTGGCTTTGTGGCGATGCAAAATCGCCGCTACTCCGTTCAGACAGGTTTTTCAACATCCTGCAGGAACCGGCAGACGGTATCTCGTCGCCGACGGGAGGATCAAAACACCCGATGACGATCAAGCCGACAACGATCGAGGGCGACCGCCTCCGCCTGGAGCCGATCGGGCCCGCGTACCTGGATGCGCTGGCGGAGTTTGGTGTCAATCCGGACCTGTGGCGCTACCGGCCCGACAGCGTCAGCACGCGCGAGCAGATGCAGTCATACATTCAGCGAATCCTCGACCGGCAGGAGGAGGGCACAGAATTGGGCTTTGTCATTGTCGAGCGTGCGTCGAATCGCGTCGCAGGTTCAACCCGCTTCATGGATATCGACGTCCCAAACCGCGGGGTCGAGATCGGGGGGACGTTTATCGCTCCACAGTGGCAGCGGACGTTCGTCAACACTGAGACCAAGTACGTGATGCTGCGGCACGCTTTCGAAACGTGGGGCTGCATCCGCGTTTGCCTCAAAACGGACTCGCTCAACGAACGCTCGCGCCAGGCGATTTTGCGGCTCGGCGCGAAGGAAGAAGGAACGCTTCGCAATCACATGATCATGTCCGGCGGGCGCGTGCGGCACAGCGTCTATTACAGCATCCTCGACACGGAGTGGCCTGCTGTTAAGGCCGGCCTCGAAGCCAAACTGCGCCGGACGGCGCCGTAATAACGCGGCGCCATGCGATTGCTGCGGCGAGCGGAGGTTGCCGGCCCGAATGGGCTGTTCCCCGCGTTTATCGGGTTGCGCGTTCTCGGGGCGCTGAATTACGAGGTTGCCCCGGCGGATCGTATTTCCCAGTCAAGGCGCGCCACCGCAGCGCCACGAGCTCCCCCATCATTCTGGCCGAATCCCGCGCGAACCGCACGCGTGTGTCGGGATCATCATTCCAGTGGACGGGCACTTCGAGGATTTTCCCGCCCGAGCGCTGGATCAGGAACAGCACCTCAGGATCAAATCCGAAGCCTTGCGCGCGCTGCAACTCGAACGCGCGGCGCGCCGTTTCGCCCCGAAAGAGCTTAAACCCGCACTGCGTATCGCGTAAGTCGAGTCCCGTTAAGGCGCGCACCAGGACGTTGAAGAACCGCCCGCCCCATTCGCGCAGCAGCGGCTGGTGGACCCCGATCAAATCCCGCCGGAGCGCTCTCGATCCGATTGCGGCGTCCGCCTGTGACGTCTCAAGCTCACTGAGCAGCCGGTCTGCTTCCTCGATCTGCGTCGAGAGGTCTGCGTCCGCGAGCAGAACGAAGACGCCGCGCGCTTCAAGAAACCCCCGCCGGACGCTGTAGCCTTTGCCCCGGTTGGATTCATTGCGGAGCACCCTCAGGCCAGGCCAACGCGCTGCAGCCTCCGTGAGGAGAGCGGGCATGGCATCGCTAGAGCCATCGTCGACGACAATCACCTCAACGGGAAAGTTTCTGGAGCTGATGAAGCGGCTCACGGACTCAAGCGAGCTCGGGATTCTTCGAGCCTCATTGTATGCGGGAATGACGATGCTCAGGAACGGCTTCGATTCAGGAGAAATCATCACCGTTGTTGCCGCCCGTCGTCGACGGGGCCTTCCCGAACCGCGCGCCCGGCGAAGGCGCGCGGGGAGAAGCCCGGTTGATCGCGCCGCAGCGGGACAAACCGGGCGGGAGTCGGATCGGAACGAACGCCGTCGGCTCAGCCACGCAACGCGGCGAGCTGCTGGCGGATTTTGCCCGCGTCCCGGAACTTCGGGTTGATGGAGAGGGTCCGCTCGAATTCCGCCCGTGCTTCGGCGCGGTTGCCGAGCTTCTCGTAAGCGAGCCCGAGATGGTAGTGCACCGCTGCATCGCGGGGCGACTTCCCGGCAGCCTGCTTGAACATATTGAGCGCGAGCTGGTAATTCCCGCGGTGAAAGTAGGCGCTCCCCAAAGTGTCCACCGCCGCGGGTGAGTCGGGCATGGCGCGGACCGCTGACTGGGCAAGCGAAAGCGCAACGTCCAGGTTCTGGTCATGCTCGATCATGAGATACGCGAGGTTGTTCTGCGCGGGCGCGTAGTCGGGCCGCAATTGTAGCACCTCGTGATAGAGGTCCTGGGCCTTTTGCCAGTCCCCGGCGTTGTCGTCGATCTCCGCCAGCGCAAAGTACGCCCGGATATCGCGCGGGTTCGCCTGAATCGCCTGCTGATAGGTGCCATCCGCCGCGCTCGTCGAGCCCATCTGCATCTGGATTTGACCCAGCACGAGCAGTGCGTCAAGGTTTTTTTTGTCCAGGCGCGCAGCCTGAGCCGCCGCGGCTTCGGCGTGCGGCCAATCGCGCTCGGAGACATACACGCCCGCGAGCAAAAGATAGGAGGAGCTGTTTGCCGGCGATTTGGTGATCTCGGCGTTGATCGCCTGGATCGCCTGGGCCGGCTGCTTCTGGGCCAAATCGGAGTTGACGAGACCCTGCAAAGCCGCGGTGTAGCCAGGATCCCGATCGAGCGCCTGACGGAAGAGCTGTTGCGCCTGTGCGTATTTTTTCTGCCCGAGGAAGAAACCGCCTTGCGCGGAATATCCCGCCGGGCTTCCAGGCGCGGCCTGGACCGCCTGCTTCAGGGCGGCCTCGGCGGCGGCAAGATCCTTTTGCCGCAGGTCGCCCTGCGCCTCAAGGATGTATCCCTGCGGTGAGTTCGGAGCGAGGCGGATCAGCTTCGACGATACCTGCTTGAGCAGGTCCATATCGCCCTTCTCGAGCGCCGTGGCGGCAAGCGCGGTAAGGATCTTTGACTCGACAAACCGGCTGAAGATGCTCATTCTGACGGGCAGACGGGCGGCCTCACGCCACTCGGCTTCGCCGCGGTCGGTCTGGCCCGTCATGGCGAACGCGACGCCGAGATAGTAGTGCGCGGCGGCGTTGTCGGGCTCGGACTTCAAGAGCGGACCCAGCGTGTTGATGGCCGCATTCGGGTCGTTCTGGCTCTCTTCGATCTCGCTCATCAGGACCAGCCCGCCAGGATCTTTGGAATTCTTCTTGAGGACTGGAGCGATGGTTTGCGACGCCTGGTCGGGCTGCCGGTTGAGAATCTGGAGCTCGGCGTAAATCTCCCGCGCGTTATTGTCGTGCGGATGCTCATTCGTGAGCGAGGCGAACTCGGCTAAGGCCTTCGAAAACTGGCCTGTCTCGTAATAGAACCCTCCGAGCATGGCGTAAGCCGTGGGATCATCCGGCATCGACTTCTTGGCGGCCATCAGCACCTGCGCGGCTTGGTCCCGCTTCCCTTCGAGTACGTACAGATTGGCCAATGAGGCGGAAGGCAAGGGGCTCTTTGGCTGCAGGCTGATCGCCTTCTGAAACTCCTGTTCCGCATCGCCAAATCGGCGCTCAGAAATGTAAAAGTTGCCGAGCGCCATTCGCGCGTTGGCGGATTTCGGATCGATTTCGACCGCCTTTTGAAAGCTGGTCTCGGCGGCGCCCGTCTGTTTTGCGGCAAGCTGCAGCACCGCCCTGGTGAGGTACAAGTCGGCGCGGCGCGGCTGAAGCTGAATCGCACTCTGCATCTCCGCGAGCGATGCGTCCAGGTTCGAAAGCCCCGCGTTCGCGCCCGCCTCCACCACAAGGGCGTCGACGTTCTTCGGGTCTGTCTTGAGCACGGCGTCGGCCTGCGCGAGCGCGTCTTTGAAGTCGCGGCCCGCCAGCAGGATCCTGCCGAAGGCGGTGCGCGCCTTGAGGTCGCTCGGGCGGAGCTTGACGGCGCGCGCCAGCTGGCGAGCAGCGTCGCCGAGAGCGCCCAGCTTGAGATTGGATCTCGCGAGCTGATAGTAGGCAGGCTCGAAATCCGGATCGATCTTAATCGCGTTCGTAAACTGAATCACCGCGTCACGGTATTCGCCCTTGGCGAAAAAGCGCACACCACTCTGATAGTACTTCTGCTTGCGAACATTTGGATCGCGGCTGCATCCGGCAACCAGCCCCGCGAGCGCCAAGAGGATTACCACCTGCCTCGACCGGCGCGAAGTGATGATCATGATTTCTCCTTGCCTGCTATCGTCCTGCCGGAGCCTCGCGGCGCAGACGCCGCACCTTCTCGGTTTTCCGCAGAGGACCGGCGCTTCAGCACTTTTCCGCGACTCAATTCGGGATATACTTCCCGAGCACGGGAAGAATCTCCCTCACGAAACCCAACGCCCGCTGCTCCGCGGCCGCCACCGATTCGCCGCTCTCCGCCGGCGTCATCACGCGAATCATCGCGCCGTCGGTGCGGTTCATGCGCAGCGCGTCTTCTACAAGGTAGAACTTTACCCAATATTCGTTGGCCAACGTCCGGCCGTGCGACTGAAACCAGTAAATCGCGACCTCCTTGCTGTCGCCGAGCCCGAGCACGTACTCATTTGCCGTGAGTACCTTGCCGGCGCCCCACGGGACGCGGATGATCTTCGATTCGAGCGGAGTCCATCCCGCGCCCGGAAGGCAGTGCTTGGGCGAATGAATCGTATCGCCGGTGGTTTGTCTCGGAAAATAGGCGAGGAACAGGTCAATAGGAGGCGCCCCCGCGCCTTGGTAGTCGCGCTCGACGAAGTGGCCGGGGCCCAGCACCGCGAGATCGCCCGAAGGAATCACGACCGGAGCGCCCGTCCGATCTCCGATGCGCGCGGGGAAGGATTCGAGATCATGATGCGGCGGCAGCACCTCGGCGTGCGAACGCGATCGCAGGAAGAGCGCGCTCGCGAGCAGGATGAGCACCGGCCATAAGCCGCGCATCCAGCGCCGACCTTGCGGCGTCATACGGCAATCCTTTTAGAGAGCGTCCGAAGGCCTCTCAGCGTTCGGTGCAGCGCCACTAACGCGAGCAACGAAAGCAAGAAGATAATCCAGCCCGAAAACTCGTGGAAAAATCCCTGCGCTTTGTTCGGATCCCAGTAAAGTCCGGTGAGTCCCGTGCCCGTGATCCGCAGGCCATTTGCCATCACGGCGATCGGAACCGCGGAGATCACCAGGATCACCCGCATCAGAACGCGGGGCTCGAGAAGATAGGCGTAGATGATTGCCAGCGTCACCAGCGAAATCAGCGACCTGATTCCGCTGCACGCCTCGACGACCTCGAGCGACATGTCGGATAACTGGAGGACGTTGCCGCTTTGCAGCACCGGGACGCCGAATACCCGGAGCAGCCACGCCGCCAAGTCGGAGGCGAAAAACTGGAGGGGAATCGTGATCATGTTCATGATCAGCGTCGGAGGCGGGATCATCAGGAAGAGAAACAGCCACGGAAACAGGAGAGCCCTGAAGTATTTCCAGCCGCGAAAGTAAACCACCAAGCCCGCAAGGATGAACAGAAGCGACGTTCGGGAAGTGTACTGCTCGGCGCCGAGCACTCCCAGGGCAAGAATCGCGACCCCAAAAATGATAACCCAGAGCCCGGCCGCCGATGGTTCGGGCTCCATCGCGCGGAGCTTTTCGCGGTCCTTCCATATCAGGAATGCCGAAAAAAGCGGCACCAGAAAGCCGTGCGAATAATCTGGGTCCGTCCACCACTGAAGGACGAGTCTTGCCAGAATGTGGCCATAAAGATAGGCCAGCAAAATCGCCAGCGCGACTCCCGGCCAAACCCACTTCGGCAAATCCAGCGCCTGGGACGGTGGACTCTCCACCAGCTCGCGTTCTTCGCTGTTAATCATGGCGGGCCATCAGCATCTTGACATTTGCGCCCAGGGCACCGCGGAAACGCCGACGGCCGCCGGCGTTCTGAAACCGCTCGCGTTGGAGCCTGCAACGCTCCGTATGGGAGGGTGACGCAAAACGGAATCCAGAAGACCATCCCCTCCCGCTTTGGGTCTCGGTCGCGAGGAGGAAATACATTCGCTGAGCCGAGATAAGGCGCGCTTCAGAGCCAACATACCACACTAGCAATCGCTTCGCCATCGCCGGGGCGATGTCGCAATGACATTCGGTTCAGCTAGATCTTTGTTGTATGAGGGCACGGCTTTACCCTTGCCGCAAATCGCGGCTAAAGAACGAGGCTTTAGCACCTGAGGACCTCAGCGGCCAGGGCCGCGATAATCAATAGTCGACAAACGGCACGACTAAAGCCGAACCCTGGTACACTGCCTTCGGGTTGCTCAGAATGACAACTCGAACGGCTTCCTGCAGCAACCTGCGAGGAGCCGCGCCTACTGCGCCAGCCGTAAGTCGATCCTGCTCGATGGGGCAAGTTCGGCCGTGCCGCTGGAATTCAGCGCGTACGGTATGCCCGTAGGATCGCGCGGAACTCCGCTCAAAATGCCCGCCGCGATCAGATCGTCAAACGAATGCGCCGCTCTGCCCTCGCGGTCTTTGTAAACGTTGAGGGCTGCGTCAAGCGACCGAATGTCCTCGGCGGCTTGGAGCGCCGCAAGATGCTCAAGCGCGCTCTGCCGTATCGCCTGATTGCCGGCGCTTCGATAGACCTCGCTCCAGAGCGCCTGGGAAGTTCGAAGCTCGCCTCCCTGGGTCGCGACCGACGCGGCGAGCGTCTTCATCCAGATGGGCGCGCCGGGGCGAGCGGCGCCGGCGCTGAAATCCTTGGCGGCGGCTCGAAAGTCGCGGAGATCCCAGTACTCGATGAATCCCAGGTCCTCCCAAAAGCGCCAATACTCAGGATTCGCGACCATGCCGCGCCGCAGGAGCTGCATGGCCTCTTCAGGGCGCCCGGCGCCGCCCGGCGGCTTTTCGGCGAGAAAAATCGCGCCGAAGCGGTAGGCGACAACGAGGTGCGGATCGAGGACGGTGGTCGCTTGAAGCAGCGATCCCAGCATCTCGAAATCCGAATGCCCCGCGAGACGGCTTCTGCCGTAGTATTGAACCACGCGCGTCCAATAGATATCGGCAAGAACGCCCTCGTACCCGAGGCTTAACTGCGGCAGCCATGCGCCCGAGGAAATGTACGAGGGTTGTGTGCTCGGATGTTGGGCTGCTGTCGCCGTGCCCGCCGCCCCCGCCAGCTTCCGCACCGCCGCCTGCGCGACGAGCGCGACGAGCACAAGCGCCACCAATCCTGTCTTGATCCTGGGGCGAGGCTTCGACTCCGGCGCCGTGCTCCTGGTTTCCGCACCCCCCGTCATTGCAGCTCACGCTCCTCAAAGATCAGGATCGCGGCGCCCACCAGAATAGATGCGTACAACAGCGCGTAGAGCGACTCCGATGCCAGCACGTAGCCGGGAACGAACTTCCCGTGCGCGACGCGGGCAATCACGTTGAAGCCGCGAAAGTCCGGTAAAACGTAATACAGAAACGCGGTCAGATGGCTCATTGCCGCGCTGCCCGATTCATGGCCAAACCAGCGGATGTCCGCCAGGAGATTGCCGATCACGAACACACAAAACGTGAACAGCGCCGAAAGCGCCGGTGTCGAGATGCAGGAAAACAGAAGCGCGACGCCCACCACCAGCGCCAGCTCGAGAAGAATCAGATAAATCGCTTCGAGCGACCCGAGGTCCTCGCGTCCCAACCGGCGAGTGAGGAAAAAGAGCGCGCCATAGAACCCCGCCGCCATGATCGCCGTGTTGATCACGAGCGTCAGCAGCAGACCCAAATACTTGCCGAGGATGAATTCCCAGCGCGCGATGGGTTTGGACAGCACGTTGTAGAGCGTGCGCCGCTCGATCTCGCGCCAGACCAGGCTGATGCCGATGAAAATCGCGATCAGCACGCCGAAGATGGAGATTGCGCTGAGCCCGAAATTGACGAGCAGGATGCGCTCGATTCCCACCGAGATTTGCCCGAACAGAAGAGATGCGCCGATCAGCAGAACCGCGAAGACGATGAGGTTGTACAACACCTTGTCACGTACCGATTGCTTGAACGTGTGCAGCGTGATGGTGGAAACGCGGTGAAACGTGCTCATAATTCTGGTCAATGGCTTTCAGTAGCGCCGCCTTTCAGGACGGCACGTGCCGGGCGTAAAGCCCGGCGCTACATTTCAGCGGCGCTCCGCGGGCTGACTCTGTCGACGGATATCTGACCCCGGCCGCTCGTCAGCCCTTCCGCTCGTCGCCGACGCACTCGGGCGCGTTGGCAGCCGGCGGCGGAGCTCCGAGGCTTTGCCCAACGCCCATCTGAGCGAGGAAATAATCTTCGAGCGAGGATTTAACCGGATTGACGGAAACAATCCTGGCGCCGGCAGCTTGCGCCGCCTTGAGCAAAGAATCGATCTCGTGCTCAGCGGTGAATTCAAGCCTCACCTGGCGGCCCGCGGCGGATATAGCTCGGGCCAAGGGCCGTAATGCTTCGAGCGCGCGTGGCGTGGGATCGTCCAACACCATTTCCGTTGCCGAGACATCCAGGCGCAGGATCGACTGAAGGTCGCCGGCGCCGATCAGTTGGCCGCGGTTGAGGATGGCGACGCGGTCGCACAGCGCTTCGGCGTCGGAGAGAATATGCGTGGAGAAAAAAACCGTCTTGCCCTCTTTGCGAAGCGCGAGGATCAGGTTGCGAATCTCGCGTCGGCCAATCGGATCGAGTCCCGACATCGGCTCGTCCAGAAAAATCAGCTCCGGATCGTTGATCAGCGCTTGCGCGATGCCGAGCCGCTGAACCATCCCTTTGGAAAACTTCCGAACCGGCAAATCGCCGCTCTCCGCGAGGCCCACGCGCTCCAGCAGCTCGCCCGCGCGGCGCCGAAGCGCGCGCCGGTCAAGGCCAAACAGTTCACCCGCAAGAGCCATAACCTCGCGGGCGCTCAGGTGGTCGTAAAAGCTCGGATTTTCGGGGAGGTAGCCAAGACGCGCGTGAACACTGAGATCGCTGAGATCGTGCCCGAGGATGCGCGCGCCTCCCGAAGTCGGGAAAATCAGCCGGAAAAGCAGCTTCAGAGTGGTGCTTTTGCCCGCGCCGTTCGGCCCGAGCAAGCCAAACGCCTCTCCGGCCTCTACCTTCAAGTTCAGCCGGTGGAGCGCCCTGCGCCGCCGCTTGCGCCAGAAGCCGATCCGGTATTCTTTCGTCAGATCGGTTGTTTCGAGGGCCAGCATATTAAGGCCATTTTACGCCGGTTCGTAGCGCCCCCCTTGAGGGAAGTGGTAGCCACGGTCAGTGCTTTCCTGGCCGTGGTCTTTGGTCTCCGGAAGAGCCGACGGTAAATCAAACCGCAATTGACCGTGGCTACCACCTTGATGGCGGCAAGTGCCGGGCTGAAGCCCGGCGCTACTCCCAAAAAAGAGAAACCGGGGAAGCAAGCTTCCCCGGCATAGGACGCGCACAATCAGGAACGTGTCACCGGATATTAGCCGCCGATCGGTGAGTCGGACGCAGTGGCGGCACCCGCCGTGTTGAAGCGAATGACGACCGACTGATCCGTGAAGTAGCCGTTCTGGCCCGTCTGTCCGAGCGATTCAGGAGCGGCCGTCACGGTGTAGGTTGGAATCTGGGTGCCTACGATTGTCCCGGCGGCATAGGTCATCGTATAGCCCGACTTCGTGCTGGTATCGCCGCCCGCCGCGCCGGCCAGCGTCTGATCAATCAAGCAGGCGCCCGTCGCGGTCGGATTGGTGGTGCCGCTGCAAGTGCCGCCCAGATCGCCGAGATGGGCGCTGAAACCGATGTTGTAAGTGGTGGTGTAAGCGACTTCAGCCGTATCGATTGCTTTCAGCGATCCCACAGCCGACGCCTGATTGGCCGCGATCCGTGAGCGGAGCAGGTTCGGAATCGCAATGGCCGCGATGATGAGAATGATCGCAACGACGATCAGAAGCTCGATCAGCGAAAAACCTTTAGCAGTCCTCTTCATTTGTAATCCTTCCTCTTAGCGAAGTTCCATTCGCATCCCAGCGTGAATGGCACACTCAGCAAGAGCAACCTGCGCGCCAAACCGCCAAAGATGAGAATACCCTTACCCGGAAGCTAACGGCAACTTCCTCTTTGGCTTACTGGGGCCGCAAACTGTGTGAGAGAAGCGCACCGCATTAGGGCCCGGTAATCATGCCCATTTTTGTCAGCGCGACGTGCCGCAACGGGGCACGCCAGCCCACCGCGTGGCGCGCTCCGATCGCGTGTTACACTCACTAGTTCAGAGACAAGTGGTAGCCACGGTCAGTGCTTTCCTGACCGTGGGTTTTGGACCTGCGGAACGGGCCACGGTCAATCGAACAACGATTGGCCGTGGCTACCATTACCACTCTTGTCTCTGCTCTTATGTTGAGAATCGGCATCATGGGGATGGCCCAGGCGGGGAAGACCACCTTCTTCCGCATTGTGACCAAGGCGCACGGGGCCGCGCTCGCGGTGAGCCGGTCCGAAACGCATATGGCGGTGGTCTCGGTGCCCGATGCTCGCCTGGACCGCCTCAGTCAGATTTTCCAGCCTCGAAAAACGGTTCATGCCGGCGTGGAGTATCTCGACACGCCGGGCAGCGCGATCGATCTTCTGCGGAAAGGCCCGCAGAGCCAAACGTTGCGGGAAGTTCAGGCGGTCGCGCAGGTGGTGAAATCTTTCGGCGAAGATTCGTCGCCCGCCACGATGGCGCGCGATATCGAAAGCGTGGAGCTCGAGATGATCCTGTCGGATCTTGCCGTGGCCGAAAAGCGGCTCGAGCGTCTGGAGAAAGAAACGAAGAAGCAGAAGAATCCCGGACTCGATCTAGAGCTCGAAGCGCTCAAGACCGCGAAAGCCTCGCTCGATAAGCAGGTTCCGCTCCGTGAGCTGGCGCTTGCGCCCGAACAGGAGCGAGCTCTGCGCGGCTTCACGTTCCTTTCCCAGAAGCCGATGCTGTACATCCTGAACCTTGATGAAAAGGACGCAGCGCGCGCAAACGCCGCCGAAGAGTACGCCGCGAGCGCGGTCCTGAAGCCGCGGCCGCAGACGCTGGTCTCGGCGGTGTGCGGCACGGTCGAGATGGAGCTCGCGGAACTCAGCGAGCCCGAAGAGTTCATGGCCGCCTACGGGATCGAAGAATCCGCGCTCGCGCGTATCATCCGCTCGGGCTACCGACTGCTGGGCCTGATCTCGTTTTTTACCGTGGGCGATGACGAATGCCGGGCCTGGACCATTCGCTCGGGAGCGACGGCGCTCGAGGCGGCGGGAGAAATTCATACCGACATTCAGCGGGGATTCATTCGTGCTGAAGTGGTGAGCTACGACGATCTGCTCGACACGGGCGGCAGCCTCGCCGAGGCGCGCAACCGCGGCCGCCTTCGCCTGGAGGGGAAAGAGTACGTCGTGCGGGACGGCGAGATCGTCCACTTCCGGCACTCGGGGTAGTTAGAGAACAGGGAACAGGGGGCAGGGAACAGGAATTTCTCTGTTCGCTGTTCCCTACTCCCTATTCCCTATTCCCTGTTCCCTATTCATGTCCCCGATCATCCTCAGCCTCATTTTGGGCGTTGTCGCCGGCGTGGCGAACCTCGCGGGCGGAGTGATCGTATATGCGCGACCCTGGAGCCGGACGTTCCTGGAATATTTCATTGCCGTGGGATCCGGCTTCATGCTGGCGACGGCGCTGGTTGAGATGGCGCCGGAGAGCATTCGCCTCGCTCCGAAAGCCGGGCCGGTTCTTATTCTCGCTGGCTATCTGATCGTTCACTTTTTCGAGCATTCCTGGCCGGCCCATTTCCATTTTGGCGAAGAAACGCATCCCGACGCATTCGTGAATCAGCGCGTGGCCTATACCGCGCTCGGCGGCCTGCTGATTCACACCTTTTTCGACGGTGTCGCCATTGCGTCCGGGTTTCTGATTTCGGTATGGCTCGGCACGGTAATTTTCGGCGCGGTCATCCTGCACAACATCCCGGAAGGTTTCACCATGGGTTCCATCATGCTGGCGGCGCGAAAGAGCCGCGCGGCGGGGCTTCTCGCGGTTACGGCGCTGGGCATCTCGCGCCTTGCGGGCATCGCGGTGATGGCGGCGCTCCGAAGCCGCGTGGAATACGGCCTCGCGCTCTCCGCCGGGGTAACGCTCTACGTGGCGGCCTCCGACCTGATTCCCGAAGTGAACCGCCGGCCGGGATTGCGCATCGCGCTCGCGGTGGCCGCCGGCGTCGTGCTAGTGGTCGCGCTTCGGCTCGCATTCGTCTAGGGACCAGAGGAACAGGGGAACAGGGAACGGGGCTCGGACCCGTTTTGACGAATGGCTGTCAATCGAGAAAATGCTTCACGCCCGACTCCGCGCTACCCGGTATGTGAGGCTGCGCACGCGAGCTCGCGCCAGTCCGGCTTCTCAAGCTTCCAGTCCGACTGAACCACGCCGCGCTCCGTCGTGTTCACCAGCCGCACGGTTTCGTACCGTTTCGCCTTCAAGTCGTAAACTTCGCACGTGTCATACGGCTTCGAGTAGATGTGCAAGGTGACGGCGCGGCTGCCGAACGAGCGCGGATTGGCCACCAGGTGAATCGGCTCCGCTGGATCCACCTCAGCCGGATTTCCAGCGTCAATGGTGTAGTGAGTGCTCGACGCAAGCTCGCAAAAGCCGGCCGAAGCGTCTTGGCGCAGCAACTTGAAATTGTGGACCTGCACTTTTCCGCAGGCGATGGCCATCCAGCAACTCTGGTTGCAATGATTGTGGATCGGGCTTTGCTGCCCCGGTTCCCAGCAGAGAGCCAGGAGGTCGAACAGCGGCGTGCGCTCGATCAGATTTCGTGTGTAATGCTCGTGCGAAAAATAGAGGTAAGGCGAAAGGCTTTCGGGAGTGACCGGATTGCGGCGGAGGAAATCAAGAACGTTCTGATGCGTGAATTCGCGCTCGGGAATGGCCGAGAACTGCTCTACGAACGCGTTAAGGTCTGCCATACTGCGAACGTGGCAGAACGAACTGCGAATGTCAAGCGCGGGGGCCCGAATTGCGCCGCGACCGGCGAGATGAACCTGCGTGGCAAGACGCGGTAGCCACGGTCTGTGCTTTCGTGACCGTGGGTATTTCTTCGGCGGAAGCGCCCACGGTCAATCAAACAGCGATTGACCGTGGCTACCACTGCACTACGAAGACACCTCCGACGCGCGCGGAGCTTGCACGAGCACGGTCCGACCCGTGCTCTTGCTTGAGCGGGTGAAGTAAATGCCGCCGTAAATTGCCCACACCAGAGCGAAGCCGAGCGCGAGGAGCGGCTCCATTTTCGTGCCGTAGCCCATGAACGGGCCCACCAGATAGAACGCCATGCAGGCGAGGTTTGCGAGCAGCCCGAAGATGGGGATTACCACGTGCCGGACGGGTTTGAACTTCGGATGCTTGTGATACGCCACCATGCACACCACGCAGCTAAACGCGTACAGCAGGAACGTGCCGAAGTTCGAAGTGAGCGTAATGGTAAGCAGCGAGTTGGGCGAAGCCGCCATCGCGGCGTGCGAAACGTATCCGAAGCTCGACCAGAACCCGTGCGGCAGCGCCTTAATCGTGGCGTCGGCGAGCGCGCCCGCGTCGCCGAAGACCATCGACACGCCGAGGCAGCCGATCACCGCCGAGATCGCGGCCAGCGTCCAGATGGCGCGATGCGGCGTGAGCTTCTTGCCGTGCAACATGCCGAAGTGTTCCGGCACTTCCTGGTCTTTGCCCATAGCGTAAGTGACGCGAGCGCCGGTGTTGATGCACGAAAGCGTGGTGCCGATCAGCGCCAGGAAGACGGTCAGCGCCTCAATCAGCATGAACGCCCGCCCCCGGCCGGCCCCGAAAATCGCGTCGCCCACCATGATCATGATGTCGCCGACGGGCGCGGCTGAGCCTTGGGCGCTCGCCATGCTATACCCGCTGTTCAGGAAATAATTCGCCGCGAAGTATTCGAAGAGATAACAGAACGCGCCCTGTACCAGCAGCGAAGTGATCACCGCAATCGGAACATCGCGCTTGGCGTTCTTCGCTTCCCCTCCGAGCGATGTGCACGATTCAAATCCCACCAGGATCAGAATGGCGACCGTGGCTTGCACAAAGACCCAGCCCCAATTGTGCGCGCCAAAGACCGAGGAGGCGCTCTTGTGAGAGGCAAACGCGCCGCTCGCGTCGTGCGTGGGGTAACTGATGCGGTACGGCTCCGGTTTTCCGGCGGCGTCGAGCTTCGGCATCGGCCGGCCGGCCGAGTCCCGCACGATCGCTTCCGCGGTCTGCCCGTTTACCAACGTTTTTTGAGTAGCGAACTGGTACGTGTAAGCGTCGCCCGAAGCCGAATCAAACTGCCACGCGACGCTGCCCGGCGGGTGATTCATCCGATAGCCGAGGGCCATCACGGCGAAGACGAGCAGCGCGCTGATCTGGATGACGTTGATTGCGATGCTCACCGCGGTCGAGCCGCTGACGCCGCGGAACGCGATGTAGGCCACGCCGAATGACGCGACGACGGCGACGATCATCATGAACATCGGGCCCGGGTTCGAGGCGCTCATGAAATTCGGCCAGAGCGTGCCCACCACGTACCCGCAGAAAACGCCGATCACGGCCACCATGACTCCGGGATAAACCCAGTAGTAGAGGTGCGAGGCCCAGCCGACAATGAACTTCGACAGCCGCGCGTAGCGCCAGGCCCGGTCGTGATTCAGAAACGACTGCTCGGCGAAATAATACGAACTGCCCGTTCCCGGATAGAGTTTGGCCAGTTCCGCATAACTCACTGCCGTCGCGAGGCACAGCAGCAAGGCCACAAAGATGCCGAGCCACATCGCCGGCGCGGTCACGCCCGTTCCTGCCTGGATCGCGAACGTCAGCCAGAGAAACGCTCCCGGCGCGATCAGCGCCATCGCGTTCATCGTCAGGCCTGTTAAACCCAGGGTCTGCTTCATCTGAGGTGCGGTGTTCTCGGTCATGGCAATCTCCTTAAGTCAAGTGGTTGCGCAGGTGCCAGTGTGCGGGGATTGGCGCGCCAAGTAAAACGCAAAGTTTCTATCGAGGGAATAACACATTTCGATACGAATGCTACAAGTAAGACTTATGAGAACGATTAACAAAATCGATGCATCCTGACGGGCCGAACGCGGCGAAGGACCTCTTTGGTTGCTGAAAAAGTCATGCGAACTGTCATTCTGAGCGGAGCGAAGAATCTCTGTATTTATAGTCAGAAAATACTGGGATTCTTCGTCGCCTTCGGCTGCTCCGAAAATTTCGGAACGGGCCGCGTATCAGGGCACGACTTTAGTCGTGCCAGCTGTAGTCGATGACACATCCGGCTTTAGCCGCTGAGGCCCTCAGGGGCTAAAGCCATATTGTTCGTGGCGCGCCTACGGCATGGCTGAAGCCATGCCCTGATACAATGCTCCCGTGCTTTTCATGCTTCGGAGTGTCGCGAAGCGACATGAGAAACTCCTCAGAATGACACGCTCCCGGCTTTTTTCAGCAGCCGCCATTTCTCCCGATGCATGAGCGAGGGGTTCTTCACGGACTTCAACCTCAGCGGATATCCCCGGATGGTTCGCGGAGTTTACCCTGGGGCTGATTACCGGGACCCTTCGTGGCGCTCAGGACGACAGCGAAGCGTCTGGGATCACCGTGGTGCGTGGCGGCCGGCGCGGCTGCAGCGCGGAAGGCGCGGGGCGGGAATGATTCGTATTACAATCAGGTTCGGTTCTCTTCGATGAAAATGGCGCAACAGGTACGAACACCCGACGTTCAGGTTCCCGTCGCACAGCTCGAGCGCATCGTTGGAAAAGGCAACGTGCTTTTCCGGCCGGAGGACCTGATGCTTTACGAGTATGACGGTCTCTCGGCGCAGGCGGCTCCGAACGCGGTGGTTTTCCCGGCGCTCACTTCGGAAGTTGCGGGCGTGGTGAAGCTCGCGGCGGAGCATCGTCTTCCCGTGATCGCTCGCGGCGCGGGAACGGGGCTGAGCGGCGGCGCGGTCGTATCCGAAGGCGGAATCGTCCTGGGCTTTTCGCGCATGAAGCAGATCCTGGAAATCGATCCGGAAAATCAGCGGGCGCGCGTGCAGCCCGGTGTGGTGAATCTGGACTTATCTCTTGCCGCGGCCGAGCACGGCCTCTACTACGCTCCCGATCCCTCCAGCCAGAAGGCTTGCACGCTCGGCGGCAACATAGCCGAGAATTCCGGCGGCCCGCACACGCTCGCCTACGGCGTCACCACGAACCACGTGCTCGGGCTCGAGATGGTTCTGCCCGGCGGCTCGGTGGTGCGAACGGGGGGCGCGTGCGTGGAAGCGCCGGGTTACGACGTGAGGGGCCTGGTGATCGGCTCCGAAGGAACGCTTGGTATCGTGACCGAAATCACGGTGCGCCTCTGCCGCAGGCCGGAAGCCGTGAAGACGCTGCTCGCCATCTATGACCGCTGTGTTGACGCCACGCGCACGGTTGCGTCGATCACGGCCCGCCGCATCACGCCGGCGGCGCTCGAAATGATGGACGGCTTCATGCTTCGCGCGGTAGAAGAGGCCACGCACGCGGGTTTTCCGCTGGATGCCGCCGCGGTGCTGCTGATCGAAATCGAGGGCTTGCGCGAGGCGGTGGAGGAAGACGCCGAAGCGGTCGAAGCCGTCTGCCGCGAGAACCGCGCGCGCGACGTGCGGCGCGCCCGCAACGATGCGGAGCGCGAGTTGCTCTGGCGCGGGCGGAAGAACGCGTTCGGCGCCGTGGGCCGCATCAGCCCTAGCTTTTACGTGCAGGACGGAGTCATCCCTCGCACGCGCCTTCCCGAAATCATGGAATACATGGAGCAAGTCGAGAGCACGTACGGCCTGCGCATCGGCAACATTTTCCACGCGGGCGACGGCAACCTGCACCCGCTCATCATGTACGACCGGCGCGACGCGGACGAAACCCGTCGCGTCGTCGAGGCGGCCGGAGCGATCATCGCGAAGTGCGTCGAACTCGGCGGCTCGATCACGGGCGAGCACGGCGTTGGCATCGAAAAGAGCGAGCTGATGCCGCTGCTATTTTCCGAAGACGACCTCGCGATGATGAGAGGAGTGAAGTCGGTCTTCAATCCCGAAGGGGCGTTCAACCCGGGCAAGGTGCTGCCGGCGGGCAAAATGTGCGGTGAGTTGCGGGTTCAGCGCGTGGTGGGAGCGGTCACGGGATGAATCAAGCCGCAACGGAAGATTATGCTGAAATCGTCGGCGAGAGCAACTGCGTCGCCGGCGCCGAAGTTTGCACCGATTTTAGCGTGGATGGCCTTGTCCCGCGCTCGGTGGTTTTCCCGTGTTGCGAGGATCAAGTGGCGCGGGTTCTCAAGCGCGCCGCGGAACGCGGTCTCGCCGTGATCGCGTGCGGTAGCGGCACAAAGCTCGGAGTTGGAAACGCCCCACGCAATTACGATCTTGCGCTCTCGCTTGGGCGAATGGACCGCGTGCGGCATTTTGAGCCTGCCGACCTCACCGCCAGCGTCGAATCCGGAGTCAAGCTCGGCGACTTCGAGGATCTGCTCCGTCCGCACGGATTGTGGCTTCCTGTCGATCCGCCTGGAAGTCTGCGATCGACCCTGGGAGGCATTGTCGCAGCCAACGCATCCGGGCCGCTTCGGCTGCACTACGGCAGCCCGCGCGATTTCGTGCTGGGGCTGAGAATCGCTACAACGGAGGGCAAGATCATCAAGGCCGGCGGCAAGGTGGTGAAGAACGTCGCCGGCTACGATCTGACGAGGCTGCTGACCGGCTCTTTCGGCACCCTGGGCGTGATCGTCGAGATCAGTCTCAAGCTGTTCCCGCTGCCGGCGCATCGGGCCACGTGGCGCGTTATGGCGGCGGGCCTCGATGTGGCGCGCCAATTCCGGCGCAGCATCCTGCAATCGCCGCTCGCGCCGATGCGCATGGTGCTGCTCGATCGAGGCGCCGCGGCGATCGCGCGCGGAGACGATTTCCCCCGCCCCGGCGACCCCTTTGAAATTTGGATCGAGACGGGCGGGTCTGAGCGCGTGAACCGGCGCTTCGGGGAGACGCTCGGCGCGATTGCGGACAACGCGCGCGCGTCCGCCGATCCCATCGAGCCTCTCGAGACGGGCGTCGCGGAAGCGGCGTGGAACCGGATCGCCGATTTCACCGCATTCCGGCCGCCGGGCGAATTCGTCGCGGTGAAGGCGAGCGTTCCTATTACTTCGAGCGAAGCCTTTGTGGAATTGGTGGGCCACGAAGCGGAGCAAGCCGGCGCGCGCCATGCCTGCTTTTCCCAGAACGGCGTGGGCGTCGTGCGCGCGTGCCTCATGGGCGCGCAACCGGATGGGCGGCTCGTCAGCTCGGTCGCTCGATTGCGCGCCGAAGCGGTCCGTCGCGGCGGCGCGCTCGTTGTCGAGCGCGCTTCGGAGGAAGTGAAGCGCGCCCTAGAAGCCTGGGGGTATGAGGGCAGCGACCTAGGAGTGATGAGCAAGATCAAACGGCTTTGGGATCCAAACGGGACGCTCGCGCCCGGCCGGTTCGTCGGAGGGCTGTAGCCGCTCTGTGAGATGACTGTAGAATGACTACGTCCAGAGACTCGGGTCAGCCGCCAGCGCCGGTGAGCGGCGCCCTTCACGGAATTAGTTCGCCTCCTTGCGCCGATGCGCTCCCGCCGGCCAGCGGGTATGGTCCGGGCGAAGCGCCGCTTGAGGCCGATTACTCCAAGTGCATTCATTGCGGGCTGTGTCTGAACAGTTGCCCGACGTATCGCGTGCTCGGGCACGAGATGGATTCGCCGCGCGGCCGCATTTACCAGATGATCCAGGTCGACAACGGACGGCTGCCGCTCGGCGAAAGCTTCGTCCGGCACATTGATCTGTGCCTGGATTGCCGGGCTTGTGAAACCGCCTGTCCCTCGGGAGTGGAATACGGAAAGCTGGTGGAAGCGGCGCGCGGCCAGATTGAGCGCTATTACCGGCGGCCGTTGGGCGCGACGCTGCTGCGCAAGCTCTTCTTCCTTCACCTCCTGCCGCACCGGCGCCGCCTGAGTGCCCTCGGATGGATGCTCCGCGCCTGGCAGCGCTCGGGCCTTGAACGCGCGGTATCCTCGTCGGGGCTCCTGAAGCTTTTGCCCGGACGTCTCGATCGCGTCGCGAGTCTCGCTCCGCAAATGGAAAAGCCGTTTTTCTTCGGGCAACTGGGAACCGTAACGCCCGCCGTAGGGCCGCGCCGCTATCGCGTCGCTTTTCTCGGCGGGTGCATCGCTCAGTTGTCATTCGCGCGGCTCAATGAGGCGACGGTGCGCGTTCTGGCGCGAAACGGTTGCGAAGTGGTCGTTCCCCCCGCCCAAGGCTGCTGCGGCGCGCTGCACGTCCACGCGGGCTTCCGCGATACAGCGCGGCAATTGGCTGTGCAGAACATCCGTGCGTTTGAGGCCGGGAGTTATGACGCGATCATCACCAACGCCGCGGGCTGCGGCTCGGTTCTGAAGGAATATCCCGAGCTCTTCGAGCAAACGGGGCGCGAGCACCTGGCCGCGGCGCAAGCGTTCAGCGCGCGCGTGAAAGACGTGACGGAGTTTCTGGCGGAGATCGGCGTGAATCCGGCGATGGCGCATATGCACGCTCGCGCGACATATCAAGATCCGTGCCACCTCAGCCACGCGCAGCAGATCCGTTCCGCTCCGCGCGCCGTGATCGCCGCGGTTCCTGGGCTTGACTTCGTTGAGCTTAAGGAAGCCGAGGTGTGCTGTGGCAGCGCCGGAATTTACAACGTCGTGCATAACGAAATGGCGATGCAGCTCCTCGCAGCCAAAATGAGTCGGCTGGACGAGACGCGAGCGGGCTTGATCCTCACCGCAAATCCAGGTTGCATGATCCAATTGCGCGCCGGCGTCGCGGCCAGCAACAACCCGGACCGCCGCGTGCTTCACGTCGTCGAGTTGCTGGACGAAGCCTACCGCGCGCGGAACGGATAGCGGGACCTCCGTATTTGAGGTCCGCGGCTGGTGCTACTTGCGCCGCCAAAATCGGCGGTCCTAAAAGGCGGACGTCTCCACGACCGAAACGTGGGTCAACGCGCGGACACCGCGGTGCGTGACCACACGTGTACTTCGTTCTCCGCCGAGGCAGCGAGGTACTGGCCGGTGGGAGAGAACGCGACGGTGAGCAGCGGCTGCCGGCTTTCCTCGAGCGTTTGAACCAGCGCGCCAGTGGCAACGGCCCAGATTCGCGCCGTATCGTCCTCTCCGGCGGAAGCGACATACCGGCCGTCGGGAGAAAACTCCGCCCAGTGCACCGGCCCCTGGTTGCCGCTGAGCGTGGCGAGCAGCTTCCACTCGGGAACCGACCAGAGCCGCACTTTGCCGTCTTCGCAGGACGTCTCCACCATTTTCCCGTCGCGCGCAAAATTGATGCTCAGCACCGTGCCGTGATGTCCGCCGAGGACGTTGACAAACGCGTGCTGGCGCGTCGATATCACCACTGGGTTCGGGCTGGCGTTGGTTTCGATTTGCGCGAGGATCAGCCATTCGCCGTCGGGCGAGATTGCGAAGAGGTGCGCCGGATGCGTGAGCGCGGGCAGGTTAAACCTCTGAGCGAGACCCGTGACTGGGTTCCAGAACGTAAACACGCCGGCCTTATAGAGCGCGACGTTCTTCAGGCGCGGGAAGTAGCGCGACGGCAGGAATCCGCCCTGGGCGCCAATGGCGTCGAGTTTGCCCAGAAGGGAATTCGCGGTCGTATCCCACTGAAAGGCGAGCTCGGGCGTCGAGACTTCGCCCCTGCCGCCCCTCGCTTTCTCGAGCCCGTGTGCCAGCATGAACAGCCGGTTCGGCGCGACGTAGTTCGCGGACTCGAGGTTCAGGCTGGCGATTCCGGCGATCGCAGGCCGCAGGATCTGCTGCGGGCGTCCGGTCGAGAGGTTCACCACGATCACTCGCTTCTCTTCCACAACGGCGAGCGCAGCGCCATCAGGTGAGAAGGCGCCATCCGGCGAGTAATTCAAGGCGAGATGGCCCTCCATGCGAAGCTCGTGATGCCACAGGTACGCCGGGGAGGCAGACGCGGCGCTGGGGGATTGACCCGCCATCGCCAACCTGTGCGCCACGGGCGCGCTCCATGCCAGAGCGAGCAACGCGAGCGCGACAGAGCCGGTAAGTGCGAAGCGTTTCATGGTTCTTGGATAGTGTATCCCCAATTCGGAGCACCGCCTGCAGCTGGAGAGGAGTCTGGCGGCCTGAGGTTGAAGAGGCCGAGACGAATGAGGCAGAAGGTAGGGGCGACCCGCCGGGTCGCCCCAATTTTTGTTCAGCGCAGGTTACTCGAACCGCAGATTTACAATCAACGGGAGCGGACGATACAATGAACTCTCGAAGCCGCAGCGGCTGAGCTTCGATTCGCGCCCGGCAGGTTCGGTCCTTCTGCTGTCCCTATGGCTGACACGACGGCGATCTACCCGGGATCATTCGATCCGATCACAAACGGCCACCTGGATCTGATTCAGCGCGGCAGCCGCCTGTTCGCCCGACTGATCGTGGCCGTGCTGACGAACTTCGAGAAGGAGCCGCTGTTCACGGCGCCTGAGCGTGTGCAGATGCTGAGCGAGGCCACGCAGGGCATGGCCAACGTCTCGGTGGATACGTTTAGCGGGCTGCTGGTGGATTACGCGCGGCGCAAGAGCGCGGCCGCGATTCTGCGCGGCGTGCGGGCCTTCTCCGATTACGAGTACGAGCTGCAAATGGCGCTAATGAATCGCAAGCTCGATCCGGAACTTGAAACGGTGTTTCTCATGCCCGCCGGATCGTTCCTCTACATCAGCTCGCGGTTGGTGAAGGAGATTGTTCACCACGGAGGTCCGGTGGCGGGCTTGGTGCCGCCGCTGGTAGAGAAACGGCTGAGGGAGAAGTTTCCGCCGAAGACGCTGTAGCGGGATGCTGACGAAAGCCGTTCGCGCTGTGTTGCTGGCTGCTATAAGGGCTTTCGACCCAATGATTGGAATGAAAACCAACGCGATCGTCACCCCCGCGAAAGCGGGGGTCCAAGTCACTGGATTCCCGCTTTCGCGGGAATGACTGGCCCTGGCGGTTTTCGACAGACCGAAGCGAAGAAGATCCGGGTTTTCAGCACGTGTAACGCCGCCGTCCCGGCGGCAGTAGCTGGGTCATCGCGCCTATCTCGGGCGTGGGCAACCTGCGCATGTAGCTGCCGGCAAGATGCCAGCGCTACTTGATGCAAGTCACGCGTAAGAAAGTGAGGTCATGCAACGATGCAGTTTTCTGAACGCATAGGAAGAATCTCGGTATCTTCGACCGCCGCCGTGATGCAGAAGGCCAGTCAGCTCACGGCCGCTGGAGTTGACGTGGTGGATTTCGGGATGGGCGAGCCGGATTTCCCGACGCCCGAAAACATCAAACGCGCGGCCATTGAGGCGATCAATCGAAATTTCACCAAGTACACGCCCACGGGCGGCACGGCGGAGCTGAGGAAAGCGATCGTCGGCCGCCACGCGGCGGATTTCGGCTCCGGCTATAAACCCGAGGAGTGCCTTGCGACGCCGGGCGGCAAGCACGCGGTTTTTGAAGCCGTCGCGGCCAGCATCAATCACGGCGACGAGGTGATTCTTCCCGTTCCATATTGGGTGTCGTTCCTTGATATCGTGAATTACGCCGGCGGCAAGGTGGTGCTGCTCGAAACGGAGGAGAGCGACGGGTTCACCGTTCGCGCCGAAGCAGTCGAAAAACTCATCACGCCACGCACGCGCCTGCTGATCGTGAACTCGCCCTCGAATCCCTCCGGGGCGGTTGTTCCTCCCGAAGAGATGCGGAAGCTTCTCGCGCTTGCCGAGCAGCATAATTTCCTGCTGATGTCCGACGAATGCTACTGCCAGTTCCTCTATGACGGCCACAAGCCTTGGTCGCTCGGATCGACGGGAAATCGCGAGCACCTTGTGATCGTCGGCTCGCTCTCGAAGACCTATTCGATGACGGGATGGCGGGTGGGTTTCGCGCTCGGCGCCGAGCCTCTGATGAAGAAGATGCTCAACCTGCAAAGCCACTCGACCTCGAATCCGACTTCAATCTCGCAGAAGGCGGCGGTCGAAGCGCTCACGGCGTCGCAGGATTCGGTGCGCGCAATGCTCTCGGAGTACGAGCGGCGCCGCAACACGATTGTGCCGGGCCTGCGGGCGATTCCGGGCATTGACTGCCGGATGCCGCAGGGCGCGTTTTATGTGTATCCGAACGTCTCCCGCGTGCTCGAGAGAGCCGGGATGGCGAGCGCCACCGAGTTCGCCGCGCGCTTGCTCGAAGAGGTTCACGTCGCGCTGGTGCCCGGCCCCGCGTTCGGAACGCGCGAGCACGTTCGCATCACCTATGCGGCTTCCGAGGAGCGAATCGCTGAGGGACTGCGGAGGCTCAAGCAGTTCGCTGCCTCCCTCGTACCGGCCTATGCTCAAGCTCGATAGACCGCTGCAGCTTTCCCCGGTCTTTCTTGAAAAAGTTTGGGGGCGGAAGGACCTCTCTCCGCTCTATCCGGATCACTGGACAAGTTTCCGCGGCAAAACGGTCAACGTTCGGCGGCCCGAGCGTCCTGGGGACGCGCTCATCGGTGAAGTCTGGCTCACCGGCGATGGCGCGTTGTTCACCAACGGTCCTATCGCCGGAATGACGCTCGGCGAAGCGATGCGGGCGCATGGGCGCGAGCTGTGCGGCGAGGCCGCGGCCGGCGGTCGATTTCCGATCCTCACGAAATTCCTCTTCACCAGCCAGTGGCTTTCCGTCCAGGTGCATCCCGGCGACGCCTACGCTCGCGAGAACGAAAACGGAAGCCCCGGCAAGACGGAAATGTGGTACTTCATCGAAGCGGACAAAGACGGCCAGATCATGCTGGGGCTGAACTCCGGCGTCACGACGGATTTGCTCGGCGGCGCGATATCGCAGGGAAGCTGTGCCGGCTTGCTGCGCAGCTTTCGGCCCAAGCCGGAGTCTGCCGCGTTCGTGCCTGCGGGCACGGCGCACGCGCTCGGACCGGGCCTGATCCTTTTTGAAGCGGAGCAGAACTCGGACCTGACGTATCGCCTCGACGACTTCGGCCGCCCGGGTCTGGACGGAAAACCGCGGCCGCTGCACCGCGAGAAGGCGCTGGCTGTGATCCAGGCGGAGTCGCAGCCGCTGGTAAACCTGCCACGCTACGAAACTGAAGAGCCGTGGGGCCGAAGGCGCTGGTTGGTTGCGTGCCCGTTTTTTGGCGTGGAAGAACTCGCATTGCGGAAAGCGGCGAACTTCGCCGGTCCGCTGCCGCGCTGCGAGTGCTACGCAATGATCGCGGGCGAAGGACGGGTGGAGATGAGCGACGGCTGGCAGGCCTATCGCCCCGGAGACGTCTGGCTGATCCCGCCCGCGACATCCGCGTACCGCTTGGCGCCTGAAAAACCGAGCCGCCTTCTCAAGTTCTACGTCCCGCGCCTGGATGCCGACTTCTTGGAGCCGCTCTCGCGCGCCGGCCTCAGCCGGGAGGAAGCGCGGAAAGTGGTCTTTACTTGAGACGGGCGCCCGTGCGCCGCCACACGCGGCGAAGGACCGGCCCGGACCTTTGGACGTTTGAGCCGATTGAGACGAGACCGCCGCCCCGCACCGGCTCGGTAAATCTCAAATGAAGCACGCATACGCCATGATCCTCGCCGGCGGCAGCGGCACCCGTTTCTGGCCTCTCAGCCGCCGCTCGCGTCCGAAGCAGCTTCTCAAGCTATTCGGCGAGCGGTCGCTCCTCGCGCAAACCGTCGAGCGAATACGCGGGTTAATTCCTCCTGAACGCATCTACGTTTTTACGAGCGATCGCATCCGCCGCCAGGTGGCGCGCGAGGCGCCGGGCGTTCCTCCCTCACAAATCGTGGCTGAGCCCGCCAGCCGCAACACGGCGCCCGCTATTGGCCTTGCGGCGTGGGAAATTGCGAAGCGCGACCCTGAAGGCGTGATGGTCGTCCTGCCGTCGGATCACGTGATTGCCAAGCCGCAGGTTTTCCGCCGGGCGCTGAGAGCGGCGTATAATCTCGCGGTCGAGGAGGGCCCGTCCGTTGTGATTGGGATCAGGCCGACGCACCCCGAAACCGGCTTTGGATATATCCGGCTCGGTGAACAAGGCCGAAACGAGGACCCCGAACTCGGAACGTATCGCGTGCGCGCGTTTACAGAAAAACCGCTTGCGGCCACAGCGAAGCGGTACGTGCGATCCGGCAAGTATCTTTGGAACGCCGGGATGTTCGTCTGGCGCGCTTCGACGCTGCTCGGAAACCTTGAGCGGTTCCAGCCGCAGATGGCCGCCGCCCTGCGAGCTCTTGCGGAAGCGGGCGGGACGCGTTCGCCAGCCGCGATGAAACACTTGTATCCGAAGTGCGAAAATATTTCGATCGACTACGCGCTGATGGAGAAAATTCCCAACGTCTTCGCCGTAGCCGCGGATTTCGGATGGAGTGACGTGGGAAGCTGGGCGGCGGCGCACGCGTTGAATCCCCAAGACGAGAACGGGAACGTATCGCCGGAGGCCGCGCTGCTGGTGGACTCGCGCCGGAATCTGATCGTGTCGCCGCGCAAGTTCGTCGCCGCCGTCGGCGTTGAGGATCTGGTGATCGTCGAGACCGACGACGCCCTGCTCATTTGCCCGCGCGCCCGCTCCCAGGACATTGGCAAAGTGGTGAGGGAGCTGCAGCGGCTGGGGCGGGAGAAGTTGTTATGAGGCGGGCTCCTCAGCACGACTCCGTTGGCGACTCTTTCAGCAAAGTGTCAAGAAGTGCGAAGTGGTCCCGTGCAATTATGGGAGAACGATGGAAGCTTCGCCGGGCGAGAGGTTGTCTTACCGCGTCACGCTGGTAACGCCGTCGGGCGAACTCACGGTCAGCGTTGCAGGGGACAAGCACATCTGGGATGCGGCGCTGGCGGCGGGGATCAGGCTGCCGGCCTTGTGTCATCAGGGGCGGTGTCTGACTTGCGCCGGCAGGGTCGAAGGTGAAGGCGACTTCGATCAAAGCGATTCAGACGCCTATTTCGCGTCGGACCGTGACGCGGGTTTCATCCTGTTGTGCACCGCCAAAGCCCGCTCGGACCTGCGAATCCGCACGCACTGTCAGCACGAGATGCGGAAATACCGGCGCCACCTGAGGTTGCCGGCGCCTTACTCGTGAAGTTGCGTATCGGGGTGCGTTGGGTCACGAGCTAAGACACCAACAACCTCACGCAAAGGCGCGAAGGCGCAAAGCGAGCGCAAGGAGCGCAGCGCGGCAAAACCCCAGTCAGCGGTGCAGTCATCCTGAGCCCTAGGCTGCGCTCTGTAGAAGATCACCGATGCCAGTCGTTCCCGCGGAAGGGAATCCAGTAGCATGAACACCCGCTTTCGCGGGGGTGACGATCGCGTTGATTTCCATAACGATGGGTGGGCCCCGGGCCCCTGTGGCGCTCAACACGACATTGCCGTTGACCGACGCTCCTCCACGGTTGGCGCCCACGCCTCAAGCTTCCGGGTACTTCCACGGACCGCGGTATTCGCGGCTTAAGAGCTTGTTCGCTTCGGGATCGCCGACGATTTGCTCCTTCTCTCCATCCCACTCGATGCTCCTCCCGAGTTTGAGCGAGAGCATTCCGAGCAGGCTCATGTTGGTGGAGCGGTGGCCGATTTCGATGTCACGCACGGGGCGGCGGTGCGTACGGATGGCGTCGATGAAGTCGGCCCAGAGCAGGGCGATGTTCTGATCGTCGGGCTCGTCGAGGTGGGGCGCGAAATGTATGTTTGGTTTTTTGTCCGTATCCGGGTAGAACGTGCAGCCGTCGGTCCATCCCATGTGAAACGTGCCGTGATCGCCGTAGTAGTAGCAGCCCACGTAGGCTTTTTCCGCCCGATTGCCCGCGTACAAGCGATGCTCCCAATACGCTGTGAAGGTCTCGAACTCGAAGGCGACCACCTGCGTGTCGGGCGCGTTGGTGGAGTCCTGCTTGATCCAGCGCCCGCCGGTTGAGTAAACCTTGCGCGGGTATTTTTCTTCCGTCCACCACAAGATTTGATCCATCCAGTGAACGCCCCAGTCGCCGAGCTGGCCGTTGGCATATTCGAGAAACTGACGAAAGCCCTTTGGGTGAATGGCGCGGTTGAAGTGCCGGTAGGGAGCGGGGCCGCACCACATGTTCCAGTCGAGACCCGGCGGCGGATCGGAGTCGGGCGTGCTGTGACCCGGTCCGCCCGGATAATCGACGAAGGCGCGAATGCAGCCGATTTTCCCCGCCTTGCCCGCTTTCAGGAACGCCATGCTCTCGACGTGATCGGGCGACATGCGCCGCCACAGGTCGGCCTGCATCACGCGATCGGAGTCGCGCGCCGCCTTCACCATCGCTTTGCCTTCGAGCACCGTGTGGCTGACGGGCTTCTCGACATAGACGTGCGCGCCCGCCTTAACCGCGGCGATGGCGATGAGCGGGTGCCAGTGGTCGGGCGTGGCGACGATCGCGATGTTGGGCTTTTCGCGAGCGAGCAGCTCGCGGAAGTCTTTATACTTTTTCGGAGCATCGCCCGAGAGACTGGTCACATTCGCGACCGCAGGATTCAACTGATTCTCGTCCACGTCGCACATGGCCACGATCTGCGCCTGGCCGGATTTCATAGCCACGTGGCAGATGTTCATGCCCCACCAGCCAGTGCCGATGAGCGCGGTGCGAAATTTCCCGGGCGACTCACCGAGGAGAGCGGGGAAGCCTCGCAAGGCGATCCCGGCGGCGGCGCCGGACTTCATAAAGTTCCTGCGATCCATTCGAAGCTCCTTTATTTTCGCGGCAATCTGCGATCCGTCTGAATCAGGTTCGTGTAGCGTCCGGGAATTGAGTGGCCATTGGTTGCGCATGCATCGCGCAATTTGCGATGTGTGCGACCCTTGAAAACCGCACACATGGCGAACAACGGCCTGTGTACGCCACCCCTGGGGTTTACAACGCGGGGTTCACACGGCAGGGCTGTCCTGATTAGCCGCGGCGTGCGCGGCTCTGCCGCTCCGACTTGCGGAAAGCCTGCGGCTTTCCGGGCGAAATGGCGTACTTTTAACCCCCGCCGGGCGCAAAGGCTTGCCTTCGCGCCCGGCGAAAAATCAGGCCAGGGAAAGAGCGGACCCACGGAAGGCCCTTCCGCAAATCAGGCGGCAAAGCCGCCCTTCGTCTCGTGGTGAGTAGCGTAGTTTGGACAAAATTGCTCGAACAGCAGCGCTACTGCGCACCGAGCGGCTGCTCGTAACTCGCGATGGCGGCTTTGAACGCCGCGACGTTTTTCGTGTCGATCCAGGCGGTGCCGGTATCGACGCGTTGGGGCAGCGGATCGACCGGAGCGGTCCGCCAGTCCTTGAAGAGTCGGACGGCATTGTGATGGAGATCGTCGAGAAATGTGAGGCCGTAGTAGGCCATGGTGTAGGGCTTCTGCGCAATCGCGCCGGCAATCGCTCCTCTCGAAATCCAATCCAAGGTCTCAGGGGATTTGTCAAACGCGACAATTTTGATCTTGCCGATCAGATCGAGGCGGTACATAACCTCCGCGGCGCCCGGACCGCCGGAGGCTTCGAGACATAGGATGCCGTCGATCTTCTGCTTGTGGCTTAGCAGGTTTGAGATTTCGTCGTCCGCGTCTCCGGTGCGGCCGTGGTCGTCGAGCTTTTCGGTGATTTTGACCCGAGGGAACGCACCCAGCGCCTCTTCGGCGCCCTGAAGTCGCTCCTGCTGATTGAGCTGGCCGGGGATCCAGATGATTACGACGTCACCGGCGCCGTTGAGAGCTGCCGCCATCCGGCGCCCGCTCTCCGCGCCCGCCGCCTGGTTATTCGTGCCGATGAACGTGATCCGGTGCGAGTCCGGCGCGTCCGAATCCATGGTGATCACCGGAATGCCCTGCTGAATGGCCGCATTGATGGACGCATCGAACACTTTCGGCTGTGCGGGAGATAACAGAATGCCGGAAGGCTTGCTCGCCACGGCTTTTTGAAACGCGTCAAGCTCTTGCTTCGGGTCGTAGCTCTCCGGCCCAACCACCGTCGCCCGCACGCCGTACTCCCGCCCTACGTCTTTGAAGCCCGCCGTCGCTTCAACCCAGTACGGAAGCTTTATGTTCGACGCTACGAGGACGTAGCTCTCCGTCTGCTGATGGTAGGAGCGCCCGCACGACGTGAGAACGAGGATGGCAGGTACGAACAGCCACAGAAGCGCTGCTTTGGCCGATGCGATTTTGACGTTGAGCAAGCTCTTCAAAGGCACCATACCTTCCCGGCTTTGCGTAGCGCCGCCCTTCAGGGCGGCAGGTCCCGGGCTAAAAGCTCGGCGCTAGATTCGGACCGCCGCTCAACGAACGGCCGCGAGCGCATTCCGGTAATCGTCGAGATTGCTGCGATTCACCACCTCGGTTCCGGTATCCACGAATGAAGGCAGCGGAGACACCGGAGCGTCCTGCCAGTTCTTGAACTCGTGCACGCTATTATGGTGCAGGTCATCGAGAAATCGAAGGCCGTAGAACCCCATCGTGTAGGGTTTCTGCACGACCGTCGCATTAATGACACCCTTCGAGATCCAATCCAGCGTTTCGGGATTGGCGTCCATGGCCGCGATGGTCACCTTGCCGCCCGCGCCGGCGTGGTCGACCGCCTGCGCGGCACCCGGTCCGCCCGACGCCTCGAGGCAGACAATACCTCCGAGGTCCGGACTTTGCTGCAAGACCGACGACACCTCCTGGTCGGCAACCTGCGAGACGCCTCGGTCGTTCAACACCTGGTACAACCTGATGTAAGGGTACGGCTTGAGCGCGTCTTGTATGCCGCGCAGTCGCTCCTCGAGATTAAGCTGTCCCGGAATCGTGATGATGGCGAGGCGGCCGTGCTCGCGCATCAAAGATGCGGCGAGCCTGCCGAGCGTGAGGCCCGCTTCGTAGTTGTCCGTACCAACGAACAGAATGCGCTTGGATCCGGGCGAATCGGAATCGAAGCAGATCACCGGAACTCCCTTGCTCATCGCGGCGTCAATCGCACCTTGTAAGAGACTCGCCTGGGCGGGAGAGACGAGAATGCCGGAAGGATGTGACATCACCGCATTCTGAAAAGCCTGGAGCTCCTGCTGTGGAGAATAGCTAGCCGGACCGCCGAATTCCACCTGGACGTGCATCTCTTTCGCCGCCTCGGTGAAGCCGGCCCGCGCTTCGGCCCAGTAGGGAAGCGACGTATTCGTTGAGATGAGGACGTAGCGCTCGCTGGACGAATGATAGGATGGTCCGCACGAGACGCACAGCGCGGTCGCGCAAAGGAGAACGACCAGGAGCCTGAAGGAGCGCGGCACGACTTCCTCCGTCCGAAACGGAAATATACTCCCGTTGAAGCCAAAATAAAAGGCGCTTTTTGCAGATCAGATTCCCGGATGGATCCGCGCGGGCGCCGCGGAAACGTGACAGGCGCGGGCAATCCCGCTAAACTGTTCTCTCAAACTTATGGATTACGACTCGCTCATCTCCATTCCGTGGGCTGCTTTCGTGATCTTATGGGTGGTCTCGGCGCTCGCGGTGAAGAAGAACGCGTATCAGCGAGCGAGCTGGTGGCGGTGGGGCTGGCTTCGCGTCCTGTTGATCCTCGTGTGTTTCGTGGTGCTTCCGCAGACGCGGTATTTTCGACACGCGCTCTTGTTCGCGAGCCCCGCCGTCAGGATGGCAGGATTCATCATCTGCGTGGCCGGCGTCGCATTTGCGATCTGGGCGCGCCTGACGCTGGGGGCGAACTGGAGCGCCGTTCCGTCGATCAAGCACGGACATGAGCTCGTCGTGGCCGGCCCTTACTGCTTCGTGCGCCACCCAATCTATGGCGGAATCCTGATCGCGCTCCTGGGCTCGGCTCTGGCGGCCGGCGCCGTATGGCTGATCCTCGTGGTTCTCGCGGCGGCGATGTTTGCCTTGAGAATCCCCCGGGAAGAGCGCCTCATGATGCAGCAGTTCCCGAACGAATATCCCGGCTACGCGAGAAGAACCAAGGCGCTGATTCCGTACGCGTTGTGAGCAGCCAGCTGCTCAAAGCTCCGATGGCGGCATGTCCTGTACTCCTTGAGGTGAACCCCGTTCATGGCGGCTGAAATGAAATTGCCCTCCCGCGCGGAGGATTTCGCCGAGTGGTACAACCAGCTCGTGCTGCGGGCCGAGCTCGCCGACTACGCCCCCGTGCGCGGCTGCATGATTGTGCGTCCGTACGGCTGGGCGCTCTGGGAAAACATCACGGCGGCGCTCGACCGGCGCTTCAAGGCCACGGGTCACGTGAACGCGGCGTTTCCTCTGCTGATTCCGCGCAGCTTCATTGATAAGGAGAAATCGCACGTGGCGGGATTTTCGCCCGAGCTCGCAGTCGTCACCCACGGCGGCGGCGAGGAGTTGGAAGAGCCGCTCGTCATCCGGCCGACTTCGGAGACCATCATCGGGCACGCTTATGCGAAGTGGATTCAGTCCTACCGCGACTTGCCCGTGCTCATTAACCAGTGGAACAGCGTGGTGCGTTGGGAGCTGCGCACGAAGCTCTTTCTTCGCACGCTCGAGTTCTACTGGCAGGAGGGCCACACGGCCCACGCGACCGCTGACGAAGGAGAAGCCGAGACCCGCCAGATGCTCGACGTCTACGCCGATTTTGCGATTAACGAGGCGGCGATTCCGGTGATTCCGGGACGCAAGTCGGCGGCAGAGCGATTCGCGGGCGCCGATCAAACTTATTCGATCGAGGCGATGATGGGTGATGGCCGCGCGCTTCAGGCGGGGACGTCCCACAACCTCGGTCAGAACTTCGCCAGGGCGTTTGAAATCCGCTATCTCGATATGAAGGGTGAGCTCCAGTATTGCTGGACAACTTCCTGGGGGCTTTCCACCCGCTTTATTGGCGCCATCATCATGGTGCACGGCGATGACCAGGGGCTGATCTTGCCGCCGCGCCTGGCTCCATTCCAGGTGGTGATCGTTCCGATTTTCAGGAACGATGAGGAGAAGTCCGCCGTCTTGGCCGCCGCTGAGATGGTGCGCGCGGAGCTTGTGGGCGCCGGAGTGCGAGTGAAGCTCGACCAGCGCGAGGGCGTGAGCCCCGGCTTCAAGTTCAACGACTGGGAAATGCGCGGCGTGCCGCTGCGCCTCGAGCTCGGGCCCAAGGACGTGGCGAAAGAGTCGGCCGTTCTCGCGCGGCGCGACCGGCCGGGGCGGGAAGGGAAGTCGTTCACGCCGCAGAAGGGCATCGCCGCCGCGGTCGCCGCGACCCTCGATGAAATCCAGAAGGCGATCTTCCAGCGCGCCCTCGGTTTTCGCCGATCGAATACCGTGGAGGCGGAGGACTACGGCGAATTCAAGCAGGCGGTGGAAAAAGGCTTTGCCCATTCCTGGTGGTGCGGCGCGAGCGCCTGCGAAGAAAAGATCAAGGAAGAGACTAAGGCCACCATGCGATGCATCCCGCTCGAGCAGCCCGGTGGATCCGGGAAGTGCATCTATTGCGGCGAGGCTGCGGCCGAAAAAGCAATCTTCGCGCGCGCCTATTAGCACCGTCAGCGGCCGCGTGTGTTACGATGGAGCGAACTTAAAGAGACTGGAGACTTGCAGATTCCGGACACCAAATTAAGAGCCATTCCGCTCGGAGGCCTGGGCGAATTCGGCTTGAACACGATGGCCTTCGAGTGGGGCGATCACCTCATCCTGGTGGATTGCGGCGTCGTTTTTCCGGACGCAGAGTTGCCGGGAGTCGACGTCGTTATCCCGGACATCACCTACCTGCGGGAAAACCAAAGCCGGCTGCGCGCCATCCTCCTGACGCACGGACACGAGGACCACATCGGCGCGCTTCCCTACGTATTGGACGAGGTGGACGCTCCCGTCTACGGCACCCCGTTCACCCTGGCGCTGGTGCGCGCGCGCCTGGAAGAGCACGGCATGGCCGACGCCGTGGACCTGCGTCCCATGAGCCCCGGCGCCCCTTTTGACGTGGGGCCGTTCCACATCGAATTCATTCATCTCACGCACAGCATCATTGACGCGGGAGCGCTGGCGATCACGACGCCGGCGGGGGTGATCATTCACACCGGGGATTTCAAGCTTGACCCGACGCCCACCGACCAGCGCGTGAGCGACCTGCACACGCTCGCGGAATACGGAAAGAAAGGCGTGCTCGCTCTCTTCTCAGACTCTACCAACGTCGAGCGGCCGGGCATGACGCCGTCCGAGCGCGCCGTGCGCGAGCGCCTGGCCGAGGTGATGGCGGAATCCAAAGGCCGGGTGCTGATCTCGTGTTTCGCCACGTCACTCCACCGGCAGCAGATCGTGGCCGACTTGGCGCGCGAGCACGACCGGCGGCTCTGCTTCATCGGCCGCAGCATGCATCAGAACTCGGAACTCGCGATGCAGATGGGCCGCCTCCACATCGATCCGGGAGTGCTGGTGCAGCCGCAGGAGATTCGCAAACTGCCGCCAAAGAAGCTGGCGCTGGTGGTGTCGGGGAGCCAGGGAGAACCGATGTCGGCGATGGCGCGCACCGCCGTCGACCGCCACCGTTGGGTCAGCGTCGGCCCGGGGGACGAGGTCGTGCTCTCGGCGCGGATTATTCCCGGCAACGAGAAGGCGATCTTCCGCATGATGGACCACCTTTACCGCCGCGGCGCGCGCGTCCACTATGATGACGGCAGCCATCCGCCTGTCCACGTCTCCGGCCACGGGAGCCAGGAGGAGTTGCGCCTGATGCTCAATCTCGTTCGGCCGAAGTATTTCATTCCCATTCACGGCGAGTATCGCCAACTCGCCCGGCACGTGGCGCTGGCCAAGGAGCTGGCGGCGGTCTCCGGAGAAACCCTGCTGCTCGAGAATGGCGACGTCCTGGAATTTGACGGCGACGGCGCGCGCCGCGCCGGTCGCATCACCGTGGGCCGCATCTGCATTGACGTCGGAACACTTGACGAAGTGGGAGACGTCATCCTGAGCGAGCGCCGCCGCATCTCCGCCGATGGGATTGTGATTCCCATTCTCGCCATCAACAAATATTCCGGCCAGCTCGAAACCCCGCCCGAAATCGTCTCGCGCGGCTTCGTTCCGCTCGAACAGGCCGAGGAGCTGGTCGAAAGCGTGCGGCAGATCATCCGCGATACGCTCGAGAAGTCGAATACGGAAGAAAGGGGCGACTGGGGCGTCGTTAAGGATAAAATCCGCTCCGCCCTGCGGAAATTCTTCGACCACGAGCTCGGCAAACGGCCCATGGTGCTGCCGGTCATCCTGGAAGTCTAGCCATTTTGGATTTTAGATTTTGGATTTTGGATTGGGGTTCGGAACGCGATTGTGGATGAGAAGACATTTAAAGCGCGAACCAAGCAATTCGGTCTCGGAGTGATTCAGCTCGTAGAGGAGTTACCCCGAACTCGGACGGCCGATGTAATTGGGAAGCAGTTCTTGCGCCCGGCGACTTCAGTAGGAGCAAATTACCGCGCGGCCTGCCGAGGTCGATCAGCTTCGGACCTGATCTCAAAGCTGGCCATTGTTGAAGAGGAAGGCGACCAGTCTATCTACTGGCTCGAATTACTGATTGAATCGGGCATTATCGATTCAAAAAAAGCAGCCCCATTGCTCAAGGAAGCAAATGAGTTGGTTGCCATGCCGGTGGCTTCGATAAAGACGCTGCGTAATCGCACGACAGCAGCTGCTGCCCAAGCGGCGAATTCAGCAAACACCAGTCCAAAATCTAAAATCTAAAATCGATCATGCCCGTTTACCAAGCCGTCGTTCTTGCCATCGTTCAAAGCATCACGGAATTCCTTCCCATTTCGAGCACGGGCCATCTGGTGCTGTTCCCGTGGTTTCTCGGCTGGAAGGATCCGGGACTCACGTTTGACGTGGCGCTGCACGCGGGCACGCTGCTGGCGGTGTTCGTCTATTTCTGGCGGATGTGGGTGGAGATGATCAGGGCCGCGGCGGGCCTTGGCGGCGCAAATGGGGAGGCCGTGCGCGAGCATCGCCGTCTCTTCTGGCTGCTCGTGCTTGCCACGATACCCGGAGCGATCGCGGGCGTTCTTTTCGAGAAGAAGGCGGACACGGCGTTCCGCAACCCGCTGGTTATTGGCGCCGCGCTGATTATTGTGGCGCTGGTGATGTGGGCGGGCGAAAAGCTCACGCGCGACAGCGAAACGCTTGAGGAAATCTCCGTGCTCGACGCGCTGATCGTCGGAATCGCGCAAGCTTTTGCCGTGATTCCGGGTGTCTCGCGCTCGGGCAGCACGATGTCGGCGGGTTTGCTGCGGGATATGAAGCGCGAGACGGCCGCCCGCTTCTCATTTCTCCTCTCCACCCCGATCATCGCCGGGGCGGTGGCGCTCAAGGCGCGCGAAGTCCACAAGGCGGGCGGGTTGCCGCACGACATGCGCGAGCCGTTTATCGTCGGTATCATCGTCTCTGCCGTGGTCGGGTTCTTTGTGATCGGAGCGCTGATCCGGTTCCTGGAAACCCGCACGTTCAAACCCTTTGTGATTTACCGGCTCGTCTTGGGTGTGATAGTATTGGCGCTAGGATTGGGATTGCATCGGTAAGTTGAAGCCAGACGTTCGTGTCAGGTTTCAAGCGCCAGGACCTGACCGCGCCGTCTTTGAGCCGGGGCTGATGTTGAAGCGCACCCATTCAGGTGGCGGATTTTTTCTGACACCTGACACCCGGAATCTGTAGCTACCATGCAATCCGCACCCTCAGTCTCCTCAAACCGGCAGGCGCGAACGAAGGCGCCTCTCCTTGACGGCAAGCGCCGCTACGAGCTGGCCGGATTTGTTCTGAGCGTGCTCGGCCTGCTGCTGATCCTCTGCCTCGCATCCTACCATCGCTTCGATCCCTCGTGGGACACCGCCGCGGCACCCGGACCGGTGCATAACTGGGTCGGGTTTGTGGGGTCCTACACGGCGGACGCGCTGCTTCAGCTTTTCGGCTGGACGGCCTTTCTTCTTCCGTTCTTTTGTTTTGTGGCCGGCATCCGATGGTTGATCGTCCAGCCGCTCGAATCTCTGGGAGCGAAGCTCTGTGGCGCCGCGCTGCTCATCGGTTCTCTCGCTGCCCTGCTCGAACTCATCCCGCACGTCCCTTCGGTGTTTGGATTTCTCCGTGCGAGCGGGATCATCGGCTATTTCCTGGCCTCGGGGCTCATCGGCACTTTGAATCATGCGGGCGCGCTGATTGTGGCCGGCGCCGCCTTCGTCGCCTCGCTGTTCGTTGTGACGAAGTTCTCGTTTGCATGGGCGGGGCGCGTGCTCGGAAGAGCTTCGCGCGCGTTAGCGCGTCCGCTCGGCAAGCGCTGGTCCGCATGGCGGGCTTCGCGCGAGCGCCAGCGCGTACAGCGTCGGCTGGCTCGCGAAAGGGCAATCGGCAAAGTGCCCGTTGTCGCCCGGCATGCGAGCCCGCGAGGCGAGGAAAAGCCGCCGGTTGCGCTTCGAATGTTGCCGCACGCGTCCGCAGCCGAAGAGGTAGAGCGCGATGATGAGCAGGACGAGGACCGCGGGCTGCTGGAGGCTGATGAGCCTCTTGCCGGTCCCGGCATTGTGCCCCGAAGCGATCAGCCGTCGCGCGACGCGCACCCCTCAAGGCCAAAAGTCAGCGCGAAGCAGGGCACAAAATACAAGCTGCCCTCAACCACCATGCTGCGGCCGCCCGAAGACCAGGAGGGCGTGAACGAAGACGAACTGCGCGAGCGCGCCAACCAGTTGACCGGCAAGCTCGCTGAGTTCGGCGTGATGGGAACCGTCACGCAAATCCACCCGGGGCCGGTGGTGACCACCTTCGAGTTCAAGCCGGAGGCGGGCATCAAGTACAGCCGCGTCACCAACCTCGTCGATGATTTGTGCCTCGCCATGAAAGCGGAGTCGATTCTGATCGAGCGCATCGCGGGCAAATCGACGGTGGCGATTGAAGTGCCGAACTTGCGACGTGAGATCATCTACCTCCGTGAGATCCTTGAGTCGAATGAGTTTGGATCTTCTTCGTCGCGCCTGACGGTGTCTCTCGGCAAAGACATTACAGGCAAAGTGAAAGTCGGCGACCTCACGCAGATGCCCCACCTGCTGATCGCCGGCTCGACGGGTTCCGGCAAGAGCGTAGCGATCAACTCACTGATCGTTTCGCTGCTCTTCAAAGCGACACCCGACGAAGTGCGCTTGATCCTGATCGATCCCAAACGCATCGAGCTGAACCTCTACGACGGCATTCCGCACCTGTTCACGCCTATTGTCACCGAGCCCAAAGTGGCGGCGAACGTCCTGCGGCGCGCGACGCTCGAGATGGAAGAACGGCTGAGGAAGCTGGCGCAGCACGGCGTGCGCAACATCGAGCAGTACAACAAACTCTTTGAGCCGGGCTCGAACCTGGGCCTGTTCGACGGCGAGGAGCAGCAAGAAGGACCGCTTCCGTACCTCGTGATCGTGATCGATGAGCTGGCCGACCTCATGATGGTCGAGCCGCAAAACGTGGAGGAGTCGATTACGCGGCTCGCGCAAATGGCACGCGCGGTGGGCATTCACCTGATTCTCGCCACACAGCGGCCCTCGGTGGATGTGATCACCGGATTGATCAAGGCGAACCTGCCGTCGCGGGTTTCGTTCCGCGTCGCATCGAAGGTTGATTCGCGTACGATTCTTGATTCGAACGGCGCGGAAGCGCTGCTCGGCCGCGGCGATATGCTGTTCATGCCGCCCGCGAGCTCGCGCCTGGCTCGCCTGCACGGCTCGCTCGTAATCGAGAAGGAAATCAACAAGGTGGTGGATTGGTGGAAGTCGCAGTCCGTGCCGCAGTATCACGAAGAATTTCTCCAGCCTCTCCGCGACCGCGAAGGCGACGACGAGGGCGAGGACGATGCCGGATCGTCGGCGGAGCTCGACGGCGTGTATGAAGACGCGGTGCGAATTGTGGTGGAATCCGGAAAGGCTTCGACATCCTTGTTGCAGCGCCGTCTTCGGCTCGGCTACGGCCGCGCCGCCCGCCTACTCGACATGATGCAGAAAGACGGCGTCATCAGCGCGCCCGACGGATCGCGGCCCCGCGAGGTGCTGAAGCGCCCCGAGTGGCTTGAGCAAGTTGATGAGCCGCTGCGCTGACCGCTGGCTGCCTTCATCGGCTACTGAGCGCTCCCGGAGTTCCGGTGGGTGGCGACAGCGGCTCGGTTGGCGGCTTTCACCCGCGCGTCGAACGCGCCGTAAGGCTTGTCCCCAACATTGACCAACCCGTAGTTCGAGTTCTCCCCATCGAAGCGCCCCGCCTTCGGCTCATCCGCCCACTTGAACCAATGGTATCCGACCGCCTCAGGCAAGCTTTCGAGCCGAATCACATAGTCTCTGTAAGCGAGGGCGCGGGCAGCCTCATTGGCTACCTTGGGCCCGGCGCCTTTCGTATTCGGCAGCCCGGAATCTTCGGCGCGGAATGCGAACTCGGTGATGAGCACTGGCTTGTCGGTAAGCCCGAAGACGCGCGCGACAAGCGGCCGTGGATCGCGCTGATAGATGTTGATGGAGATCACGTCCGCGGCGCGCGCCGCGCGGAACACCGGGTCCGGCACGTTTCCCGCGAAGCGCGCTCCAAGGTAGAGATGATTCGGGTCGGCGGCGTGGATGGCCGAGGCGCAGACTTCGAAATAGCGGTCCGCGACCTTCCGCAGAAATTCGTTGGCGTCGGATTTGTAAGCATCAGTCTCGGACATCGGGGGCGCGTGGGCAAAATCCCTGGCTGTGGCGTGCCATGCCGTGTCGAGCGCTCTCACGTCACCGTGGTAGCGCTGACGCAAAAACGCGACGGCTTGGCGCCGCCCCGGAGCACGAGTGGGCAGGTTCAGATACATCGCCAGCATGGTCTCCTTGCCGCGCCAATCCGGGCCCCAGCGCAGCTCATTGTCGCTGAAGTAGCCGATCAGCTCAGCATCGCGAGATCGCGGAGCGCAGAGACGCTGGCTGATCTCGCGGGCAGCTTCTTCGAAGCGCGGATCATAAACATCCACCGGCTTGCCGTGCTGCCAGTCAGCGCCTGCGCGCGCGGCGATGTTCAGAATCACGGTGTAGGGCATCCCGAGTTTCCAAAGCTCCGGATCCGACCAGGCGCCGATGCTGTTGAAACCCCATTTGCGTAATCGCTCGATCGCGGTCCGATCCCACGCGCCCCGGCTGGGGTAGGCTTTTTCAACCGTTTCGAGATAAGGAGACGGTCCGCCGCCGACAGTTCTGTCGCCGTCGTACGTGATCGCGTCGACGCCGATCGAGATCGTCGTCCTTCCACCGGAATCAGTGAACCACCACGCGCCGTTTCTCTGCTCGACGCGGAAATACCTGGACTGAGCCCCGGCCGCAGGCGTGAGGCTCAAAACCAGACATAATCCCGCGAGCGCGACTCCGCCTTTCCACGCCGTGCTCATCGGTGGTTCTCCAAGGTTAGTTTGAACACGGAGACCGCGTGTTACTGCGCGATCCAGCCGCCATCGATCACGATGTCGGTTCCCGTGATGAAGCCCGCCCCTTCGGAGCAGAGGTAAAGAGCGAGCTGGCCGATCTCCTCGACGCGTCCCCAGCGGCCGAGCGGAATCTTCGAAACGAATTGCTGGTTGATTTCGGAGTTCTCCAGGAGCGCGGCATTCATTTCCGTGGCGAAAGGGCCAGGGCTGATCGCATTCACGGTGATGCCGTCCGGGGCAAGCTCGAGCGCAAGCGCTCGCGACAGCCCCAGCAGCGCCGTCTTGCTGGCCGAATACGCCGCGCGGCCGGGCAGGGAAACCCAGCTCATGATCGAGGCCATGTTGATAACGCGCCCGTATCTCTGGCCTTTCATATGCGGAACGAACGACCGGCAGGCGAGGAAAACGCTGGTCAGGTTGGTGTCCATCACCTGCCGCCACTCGTCGAGCGTGAACTCGACGAGCGGCTTGCGCAGGTTCATGCCGGCGTTGTTGATCAGAATGTGGATCGGTCCGAACGCCGCCGTAACATCGCGCTCGAGCCGCTGTACCTGCTCTTCCGCGCACAGATCGGCCTGGAAGACCTTCGCGTCTCCGCCGGCGTTTCCAATCTCGCGCGCCACGCCGTTGAGCTGCTCGGCGTTGCGAGACACCAGCGCGAGGCGCGCGCCCGCTGCGCTCAGCGCCATTGCCATGGCTTTGCCAAGCCCTTTACTCGCTCCCGTGACGACCGCGACTTTGCCTTGCAGTTCCTTCTCGCTCATGCGCGGTAGTATACGACGAATCCGGCGTTCATGGGCGAATCGCGGCTGACTGGCAAACGGGAAAGCGAGCCTCAGAACCAGGTCAAGATCCAGCCGAGTGCATAACCAATGATCCCGCCGTCGAACAGCAACGGCTCGAGCCAGTGCCGAAGTCCGATCATGCCAGGATCAGTGACGACCGGCCAAGGACCATGACCGCCCCAGTAGACCTTCAGGAGCAAAGCTAAGGCGAGAGCTGCAAGCGCCTTTTTGCGGATGTCCTGAGCCTTATGGGCGCCGACGAGGGGCGCTCGCGCTGCGGCATAGAGCACGCCGCCGCCATGCGAAAGAGGGGAGTGGCACTTCGCGCATTCGAGCGCGTACCCGTAATACGGAAAGCTGCAGTAAGGGCAACGATTCATCAATCACCTCCGGCGTCCCAGCATCACCGGCGGAGCCGATGGCCTTGGACATGCTCTATCAAACGCGATATCACTGCTCTGGTAAATAGTACTTTAGTACTTCACCGAATGCCTCTTCGACATGCGCCAGGAAAAGTCGCCGCCGCACGCCGTTTCCGGCGGAACGGAATGCGGGAGCGCGCCCGTCGCGGGTTATACTATCCAGCCGGGCCGATGAGATGCTTGGCAGACCCGCGGGAGGAGGACTGGTGATGATTCGAACGAAGCGTGAGAAATGCTTATTCCTCCCTGCTGTCTGCGCCGGCCTTGCAGGAGCGGCCTCCTTGCTGCTGGGTGCCGGCCGAACGCCGGGTCTCCCGCAGGTGGTCCGCGAGATCGTCAGCCGCCCCGAGTTTCGCCACGCGCGCTTCGGCATCGAGTTTTACTCGCTCGATACCAATCGGGCGGTTTACCATCTGAACCGGCAGATGATGTTCACTCCAGCATCCACCACGAAGCTGCTCACCGAAGGCACAGCGCTCGCCCTGCTTGGTGCGGACTACCGGTTCGACACGCGCGTTTACCGCGCCGGGCCGGTGGATGCCGATGGCACGCTGCGCGGCGACCTGATCGTGGTCGCGAGCGGCGATCCGAATCTCTCGCAGCGGATCCAGCCCGATGGGACGCTGGCGTTCGAAAACGACGATCACTGTTATGGCGGCAAAGCCGTGCCGGGCGATCCGCTGGCCGTGATCGAGCAGCTCGCGCACCAGGTGGCGGCGCGGGGAATCAAGCAGATTTTCGGGCGCGTACTGGTGGATACCAGCCTCTTTCCAGAGGGAGTAAAGGAGCCGGGAACCGACACAATCATTTCGCCAGTCGTAGTCAATGACAACATCGTGGACGTGACCGCGGCACCCGGCGCCTCGCTCGGCGCTCCGGTGACGCTCAGTGTATCGCCGGATACAGGCTACGTGCGCTTCATCAATCGCGCCACCACGGGGCCGCCGGGCTCCGACGCGGCGATCGAATGGAGCACGGACGAGGTGGAAACCGACGGCTCGCACACCGTCACCGTGACTGGAACCGTTCCGCTGGGCAAGCCGCCCGCGCTTTGCCCTTACCCGGTTCCGCAGCCGAGCCGGTTTGCCGAATTTGCGCTAGTCGAGGCGCTGCATGCGCACGGTGTGGTGGTGACCGCCGACGGGGGCGGCGTGCCGCCCGACTTCAAGGCGCTTTCCGCGTGGTACACTCCCGCAAATCTTGTGGCGGAGCACGTCTCGCCGCCGCTCTCCGAAGACGTGAAAGTGACGCTGAAGGTAAGCCAGAATCTGCACGCGAGCCTCATGCCCTACCTTCTTGGCGCGGTGCTCGCGCACGCTCCCAAAAATTCCGACCAGGCCGGGTTCAACCTCGAGCGCGCGTTTCTCGAAAAAGGAGAGCTCGATCTGAGCGGCGCTTCGCAATCCGACGGCGAAGGCGGCGCTCGCGCCGATTTCTTCACACCCGATTTCATGGTTCACTTCCTCGCCTATATCCGCCGCACGAAGGTGTTTCCCCAGTTTCTGGCCGGCCTTCCCGTGCTCGGCCGCGACGGCACGCTCGCGGACATTCAGCGCGATTCGCCCGCCGCAGGCCGCGTCTTCGCGAAAACCGGGAGCTGGGATGACTCGGACGAGCTGAACCAAAACGACATGGTGGTCGGCAAAGGGCTGGCGGGCTACATGACGACGCGGGGCGGGCATCATCTCGTGTTCGCGATTTACGCGAATGAAGTTGCGGTGCCGAACGGCGATGATTCCATGGATAAGATTGTTGGCGAAGCGCTCGGACAGATCGCCGCCGCGGCGTACCTCGATCCGAGTTTGGGCGACGCGAATGATCCGGCTTCGCGCTAACCGGCGCGCCGGCTTCTCCACGCTCGATGCCTCATCTTAAGCATCAGCCCAGAGCACGCTCGTGGTCCATCCGATTACAAACGTCGTGGTGGCTCCGATCACCACGTACCATGTCCAGGCGATGGCCGTAAACTCCATCACGCCGAGCAGCACGCCCAGCCCGAACAGAGCGCCGGTGAGCGTCCCGCGCGGGGTTGCGCGCTTCACCAGCGCCGCCAGAAGAAAAATTCCCAGCATGCTGCCATATGGAAATGAAGCGATGGTCAGCGCCAGCACCAGTACGCTTTCCTGCATCAGGTGCGCGAGCAGCGCAAAGACGATCAGCAGCGCTCCCCAAAATACCGTAAAGCCCCGCGAGACGCGCATGTAGTGCCGCTCGTCGCAGTCCGGGCGGATCCACGGCCGGTAGAAATCCATCACCGAGCTTGAAGAGAGGGAATTGAGCGCCGCGCTCAGATTCGCCATCCCCGCGGCAATGATCGCGGCGGTCAGCAGGCCCGCGAGGCCGGTGGGCAGCGAGTGGACGACGAAATAGGGAAAGATCTGGTCGGGCCGCGAGAAATGCAGCGCCGGCGCGAAGTGATGGTAGTAAGCGAAGAGCACGACTCCGATCACAAGAAAAAGCGAGAACTGAAAGAGAATCACCACGCCGCTGGTGAGCAGCGCGGCCTGGCTTTGGCGCATGTTTCGCGCCGCGAGCAGCCGCTGAACGATCAGTTGATCCGTGCCGTGGCTCGCGCTGGTGAGAAACGTTCCGCCGATCAGACCGGAGACGAAGAGATACGGCTGGTGAAAGTTGAAGGCGAAGTTGAGCACTTCGAGCTTGTTTCCGGAAATGCTTGCCAGATGGCTGACGGCGGCCCAGCCGCCCGGAATCCAGTGGAGCGCCAGGATGAGCGCAATAATGCTGCCCGTGAGATAGATGCTGAGCTGAGTCACATCCGTCCAAATCACTGCGGTGAAACCGCCCTCGAACGTGTAGATCAGGGTTAGGACCGTCACGATCACCACCGCGGTCAGAACGCCGGTTCGGAAGATGATTTCGAAGATGATCGCAATGGCAAATACGCGCACGCCTTCGGCCAGCGCGCGGGTGGAAAGGAAAAGCCCGGCCGTGAATACTTTCAGCGGGCGCCCGAAGCGCCGCTCGATGAACTGATACGCGGTGAAGATTTCCCCGGCGAAATATTTGGGAATCAGAACGAAGCTCACCACCACGCGGGCCACCACGTAGCCAAAAATCAACTGCAGAAAATTCATGTTGGAGTTGAACGCGATTCCGGGCGTGCTGATGATGGTGAGAACGCTGGTTTCGGCCGACACGATCGATAGGGTGATGGCCCACCAGGGAAGGTCGCGGCCTCCTAGGAAATAATCGCGGAGGCTGTGCTGGCTTTTGCGGAAATGGGCCCCGAAGATCGTGATGCCCACGAGATAGGCAAGCACGATGACCACATCGATACGGCCGAGAGCCACTCAAACTCCTTCGACCGGCGCAGCGCGCACGCCTTCGGCCCACGCGGTGGCGAACCACATCGCCGCATCGGGGCGCTCTTTCCATTCCCGCAGGGCGCTGACCGCTCGGTCGAATGCCGCGGGCGCGAGGAGCTGCCACTCGACGATTCTCTCTCTCGCACCCTCGAGCAAACCGAGCGTGTTATCCACGAGCGGCCCGAGACTCTCGTTTCCGGCGCAGCTTCCGAAGAACAGCCAGGTGTTGCGCGCCGGCACGGCGCCGGCCTGATGCAGCAGCGACACTAATTTCCTTCCCACGTACGGGTCGTACCCCAGCCGCTCGTAGACGCCGATGTAGGCGTTCCATAACGCGCCGAAGCCGGGCGGTTCCGGCCAAAGGCGGATCACGCCGTGATCGTCATCCTCGAGAACAATGCGGCCGCCGGCCCGCAGCGCGCGAACCATCCCGTTCACAACCGCTTCGGGGTGCGGAACGTGTTCCAGCAGAAAACGGGCATGCGCAACGTCGAACGCGCCCCATTCATCACCGCGAAGCGGAAGGCTTGCGGCTTCGCCCTGGCGCAGGTCGATGAGATGCTCCTCCGCAGCCTGGCGCGCGAGAGAACGCGCCTCACGAAGCTGTGCCTCGCTCTGATCGATTCCCATGACGCGCGCGCCGGCTTCTCTCCCCATCGCGCGCGTGAACTGCGCCATGCCGCAGCCGACGTCGAGAATGCGCTCGCCGCCGCGCAGGCGTATTGCCGAGAGCGATGCGCCGTTCAGGATATCGTTGAGCCGCGATAGGCGCTTTTGCTCTTGCGGCTCCGTGCCGTGCAGATATTCGCGGGGCGAGGCGATGATCATCGTCGAGCCTCCGCGTCCTTTCTTCCCAGCGCCTCGATAATGCGAGCTATCACTCGAAGGCCGCGGCGAAAATCCGAATGGCGGAAGCTGCGCCACAATGCCCAGAACCCGGGCGCGTTCCTTCGATCTCTTCGGGGCGATCCCGCCGTGGTGAGCGCTTCCGCGAGCGACTCCGAACAGAGCGCGAGCGCTTCCGGTTCGACGGCGCTCAGAAGCTTCGCAAGAATCGCCGCGTTGCGCAGCGCACGAATGTTCTCCGGCTTTTTCGCGACGTCGGTCGCGAGCCCAATCACCTTGTCACCTGCGCCGAGCGCCGCCTGCAGCCAGTCCAGTACCCCGCGATCATAAAGCGCCCGCAGGATTGCGTAGCCGGCGTGCAGCGCTTCCGCGTTCTCTCCGGGCGCATCGCGCAACCGGGATCGAAGCTGCTCGCGATCGTCGCGAGGCGGTAACTCGAGAGGAATCGGCTGAGCCATGTTACGTCTCCTTTACCCGAGCCGGGCCATTGATGACCGAACGGGTTGCAGCGGCGATCTGAGGCTGCACTGACACCGGGCGGGATCGCCGGTGCTGGCGAACACATTTCGCCCCGACGGAAGAGGCGTCTCATCCGTCTCAGACCTCGCCGTTCTCGTTCGTGTCATTTGTCTCACGCCCAGGCGTCTGCAGCCGCCGCTGAGGCTGTGGCATTATGCCACGGCTTGTTGATTCTAAACACTTGGTAGGCTTCGTTCCGTCACTTTTATTTTGCGATGTGCTTCCCTTCGGGGCAGCGATCAATCAGTCCCGATCAATCCCGTGGTATCGGGACGCGCTGAGATTGTGGAGCGGCAGCAACGGTTCGCACTCTCCGGCGTTCAATTAAGCCTGCTCATCGCTGCATCGCCAGCGTGGCACAATCGAAAGAAAATTTGGAGAAATATGAGACAAACGAGACAGAAAGTTGTGTAGCGGCGACTTGGGGTTGGCACACGCGCCACGATCCTCAAGTGGCGGCATAAAGCCGCCGCTGGGGCTTGGCGTTGGCGCTTGCGGGCTGGGTCCATGTTCATAGGGACGGGACGTGGTAATCGGGCCGTTTCCACTTCCGTTCCACTTCCACGCCCGTTTGCGGCGTGGGATGACCGAAACGATGGTTCGTTCGCGGCAACGGACTCGATCCGTTCTCGCCCAAGGGGCGCAGGCGCACGAATGTGTCTTTGTAAGCGGGAGTGTGGACCGCGGCATCCGCGTAGCTGCTGGTCAGACGATTCACCGGGCTTTCGGTGGAATTCAACGGCATGTACAGATCTTTTCCCTGAACCCGGTCCGTCACCAGGGCCCGCACACGGACCTTTCCATAGCGAGACGCGAGCTCCACCCAGCTTCCGCTCTGGATCCCGCGTTCCTGCGCCAGCTCCGGTGAAACCTCCACAAACGTATCGGGCGTGCGCTCGCGTATTCCGGTCGTGCGGTACGTCATGTTTCCTTCGTGGAAATGTTCGAGCAGCCGGCCATTGTTCAGGTGCAGATCGTACTCCGCGTCTGCGCGCTCAGGCGGCTCGTTCCACTCGAGGGGAAACAATTTCGCCTTGCCATCCGGAAATTTGAAGCCTTCGGTGTAAAGCAGAGGCTCATCAGTTCCATCGGCGTGAACAGGCCACTGGAGCGAGCGATATCCTGCGAGGCGTTCGTAGTTCACGCCGGCGAAGATGGGGCATAAAGAGGCCGCCTCAGCCATGATTTCGGAAGGGTGCTGGTAGTTCCATCCCGCGCCAAGGCGGTTCGCCACATCCTGGATGATTCTCCAGTCCGGGCGGCTTTCACCCAGGGGCTCGAACACCTGGTACATTCGCTGGATGCGGCGCTCGGTGCTGGTAAACGTGCCCTCTTTTTCGAGACTTGGCGCGGCCGGTAGAACCACGTCAGCGAAGCGGCACGTCGAGCTGAAGAAAATATCCTGCACGACGAGGAGCTCGAGCCGGCTGAACACGTCTGCCGTGCGATTCGCGTTCGATTCGGCAAGGTGCATCTCCTCGCCAATCACGTACATCGCCTGGAGCTTCCCCTGCTCGATCGCGTCGACCATCTCATGGTTATCCAAACCCTTGTGGGACGAAAGTTCGACGCTCCAGGCGGCCTCGAAGCGCGAACGAATGGCGGGATCGTCAACGTGCTGATATCCGGGAAATGTTTTCGGCATCGAGCCAAAATCGCTGGTCCCCTGCACGTTGTTGTGCCCGCGCAGAGGATAACCGCCCGTGCCCGGACGCATGTAATTTCCGGAAATCAGCAGCAGGTTCGAAATGGCCGTTGACGTATCGGAGCCATTCGTGTGCTGGGTGACTCCCATCGCCCACAGAATGCAGGTCCGCTCGGATTCAGCGATCATCTCCGCGACGCGCTTCAAAGTATCTGCGGGTATGCCGGTCACTTGAGCCGCAAAGTCGAACGTGAACGGCTCAAGGCTCTTACGGTATTCGTCGAGGCCGTTCACCCACTGGCTGAGGAACTCGGTTTTCGCGAGGCCCTTATCGATCAGATGTCGGCTGACGGCGGAAAGCCAGACGAGATCGGTTCCGGGCCGCGGGTGAAGAAAAAGATCCGCGCGCCGCGCCATCTCGTGCTCCCGCAGATCGGAAACGACGAGCGTCTGGCCGCGCAGCTTGTGTGCGCGCTTCACGCGCGTCGCGAGCACCGGATGGCTCTCCGCGGTGTTGCTGCCGATGATAATCACGAGCGACGCCTTTTCGATGTCGGCGATCGATCCCGAGTCGCCGCCGTAACCTACCGTGCGGAACAGGCCTTCGGTCGCGGGCGACTGGCAATAGCGCGAGCAATTGTCAATGTTGTTCGTTCCCACCACGGCGCGAGCGAGCTTCTGCATGAGATAGCTCTCCTCATTCGTGCACTTGGAGGAGGCGATGAAGGCGAGCGAATCGGGCCCGTGAACCGTCCTGATCTCTTTCATTCGGCTCGCCACGAAGTCGAGCGCTTCGTCCCACGTGGATTCGCGGAAGCGGCCCGCGTCGCGAATCAGCGGGCGCGTCAGCCGGTCACGGCTGTTCACGTAATCCCAGCCGAACTTCCCCTTGATGCAGGTGGAGATGCCGTTGGCGGGCCCCTCGGCGGGCTCGATCTTCAGGATGTGGCGCTTTTTTGTCCACACGTCAAACGTGCATCCCACACCGCAATAGGTGCACACGGTTTTCGTGCGGCGCACGCGCGAACGGCGCATGGCGGCGTCGGCCTCCGAGATCGCCATGATCGGGCCGAAGCCGGTTTCGGGCTCGATACCCTTGACGATTTTGATCATGCTGTCGAGAATGGGCCCGGGCAGCGCGGTGAGGAATCCGGCGTGGCCGAGCATCGATTTTTCCATCAGTGCGTTGCATGGGCACACCGTCACGCAATGCCCGCAAGAGACGCAGCTTGACTCCCCAATCGGCGCGCCGCCGTCCCACAGCACGCGAGGGCGCTCGTCCTCCCAGCGAATCGTGAGCGTTTCGTTCACCTGGACGTTCTGGCACGCCTCGACGCACCGTCCGCAGAGAATGCACTGGTCGGGATCGTAGCGGTAGAACGGGTTGCTTTCGTCAATGCCGAAAGGTTTCGGCTGGAAGGGAATCTGCTGATGCTCAATCCCGAGCAGCGTTGTCGCGTTGTGGACCGCGCAATTTCCGTTGTTGTTGTCGCAGACCGTGCAGTAAAGGTCGTGATTCGCCAAGAGCCGGTCCATCGCCTGCCGCCGCGCGGCTGCTGCGGGTTGCGTCGCCACGCGCATTCCGTCGCGCACAATTGCGGAACACGCGCGCGCGAGCTTTCCGTCAATCTCTACCATGCACGTGTCGCAGGTTTCGAGCGGGCCAAGCTGCGGATGGTAACAAACCTGGGGAATCCGAACTCCCCGGCGGTTGATGAGATCGATGAGGCGCTCGCCAGTCGCGGCTTCAAGAGGAATGCTATCGACTATGACCGTCATCATGGTTCCACCTCCGTGGCGGGTCCACAGTGCCGGAAACTCGGGTCCAGCCCGCAAAGCGGGCGTCATAATGTGGCCCACGGCGCGAGCCGCGGGTAAGGGAGCCTCTTCGGCGTTTGTTCCGCACCTCGCGGCCGGCGCCATGGCGCCGGGCGAGAGGTGCGGATCTCCAAGTCGGGCGCCATGGTTCCCCGGGCGTGCGCCCGGGCCACTTTCTTGCGGCCCTCCGGGCCTTTTAGCTCCCGATGAAGGGAAAAACGGAAGGACTCGGCATGACGTGGCCCTTCGTCGCGCCCGCAACGCCGCGCTCCGCTCGACTGCCAATGCCCAATCGTGTTTCTCCGGAGTAGACGATGAACCTGGGCTCGCGCAGAAACCCCACCAGCGTCTGGCCGAACCGCCGCGCGAGGTCCACCGCCATGCTCGATGCCGCCGAAACACAGGCGACGGCGGGAAGGCCCGCCACCAGCGACTTCTGGATGATCTCGAAGCCGCCTCGGCCGCTCAACATCAGAATACAATTCCGCAGGGGAACGCGTCCCGCGACTAGCGCCCATCCTACAGCTTTGTCCACTGCGTTGTGGCGGCCGACGTCCTCTTTCAACGCGATCAGCTTTCCTGAGGCCTCGAACAGCGCCGCGGCGTGCAATCCCCCGGTTCGGCCAAACAGCACTTGCGCCGATTTGAGCGTTTGCGGAAGACCGCACAGGATTTCGGGATCGATCCGCAAATCGGGATTGGGGCGCTCGATCCGGCTGAGCAGGCTCGTCTCGAACGATACTTTTCCGCACAAGCCGCAACTCGAGTTGGCGAGGAAATTGCGCCGGCTGCGTCCTGGATTGAAAGCGACTCCCGGCTGCAACTCCACGCGAACCACGCCGCACGGCGCCCCACCCTCGCGTCCTGATCTGAGACTCGCAATCTCATCCGCCGACCGGATGATCCCCTCCGCAAAGAGCAAACCGGCCACCAATTCGTGATCGTCTCCGGGCGTTCGCAGCGTGACGCTCAGCGGACGGCGGCCGATTCTGATCTGGAGAGGCTCTTCGCTGGCGAGCGTCTCCGGCAAGCGGGAAATCCTGCCGCCCTTCCACTCGAGCACGTTCGACCGCGTGACCGAATCTCTTGCCATCGCTGAGGACCTGCGAAGCGGCGATCCGCGGCCGCTTGTATCTACAGACCGCTCGTCCCGGTCAGCGCCTTTCGGATCACCCGCCGGGCTGCGGTGCTCACCTTGTAGCGGGGAAAATCCTCGGGGCGAACCCACCGTGCCCCGGCGACGTCCGAGGCGGCCTTGAGCTTGCCGCCTTCGAGGCGGCAGAAATAGTCGAGGACCACGTAGTGGAAGCGAACCTGCCCGTTCCGGCGGATGATTCGCTCGAAGACGGTGAGCAGCCGCACGGCTGTTACGCGCAACCCGGTTTCCTCGCGAATCTCACGGCGCACCGCCATTTCAAGCGTCTCACCGGTCTCAACCACGCCGCCCGGCAGGGTCCATTCGCGCCGGTGAGGTTCGTGGCTCCGCAGCACCAGCAGGACGCTGTCGTTATTCCGCACCACGGCGCCGACACCGAGGATGGGCCGGTCTGGGTATTCGCGTTGCATCGAGGGCTTGCGCTCGTACCGGTCGTAGTTCCTTGTTTCTTTAACAAGGATTTGTATCAGGGCACGGCTTCAGCCGTGCCGCTGAACGGCCCCGATGGACGAAAACCGGAATCAAGTAGCGTCGATTACGGCCGACTGAAGTCGTGCCCTGACACTCGGTGCGCGGCAGAATGTTTGGTTGCGGCTCGGCCGTGCGGCGCGACCCAACCTAGGGGCGGCGCAACCTACAGCGGCAGCTTCACCGGCCGGTTCTCTCGCGCTGAGATTTCCGAGGCGAAACAAATCTCGTGCGTCTTCGCGGCGTCATCGAGGTTCGCGTGCGACTCGTGCTCGTTGATAATACAGTCGACGAGGTGGTCGACTTCGCTCTGGAACGGGTGGTGCCTCACGTCTCCGCTATCCGGCAGTGCCGTCGGAATCGTGGCCCAGTCTTGTTGTCCCTTCCAGCGCCGGGAGTAAACATGGTTGTTTCGGATCGAGCCTTCGTCGCCCAGCAATTCGATATTTAAGACGTAAGGCATCACGCACTCAATCGAGGATGCAACTTTGCCCATCGCGCCCCCTTCGAATTTCAGCAGCGTGACGCTGTTCGGTTCGTACTCGTAGTGCAGCGGATTCGAGGGGCTGGTATTCGCCGCGGCGAAAACCTCAATCGCCTCGCGGCCCATGAACCAGCGCAGGCCGTCCACCGCGTGGCACCCGCCCGTGAGCAGGCTACTTCCGCCAATGTCTTTTTTGATGTTCCATTCGTACTGGCGGCTCCACGGGCCGCTGGAGTTCATATAGTCGACCTCGCCGTAAAAAAGCTTCCCGAGAACGCCCTCGCCGAGCAGCGAGCGGATCACCTCGAAGAGCGGATTCCAGCGCAGCACGAAGCTGACCACGGTTCTGACTTTCGCGTCAGCCACCGCAGACTGAAGCTTGCGCAAGCCTTCCAGGTTCAAGGCGACGGGCTTTTCGATCAGCAAGTGCTTGCGCGCCCGCGCCGCGGCCACGCCTTGCGGGACGTGCAGGTGATGAGGCGTGCAGATCGACACGATGTGGATGCCGGGCGCCGCGAGGATCTCGTCCAGGTGGTCGTAGCCGCGGCAATTCTGAAGTCCAAACGCCTCGGCTTTGGCGTGGGCACGATCGCGGTCGCGGCTGAGAATGGCGCGAACCTCCGTGCGGGGATTCTCCCGGAAGGCGCGAATGTGCTCGCCCGCGACCGACCCGGTTCCGAGTATCGCCACTCCGAGCTTTTCCATCTCGCCCCTCGCGTCCACACGGTAGCGGTCCACCGTGTTTGAGGTCCGCGGGTTGTACTCGCCGCGTCAAAACCGCGGACCTCAAACACGGAGGTCCGCGCTACGCACTAGCTGGATTGTACTCGAACTGCCGAGTTCATGCGCCTTACGTTCCGGCTCGTCTTGTGATATTGTACCGGGCGGTGGCGGGGCGATGCCCGGCGATCCGCCGCGCGCTCATCGCGCCCCTGGTTTCGACTTCGACGAACGGAGACTCCTCATGCTGAAAACCGATCGCCGCCAGTTCCTGCGCGCCTCGGCGCTCGCCGCCGCGGCCGGGGTGGCCATTCCGAACCTTTCGGCGGAACGCCTCGCCGGCGCTGAAGGCCCGCTCGGGGCAGAGCCTGAACCGCGCCGAGCGCAATCCGAATCGATTGCATGGAAGCTCGGCATGATCATCGGCGTCCGCGGCGATCCGGAAAAATCCATCGGCCTCGTGAGCTCGCTCGGCTTCCCCACCTGCCAGCTTGAAATGAGCGCGTTCACCCCGGATATGTCCCGGCGCGTGCGGCAAGCTTTAGACCGCGACCACGTCACCGCCACCGCGCTGGTGACAGGAGGCCCCGGCCCCGACGTCTACAATTTTTACGACGGCCCGCTCACTTGCGGCCTGGTGCCGCGAGGCACGCGCGCCGCGCGCGTCGCGCGGCTCAAGCAAGCTTCGGACTTCGCCAAGAAGCTGGGCATTCCCGCCGTGCAGACGCATTGCGGCTTTATCCCAGCGAATCCCGCCGATCCGCTCTATAAAGAAGTCGTGGCGGCCATTCGCGAGGTCGCGGGCTACTGCCGTAAAAACGGCCAGATGTTCCGCTACGAAACCGGACAAGAAACGCCAATCACGATGCTGCGCGCCATCGACGATGTGGGATTGGACAACCAGGGTATCAATTTCGACACCGCCAATTTCATCCTCTATGACACGGCCAACCCGGTCGATGCTCTCGAAGTGATCGGCAAGCACGTGCAGGGCACGCACATGAAAGACGGCCGCTACCCGACCGACCCGCACAACCTCGGGCGCGAGGTGCGGATTGGAACGGGCGAGGTGGATTTTCCGCGTCTCATCAAGCGGCTGCACGAGCTGAATTACGAAGGCGCGCTGACCATCGAGCGCGAGATTTCGGGCCCCGGCCAGCTCGCAGATATTCGCAAGGAAAAAGCGTATCTCGAGCGGCTGATCGCGTGAGATAGATGTGGCTTCTGAGAAAAGGCCGGCGACCTGTCATTCTGAACGGAGCGAGGAATCTCGCTTTGAGTCGTCGGGCGTGACGGCACAGCGAGATTCCTCGTCGCTCTGTTCTTCGGAATGACGTCTTCCTCGCGTGCGGCCAAACGCCGCGCTGGTTACGCCCCCTAAAAGGAGGAACACATGAGCGAAGAACCGAAGAAGAAGAAAATGACCCGGCGGGAATTTGTCTCTGCCGCAGCGGCAGGAACGGCGGCGGCCGGCCTGATGATTATCAACCCCAAGCTGGTGCGGGGCACCTCGGCCAATTCGCAGATCGCCGTCGGGCTGCTCGGCTGCGGCGGCCGCGGCACGCACGATTCCACCGTGCTTGCCACCACCACCCAGGCGCGCGTGATCGCGCTCGGAGATATGTTCCAAGATCAGCTCGACAAGGCCAAAACGCATTTCGGCCGCATCGCCCAGCAGAAGGGCTATTCGGGCGTCGAAGACCAGCGCGTCTTCTGCGGACCGAACGCGTTCGAGCAGATCGCGGGCGCGAAGGACGTGGACGCCGTCGTGATCACGACGCCGCCCTATTTCCATCATCAGCACCTCAGCGCGGTGGTGGACGCGGGCAAGCACGCCTATTGCGAGAAGCCCGTTGCCGTGGACGTGAACGGCTGTAAGCGAGTCATCGAGATTGGCAAAAAAGCCGAGGGGCGGCTCAGCCTCGATGTGGGCTTCGAGCTGCGCAGCGCGCCGCCCTACGTCGAGCTCACACGGCGCATTCAGGCCGGCGACTTGGGCGAGATCGCGTGCGGCGAGGCCTACTACTACTCGAGTTTTATTAACCGGCCGCAGTGGACCGGAAAACCCGCCGACTACGTCCGCCTCCGCAACTGGATTTACGACCGCGTCCTCTCCGGCGACATCATCGTCGAGCAGAACATTCACGTGGTGGACACGTTCAACTGGATGCTGGGCACGCGGCCCGTCAAAGCGTTCGCTCGCGGCGGCCGCCAAATCCGCACCAATTCCGGCGACACCTACGGCCACTACAACGTGGTCTTCACTTATCCGAATAACCTCACCATCAACTTCGGCTCGACGCAGGTCAGCAAGGGCTGGTGGGATGTGGCGGGACGGTTCTTCGGAAGCAAGGGCACTTCCGAATGGCATTATTCCGGCCCGGTGGCAATTTACGGAGAGCAGCCGTGGACTTGGTCGAGCGGCCAGCCGTCGGCGCCACCCGGACAGGCGAAGTTCTCCGTCACCGGTGCTTTTTCCGACAACCTTGCGCAGGCCGATCCGCAAAAGCTTGGCGGCTTCATCGAGAGCATCACGAGCGGGAAATTCCACAATCAGGCGGCGCTGGGCGCCGAATCTGCGCTCAGCGCGATGCTCGCGCGCGAATCCGCTTATCTCGGGCGCGAGCTGGCTTGGGACGAACTCCTCAGCATGGATATGACCTGGGATGCGGGGCTCGATTTGGCGGCGATCGGAAAAGAATCGTGACTTGGAGCGACGAGTGAAGAGTCACGCCCTGTCCCCACCGGGAGAGGGCGTGAAGGGATCAACAGCCTCTCGCAAAGACTTGAAGGCGCAAAGACAGCGCAAAGAACTAAGTTCACTCACCACTCATCGCTCGTCTCTCGTCACTGCTTATCTCAGTGGCTCGGGACGGGCGCGGGCGTCTGATCCAGCGACGGCGCCCGATGCGGATTGGCCGGGCTCGTCATCTGGCCGCCCGCCGACGAGCTCGTAACCACCTGCCACTGCCCGTTGATCTTCTTCAGCCCGTAACTCACCTGGACCGCAAGATTGGGCACTTTCCTGCTTTCATACTTCACCACCGCCTCGGCGGTGGCGCCGTTGATGCTGACTCGTTCAAAATGCGTGGTGAAGCTGTCGGGCGTCAGGTGAGCGTTCTGCATCAGGTGCGCCTGGATCGCGGCCTCAACCCGCGTCTTCGGATCGTCGTGCTTGCAGGCGACGAATCCTGCGAGAGAAAGAATGGCGAGAGATAGGGCGAGTTTGCGCATCGGTTCCTCGACTTTTTACCGTACGCCGGAAATCGCATTCCTGTCAAAAGTTAGGGCGATCTTCTGTCGCGCCGGCCTTCAGGCGCGTAGCGGCGGCTTTATGCCGCCATTCTGCGTGGCGGAGTGACCCCGCCGCTACAAACGCCGCCGCAACTGAGGCATTACCGGCACGATGCAGAGCGCCTTGACATCAGAGTCGTGAAGCACGACAATGGCGCGACGCCGGTCATAAAGGAGCGCCGTCATTCCCGCGAAGCTTGTCCTCCGCGAAAGCGGGGGAGCGGGAATCCAGGCAATGGCGCGACGCCGGCCATAGACCCGGTGCTACAACGCGGCGCTGAGGTAATCGATGCGAGCACGGCTGTTCCTTACTGTACTCGGGTTCGTCCTGCTGGTCGCGCCGGCGCTCCGCGCGCAAGCGCCGGCGAACGATGATGCGATTCGCCTGCTCGCGGAGCTGTCGAACGCGCCCGCCCCGTCGGGCTTTGAGGGCGCCGTGCGCCAGATTCTGCGCCGCGAATTTCTCGCCAACGGACTCGACGTTTCCACCGACGGGCTCGGCTCGATCATCGGCGTGCTGCGCGGTTCGTCGGCCACGCCGCGCATCATGCTGGCCGCGCACATGGACGAAGTCGGCGCGGTGGTGCGGTATATCACGCCGCAAGGGATGGTGAAGTTTCAGCTCCTCGGCGGCTGGCTCGATCAGGCGCTGGTCGATCAACGCTGGACGATCTTGACCGCCAAAGGTCCGGTGCTCGCCATCAGCGGTCTAATCAGCCCGCACATCATCGCGCCCGCTGATCGCACCCGCGTATTTCCACGCGATGAAGTGTTTCTCGACGTGGGCGCGAGCTCGCGCGCGCAAGCCGAGGCGCTCGGCATCAGGCCCGGTGACGGAATCGCCCCCGCGACCGCTTTCCAGCCCCTCGCCTATGGACGCTACACCGGAAAGGCTCTGGATGATCGCATCGGCTGCGTCGCGATGATCGAAACGCTGCGAAGGTTGCGGGCGGCGCATATCACCCTGCCCAACACGGTCTATTTTGTGGGCACGGTGCAGGAGGAGATCGGAGCGCGCGGCGCGCAAACCGCCGCGGCAATCGTGAAGCCCGACGTCGGAATCTCGCTCGAATCGGGCATCGCCTCCGATCATCCCGGCGGGCGCCTCGACGCCACGCAAGAACGCCTGGGCGCGGGGCCGACGATTTATCTTGCCGACGCCGGCATGCTGATCAATCTGAAGCTGCGCGATTTCCTGATCGGGATCGCGACGGCAAACCACATCCCGTTTCAGACCGAGGTCACGACCGGAGGCTTCGAGGATTCCGAGCAGTTGCAGCGCTTTGACGGAGGCCGTCCCGCCGTGAACCTGGCGGTCGCGGCGCGGTACCTGCACAACCACAACAGCGAGATTGACCGTTCGGACCTGGAACGCACGATCGACCTGCTGGTGAAAACGCTCCCCCAACTCGATGCCGCGGCGGTTTCCCGACTCTCACGATTTTGAAATAGTCGCCGCGGTCACGGTATTGCTGCCGGCGGCTTTTGGTCGGCTGGGTGCGGGCTCCACACGCGCGTTCCGGCCGCAAGACTAATCACTTTCCACTAAATTGCCTTGACATTCAGGGTAGCGGCGCGTGACAATTGCTTGGTTTATGAGGCGACGGGCCTCGGCGTAACTCCAGGAACCAACAGCACAAGTGAGGAGGCATTCCATGCGGAATTCGGGAAAACTAGCGGCGATTCTGGCGTCGATCGCGGCGGCGCTCGTGCTCGCGACGGCGCCGGCAATCTACGCGCAAGTTGACACCGGCAGCATCCTGGGAACGGTTACGGACCAGTCGGGCGCCGTGATTCCTAACGCCAAAGTGAGCCTGACGAACGAGGGCACAAACTTCACCGTCATCACGACGACGGGCAGCTCTGGCACCTACACTTTCACACCCGTCAAGATTGGCGACTACACCGTCACTGTGCAAGTGGCCGGCTTCGAAAAGGCGGTGCACACCCACCTCACGGTAAACATCAACCAAGGCCTCGTGGTTAATTTCACGCTGAAGACCGGCGTGGTGACGCAAACGGTATCCGTCACCTCGGCCGCGCCGGCTTTGCAAACGCAGAATGCCTCCGTAGGCCAGGTGGTCACAAGCCGGAACGTCAACGACCTGCCTCTCAATGGCCGCAATTTTACGTTCCTCGCCCAGACCGTCGCTGGCGTGAACACACCTCAGGCCGATACGCGTGGAAACGCCGCGAACGGAGCCTTCACAGCCAACGGTGTGCGGGAGGACCAGAACAATTACTTGCTCAACGGCATCGACAACAATTCGGATAATGTGGACTTTCTGAACGGCACCAACTTCGTGGTCTTGCCTCCTCCCGATGCGCTTTCCGAGTTCAAGGTCCAAACCTCCGACTACAGCGCCGAATACGGCCGTGCCGCGGGCGCGATCCTCAACGCAACAATCAAGTCCGGAACCAACCAGGTTCATGGTGACGCGTGGGAGTTCTTCCGCAACGACAAACTGGACGCTGCCGACTTCTTCGAGGATTCCGGAGGCCTCAAGAAAGGCGAGTACCGGCAGAATCAGTTCGGCGCGACTATTGGCGGGCCGGTGGTCATTCCCCACGTTTACAACGGCCGTAATAAATTGTTCTTCTTCGGAGATTTCGAAGTTCTGCGCCGGCGGCAGGGCAGCGTCTTCACCAACGCGGTTCCGACTCCCCTTGAAAAAAGCAGCGGCTTCACCAACCTGTCTGACGTCATCCTCGGCGACACGAATTCGTCCTGTCTCAGCAGCGGCTCCTGCACCTCAAAGGATAACTTGGGCCGTGTATTTCCCAACGGCACCGCGTTCGATCCGGCGACGATGCGGCCGGTGACCAAGGGCCAAGTGGATCCCGTGACGGGCCTCACCGCAGTCAACACCGGCTACGCGAATGACCCGTTCTACACAGGCGGCGCAGTAGGGGGTATGACGAATTTCCTCGGTCTCTGCCCCAGTGAATCGGCCTGCAAACTCAACCAAATTCCCGCCAACCGCATTGACCCGAATGCACTCAAGATACTCGGGCTTTTTCCCGCCCCCACCGCCATCGGCACGGCCACGAACCCGGTTACGGTTAACAACGAGTCGTCGAACCCGGTGCTGAACGAGAACCGCGCAGCCTGGGACACGCGCATCGATTTCAATCAGAGCGATAAAAATCAGGTGTTCGGAACGTTCAGTTATGTTAACGATCCGCAATTCATTCCGGGTCCCTTCGGCGGTATCGCGGACGGCGGAGCCTTCGAGCAAGGCCTTCAAAGCGCGAAGTCGATCCTCGGCGCGATCAGCTTCACCCACATCTTTAGTCCCACTCTCGTGAATGAGGCGCGGTTGGGGGAAGACCGCCTGCACGCATCGCGCTTTGGCCCTGTGGGCACACAGATGGGCATCCCGCAGCAATATGGCATCAACGGCATCGCCCAGGTTACGGAAAACGGCGGATTGCCCGCCATCAGCATTAGCGGCTTGAACACGCTGGGCTCGAACAATTTTCTTCCGTCGGATGAGATTACGCAGACGACCCAGGTTACGGACAACCTAACCAAGATTTATGGCAAGCACACGTTCAAGATGGGGATGGAGTTTCAGCACATCAAATTCTCGACACTCCAACCGGCTTATTCGCACGGCCAAATGACATATGGGGGCAACTTCGCAGGGATCGGCCTGGCTCAGTTCCTCCTGACGCCAATTCCGGCCACCGTCCCCGGCGGGGTCGATTACGATGGCGGCGCCAACAGTATTCTGGTTTCCAACTTCTCGCCCACCGACGACGGCCATAACTACTGGGCCGCTTATTTCCAGGACGACTGGAAAGTGACGAAGAAACTGACGCTGAATCTCGGCGTTCGATGGGAGTATTTCGGCGCGATTGAGGAAAACCACGGGCGCCAAGGGAACTTCGTTCCGGCAATCCCGGGCAGCACGGCGGCGATGCTCTATCCCAACAATGGCAAGAACCAGCAAATTCCGATGAATCCGCAATACGCCCAAATTCTGGCCAAGGATGGTATCGCGCTGAAGTACATCAGCAATCCGGCACTGGTGAACGTGCAAAACGACAATTTTGGACCGCGCGCCGGCGTTGCCTATCAGGCGACTTCAAAGCTCGTGGTGCGGTCGGGCTTTGGCATATCTTACAACTCCTTTGAGAACCTCGGCTACGGACCGAACATCGGCGAGAACTATCCGTTCCAGTTCAACATAAGCCCGCCTTTGCTGAACGGTTCGCTACCGATGGCCCTTAACAATGTAGACGGCAGCACTTGCAGCCCAGCGGCGACGCTGGAGAACACCTTCTCCTGCATCTCGCTTATTCCCTCGCTGGTCAATGTGAAGGGGTTAGGACCGCATGGATTTCAGTACAACTGGATAACGCCCTACACGATGAGCTGGAATCTCACCACCGAATACGAGCTCGCCCCGAACACAACGCTTACGGTAGCTTACGTGGGAACCAGCGCGCGCCACTTGGCGAGCGGTGGCATATCGAACTCCTACACCGCTTTCCAACTTAACCCGAATGCGACCAACTGCGGGCCCGGCGGTCTAGTACCTTTCCCGGATATAGGATGCAACGACAGCGAGGTTGACACCCAGGGGAACAGTTATTACAACGGCCTTCAGACAACCTTCCTGAAGCAGTTTTCGAACGGGCTGGACCTTAACGCCAATTACACCTGGTCGCATTGCCGCAGCGACGCCGGCGACGAGCTTAACGGCGTCGGCAATGGCGGGAGCCGTGCTGTCGCTCTTCCTGGATACGGGATCCAAGGCGGCTACGGGGATTGCTACTACATCATCTTCAACGTCTTCCATCTCAGCGGCGGCTATCAGCTTCCCGTTGGACAAGGCCGGCACTTCCTAGCCAACGCCCGAGGCGTAACAGACGCTCTCCTTGGTGGCTGGCAGGCGTATTGGGTGGGAACGCTCGAAGGGGGCCAGCCGTTTGGCTTCGGCTGCCCTCGCGGCACCAGCAGCTTCGGATGTAATACCATGATCATTCCGGGCATCGATCGATACGGCTCCGGCGCGCCTGACCATTATCTTAACCCCGCGGCTTTTACCCAACCCTGTCCTGCTCCGGGTTTCACGCAACCGTCTAAATGCGTTCCGGTCAGCTTGCCCACGAGCATCGGCACGCCGGTTGGAAAGACGCAGCTCCTCTGTGGGATTGCTTGCGTCGGGCTAATAGGAGGAACTCCCCTGCAGGTGACGGCACCCGGTCTCCCCCGGCTTGACTTCTCCATGTTCAAGGAATTCCAATTGACCGAGCGCTATCGCCTGGAGTTCCGAAGCGAGTTCTTCAATATCTTTAATAATCCTACGTTCAACGCTCCGGGGTTCGGCGGTAACGGCGTTGTTGCCGTGTCCGGATCAACCAATTACACCAGCACGAACTTCGGCAAGATAGGTTCGACGCGCTTCCCATTCCAGGATCCGCGCCAGATCCAGTTCGCGCTGAAGCTGTATTTCTAGCGGGCATTATTCATGAGCGAGCCGCGAATCGCGCATTTGAGATGTTTGGAGCGGCATGCGCTTGAGTTTCGAGATCTGCGGACCGCCGGAAGCGGTTTTTCTCAGTTGATCACCGGATCGAGATGAGAGTCTGGCGGATTCCGGAGACACTGCAGCCTCGGAGCATGTCGAGCATCGATTCAGTCCCCGAGACAGGAGGATCGTCATGCGTAGCACT
>JBOGKE010000028.1:0-15454 GCA_050745265.1 Terriglobia bacterium
CGCAGCGCCTCGATGGGATCGACGTTCATCGCTCGCCGCGCGGGGATGAAGCAAGCCAGCAGCGCCACCGCAAGGAGCACGACGGAGACTGCAATCAGTGTTTCCGGGTCTGCGGGCTTCACGCCGTAGAGCAGCGCGGTCATGAGGCGCATCACGCCGACCGCCACACAAATACCAATACCCACGCCGATCAGGGCGAGGGTCGCGCCTTTCCGCAGAATGAGCCTCAGCACGTCGCCCTGGCGAGCGCCCAACGCCATGCGGATTCCTATTTCGCGCGTCCTCTGCGTGACGTCATACGAGATCACACCGTAAATACCGACGGCTGCGAGAGTCAGAGCAAGCAGTCCGAAGATGCCCAGCAGGAACACGTCGAGCCGGTGATCGGAGACTGAGTCGGAAACGTACTCGTCCATGGTCTTCACGTCGTAAACCGGCTGCTCGCGGTCCACACCCGCGATCGCGGCACGGACCGCATTCGCCATCTCGGCGGGACGGGACGCGGTGCGGATGACGAGAGACAAATCCGGGAAAGCCCTCTGAGCCTCGGGGAAATACAGGACGCCCTTGCGGGGAGCGCTGAACCCGCGGTTCCTGACATTTCCGACGATTCCCACGACGCGGTACCACGTTCCCCCGTTGCCGGTCGATCCGAGCGGAAACATCACGCGCTGGCCGATCGGGCTCTCCTTCGGCCAGTATTCCCGCGTGAGCACGTCGTCCACGATCGCGACTTTCGGCGCCGTAGCAGTGTCTCCGTTCGTAAAGGTGCGCCCCTGCCGCATGGGAATGCGTAAGGCGCGAAAGAAGCCGGGTGTCGCGTCGCGAGCATCCGCGTGCGGCAGGATCACGCCAGTCGTGAACGGTCGCCCTTCAATGCGGAACGACCCGGAGTTCGTGCGCCCGCTAAAAGGAAGAGCGTTCACGCCACCCGTGGCTTCGACGCCCGGCAGGGCTGCCGTTCGCTTGAGAACTGCTTGGTAGAAGTCTGCGATCTGGGCCGGGTTTGAATACCGGGATGGCGGCAGCGAGATTCGCATTGTGAGCACATTGTGCGGATCGAAGCCCGGGTCGACGTCCAGCAGGCGAACGAGGCTCTTCACCATCAGCACGCCCCCGGCAAGCAGCACGAACGTAAGTGAGACCTCGGACACCACCAGCAAGCTGCGGAGGCGTTGCCTCGCCGCGCCCCCCGATCCCGCCCGGCCGCCTTCCTTGAGGGCCTCGTGCAGATCGGTTTCGGATGCGCGCATCGCCGGCGTCAGTCCAAATAATATCGCTGCGATCAACGCGACCGCTGCGGTAAACAGCAGAACGCGCCCGTCCATTCCGGCCTGGCTCAGCCGCGGAAAGTTCTTCGGGCCGATGGCCTTCAGACCGTCCACTCCCCAGACGCCAATCCACAGACCCAGCGCGCCGCCGCCTAACGCAAGCAACCCCGATTCTGTGAGCACCTGGCGGATAATCCGAGCCCGGCTCGCGCCGAGCGCCGTTCGGACCGCAATCTCCTTCGAGCGCGACGAAGCGCGCCCGAGCATCAGGCTCGCGACGTTCGCGCAGGCAATGAGCAGCACAAATGCGACCGCCGCGAGGAGCACAAACAAGTACCCACCCGTGTCGCCAAGCACGTCGGTCTTGAGCGGAACGGCGGTGATGCCGAATCCCACCTTGGGCGGGAATTCGTTTGGATATTCCCGATCAAACTGGCTGGTTACCGAATCGAGCGCCGCCTGAGCTCGCGCGAGCGTCACACCGGGCTGGAGGCGCGCCAGCATATAGAGCCACTGGTGCCCGCGCTCTTTCACCGGATCAAGCTGCTCCCGGGTAAGCGCGAGCGGCGCCCAAACGTCCGCATTCAGGGAAGGCCGTCCGAATGCGTCCGGCATAACGCCTGCCACGGTGTAGCTTTGGCCGTTCAGCGTAATGCTGTGTCCCGGCAGATTCGGATTGGAGCCGAACGCGCTCCGCCAGAGGCTCTCGCTGATCATCGCGACGTGGCTTGCGCCGGGCTGGTCCTCTGAAGATAGAAACCATCTTCCAATAAGAGGTTCTACGCCCAGCAGGGGGAAGAATCCGCCGCTCACCAGCAGGCCCGTCAGGTGCTCTGGTCGCCCCGAGCCAGCCAGATCGAAATTCGCGCCCGTAATAACGGCAGTGCGCGCAAATACATCCTTGCGGCGGCCGATGTCCTCAAAATCGGGACCGGATACACCAATGCTGGAGAGCCCCAGTTGGGTGTAGCGCTCATGAACGGCGACGACGCGGCCTGGGTCGTGAATCGGCAGCGGATGGAGGACCACTGCGTTCACCACGCTGAAGATCGCCGTATTCGCGCCGATCCCCAGCGCGAGCGTGATGATCGCCACCGCAGCGAACCCAGGATTCTTGGCCAGTGTTCGCAGGCCGTAGCGTATGTCCTGAATCAGCGTCGTCATTAGAATGCCTCGTAGGGGCGCTGCTTGCTGCGCCCTGGTCGGTCGCCGGCGCGTCATTCGGGCGCGGCAAGCGGCGCCCCTACGCTCGGGCGCGGCAAGCGGCGCCCCTACTCTTCCCAAGCCAGATCGCTGTCATCGCGTGGGTGATGGGCGTGCGGATTTTCGCGGTCTGCGGTCCACCGCAATGGATTCTGAGCTATATATTGCCGGACCAGATCCAATTCCCTCTGGTTTCGGATGAGGTGCTCGTAGTAGTTTCGCTGCCAGAAAGCGCGCCCCGAGCGGCCGAGAAGACGGTTGACCGAAACGGCTGAGATGGATTTGAATCCGCGGATGACTTCACCCAACGTTGGTCCACGGCGTAGCGGCGCTGCTTGCTGCGCCCTGAGGCCGCCGTTTGGTGCAGCGAGTTGAATGATTCCATGAACATGATTTGGCATAACCACATAATCGTCCAAGGCGACTGTGGAGAATCGCTGTGCCACGGACGCCCAGGTTTCGCTCACGATACGACCCGCGCCGCAGAGGGCAACACTCCCGCTAACGATCTCGCCCAACGCACACTCTCTGTTCTCAGTACAAACCGTGACAAAGTAAAATCCGCAAGAGGAGTAATCATAGCCGCGCAGGCGGATTGACCGGCGATGATGATCGCCACGGTTGACTGCATCGTCGAAAACGGGCGCAGCAAGCAGCGCCCCTACCCCATCACGCTGCCAACCGAGGACCGGCCAAATGGCAATCGTTCTCATTCGTACCGCAGCGCCACCATAGGGTCCACCTTCGTCGCACGCCGGGCGGGAATATAGCACGCCAACAGCGCCACCACAGCAATCAGGAGCGCGACCGCGACGTAGGTCACAGGGTCGTGCGCGCTGACGCCATATAGGAAACTCGCCATCACCCGCGTGATTGCCAGTGACCCGAGAACCCCAATAAGCACACCTGCGCCGACGATCCCAAGCCCCTGCCCAAACACAATCCGCCAGATATCGCGCGGCTTAGCCCCGAGGGCCATGCGAATTCCAATCTCGTGCGTACGCTGGCTGGCGCTGTAGGAAATCACTCCGTAAACGCCCACGATCGCGAGAATCAAGCCCAGGATTCCTAGCGCGGCAGCAAGGTAAGCGCCCAGGTGAAAGGCGTAGAACCCGGCTACGGCGCTATTTAGAACCTGCTCCATGGTCTGGACGTCAAAAACCGGCAAGCCCGGAGCGAGGTCACGGATCTGTCGCTCTACTTCCGGGACGATCGATTGGAACGGCTGCGCCGTCCGGACTTGCAGCGTTTCGCTCGAGAGATAGGCCTGAGCTAGAGGAACATAAAAATACGGGACCGCCTTGGCAAGCAAATCGCCGTTCTTGCTGTCGCGGGCGATTCCAACAACTTTGGTCCACGGCCCTGACGCGCTCCCTCTGAAGCGCCTTCCAATCGGATCCTCCTTCGGCCAGAGCTTGCGGGCCATGGTTTGGTTGATAATGGCCACCAGCGGCATCTTGGCGGAATCCGAATCCAGGAATGCGCGGCCGCGCAGAATTGAAATACCCATGGTTTTGAAATAGCCGGTGGAAACGTGGTTCAAGGAAATCGTGGGTGGAGGCTGTCCCGGCGCAAGAGGCCGGCCCTCAACGTAAACGCTCTCGTAATCCAAGAACTGGCTTGTTGGAAAGGCGAAAGCCAGGCTGGCCGATTGGATGCCGGGCAGCGACCGGACGCCTGCCAGGAGATTCTTGTAGAATTCGCGCCCTTGCGCTTCGCTATACCCGACCTCGTGCGGGTCCAGACTGAAGTTAAGCACGTGCGCGGGATCAAAGCCAAGATTCATGTGTTGCGCCTCTTGCAGGCTGCGAGTAAAAAGTCCCGCGGCGATCAGAAGGACGATAGATCCCGCCACCTGCACGACAACGAGCGCATTGCGAAGGCGATGCCGGCCATGAGCGAGAGTGCGTCCTCCTTCATGAAGCGCGTCGCTGGGAGTAGCCCGCGAAGCGCGCAGCGCCGGCGCAATGCCAACCACTGCTCCGGCGAGAATCGCAGCGCCCAAACCGTAAGCGAAGACGCGCCCGTCAAAGCCGAAGTTCAAACTGAGGGGCACGGTCATGGCCAAGTGGATCGAGCTTAACAGCGCGCTGCCCCAGACACCCACAAGAATGCCAGCCGCGCAGCCAAGGAACGCTATGAGAAAGCTTTCGGTAAGAAGCTGACGAACCAGACGGTGGCGGGGCGCGCCAAGCGCGGCACGCACTGCCATCTCGTGTTCCCGCGCCGTGGCACGCACCAGCAAAATATTGGCGACGTTGAAGCAGGCTAGAAGCAAGACCAGGACAGCAAGGGCGAGGAATAGTCCCACTACGATTAGCTCTTGCTGGTATTCTCCCGGCTTCGGCATGGGATTGAAGGTAGCCTCTCTTTGCGGAAGCACCGAAATAGTGGCGCCTAAATCGCTCTTCGGATACTGCTGGGAAAGCCGGCTGGCGATGACATTCATTGTCGCGCGAGCCTGCTGCACGCCTACTCCCTGCCTGAGACGCCCCAGCACAAACAACGCCCTTCCGTCGCGAGCTGTCAAAAAATCGCCGTAGCCCTCGATGGCTATCATATTCATGGGCAAGTAAGCCTGCCCTTCGACCTCGTTCAAGACTCCACGAAAGCCTTTTTGAGCCACGCCGATCACGGTAAGGGGATGGCCATCCACACGGACTTGCTTTCCTACAATCCCTGGATCGCCGCCGAAGTGGCTCTTCCAATACGAATAGCCAAGCACGAGAATGGGATCGGAGCCGGGAAACTTTCCTTCGCTGGGCAAAATGAGGCGGCCAAGCGCCGGCTTGATCCCGAGTGTGGTGAAATAATTCCCGGTAACGTAGCTCGTGAGAACTTGATCGGCGCGAGCGCCTTCGCTCAGCCCATCAATTCCGAACTTATATGCAAACAGATCGACGGCATGGTTCGCTTGACGGCGAATGTCCCGTAAATCAGGGTAGGAGAAAAGAGGTAGTCCCACATCCCCTTTGTGCCGAAAGCCGAGCGTGACGAGTTGATTGGAATTGTGTACGGGCAGGCCGCGAAGAAACAGCGCATTGACGACGCTGAATATGGCCGTGTTCGCGCCGATGCCGAGCGCGAGCGTGATGATCGACACCGCGGCAAACCCGGGATTCTTGCCGAGTGTTCGCAGGCCGTAGCGTAGGTCCTGGATCAACGTGGTCACTGGAGCTTCTTCTCCGCCCCGCTATTGCCGATTGACGATTTTCGATTGTCGATTGAAATCGAAGGATGAATCTCTTTAATCTGGTCGGGTCGTTTCGATGTCTTGCGCGATGCAATCACTGTTGAGAGCAGCTCATTGGCCTCTTTGCGGAGCTCAGCCAATTGGCCCGCTTTGAACAGTCCGGATTCCTCCAATAGCTCTATCCAATAGAGGGTCTCATCCGCTTCCTCCACGACGATGGATAGCTTCGCTGCGAACTCGGCACGGGACTGCGCTCGACACGCAGCCCGATAGTTGGCGCCAACTGAAGTCGCCGAACGGAGGAGTTGCCTCCCAATCACCTGACCCGCCAGGCCGCGGGGTATCGCATCCACAAGCTTCATAATCCGCAAGGCAAACAATTTTGTCCGGAATTTCATTTCATCTGGAGTCATCGTGCGGTCGCACTCCAAAGGTCAGCACTCGAGCGGTGTCCGTCACACTCGTCACTGGTCACTCGAGCGGATTCGTCAATCGCCAATCTTCAATCGTCAATCACTGCAGCCGCACGCGATCGTAGGCATCCCAGCGCGACATGTCGGAGAGAATCACGGTATCGCCCACGCTGAGACCCTGCAGAATCTGCACTTCGTTAACCGAGGCTTCCCCGAGCTTCACCTGTACCCGCACGGCTTGCTTGCCCCCGTCCGTTTCCTTAAAAAGACCTACGGTGCTGAAGGCCTGGCCGAAAGCCGGCCGCCCAACGTACATTACGTGCGTCAAGTGCGAGATTTCAACCGTGCCATCGACACTCAGGTCGGGCCGGGCGCCCTCCGGCAGTTTGCCGTCTAACGCGACGTCGACCGTCACCGTGCCGTTCACCACCGCCGGATCGATGCGCACGACGTGGCCGGGGATGATGCCGTTGTGAGTGTCGACTGAAGCGCTTTGCCCGAGCTGAATGTCCTTGGCTTGCGTTTCGGCAATCTGGAGCTGAGCTTTGAGCTGGGTGGGGTCAACCACCTTGGCAAGCGTCGTGCCCGCGGCCACCTGCTGGCCAACTTCCACGTCGATTTCTGTCAGAATGCCCGTGTAACCCGCGCGGACCATCAGGTCATTCCGTTGGTTCTGTTTCAATTGATAGAGCGCCTGATCCTGCTCGACTTTCGCTTGCTGCACCGCCAGCTGCGCCGCGACCGAACCGGCCATCGCATCCACACGTTTTTTTTCGATAGCGACCTGCGAAGCCAAGCCGTCCGCCTTCGCTTTCGAAAGTTGCGCCGTCAGTTGCGACGTGATCCCCTTGGCGGCCAGCTTTTCGTCCACGTCCGCCTGCAGCTTCGCTTGCTGGTATTCCGCTTCGAGGTTCGTCAGCGTGGACTTCTCATTCAGGAGATTGTTGTTCACCGTTGACCTCAGGCTTTCAAGATCCGCTTGATCGGCTTTGAGCGTCCACTGGGCGCCTTCGGTTTCCTGCTCGAGCTGCGGATTGGCAAGTTGCGCGAGCGGCGTATCCGGCGCGACGTGCACACCGGGCAGCAGGAAGCGCTTCTCAACGCGGCCATCCGTTACCGCGGGAATATACTGAATCTGGACGGGAACCAGCGTGCCAAGCCCCCTAACCTGCACATCCATATCACCCATCTTGACCGTCTCCGGCCAAAGAGTCGATGCGTCCACGCCCGGCGGCGCTGGTTTCAGTCTCGCAAGCCCCAAGCTGATCACGACGGCCGCCGCGACGGCGACAATCACGAGGATCGTCATTCGGATCCGGCGCTTGCGCGCTACCCCGACTCGCTTCACATCCATGGAAATCTCCTTCGCCTCGAAATACGGTGGCACACCGGGTGCCATTGCGTCGTTCTATTGTAACCTTCTAAGCAGCCGAGGGTTATTCTGAACCGGCGGTGCCGCCAACGCGTTTGGATCGTCCGGTTGCGGGACTGCATTGTGCGAAAACGGACACCGCCTCATGCTTCTGCTGGCTCCAGACTCAGCAACCAACAGCAATTCTGCCCGGTTAGCGCACTTTCCGCTTGAGCTTCGCTTTTTATTCGCCTACAATCTCTGTTGCGGCGCTTTGTTGCGCCGCAGAAGGAGATTAATCATGGCGCTGACCCGGCGGCAAAAGCAGGTGCTGGACTTTCTCGCGCAGTTTATTTCCGAACGCGGCTACTCCCCGAGCTTCGAAGAGATTGGCGAAGGGCTCGGCCTCTCGTCGGTGGCCACGGTTCACAAGCACGTTCAGAGCTTGGACCGCAAGGGATTCATTCGGCGCGGCCACAATCAGAGCCGCTCGATCGACGTGCTGGCGCTGCCCGCGCCGGCGCCGTTCCGCAAGATGGCCGCTAAGGCCGCTCGTTCCGCAGCGTCGCGGAAAAGCGCGGCTGAACCGGCGGCGGCCCAGTTGGAGTTCCCGCTCTTAGGGCGCATTGCGGCCGGTTACCCGGTCGAAGCGTTTCCGGCCGCCGAGAGTTTTTCGCTCTATGATTTCGCCCGCAGCAAGGGCGAGATTTTCGTGTTAAAGGTGAAGGGCGACTCGATGGTCGATGACCACATCTGCGACGGCGACTACATCCTGGTCGAACGCGCGAACGACGCTCTCAGCGGCGAGATCGTGGTCGCGCTGATCGACGGAACCGAAGCGACGCTTAAGCGGTTCTTCCGCGAGTCGGAGGGGATGGTCCGGCTTCAGCCGGCCAACGCCCAAATGGACGCGATCGTCCTCCCTGGCCGCAGCGTGCGCATTCAGGGGCGCGTCATGGGAGTATTGCGGAAGTACTGACGCGGGTCAGCGGGCGGAGGTCGTCCGAGGATTGGATTGTCAGCAGCAGCACTCTCTTCGGATGGTGTAGCGGGAGCAGTCACTCCGCTTGCGTAGCACGGCAGGCTCTCCACACGAAATTTCTTGAGAATGCCGCAAAACTGTGATATTCAGGTTCTTAAAATATCAGATATCACGCACTCGAAACCGGGCCGAACCATCGTCGGGACACCGGGAAAAAAAAGTGACAATGAACCGCAAACAGTTCCTTGCTCTGGCAGCCGGCGGCGCGGCGGCGGCGTGGACGGCTCAGGGCAATGCTCAGGCCCGCGCTCAGGGAGAATTGGTCCAGACGTCTTCCGAATGGAACCCGGATCGGTTCAGAAGCGTCGCAGCGCGGCCGGGCCGCTACAAACAGGTTTACGACATCACGGTGATCGGCGGCGGCGTGTTCCTGAATAACGTCAAGAATTCGCTGAACGGGCTTCAGTTCGGATTTGGGATCAAGCCGCGGCAGATGAACATTCTCGTGGCTCTGCACGGCGGCGCGAATTTGCTGAACTTCGACGATGCGATGTGGGCGAAGTATAAGCTTGGGGAATATGCCGGCGTCGCCGATCCCGAGTCTCATGCGCCGGCCGCGCGAAACATTTTCTATCCGCAATCCCGCGGGCCGCTCTCGACCGAGATTGAGAACGACCACTCGACTTACCAGGACCACAGCATCCAGGGACTGATGAAGCGGGGCGTCAGTTTTCTGCTGTGCCATACGGCCACGGAGGAACAGTCGCGAAAGCTGAAAGCGCGGCTCCGGCTGACCGCTTCACCAGAAAGCATCGCGCGCGATTTGCTGGCCCACACGATACCGGGAGCGATCGTGGTGCCGTCCATGGTGGCGGCGGTTGCTTTGCTTCAGATCGAATATCAATTCAGCTACATCACAGTTGCTTAATTCCTCGGCGCAATGCGCATGAAAGACATGCCCCATCGCCTCCGCGCTTTGTCTCGCTTGGCGAGGCGCATGCTCCTGCCGCTTCTGTTGACGCTCACGCTCACCGCCGCTCAATCCATCGGGCAACAGGGATTGCCCTGGAGCCGGGGATTGAACGACCCCGCTTCAAACAAGGGCTACATCTTTCAAGTTCCCGGCGCGGACAATGTTCCCGACTTGCACGGCAATCCGGCTGGGGCGAAATTAGTCCTCTTCATCGGGGGAAACCAGTTCATGGTGCTCCCGAAGCTGGTGAGCGCGTTTGTAAAGGATCACCCGGAACTCGCGGGAAAGATTTTCTACGAAACACTGCCTCCGGGAATTTTGCTGCGCCAGATGAGCTCGAACGATACGCTCACGCTCGGCAATCTGACGTTGACCGTGCGCCCCGATGTTTTTGAAGCGGGCGCCGTGAAGCTCAAGACTCTCGCCGCGCAGCATCAAGTGCGGGGGTATACAACCTACGCCTCGAATGTGCTCGAGATCATGGTGCGAAAGGGTAACCCGAAAAAGATTCGCTCCCTCACCGATCTCGGGCGGGCTGATGTGCGGCTCTCGATGCCGAACCCGCATTGGGAAGGCGTCGCGCGGCTGATTCAGGACTCGCTGCGAAAAGCCGGTGGCGAAGCGCTGGTTGAGCAGGTCATGACCCGCAAGCGTGAGCGAGGCGAGACTTTCCTCACCCACGTCCATCATCGTGAAACGGCTTTGCGCATTATCGGGAACTTATCGGACGCGGGCGTCACCTGGCAATCCGAAGTGCGTTTTCAGGAGACGATCGGCAACCCGATCGAAGGAGTTTCGATTCCGTCCCGTTTCAACACGACAGGAATTTACGCTGCGGGCGTGATCGTGAGCGCGCCGCACGCGGCCGCCGCGCAGCGGTGGGTGAGCTTTCTGCGATCACGCGAAGCTCAATCCATTTATCTTGAGTTTGGCTTTGGTCCAGTCCCAAGCACGAAGTAACGACGCAGCCGCGCGAAGCTGAACGTCCCGGTGCAGTGTCCACAAAATCGCTATACCGATGCTCCGGGTGGCGCCCACATGGCGCTTTTCGCCACGTGTGCGAATTCCGAAAGTCGCACACATCGCAAAATGCGCGATGTATGCGCCACCCATTCAGTTCAGTCGTCCACCGAATTTGTGGACACTACACCAGGTCGCTCGATGGGCGCGGAGGGTTTATGTCCAGTTCCAGCCTAAAACTTCTGCTGATCATTTTCTTTTGCGCGTGCGCGCCCGTCGCGCCTGATGCCGCCCAGAAACCAGCCCAGCCGACGCGGTCCGCGTCGATTCCCGCCGTGCCGCTTCGTCCTCCCAGCGCCCGGTCAATTCCCGCAGGCCCGCTCGGCGACATGATTCGGCTGGGCAGAAATATTATGATGGATACGCCGAAATACGCTTCGCAATACACCGGAAACGCGCTGAAGTGTTCCGATTGTCACATCAACGGCGGGACGGTGGCTCTGGCCTCGCCGCTCGGCGGAGTGACCACGCTTTTTCCGCAGTTCAGCGCGCGGGCCGGCAGGGTGATCACGATAGAAGACCGGTTGAACGAGTGCTTCGTTCGCAGCGAGAATGGCAAGCCGTTGCCGTCGTCCAGCCGCGAGATGATCGCCATGGTGGCGTACATGACCTGGCTGTCTCAGGGTGTTCCGGTGGGATCAACGGTTGTGGGCCGCGGCCTTCCCCGCCTGACTCCGCCTGCGCACGTCGATGCCGCCGCGGGCGCAAAAATTTACGCCCAGAGCTGCAGCGTGTGTCATGGAGCCGACGGCCAGGGGACGCCCGGAATGGCTCCGCCGCTGTGGGGGCCGCATTCGGCGAACAACGGCGCGGGAATCACCAAAGCGCCCAAGATGGCCGCGTTCGTCAAAGCCAACATGCCGCCCACCGCACCGGGCAGCCTGTCGGTCCAGCAGGCTTTTGACGTCTCAACGTTTGTCGATTCCCATTCGCGGCCTCACTACAATCACGCCTACGACAACTTTTAAGGCACAGGCGACCCACGCCATTACGCGACCGATCGCAGGCTGCTCACCCACACCTGCATTTTTCACATTGCAGAAATTCCCGCCATGTTGTAAAACTTATGGGCGCTGCGCGAGCACGGCCGCAGGCGGACCGTACAGCGCGCCAGCCGTTTCAACTGATGGAGGATGAGCGATGAAGCCATTTAACCGGCGCGAGTATTTCAAGATGATGGGCGCGGGAGCCGCGGCGCTCGGCGCGGCTGCGAACTTTGGCTGCAGCACGGCGCCCTCGCCCGCGTCGCGTGAAACCGCGCAGAACCAGCCGGGTTCTGAACAAAACGGGTTCAACACTCCGCCCAACCGCGCGCAACGAATGGCATGGTGGCACCAAGCGAGATTTGGAATGTTCATCCATTTCGGCTTGTACAGCGTGCTCGGGCGGCATGAATGGGCGATGGAAGAAGAAGGCATTCCGGTGCTCGAGTACATGAAGCTCGATAAGCGCTTCCATCCGAAGCCCGGGTTTGCCAAGCCGTGGGCCAAGCTCGCCAAGCAGGCCGGAATGAAATACATGGTGATGACGTCGAAGCACCACGAAGGGTTCTGCAACTTCGCCACGAATCTGACCACGTACTGCGCGCCTAAGCAGGGTCCTGGCCGCGATCTGGTCAAGGAGTACATTGACGCGGCGCGCGCCGAGGGGCTGCGCGTGGGACTCTACTATTCGCTCATGGACTGGCACCATCCCGATGGCGCGCGCTGCCGGGACGACGACGCCGCACGCAAGCGTTTTGTGGCCTACACACACGGGCTGATCCGGAACATCATGAGCCAGTACGGCAAGCTCGACGTCCTCTGGTACGACGTCGATTGGCCGCTCAAGCCCGCGGGATGGGAATCGCACAAGATGAACCAAATGGTATTTGATCTTCAGCCGGAAATTATCGTCAACAATCGCAACGGGCTGCCCGGCGATTTCTCGACGCCCGAGCAGCACGTGGGCGCGCCGCTCAAAAAGGGCGACAACCGCGGCTGGGAAACCTGCATGACGATGAACAGTAGCTGGGGTTTCAATAAAGGCGACGATTCCTGGAAGACACCCAAGGCTATCGTGAGCGACCTCATCCATTGCTCGCAAGGCGGCGGGAACTACCTGCTGAACATCGGGCCGATGGGCGACGGCTCTATTCCCGAGCCGTCGACGCGGACTCTCACCGCCGTCGGCAAGTGGATGGACAAGCACGGCAGCACGATTTACGGCTCGGACATCTGCCAGGTGAGGCGCTCCACCTACGCCGGATTTACCCGCAAAGGCAACACCTTGTACATGCACGTCTACTTCTGGCCTGGCGAATACGTTGCCATCGGCGGGCTGAAAACCAAAGTAAAGTCAGCGCGGATTCTCACTACGGGCCAGCCCGTGAAGGTTGAGCAGACGGAGTTTCAGGCGAAGTTCACCGGATTGCCGGCGCAATCGCCTGACCCGCTCGCCACGGTTCTCGAAATCGACTGCGATTCCGAGCCGGTGCAGGACACGCTTTGGGTTCGCGAAGACCGCCCCCGCGATGGCGTGTAGCGAATGCTGAATTATGAATTCCGAACGCTAATGGCGGCGATTCATGAATCGCTATACCGCTGCCGGGCTCCCCTGCAATCTCCACCCTGTCAAATGTCGAATTCACAATTCACCATTCACCATTCATAATTCATGAATGACGCGAATCGCCTATCTTGACGCTTCCTCCGGGATCAGCGGCGATATGTTTCTGGCGGTGCTGATCGATTCGGGCCTGCCGCAGGAAAAGCTGCTCGCCGAGTTGGCGAAGATTCCGGCGGGCGCCTACGAGATGAAGTCCGCGCGCGTCATGCGCTCGGGACTTTCGGGAAATCACATTGAATTTGTGATCCCCGACAAGCAGCCGCACCGGCACCTGCATCACATCGAGAAAATGCTGAATGAAAGCTCGCTGGCGCAGGCGGTGAAGGATCGGGCGCTTTCGATATTCCGGCGGCTGGCGGAGGCGGAAGGCAAGCTGCACGGCAAGCCGCCCGGCTCAGTTCACTTCCACGAAGTTGGCGCCGTTGATGCGATTCTCGATATCGCTGGAGCGTGCGCCGGACTTGAGTTGCTGGGAATCGAAGAGCTTTACTGCTCGCCGGTCAACGTGGGAAGCGGGCACGTGGAGGCAGCGCACGGCAGGCTGCCCGTTCCGGCCCCTGCCACGGCCGAGCTGCTGAAAGGGTTACCCGTTTATTCCTCGGGTGTCGAAGGCGAACTGGTTACTCCCACCGGCGCGGCCATTGTTTCGACGCTCGCAAAAGGCGTGGGACCGATGCCGTCAATGGTGATCGATCGGATCGGCTACGGCGCAGGCTCGCACGATTATCCCGGCCAACCGAACATCGCGCGGCTTTTTGTCGGAGAGAAGACTGGAGCATCCACCGAAACAGAGGGCGAAGCGATCTCGGTCATTAAGGCGAACTTCGACGACATGAGCCCACAACTGTTCGGCTACGTGATGGAACAGGCTCTCGCCGCCGGAGCGCTGGATGTGACCTGCGGCGCGATTCAAATGAAGAAGAACCGGCCCGGCGTGGAGTTGACCATCCTGTGCGCGCCTGCGAACGTTGATGCTCTCTCACGCCTGCTGTTCAGCGAGACCACGACGCTTGGCATTCGCATCCAGGAAGCGCGGCGCATCACACTCGAGCGCGAGCTCGTGACGGTTGGCACCGCCTACGGCCCGGTGCGGGTGAAGGTGGCGCGGCAGAATGGCCGCGTCCTGAACGCCTCGCCCGAGTATGAAGATTGCCGCCGCATCGCTGAAGAAAAATCCGTGCCGCTGAAGGAAGTGATGATCGCTGCACAAGCTTCTTATCGATTCATTGATTCATCGGCTCATTGAATCAGTGAATAAATGGCTCGATGAAAACATTCTACATCACGACCCCGATTTACTATCCAAACGCGCGGCCGCACGTCGGATCGGCGTACACCACAATCGCGTGCGACGCGATCGCACGCTATAAGCGCATGTGCGGCTACGACGTCGCGTTCCTCACCGGCACCGACGAGCACGGCGAAAAGCTCCAGCGCGCTGCGGACTATGCGGGCGTAGACGTGAAACAGTTTGTCGCCGAGAAGCGCGAGCTGTTCAAGAATCTGTGGCGTACGCTCGGTATTTCGGCACATGACTCGGAACATCCCGCGGGATATCGCTTTGTTCACACGTCGCAGAATCCCGCGCACGTGAAATCCGTCCACTGGATGATCCGCCAGGCGAAGAAGGCCGGCTACATAGAAAAGAAGAAATACGAGGGCCGCTACTGCGTTTTCGACGAGCGCTACGTGTCCGACAGCGTCGAACCCGCCAACTGCGACATCTGCGGCCGCCCGGCCGAACTGATCAGCGAGGAGAACTATTTTTTCAAACTCTCGGAGTTCCAGGGCCGCTTGCTCGACCTTTACGACAAGCAGCCTACCTTCGTTCAGCCTGACTTCCGAATGAACGAAGTGAAGAGCTTCGTCAAAAGCGGACTGCGCGACATCTCCATCAGCCGCCGCCGCTTGAAGTGGGGCATTCCGTGGCCGGACGATCCCGACCACGTTGTATACGTCTGGTACGATGCGCTCACGAGCTATCTCACCGGGATCGGGTTCGAGGGAGAAAGGCGGAGTAAGGATTTCGAGAAATATTGGATGGGCGCCGAAGGGCCCTCCGAAGTCGTGCACATGATCGGCAAGGACATTCTGCGCTTTCACGCCGTTTATTGGCCCGCATTTTTGATGGCCGCGAATGACTCGTTGCCCGACGCGGAAAAGCTGGCGCTGCCGAAGACCATCTTCGCCCACGGCTGGATTTACTACGAGCAGGACAAGATGTCGAAGTCGAAGGGCAACGTGGTGTATCCCGAGCCGATCATAGAAGCGCTTAACGAAGTGACCAGCGGCTCAATCCAAAACGCGCCGTCAGAAACAGTAGGGGCGGGGCTTGCCCCGCCCGGGGCGCAGCAAGCAGCGCCCCTACAAGGGCCGGGCAACGATGCACTGCGGTATTATCTACTGCGCGATACGCCGTTCGGGCGGGACGGCAGCTTCTC
>JBOGKE010000029.1:0-14858 GCA_050745265.1 Terriglobia bacterium
TGGCGCGGGACGCTGGCCGGCTGTCGGGTTACGGTGTGCGAGCATCTGGACGGCACGTTGAGTGTGTACTACGGGCCTCACGGGGTGGGCCGCTACAGCGCGGCCGGAGAGCCCCGGTCGGCGAAGGGGAGGCACGCCGGGCGCAAACATGAGGCCGCTTAAGCGTGGCCCAGCGGGTCACGTGCGGCGGCGCTCGGCGCTAACCTCAGTCGCCCTACGGGCTCCTTCGGTTAGCGCCGAATGAAAAGCGAAACCGGACATTTCACTTGCTATAAAGACCGGACATTTTGACTTGCTACGAACACTGATCCGAGTCTCTTGTGCAGCGGGCCAGATCGCGCTAGTATGCTGAGACGAATCGAGCCGCGCGTTGGGCGGGCGGCAGAGCGCCAGTTCCGCATTTTCGTGCGGCGCGCGGCGGGATGCGTTGCCCGGGACGTTTTGGGGGGAAGAGCGGCGGGTCCGGCCCTCTGCGATCGCGAGGCTCCGCGGCCCATGGCGCGGCAAGCAAATGCGATACTGCGAATAAGCGGGAGGGGAAGATGACAAGAACCGAACTGACACGGACAGCCTGGGTGGCGCTGGCGGCGGGATGCCTGATCGCATCGGCCGCACAGCCGCTGCTGGCGAGAAAACACAAGCCGAAGGAGGCTACAGGCAACGATCCGACTTCGCGCCTTTACCAAACGCTCGACCAGAACCAGAACGGCAAGCTGAGCCTCTATCTGCTCGCCGACGTCTACGCGGATCCCGCGCATCCCGGCCAGGATTTCCAGCGCGTGTTGTACGTCGTATACAACAAGGACCTCTATTTCGGCCGCTTCACCATTCACGTCCGCAGCGTTTCGAAGCTCACTCCGCAACAGCTTTCCACCTATACGCCGGAAGAGATCTTCAGCTACGCCGACAGCGATTCGGCGGTGTTCGAAAAGATCGACCCTGGCCCTTTTGGAAAAACGGGCGACGAGTATCTGGTGGCGGCAAATGGGCGCCCCGTGGCCAGCGCGGCGATCACGCCGGACGTACAGCAGGAGTACGATCTGCTGGTGACGGATTACATCCTGCCCGCGGTGGCAAAGCAGGGCAGCGCCAAGGCGCAGTAGGACTCCTGCTGCCAACTGGCAGCTGTTCGTTGACAGGCTGGCAGGCTGGGTCTATGCTGAAAGCATGGAACACGCTGCGACGCTCACTCTGCCGTTCGAACCCGCTCCCCGCCGCCGCGTTCATTTCAAGACGCGCGGGGCGAGTCTCGGCCTGACGCGGGGCGGGACGCACGACCTGGTTCGCCAGGTCGAGCACGGGCTTTCCTTCAAGGCGCTTGAATCGCTGGGCGCTGAAAGCGGGCTCGGTGTTCCCCACCTCGCTTCGGTCCTCGGCATTCCGGAGCGGACCCTTGCCCGGCGCAAGGCGTCCGGCAGGCTTTCGCCCGAGGAATCGGAGCGGCTGCTCCGGCTGTCGATTGTCTTTGAAAGAGCCGTGGAGTTATTCGCGGGCGACGCCGCGCGCGCCATCGCGTGGATGGCGCGCCCGAACAAGGCGCTCGGATACGAATCCCCGCTGGTGTATTCCCGCACCGAGCTTGGCGCGCGCGAGGTCGAAAACGTGATCGGCCGGCTCGAACACGGAGTCTTCGCCTGATGGTGAGCGCTTGGCGAATCGTCAAGCGGAAGCACGCGAAGAAGGCCTTCGACGGTGAGGGCGCGCGCCTGTATGGCGGCAGGTGGAACCCCCGGGGCGTCGCGGTGGTTTACACGGCGGAGTCGCAGTCGCTTGCGGCCCTCGAGATGGTGGTCCATCTCGACTCTCCCGAGCTGCTCGATGAGTACGTGGTGTTCGAGGTCGGGATCGCAGAGCCGCTGATCACGCGAGTCGATCCGGCGCGGCTTCCCAAAAACTGGAGACACAATCCGCCGCCTCCGCAGGTTCAGGAGATCGGAGGCGCCTGGGTGGCAGCGGGAACTTCCGCGGTGCTTCAGGCGCCGAGCGCGACCTTGCCCGTCGAAAGCAATTACCTGCTCAATCCCGCGCATCCCGATTTCGTCCGGCTCCGCATCGGGCAACCCTCCCGCTTTCTCTTAGACGCCCGGCTGGTACGCAAGCTCTAGCGGCCGGTTGGAGCGCATCGCTCGCGGAGTGATGTGCTATGCTGGCATTTCCCGGAGGTGAATTATGCTCAACGTGGGTGACCAAGCGCCCTCCTTCTCGTTACCGTCAGATTCCGGCGAGCGGATGAGCTTGAAGGAACTTCTCGACAAAACGCTGGTGCTCTACTTTTATCCGAGGGCTGATACGCCCGGGTGCACCAGTGAGGCGAACCAGTTCCGGGATGCCAAGAAAGAGATTGAGAAGGCCGGCGCCCGCGTTGTGGGGATGAGCGGCGACAGCGTCGAGGATCTGGCAAAGTTTCGCGAGAAGTACTCGCTCAATTTTCCGCTCCTCTCCGATACCGCTCACGAGACGCTCGAAGCCTACGGCGTGTGGCAGGAGAAGAATATGTACGGCCGCAAGAGCATGGGCGTGGGGCGCACGACCTATATCATTGCGCCGGACGGTACAGTCAAAAACGTTTTCTCGCGCGTGAAGGTGGACGGCCACATCCACGAAGTGCTGGCGGCGCTGAAAGGCTAATGTGGTGTCCACGATGAGAGACACAAATAACCCGGGTGGTGCACACAGGGCCGCTCTTTACCAGGTGCGCGGTTTTCAACGGTCGCACACATCCCGACCCGCGGGATGTAGGCGCCAGACATTGAAACAGAGTGTCGACCTATAATTCGCGGGCACTATACTCGCGAGCAGGCCGCCGTCTTCATCTTCAGAAACTCAGCCTCGCCGAAACTTCGAATTCTCGCGCGGCAAGCTGATTGGTGATTCCCGCGAGCGGCTGCCCAAATCCTCGAGCCGGCGCCGCGCCGTTACCCCAGGTGCCGCTGTATCCGACAAAGTTGGCGTGGTTGAAGGCATTAAACGCCTCCGCCCGGACCTCAAGCTGCGCTCCATCTCTCCCCAATCCAAACCGCCGCTCAAGGAACGGATCGAAGCTGTAAACCGGTCTTCCCCGCCCGGTGTTCCGGCCGATGACCTCGCCGTCAATCACGGGTCGATCCGTGGTGCCGCCGAGATCGCCGCTGTTCGTATCGCCGGTGACGATGTCGTACGCGACTCCCGAGCCGAGCGTCGCTAGGCCGCCCATCCGGATGCGCCACGGCGCGCTGTAGACGCCGCTCAGAATCAAGCGGTGGCGCTCGTCGAAGATCGCGTTCCCCACCTCGACCGCACCCGTGAAGTTCGGATCGTTCGGATTTTGGGATGGCACGTCGGGGTCCACGTTGTCGATCGCATGGGACCACGTATAGCTCGCGAGCAGGGACATTCCGCGGCTGAAGTGATGGCTGAGGTTCACATCCAGGGCTTCATAAAAGCCGACGCCATCATTCACGTCGGTCTGAATCAACGCGTAGGGCGGCTCGGGAGTCGAAGCATTCGACGGGTCGCATGTCAGGCCGTGCTGAGCGTACCACCAGATCCACAGCGGCCGCGTACAATCGGAGGCCTGTGCGGAGCGAACCTGGCCCGGGGCGGTCCGCACGAACGGCGACGGAGGATCGACATCCAGAGGGCGATTAACCTTGACGGTATGCGAGCCGAGATAATCGATGTCCAGCACCCACTGCGGCGCGAGGGCTCGCTCAAACCCGAAGGTCCACTGCTCCGTGTAGGGGTTGAGAAGTTTGCGAGGATAGCCGATGAGCACCGATGTTGGAAAGTACTGATCGAGGAAAGAACTGTCGCCGGGACGAACGTACAGATTTCGCACCGGCACTGCCGCCCCGGCGGGGAGCGCAGGAAGCGGCGCCTCGGAGACGCTCGCCGGAAAACCGATCTGCCCCGGTCCGGCGGTGTAATTAAAAACTCCCGCGGGGCCGCCCAGCGCGTAATTCGCTGCGGAGTTGTCGACAATCTGCGAGTAGTAGATGCCAAAGCCTCCGCGAATCACTGACGTTCCACGGCCGCGCACGTCGTAAGCAAAACCGGCGCGAGGAGAAAAGTCTTTGCCGGAACCGGTGAACGCCTGGCGCTCGTAGCGCAGGCCGAGATTAAGCGTCACGTTCCGCCGCCAGTGGAAGTTCTCCTGCGCGAAGAGAGCCCAAAGCGTGTCGTCCACGGCGTACTTCGCATTTCCGTAGCTTTGCGTGTAACTCCGCGCGTTACCGAGGTTATCGAGGTAAGCGGCGCTCTCGCAGACCGCGAGGCTTTCGACACAGGGCTTGTAAGAGAATTCGCCGAGGTAGATTGGGCCGCCAAACTCTTTGCTGTTGCCGCCGTTGTGCGCCCGGATCACATCCGCCCCGAACGCGAGCGTGTTGCTCCCGCGAGTGGCCGAAATCGTATCGTTCATCTCATACTGCCGGTTCATCAGCAGAGCAGACTGGGAAGTGCCCGTGGCAAACACGCCTCCCGTCGAGATCGGAACCGAGAATTCTGTGCTGTCGATGACCGGATCGAATTCGGTGATGGGCGAGGCGAGCTGAAACTGCAACCGCAAATCGTTCAGCCACGAACGCGCAAGCACTGCGGTCTCGCCCAGCTCCTCGGAGTACGTGCGCCGTTTGAAAATACGATCCACGCTGGGCAGAGTGTTTCCCCCCACAATGCCATTCGGATTGGTGTCGAAAAAGCTGTCGGCGTCGCTGCGGAAAAAAAGGTTATTGCCCGCATTCATCTGGTGATCGATCCGCATGAAAGCCAACCAGCCGCGATACTGCCCGACAAAATTCCCCGGAGCCACCGGCGAGGTCACGGGAGATGCGCGATTCTCGAGGCTGTATTCGCCGTTCAGGAAAAATTGAGTGTGACCTGCGCCTCCGATCGGCCCTGAGAGCGCCAGGGATGCTTGATCCAGCGTATCGTTCGTCAAGTCATTGCCACTCGCGGCGGTCGAGGCGCTAAACCCTGACAGTTTCGCCTCAGTGGCGGACGGTCTCCATAAACCCAGCGCGTCGCCGTGAAATTTATTGCCGCCGCTCTTGGTGACGATGTTCACGACGCTCCCCGCGGTAAATCCATAGACGGCCGAAAACGCGCTGGTGAGCACGGTGATTTCGTCAATCGACTCCAGCGGAAGACTGGTGAAGATCGTCTGCCGCCCCCACGCATCCGACGCATTGCTGCCGTCAACCTCGAACCAAGTCTGGCGCCGGCCGGCGCCATTCGCGGTAAAGAGCTCTTGATTCACAAAGACGTCGCCCTGGTTGATCGCAGGGCGGTTCGCGGATTCGAGCAGAGGAAGTGAAGTGACCCGGCGGTTCGGCAGCGGAATCTCCGCCATCTGCGAGGCGCTCAGCCGGATTCCCAATTGAGGCGTGTCGGTTCGCGCAGTGTCCGCGGTCCCGGTCACCGTCACTTCGGTTTTCGCAAGCGCTACGCTGAGTTTAAGGTCCAGCCACGCTGCTCGCCCCCCGACCAGCGTGAGCTGCTTCACGCTCGCTTCTGCAAAACCCTCTTTCTGCGCCGTGACCGTGTAGACGCCCGCAACCGGAAGCCCGGCCAGGGAAAATTTGCCGGAAGCATCGGTTTCTACTGAGCGCCGAAACCCGGTAAGCGAGTTCGTGATGGTGACTTGAACGCCGGCGGCAGCCGCTCCGGCCTGATCAGTCACGCGGCCGCGCAGAGCGGCCGTATCCGGCGTTTGGGCTGATAGAGGGAGAGCACAGGCGATCAGTAACAGTCCGATCGTCAGCCCAAAACTGCCGTGCGCAAAGTGGCGGATCGTGGATGGCCGCATCAGCGTGGAAACGAGTATAGGGAAAAGAACATGCTTGAACGGCGAAGAACCGGGTGCACAACTGACCGGCTGCTGAAAAATCGCCGGGGCCGGCATCGGAGGAGCCGCAAGCGACGAGAAAAGAGATGCCGGGATTCTTCGCTCCGTCGAATATCACCGGACCAGTCATTCCCGCGAAAGAGGGAATGCAGTGGCTTGGACCCCGCGTTCGCGGGGCTGACGATCGCATTGCGATTCGCTCTCAGAGTGGGCCGCAGGCCCATGTGGCACTCGGACTCACGGTCTCTTTGCAGCACCTCGGGAAGTATCGCGGCACGCCCAGGCGGAACCGGCGGGCCTAACATAAAGTGGGAACGGCCTTCACCGAGCGAAATTACTGGTCCGTGTGAAAATACTTTCGCAGTTCTCGCCGGGCTTGGTCCTGATTCTGGGCCAACTCGGGGGCGTATTGAGGGCTCGGGCCCAGGTCCAGAATTCTCCGCAACATCTTGCGCGCGTGGTCACGGTGTCCGGTGGCGCGGTAGCTGTCGGCGAGATACAGCATCGTGAGTGAGTTTTTCGGAAAGCGTCGCAGGCACTTTTCGAGGATGCGCACCGAAAGCTGCTTGTTACCGCCCCTGAAAAACGGGGCTTCGTAATAGAGCCGCCCGAGAATACGCTCGGCGCCATCCTGCTCGTAGTCGGAATCGAGCCGTTTGACTGTCTCCATCTCTTTGCGGATCGGGTCGATAAGCCGCAGGCCTGCAAACAGGCCGCCGTTCTCCGCCAGCAAGCCTTCATTCGCGCCCGTCCAGAAGTGAGCTTCGGGGCGCCTGGCATCGAGCCGTTCAGCCTCCTTGCCCGCTTTGACTCCGTTTTCGAGCACCGCGTTCTGCTGTTTATCGGGCAACTGCCGGGCGAGGTAGCAGTCATATTTTGCGATGCGCCACAAAGCCTCGTAGGATTTCGGATTCCTCGTAACCACCTCGCGCAGGAGTGCGATCGCGTGCCGCACGTTGTTCACGTCTGCGCGTGCAGCGTAGTCCCGCTCCGCTCGTTCGATGACGACCGGGACGTCGGGGCGCGCGGCAAAGGCCAGCGCGCTCACTGAGATGATGCACGCCAGTACCGCGACGGCGCAGAGCTCGAGCACCCCAACCAGAAATCTGAGACAGTGGCGAATATCGACTGCGCGGCTTTTGAGCACTTCCGCTCACCCCTGGAATCAATTTTTCGCAGCCCGCAGACCGAGCTTTCGATGCCTCGGCAGATAACAGCAGCGGGTGTAACACCTGATTTAAACCAAGCCGCGAGATCATACGATTAGAGGCGTTCGGGTGTCAATGAGGTGGTATCCCACACTGTAGAAAGCAGCGTGCGGTGTGGCGGAGCGCAATATTGCAACGAAGCACGAGAGGGTCAGCGGGGCCTCTAGCTCTTCGAGCTGTCATTTTGGGCGAAGCGAAGCATCTCTGTCTTTGAGGATCAAACCAATACGGGGATTCTTCGTCGCCTACGGCTGCTCAGAATGGGACGCTCCGAGTTCTGCGGCGAGGAGAAAATGCGCTTATCACGACGATCTCAGATCGGATTTGCCCCAGGGCGACGGTCGCCGGCTCGCGGTTTCGCGTGCAGCTCTGCCGCTCTGCTTGCGGGAGATTTACGCCCCGACGGCGCGTTGAAGACCTCCGGTTTCCGGCGAAGGTTCGATCAAGGGCGCGGAATCACCGGTGTCATCCACGACCCGCCCGTCAAACAGATGAATCGTGCGATCGGCGTGGCGAGCGAAGCGCTGATCGTGCGTCACCATAATGATGGTGGCTCCGGAACGGTGCAGCTCGCGTAGCAGCTCCATCACCGCCTCGCCGTTCTTCGAATCAAGGTTGCCGGTCGGCTCATCGGCCAGGAGCACCGCCGGCTCACCGGAAAGGGCGCGCGCCACCGCCACGCGTTGCTGCTGCCCGCCGGATAATTGCGCCGGGTAATGCCTCACCCGATGCGCCATATTCACGCGCTCGAGGGCATCCTTGACGCGCTGCTTCCGCTCGCTCGATGGCATGCCGCGGTAGGTCAGCGGCAGCTCCACGTTTTCGAAGACATTCAGATCGCCGATCAGGTTGAAGCTCTGGAAAATGAACCCAACTTCTCGGTTGCGAATGCGCGAGCGGTCGCCGAGGTTGAGGTCCTCCACGGCCGTCCCGTTCAGCTCGTACTTTCCATCCGTCGGCGTGTCGAGCAAACCGATGATCGAGAGCAGCGTCGACTTGCCGCACCCCGACGGGCCCGCAATCGACACGTATTCTCCCCGCTCGACCTGCAGGTGGATTTCCGCTAGAGCGTGCGTTTCCACCTCGTCGGTGTAGAACACCTTCCTCACGCCATCCATGCGAACGAGAGTATGACCGTTCGATTCCATTTCGTCCTCCTGTTAGCCATCAGCTTTCAGATTTCACATCTCAGATTTAAGCGGGGTAGCGCGGAGTTGTTCTTTAACTCCGCGGCTTTTCGTCGCTGAATCGGAAAAGCCGCAGACTTAAAAGACGAGTCTGCGCTACTCCGCTTCGGCACGACTGAAAGCCGTGCCCTGATACGCGGCCTTAGCCGAACTTTTCAGGGCAGAATCACAGTTGCCAGCGCCTTTTTCCGCAGCCTGCTGATAGCTGATAGCTGACCGCTGATCGCTGATCGCTTCATTCATACCGCAGCGCCACCATAGGATCTACTCGAGTCGCTCTTCGCGTCGGCACGTAGCACGCTGCAATTGCTGCGGCGAGCAGAACGAAGGGCACGGTGGCAAACGTTGCCGGATCGCTCGGCTTAACTCCATAGAGGATGCCGCTCATCAACCGCGTCAGCGCGAACGCTGCCGCCAAACCCACGCCAATGCCAGCGAGTGCGATCGCCAGCCCTTCGCGGGCCACCAGCCTCAAGACGTCGCTACGCTGGGCGCCCAGCGCCATGCGCACGCCGATTTCGTGCGTGCGCTGCGCCACGGAATACGAAATGACGCCATAGATCCCGACCGCCGCAAGCGCCAGCGCCGTCAGCCCAAACAGCGCGAGCAGCAGCGCCACAAATTTTTGCTGTTCGGAAGATTGCGAAACGATCTGGCTCAAAGTTCCCACCTGGAACACGGGCAAGCCAGGATCAATGCTCCGCACCGCGGCTCGCAGCGCGCCCGTCTCGCCGAGCGGCGGGGTCGAAGTGCGGACGACCACGGCCATATACGAATCGGAGCCCTGCGACTCGGGAAAATAGGCCTCCGGGATCGGCTTTTCATCCAGGCCGAACTCGCGCACATCGCCCACAACGCCGATCACGCGAATCCAATCGGGCTTCTGGTAATCGTGAGCGAATCGCTTCCCCACCGCATCCTGATTGGGCCAGAAACGGTGAGCCATGGTTTCATTGATGATTGCCACATTGGGAGATTTCGGCAGATCGTGACTGTTGAAATCGCGCCCGCGCAGCAGAGGAATCCGCATGGTGCGGAAGTAATCCGGCATGACCGTGCACCATTCGACGAGCGGGCTCGACCACATGTCTTTCGGCAAAGGCTGGCCTTCGATATAGACAACGCCGTTGCTTCCTCCCTGCAGCGGCAGTTCGCCAGCGGCTGAAGCGGATTGGACTCCCGGAAGCGCGCGGAGGCGCGCCAGGAGCTGTTCGAAAAACGGCTCGCGGCGCTCGTCCTGGTAGCGCACCTCGGGCAGCGCGATTCGCGCCTTCAGGACGTTGTGCGGATCGAATCCCGCCTGAACGCCCATCAGCCGCACGACGCTCTTGATCGCGAGGCCCGCGCCGATCAGCATCACGAGGGCGAGGGCGATCTCCGCCGCGGTCAGCACGCTTCGCGAACCGCGATGCGTTCCTGCCACGCTCCGCCCGCCTTCCTTCAAGGCCCCGTGAAGGTCGGGTTGTGACGTTTGCAATGCGGGCACGAGCCCGGCAATGATCCCCGTGAGCAGCGCAACGCCGAAGGTGAAGGCAAACACCCAGCCGCCAAGCCTCACGTGCATGATGCCGGGGACGTAACCCTCGGGCGCGGCGTAGAGCAGAATACGCAATGTCGCCCAGCCCGCGAGCAACCCGGCGACTCCACCCAACAAGAACAGAAGCACGCTCTCGGTCAGCAACTGGCGGATCAACCGAATGCGGCCCGAGCCGACCGCGAGCCGAATGGCAATCTCACGCTCCCGCCTTACCGCTCGCGCAAGAAGCAGGCTCGCAATATTGGCGCACGCGATGAGCAGCAGAAACCCCACCGCGGCAAACAGCACCAGAAGCGCGGGCCGCAGACGCTTCGTCACTTGATCCCGGAATCCCAGGGCTTTCGCGTTCACGCCGGTGTCGTCGTGCGGATATTGTTTCGCGAGCGCGAGCGAAACCGTGGCCATGTCCGCCTGCGCCCTGGATTCCGTGACGCCGCGCTTCATGCGCGCCATCACCCAGAGCCAGTGATTGCCGCGCGACTTTCGATATCCGGGCTGCTCGAAATCGAGCGGGATCCAGAACTCGACCTTGGTCTCCCAAAACTGCGGAAAGCGGAGCGAGCGCGGCATCACGCCGACTACATCGTAGGGTTTTCCGTTAAACGTGACCTTCTTTCCGACGATTGACTTCTCGCCGCCAAAGGCGCGTTGCCACAGCCCGTAGCTCAGGATCAGGACCTCGTCGCGGCCCGGCCGCGTTTCGTCTTGTGTGAAGGTTCTGCCGAGCAGCGGGTGAATGCCCAGCAGATGAAAAATCTGCGGCGACACTTCAAATCCCTGGAGCTCGATCGGCTCGGAGCGCGTCGTCAGCGCTCCGCCGGACCCAGTGCCCGCCGCCATCTCCTCAAACACGCGGTTTTGCTTTTGCCAATCCAGAAAATCCGGCCCGCTCACCGGGTAAAGGTTGCCGGGCCCGCTCGGTTCTGTCACCCGCAGCGTCACCAGTTGTTCGGAATGCGCGTACGGCAGCGGCGCGAGAAGAATGGCGTTGACGAGGCTGAAAATAGCCGTGTTCGCGCCAATACCCAGAGCAAGCGTGATGATGGCGACTGCCGTGAAGCCGGGGTTCTTCGCGAGCAGGCGAAGCGAGTACTTCACGTCCTGGCCGAGCGGTCCCACTCGATGATCTCTCCTCGTTTGCAGACTACCGCCGCAATGTTAGGTGAGACGGCCTCGCGAGCAGTTCGTTAGCTCGAAGCCGCCGCCCTCGCGGCGCACTCTCGATCATCGCTGCCCCGCCCCGCCATTGTGCATCCCATACTGACCCATACGAAGCCGGCTTCGAAAAAGGTCCCGAAAAGATCGGGATGAATTTCAAAGCTCCTGATGCGTCGCCGGTGCCGCGGGTGTAAATTAGGGGCATGCGAAAAATTCTGATTGTGACCGGCGATGCCGGCGAGTCTTACGAAGCGCTGTACGCGGTGCATCGTCTCCGCGAGGCAGAATACGAGCCGGTCGTGGCCGCGCCCTCGCGGCGCAGGCTTCACCTCGTGATCCACGATTTCGAGCCGGGCTGGGACACGTACATCGAGCGGCAAGGATACGGGCTGGAATCTGACGTGACTTTCGAGGACGTCAAGGCCGCAGGGTACGATGGCGTTCTCGTTCTGGGTGGGCGCGCGCCGGAGTACTTACGCAACAACTCAACACTGCTCGAAATCGTGCGGGAGTTTGACCGCGCGGGTAAGTGGATCTTTTCTATCTGCCACGGCATCCAGGTTCTGACCGCGGCCGGACTCGTTTCGGGTAAACACGTGACCTGCTACGAACACGTTCGCGCCGAAGTGGAGCAGTGCGGCGGGATTTTTGAGACGCGCCAGGCCGTGCGCGACGGCCGCATGGTGACGGCGCAAACGTGGCAATCCCATCCGGAGTTCTACCGCGAGCTTTTCGCGTGCCTCCGCGAAGCCGCCCAGGAACACGCGCCGGCGGTTTCGACCGCCGCTCGCTCCTGAGATCGCCGCCGCCCCGCAGGGGCTAGCTCGCTTGCCAACTGTGAGCTCCCAGCGCATTGAGACTTTTGAGATTAGAGCCTGTTTTCAAGAACATCTTGGGTGTCTAATGTTTGCCGCGGTTTTTCGCTAGCCCCTCAATGCTGCTGATTCCAAACGAGATGGATGATTTGAGGGCAAAAAGCTTGGCTTTGTTCTCGGCTTTGTTCGTCATTAGCAGCTTTTAATGTGCTGTAGTTTCATACACATATTGGCTTTGATCGTCAAAAAAACAATCCATTACTTTGGTTCGGGTTCGCTAGCCTCGCCGTCTCGCTACCGGCCCTGACGCCGGCGCCAATCGCACTGTGGCTGGAGCGCCAAATCGCCCTCGATGTGCTGCTAGAAATCTTTCCGGCGGCTGCACAAGGGTCGTCATTGAGTTCCGGTCGTGTTGAGTGAAGATTGAGGGATCAGAGGGAAGTAACTAAATGGTACACGCCCCCGGGGAGTTCGGCAAGGCGGTTGAGATATGACCTACGAAATTTGCTGCACTGCGCGTAGTCAGGTAGATAAGCGCGGCCGTACACCTGCAACCAAATCGCATGTCATTCCGAGAAGCACAGCGACGAGGAATCGCGCCGTCCGTTTTTCGCCGGCACAATCAGAGCGAGATTCCTCGCTTCGCTCAGAATGACAGCGCCCGAATCCTTGCCAAAAAAGCAAAGCGGCTAGCGAGTAGCCACGGTCAGTGCTTTGCTGACCATGGGCTTTGGGTCCATCGACAACAGCCCACGGTCAATCAGAAACCGGTTGAACGTGGCTATCACTACTTTCCCGTGTGCTCGATCCAGTGGCTCCAGTGCTTGGCGAAAGCTTCGGCCGCAGATTGAAACTGCTTTGATCCATTCGCCGCCTTGTGTACCGTGTACGAGTAGACGATCTGGTTCGAGGTCAGGTCTGCCACGGTGAAGGAAACCGTGACACTGGCCCGCCCGACCCACCAAGCCCCGGCAAGCACCCCTGCTGCTACCTGCGCGCCCCGGTTTCCCTGTTTGCTGAGCAACGAATAGCTCACCTCATACTGTGCGGCCGTCGGGCTAGTCATCACCTCGACGGGCGTACCCTTCTTGAGGAGGGCAGCCGCTACTGCTGATGCAAAGCCATCCGGCCCAGGATTAATGTAAACCTTGGCACCTTGGGTTTGTGGGAATGCCACCGAGGCGGAGGCCACAAAAAAGGCGAATACGGCAATGAATTTTCTCACAGATATTTCTCCTTTGTGCTCTAACTGCTGGCAATCGTTGAACGTTGAGGGTAGCCTCAGTAGGCACGGCGGTACAAATTGTTCCACTCTAGACTCTTCGGCGGAAATGAACGCTGGGATTAGCGGGGAGGGCAGCAGGGATTACAAAGCCCGCGGGGTGGCGCTTTGGTTGCGGCCGAGGGCCGCGGAGCGCTACCTGCGGCGCCGCTGCGGTCCCGGAAAGCGATCCGGGTGAACCCCGATATCCATTTGGCTCCCATCTGTGATCTAATATTGCGCGCCGCGTTCGCTATGGGCGCTTGGCGCCCGCAGCTCGCACTGGAAGACAAAGGCGCGGCCACGATTCGGAATCGGAGGTGAATTTATGCCGGATAACCGCGGACTCGCTTACATGGGAAAAGGGAAAGTTGAGGTTCAGTCGATCGATTACCCAAAGCTCGCTCTCGACGGCCGCAAATGCGAGCACGGAGTGATTTTGAAGATCGTTGCGACTAATATTTGCGGAAGCGATCAGCACATGGTGCGGGGCCGCACAACGGCGCCGGCCGGAATGATTCTCGGACACGAAATCACCGGCGAGGTGATTGAGCGGGGCCGTGACGTCGAGTTCATCCAAGTAGGCGACCTGGTGTCCACGCCGTTCAATATCGCCTGCGGGCGCTGCCGCAACTGCAAGGAGTGCAAAACGGGGATCTGCCTGAACGTCAACCCCGCCCGGCCGGGCGCCGCTTACGGCTATGTGGACATGGGCGGATGGGTGGGAGGGCAAGCCGAATACGTGATGGTGCCGTACGCGGATTTCAACCTGCTCAAGTTCCCGGACAAGGATCAGGCCATGGAGAAGATTCGCGACCTCACCTGCCTTTCCGACATCCTTCCCACCGGATACCACGGCGCTTACACCGCTGGCGTGGGAACCGGATCCACGGTGTACGTGGCCGGCGCGGGCCCGGTGGGCCTGGCCTGCGCGGCGGCGTCGTACCTGCTGGGGGCGGCGTGCGTGATTGTGGGCGATCTGAACCGGGAGCGGCTCGAGCAGGCGCGAAGCTTCGGCTGCGAGACGATTGACGTCTCGAAGCACGACTCAATTGGCGAGCAGATCGAGGATATACTGGGCGTCCCCGAAGTCGATTGCGGAGTCGATTGCGTTGGATTCGAAGCCTGCGGCCACGGAGCTCAGGCCGACAAGGCCGCTCCCGCGGCCGTGCTGAACTCGCTCATGCAGGTGACGCGCGCGGGGGGAGGAGTGGGAATCCCGGGGCTGTATGTCACCGAAGACCCTGGCGCGGAAGACCAAGCCGCAAGAATTGGCAATCTCAGTCTCCGCCTCGGCCTCGGCTGGGCTAAGTCGCTCAGCTTCATGACCGGGCAAACTCCGGTGATGAAATACAACCGGCAACTGATGCAGGCCATCTTGTACGACAAGATCAAAATCGCCAAAGCCGTGAACGTGACCGTCATCACGCTGGACGAAGGACCGCAAGGCTACAAGGATTTCGACCGTGGGGCGGCCAAGAAATTCGTTATCAACCCGCACGGCAGCTTTTCGGGACACGCGAGGTCGTAACCTTGTGATGTGCCGCCGGCGCCGCTGAAGTGCTGCGGAAGAACTCCGGACCGCCTCATTTTGAGGAGTTCTCATGTCGCTTTGCGACGCTCGCAAAGCACGAAAAGTATCAGGGCACGGCTTCAGCCGTGTCGCAAACGTCGCCCACCTTGATCGGGCGATTAGCCCCTGAGGGCCTCAGCGGCTAAAGCCGAAACATTCAAGGGCCCGAGCAACGGCACGACTAAAGTCGTGCTCCGATACGCTGCCCCATGCGAACTTTTCGGACCAGCCGCAGGCGACGAAGAATCTCCGTGTTTGTTTGATCCTTAAATGGAGAGCTTTTTCGCTCCGCTCT
>JBOGKE010000030.1:0-28211 GCA_050745265.1 Terriglobia bacterium
GCATTGAGCTGGTCCACCATGGAGTTGATGGTGTCCTTCAACTCCAGAATCTCGCCCTTCACGTCCACGGTGATCTTGCGCGACAGGTCACCGCGGGCCACGGCGGTCGTGACTTCTGCGATGTTTCGCACCTGGGCGGTGAGGTTTCCGGCCATGGAATTGACCGAATCCGTGAGGTCTTTCCAGGTGCCGGCAACGCCGCGGACTTGAGCCTGGCCGCCGAGTTTTCCTTCGGTGCCGACCTCGCGCGCGACGCGGGTCACCTCGCCGGCGAAACCGTTCAGCTGATCGACCATGGTGTTGATGGTGTTCTTGAGCTCGAGGATTTCGCCGCTCACGTTCACCGTGATCTTGCGCGACAGGTCACCGCGCGCGACCGCCGTGGTGACTTCCGCGATGTTGCGCACCTGGGCCGTCAGGTTCCCCGCCATGAAGTTCACGTTGTCGGTGAGACCCTTCCACGTGCCGGCGACGCCAGGCACCTGCGCCTGACCGCCCAGCTTGCCCTCGGTACCGACCTCGCGCGCCACGCGGGTGACCTCGGAGGCGAAAGTGTTGAGCTGGTCCACCAGCGTGTTGAGCGTGGCCTTCAGGGCGAGAATCTCACCGCTGACGTCCACCGTGATCTTCTTGGAGAGATCGCCGTTGGCGATGGCGGTGGCGACTTCTGCGACGTTGCGCACTTGTGCGGTCAGGTTGCTCGCCATGAAGTTCACGCTGTCGGTGAGATCCTTCCACGTCCCGCCGACGCCGGGCACCAGCGCCTGGCCGCCCAATCTTCCGTCGGTACCAACCTCGCGCGCCACGCGCGTCACTTCCGACGCGAACGCATTGAGCTGATCCACCATCGTGTTGATCGTATTCTTCAGCTCGAGAATCTCGCCTTTCACATCGACGGTGATCTTGCGTGAGAGATCGCCGCGCGCCACGGCCGTCGTTACTTCGGCGATGTTGCGCACCTGGCCGGTCAGATTTCCGGCCATCGACTTGACGTTGTCGGTCAAATCCTTCCAGGTGCCGGCGACGCCTGGGACGTTCGCCTGGCCGCCCAGCCGCCCCTCGGTACCTACTTCGCGCGCCACGCGGGTGACTTCGCCGGCGAAGGCGTTGAGCTGGTCGACCATCGTGTTGAGCGTCTCTTTGAGCTGCAGGATTTCGCCCCGCACGTCCACTGTGATTTTGCGCGAGAGGTCGCCGCTCGCGATGGCCGTGGCCACTTCCGCGATGTTGCGCACCTGGCCGGTCAGGTTGCCGGCCATCGAGTTGACGCTGTCCGTCAAATCCTTCCACGTGCCGGCGACGCCGTGCACCTGCGCCTGGCCGCCGAGCTTGCCTTCGGTGCCGACTTCGCGCGCCACGCGCGTGACCTCGGCGGCGAAGCCGTTGAGCTGGTCGACCATCGTGTTGAGTGTCTCTTTGAGCTGCAGGATTTCGCCCCGCACGTCCACCGTAATCTTGCGCGAGAGATCACCGCGCGCCACCGCCACCGCCACCTCGGCGATATTCCGCACCTGCGCGGTCAGGTTGCCGGCCATCGAGTTGACGCTGTCCGTCAGATCCTTCCAGGTGCCGGCGACGCCGTGCACCTGCGCCTGGCCGCCGAGCTTGCCCTCAGTTCCAACCTCGCGCGCCACGCGCGTGACTTCTCCCGCGAAGCCGTTGAGCTGGTCGACCATCGTGTTGATGGTCTCCTTAAGCTGAAGAATTTCGCCGCTGGCCGTGACCGTGATCTTGCGAGACAAATCTCCATTGGCGATGGCCGTCGCAACTTCCGCGATGTTACGAACCTGCGCGGTGAGGTTGTTGGCCATCGAGTTGACGTTTTCGGTGAGATCCTTCCACGTTCCCGCCACGCCGCGCACGTTCGCCTGTCCGCCGAGGCGCCCTTCTGTACCCACTTCGCGCGCCACGCGCGTGACTTCCGAGGCGAACGCGTTGAGCTGATCCACCATCGTGTTGATGGTCTCTTTAAGCTGGAGAATTTCGCCGCTGACGCTGACCGTAATTTTCCGCGAAAGATCGCCGCTGGCGATGGCGGTGGAAACTTCGGCGATGTTGCGCACCTGCTCGGTCAGGTTGCTCGCCATGAAGTTGACGCTGTCCGTGAGATCCTTCCAGGTGCCGCCCACGCCGGGCACCACGGCCTGGCCGCCGAGACGGCCTTCGGTGCCCACCTCGCGCGCCACGCGCGTGACTTCCGAGGCAAACGCATTGAGCTGGTCCACCATCGTGTTGATGGTGTTCTTCAGCTCCAGAATTTCGCCGCGAACGTCCACCGTGATCTTGCGCGACAGATCGCCGCGCGCCACCGCGGTGGTGACGTCGGCGATGTTCCGCACCTGAGCGGTGAGGTTATTGGCCATCGAATTGACGCTGTCCGTAAGGTCCTTCCAAGTTCCGGCCACGCCCGGGACCACCGCCTGACCGCCGAGCCGTCCTTCGGTGCCCACTTCGCGCGCTACGCGCGTGACTTCGCTGGCGAACGACCGCAACTGGTCGACCATCGTGTTGACGGCTTCCTTGAGCTGCTGGATCTCGCCCCGCACGTCCACCGTAATCTTCTTGGAAAGATTCCCGCTGGCAACTGCAATGGTGACGTCGACGATGTTGCGCACCTGGGCCGTCAGCTTGCTAGCCATCAGGTTGACGTTTTCGGTAAGCTCTTTCCAGACGCCGCTCACGTCACTGACCTGGGCTTGGCCGCCCAGCTTGCCCTCGGTGCCGACTTCGCGCGCGACGCGGGTGACCTCCGAGGTGAAAACGACGAGCTGCTGGATCATCGTGTTCACGATGCTAGCGGCGCGCAGGAACTCGCCTTCAAGCGGCCGCCCGTCGAACTCGAGCGGCACGGTCCGCAGCAGGTCCCCCTGCGCCACCGCGGAGACGGCGCGAGTAACTTCGGTGGTGGGCCGCAGGAGATCGTCGATCAGATTATTGATGGAAACTTCCATCTCGCCCCAGTCGCCGCCCAGGGGCTCGAAGCGGACTCGCTGGCTGGTTTGCCCTTTGCGCCCCAATTCATGCCCAACGCGCCCCAGTTCGGCGGCCATGCGCGCGTTCGCTGCGACGATGGCGTTAAACGCGTCGGCAATCTTACCTTCCGCGCCGGTGAGGTCGCCGGGCAAACGGACCGAGAAATCCCCGGCACGCGCGGCTTGGAGCGCGTGAATCAACTCCGATTGGCGCAGACCCAGAAACCCGCGGCCTTCCGTTTTTTCCGTGCCATTCGTTCGTGTCCGCATAGTGTGTCCTTGCCGATCAGCGCCGCCGGCTTGTCAGCGAGCGCCCACGCCGATTGAAGACGCCGCTGCCGCGCCGGGCGCCCTGGCTTACCGCCGAGGTGCGAAACGTGTTGCAGGGTTTCGGAGCGCAGGTCCAAGGTGAGCCGAACGCGTGCGATCGCTCTGCCGAGAATAACCGCGGAAGAACGTAGCGCGAATCTTCGCCTTTGGCGGCCGCGCTGGTCCGCGCATCGACGATTAAGAGCCGCAGACCTCAAAGACTGAGGACTGCGCTACTCGCTTCACTCGCAATTGACCGAGCCGCGCCGCCAACCCCCTGGGCGGCCTCGGGGTACGCCGAAATGACTGCGGGCGCAGCCATCGGCAAATCGACCATCGCACGAGCCGGTGACCGTCATGCTCGTCCAAACAGTCGACCCCGACTAAGCCATATTAGTTCCGGGGGGGCACTCCGGTCAATCGGGAAACATCCTAGTTAACTTCATTAGGAACAATACTGGGCCGCATCCCGCGGCAGCGATGTGCGCCGACACCAGTCCGGCGTGGGCTCGGTGTTGAATTCCTCGAAGCGGCCGTTCCCGCCGCTTTCGGGCCGGGGAGCCAAACTGTAGAATAGTTAAGTGCGCCGGTTCTCAGCGCGTAGCCCGGTCTAACGAAATGGCGAGAGACTACAGAGGCGCGACGGCGGCATTTCAGCAGGCTCGGGCGCTCGGCACGCGCAGGGAAAAGAAACAGCATGAAACGATCCTACTCCGACGAGCACTCGCGCGCGGGAATTGAGGCGCCACTGCCCGAGATCGAGACCTGGCCGAACCAGTACCCGGGCTACGAAATTCGGATCGAAATCCCGGAGTTCACGTCCGTCTGCCCGAAAACCGGCCTGCCCGATTTCGGCATGCTGACGCTCATCTACACGCCGCGCAAAAAGTGCCTCGAGCTGAAGTCGCTCAAGATGTACGCGCTCGCCTACCGGAACCTCGGAATATTTTACGAAAACGTCGTGAACCGGTTCCTGCGGGATGTCGTCCTCGCTGCCGATCCTGTCTCCGCGCAAGTGATCGGAGAATTCACGCCGCGCGGCGGCCTGCGCTCCCGCGTCACGGCAAGTTGGACACGCCAGAACTCGCGGAGACGAAATCGGTGACGGCGCGCGCAGCCCAACCCGCCGTCGTTCTGTTCAGCGGCGGCCTCGACTCGACAACGGTTCTCGCGCAGGCTCTTAGCGAAGATTACGCCGCGCACGCGCTCTCCTTTCGCTACGGTCAGCGCCACGACTGGGAGTTGTGCTGTGCATCGAACCTCGCGAGCGCGATGCGCGCGGCCTCTCACCGCATCGTCGAGATCGATCTCCGCGCGTTCGGCAGCTCCGCGCTCACCAGCGAGATTCCCGTGCCCAAGGGACGCGCGCCGAACGAAATCTCGCGTGGCATCCCCGTCACCTACGTTCCGGCGCGAAACACGATTTTTCTTTCGTTCGCTCTCGCCTGGGCCGAGACGCTCGGATCGAATGACATTTTCCTCGGTGTCAATGCGCTCGACTACAGCGGCTATCCCGATTGCAGGCCCGAATACATCGAAGCGTTTCAGCGCCTGGCGAACCTTGCGACGAAGGCCGGCGTCGAGGGAAAGCAGAATCTCACGATTCACACTCCGCTCCTTCATCTGACGAAGGCGGAGATTATCCGCCGGGGCTTGGCGCTCGGCGTCGACTACTCTCAGACGAGCAGTTGTTACGATCCCTCGGCGTACGGCCTCGCGTGCGGCGAGTGCGATGCGTGCGTGCTGCGAAAGAAGGGCTTCGCCGCAGCCGGGCTCGCCGACCCGACACGTTACCGGGCCGCGCCCCAGGCAGCGACGCAGCGATGAGCTATAAGGTAAAGGAAATCTTCTACACACTGCAGGGCGAGGGCGCAAACACCGGCCGCGCCGCGGTATTCTGCCGCTTCGCCGGCTGCAACCTCTGGTCGGGGCGTGAAGAGGATCGCGAGCGAGCGGTCTGCTCGTTTTGCGATACGGACTTTGTGGCCACCGACGGCCCCGAGGGCGGGCGCTTCGCTTCGGCCAGCGAGCTCGCGCAACGAATCCGCCACGCCTGGCCGCACACCGGGCGCGAATTTGTAGTGATTACGGGCGGAGAGCCGCTGCTGCAATTTGACCAACCCCTGCTCGACGAGCTTCATCGCCGCGGCTTCGAAGTGGCCATCGAGACGAACGGCACCCGCCCCGCGCCGGAGGGAATTGACTGGGTGTGCGTCAGTCCCAAAGCGGGCGCGCCCCTGGCTCTCGCGCGCGGCGACGAGCTGAAGCTCGTCTATCCGCAGGAAGCCGGATCGCCTGAAGATTTCGAGCGCCTCGATTTTCGCCATTTCTTCCTGCAACCGATGGACGGGCCTCGCCGCGAGACAAACACGCGGCTCGCCGTTGAGTACTGCATGAGACATCCCCACTGGCGCCTGAGCCTTCAGACGCATAAGCTGCTCGGACTGCAGTAGGCAGCACGCTCCGGAAAACGACAAGGGAGTGAGGTAGCTACAAGCCTTGAACCTGTGATGCATTGTTAACACGAAAACAAGATACAAGCGCGGAGTTGTTCTTTAACTCCGCGGCTTTCATCGGAGGAGGAAAAGCCGCCGACTTAAACAACAAGTCTGCATTACGAGGCCGTAAATGCTTGTTTTTCTGGCAAGCTTTTGGAGAGTGTCATTCCGAGCAGAGCGAGGAATCTCGCCGTGCACTCATGCCCACGGAAGCCCACGGCGAGATTCCTCGTCGCTGCGCTCCTCGGAATGACATGCGATCAGTCTCGACAACCTGTTGCGGCTCTAAATAAAAAAGGCGCTGTGAGGCTGGGACTCACAGCGCCCGCGATCATTCCGAGTGAAACCCGGGATCAGTTTTGCTTCGCCAGAGAGAAGCGCTTTCGCACTGCGAACGCGATCGCCAAGAGCCCGGTTCCCATCAAAGCGAGCGAGGCAGGCTCAGGCGTCGGAGAAGTGGGTGTGCTCGCAGAAAGGCTCACCAGCAGCACGTCCGAGTGATAGTTCGTGCCGCAGTTCCAGTCGCAGCTCGAGTTGGGATCGACCGCCGTGATGCCGATAAACGGATCGCTCTGAGTCCACGTGACCGGGAAACCGGTGTCATCAAGAGTTCCCGTCAATTCGAGGCTACCCAGCGTTCCGGCCTGATTCGACGTGAAGATGGCATAGCCCTCGCCGGTCTGCACGCTTCCGAGGGCAAGGTTTCCGCTCGTAATGCCTGCTAGCGCCAGGTTCGTGAGGTTCAACTGGATAATCTGGTTATCAGCGATCTCGTGATCGGACTCATTAGCGATTCCAAGTCCGCTTTCGTCGCCGCCGTCCTTCTTCACGTACAGGTTCGTCGTGCCGATTCCCGCTTGGTACCCGACCGCGGTTATGCTCGTGCCGCCCGCGGTGTAAGTCGCCCCGCTCGTTTTCAGGTTTCCGGGGCACGCTCCGCCGGCTCCGAGAGTCGAGCTGATCTGACCGCAGTTCTCGAATGAATAATTAAATGAAGTCGCCCACGCGGGCGCCGTCATCAATAAAACGACTCCGGCAATCATTGCAATGGCCTTAAATCGCATCAAGTCCTCCAATCGGGTGTCGTGCTACAGGTTGCTGAGCCCGCTCCGCCATCACTTGCCGGCGACGGTCCAGACCGCTTACAGAGCACCCGCCGGGCCAAACTCGTCTTGCCTGCGAGCCGTTGCATTTTCAATCGATTGGAGCGTAGCCTGGAGTTAGCAGGACCAGAGAAGGCGAAAGCGTGGGGGAGCAAAGTTCCGTAGTTCTCCGCTCGACGGGGTCAAAAGGCGAAAAGCATTTCCTAAGAATTCACTCGGCGGCGGCGAACTCATCGATCCGATTCTGAATCTTCCGCTGGCAAACTCGAGGGAGCTAGTGAAATCGCTCAAATCAATGCGAGGCTTCTCATCGCGTATCAACCGCAGCAACGACTGGCAGGACATGCTTTTCCGCAGGGGGCTCGTAGCGATGACGGCCATCGGCCTCTGGACTGGCATCCCGGGCCGCGCTGCTCCGCCCTCTGCGGCTGAGACCAGCCCCTCCGCTGCGGAGATTCAGAAGTTGATGCACGACGCCGCCTGGAACCAGGTTCACTCGATGGACGACCACACCCACCGCTACCAGTACGTCCATGTCGACGTCGAGCCGAAAAACACGCGAACGACGCTCGAGATCAGCACCCGGCAGGGGATCGCTGCGCGCCTGATCGAACTGAATGGGAAACCGCCGTCGCGGTCGGAGTGCCGGCACGACCTCGCGCAGCTTGAACGCCTCGCGTCAAGCCCCCGGTTGAGGCGCTCGCATCTTCGGTCTCAAGAAAGCGAGATGAGCCGCCGCGAGGAGCTGTTTCGCGTGCTCGCTGAGGCTTTCAGCTTTCAATACGCCGGCACGGACCGGGAGACGGGCTGGATCCGAGTTCGATACCGGCCGAACCGGTCGTTCCGCCCGCGAACTCGCGCCGATGCGGTGCTGACGGGCCTCGCCGGCACGATGTGGGTGGACGGGTCGAGCCGGCGCATCATGAAAATCGAAGGCCACGTGATCGCGCCCGTGTCGTTTGGCTGGGGCATCCTCGCCAAGATTTATCCGGGTGGACAGTATTTCATGGAGCAGGCACGGCTCCCCACCGGCGACTGGCGTGTGGCAACGCTGCAGGTGAATCTGCGCGGAACCATCATGCTGTTCAAAAAGCTCAGCGTGAATATGAAGGAGATTTATAAATCGTACCGCGAGGTTCCCGCCGATCTGACGCTGGCAGCGGCCGTCCACCAGCTCGCCCAGGAACCCGCCGGCTGCCCAAAATAGGCGTATCCCAGCTTTCACCACGTTTGGCGAGATGAACCGGGGGGAGGGGCTTCTACCCCGCCAAGAAGGGCCGGCTTAGGTCCATTCCACCCTCGTTCAGCCGCGAGGGTTCGAAAACTGGGGAGGGCACCCCAACGGCGGGGTTAAAGCGCCGGCCCCGCCCGCTTCCCGGACGGACATTTTCGACGGATCCCTGACTCAGGACGTTACCCGAGCGCGCGGTCCAGGTTAAACGCGGCGCTGATTAATCCAAGGTGCGTAAAAGCTTGGGGGAAATTGCCCAGCGCCTCGCCGGAGGGTCCGCACTCTTCGGAAAAAAGCCCCACGTGGTTCGCCCGCTTCAGGCACTTCTCAAACAGGACCACGGCGCGGTCAAGCTGCCGGGGGTCGCGGCTTCCGGCGCGCGTGAGCGCTTCCACGTACCAGAAGCTGCACATGTTGAAGCTGCCTTCATCTCCCACGATCCCGTCCTTGGTCTGCTCCAGGTTATAGCGGCGCACCGCGTCGTCGGTGAGAAGGCCGCCCTCTTCGGCCGGCTTCGAGATCGCTTCGAGCGTGGAATTCATTCGCGGATCGTTCGGCGACATGAAGAAGACCATCGGCATCATCAGGACGCTGGCATCGAGCGCCTGGCCGCCATACGATTGCACGAACGCGCCGCGTTTGGCGCTCCATCCCCGGTGGAGAATGTCTTCGTAGAGCTTGTCCCGGGTCTTCAGCCAGCGGTCCAGATCGCCGGGAAACGAGCGCTTGATTGCGAGGCGCACGGCGCGGTCGAGCGCCACCCAACACATCAATTTCGAGTAGACGAAGTGGCGCGGGCGGCCGCGCATTTCCCAGATGCCGTTATCGGCGTTGGAGGCGTTGTCGGCCACCCAGTTCACCATGCTGCGGATATAACTCCACATTTCCGAAGAGATCGGGTGCACATACTTGTTGAACAGGTAAATCGAATCCATGAGCTCGCCGTAGATGTCCATCTGCGTTTGCTTGTAAGCGGCGTTGCCGATCCGCACGGGCTTCGATCCGCGGTAGCCCTCGAGGTGATCGAGCGTTGTCTCCTCGAGCTTCATCTCGCCGCCGATTCCGTAAACCGTCTGCAGGGTATCGTTCTCCTTGAGCTCGCGGCAGCGCGATTCGATCCAAGTCATGAAGCGGGACGCTTCGTCAGTGAGGCCCACGCGGAGTAGCCCGTAGACGGTGAAAGCGGAATCGCGAATCCAGCTCGAGCGGTAATCCCAGTTGCGGCTGCCGCCCACCCACTCCGGAAGGCTCGTCGTCGGCGACGCCACGATGGCCCCGGTGGGTTCATAGGCCATCAGCTCGAGCACCAGCGCGGAGCGATGCACCGACTCGCGCCAACGCCCCTCGTAGGTGCTCTTCGCAATCCACTGCTGCCAGTATTCGACGGTCCCCTCTAGAATATCGAACGCCGCCGCCGTGCTCACCGGCTCGGGCGGCTCAACCGGGCCCAAGGCGCCCCGCAGGACAAACGCAGCCGCCGCTGACGCCTGGAGATCGAACTCCGCGATGCACGCGTCCTTCGCGACGCGCAACGGAACGGTGGACGTGAGCGACAGCCCGAGGTTTTGGGAATGGAAGAAGGCGCCTGACGAAGTCATTTGGGTTTCGTGCGCGTCTCGCGCGTAATTGAACGCGGGCCGGCACTCGAGCCGCAGACGGACCTTGCCGCGCGTCGCCTTGGCGATACGAAAGAGCGGCCGGCCGCGGTCGGGATGCTGCGGGTCCGCGGGGTTCATCGGCATGAAGTCGGTCACGTCGGCGGAGGCGTCCGGGCCGAGAAAGCGCGTGATCAGCACGTTGGTACCCGGCCAGTAGAGCTGCTGCGTCCGGTAGCCGTCCTCGACGGGCGCGATGCGATAGCGGCCGCCCTTGCGGTCGTCGAGAATGGCCGCGAAAACACTGGGCGAATCAAAGCGCGGGAAGCACAGCCAGTCGATCGAGCCGTCCATACCCACGAGCGCGGCGGTGTGCATGTTTCCAATGAGTCCGTAGTTTTCGATGGGCTGGTACATGAATTGAGCGGTCCTCCAAACTAGCGCGCAGCGCGAAGTTATTTCTTGACTCAGCGGATCGTGCTGTCCTGAACTCTGCCACAGGAGTCCTGTCATTGTAGCGCGAAGCCGGCGCTCTCTGCCTGTGCGCTTTTGGTCCTGGCAGCAACCGCCCACGGCCAGCGCAGCAAAGCGCGGCCTTCCGGCCGCAACCAAATCGCATGGCATTCCGAAGAGCGCGGCGACGAGGAATCTCGCCGTGCGCTTTTCCCCGGCACAGTCAGAGGGAGATTCCTCGCTTCGCTCGGAATGACAGGGTCCAAATCCTTGCCAAAAAAACAAGGAATTGCGGCATTGCAACGCAGAGGTATTCTCTAACTCTGCGTCTCTTCCGCGGGCACGTCCCAAAACCCGCGCTCCGTTCCGGCGACGCAACGCGTCGCCCATACCATGACGCGGCGCATCCGCGCTACCACCGGGCGGCACACTTCTCGTCTCATTCGTCCAGTCCGTCTCCATTTTTCCGTCCGAGGGTGCCATCCTGACGAGGATGGACACCCTGCCCAGCCGCAAGTCCACGACGACGGAGAAGGCGCCCGCTGGGTCGGCCGTTCCGCAATGCCGTGGGTGGCGCAGACATCGTTTTGTGATGTCTGCGATCGAATGGCTGGGCGCCATCCACACGCGATCGCGTCTGCGCTCAAGCCGCCTGGTGCTCCCGGTTCGCAGACAGGGCAAGCCGACGCCATGTCTGCGCCACCCACGAATTCGCCGGCAGAAAACGGCGTGCCCTGGGGCACGCGGGGCGGAGCGGGAGGCTAGCGAGCTCGAGCAAAAGTAATGGATTGTTTTTTTGACGATCAAACCCAATTTGTGTATGAAACTACAGCACATTAAAACCTGCTAATGACGAACAAAGCCAAAACAAAGCCAAGCTTTTTGCCCTGAAATCGGCCGTCTCGTTTGGAATCAGGAGCATTAAAGGGCTAGCGAAAAACGGCGGGAAAAATTAGAAGCCAAGAAGTTGATGAAAACACGCTCTAATCTCAAAAGTCTCGATGCGGCGGGAGGCCCAAGTGGGCAAGCGCGCTAGCCCGCCGGACAGCGGCGCCAGGCTCGGCTCTCTCAAACGCGCTACCGCGTCGGCGTATAAGCGGTTTTCGGAACAGAACCCGCCGCGGCGGTGTCACTGGAACGTGAGGGCTACGCCTAATGACCACCCTGCTCCACGACCTGCGCTTTGGTTTGCGAATGCTGCGGCGGAATCCTGCCTTCAGCGCGGCCGCCATCGTCATCGCGGCGCTCGGCATTGCAGCCGCGTGCGTGATTTTCAGCTTTGCGGAAGCCGCGGTCGTCCGCGCCCTTCCTTACAAAGATCCGTCGTGCCTGGTTTCCGTCACCATGACGGACGCGAGGTTCAGCCATGCGTGGGACAAAGTTCCGGTTCCCATATTTTTGAGCTGGCGCGAGCGCGCAAAGGCAATCGGAACCTTCGCGGCGAGCGAACCCTTTATGGGGCAGACGCTCGCCGGCGTCCGCGAACCCGCTCAGGTGTTCGATTACGCCGTTTCGCTTGAAGCATTTCCTTCGCTCGGCGTTCGTCCGGCGCTCGGCCGCGGCTTTCTTCCTTCTGATTACAATTCCGGCGGCGCTCCCGCGGTTTTGCTCAGCTATTCGCTCTGGCAGCGGTTATTCCGCCGGCATCGTAATGCGCTCGGCCAGACGATCACGCTCGACGGCGCGGGTCACACGATTGTCGGGGTGATGCCTGCGGGATTCATGATTCCGGGAACGTCAAACTGGGCGTCTGTTTGCTGGACTCCGCTCATCTTCAACGCCGCCGACCGGTCCGACACGAAGACTCGCTCGCTTTCGGTGTGGGGCCGCCTCGGCCCCGGCGTCGCGCCCGCGCGCGCCCAAGCGGCGCTCGGCGTGATGGCGCTCGCGGTGATGCGCGAACACCCGGGGGACGCGGGCGCGAAGTGGCGCATCACGGTGGCGTCGCTCGCCGGCCAAGTGATCGCGAACTGGCGGTCCATTCTGATCGTTCTGTTTGGCGCCGCGGGTTTCCTGCTCGCCATCTCGTGCGCGAGCGTAGCCAACCTCTTGCTCGGACGAGCCAGCTCACGGCAGAAGGAAATCGCGGTGCGGACGGCCGTCGGGGCGACGCGCGCGCGGATCCTGCGGCAACTGCTCACCGAAAGCGTCATCCTGGGAGGGTGCGGCGGAGCGCTGGGAATTCTCCTCGCCCGGTGGGGAATCGAATCCGAAGCGCGCATCTTTCCAGGAGCTCTTCGCGGCGCCAATTTCTCGCAAATGGGCATCGATGCTCGAGTGCTCGCGGCGACGCTCGGCGTTTCCTTCGTGGTGGGGATTGCGTTTGGGCTCGCGCCGGCGCTCCACGCTTCCAAAACTGACTTGACGGCATCGCTCAAGGAGGGCGGCGCAAGCGCGCGACCGCGGCGAGGCCGGCTCAACGCCCAAGCCGTCTTAATTGTCGCCGAAGTCGCTTTGTCGCTGATTCTTCTCACGGGTGCCGGGTTAATGCTGCGCAGCTTTCTGAAGCTCGAAGCGGTCAACCCGGGCATCAACCCGCGCGAGATCCTCACGCTGCGCGTGCTCCTGCCGAGATACCGCTACTCGAGCGCCAGCGATCAGGTCGCCGCATATCAAAGGCTGTTGCGAAAGGTTAAGTCCGTGCCCGGCGCCGAGGCGTCCGGCTTTATCAGCCCGCTGCCACTCGACGGAATCAACGGCACGTTCAGAGATACCGCCGAGCCCGGAATGTCGAACGTTGAGCCAGGCGGCATTATTACTGGCGGTCTGCACGCCGTCAGTCCCGGCTATTTCAAGGCGATGGGGATTCCGCTGCTCGGCGGGCGCACGTTCACCCCGCAGGATACGGCGCATTCCGAACGCGTCACGATTGTGAATAAGGCGTTCGTCAACCGCTATTGGCTCGGCCGGAGCCCGGTGGGAAACGGTTCGAAGAGCGGTCGCGTGGTGGGCGAGGTGGGAAGCGTGAGAGATGCTTCTCTCGCGAGCGAACCCCGGCCGGAGGTTTACGTGCCCTTTACCCAAAAGCTTTTCGCCGCGTTCGCGGGAACGCTCGTCGTGAAGACGCGCACGCCAGCGAGCACGGCCGTGGCCATGCAGAAGGCCATCCACTCGGTCGATCCCCAAGCGCCTATTTCCCAAATCGAAACCATGCGCCAGGTGCTCAGGGGAAGTCTCTCCGAGAACCGCTTTTATCTGGTCCTGGTGGGGGTGTTTGCGCTGCTCGCGCTGGTGCTCTCGGTGGCCGGAATCGCGAGCACCGTAGCATACGCGGTAAGCCGTCGGCGCCATGAGATTGGCATCCGTGTGGCCCTCGGCGCCGGGCGCGCGGATGTTCTGTGGCTCGTGGTGCGCGAAACGCTGACGCTCGCGCTGATCGGTGTCGCGTGCGGAATTGCAGGCGCGCTCGCGCTGACGCGGTTTGCGTCGACCCAGCTCTATGGCGTGAGCGCAACCGATCCCGCTACGTTCGCGGTGGTGTGCGCAGCCTTCATCGCCGCGAGTGTCCTCGCCTGCGCGATTCCGGCGTTGCGCGCCACCGAAGTCGATCCGGTGGAAACGCTGCGCGCGATTTGAGAGAACCGCTCGAGGCCTGTGGTGAACTTGAGAGACTCGCCTAGAGAGCAGCGACGTGTTCTGGGTGCGCCCGGTCTCGGGTGGCGGCTGCTGATTCCCGCACTCATCGCGATGGCCGGATTGGTCCTTGCTTGCAAGCCCGGCGCGAGCGGAAGCTATCAGCTTCGGCGTGGCCCGGCCGGTCCCGTCATTTTGCCGCCGCCCTATTGGGGACGGTCGGCCGAAACGCCGGTCCGCTTAACCGTTCCTCTCCCCTTGACTCAGATTGCTCGTCGCCGGGGCTGCTCAATTTCGACTCAGCTCTTCAAGCTGCGTTTGTCGCCGGCGAGCTTGTCGGTTGCCCTCCCGTCGCTTCGCTCCTGGCGCGCGGCGATTTTGGCCGGCAACTTTCGCGTGAGCTTCGATCGTTTCCTCGATCAGATCGATTCGCTCGATAAAAACGGATGTCTGACCGCCGGAGAATCGGCCGCGCTGATCGAAGCGATGCGAGAAAGCGTTCCTACTCGCATGTCCGAGGTGCTTGACTACCGCTACGACTACGGAACCCTTCAGGAATTCATGAACCTCAGCCCCGGAATGAGGCTTAAGATTCAGCGCGAAATTGACAGGCCAGGAGGTCGCGGCCCGATCACCGCCTACTATAGAGCCCCGAACGGATCCCGCCGCAAGGTACAGTTCACACCTCGAGGAAGATTTGCGGGAACGGTGACCGTGTACTACCGCATCCTCCGCGGATCGCATCGCGAGATCGATCTCCGAAGGAGCCACGTCGAGTCAACTCTTAAGGCGCGGCCTCCTGCCGATCCAAAACAGGCTGATCTCCGCTTGGGCATGCTCTTGAGCGGCATGTCCTACGATCGTCTCGTGTTTCTCGGCGAAATCGTCCCCACGCGCTTTAACTATGCCGCCATCGTGCTTGGTGCTCGCGATCGCGCGACCGTGAACGCCGCAACGGAGGCCGTGAAAAAGCGTGAAGCCCCCGGATGCCCGCCCAAATTGGACGCGCAGCGGGTGCGCTGCGCCGCGATTCAAGGCCCTGTGAGCGCCACCATTCAGTTCGGCGTGAGGGCCGACGGCAAGATGCGATACGAATACATTGGGGAGACCGTGGGGATGCTTTTGCGCTCTCTCAGTCCGCCGTGCCGGAAGAGCGTGCGAATTGACCGGCGGTTCCTGAACCGCTTCGCCCCGGTTGTGTTTGACCCCTCGGATCCCTCGATCTTCACTCTTCCGCTGGTCCCGGGCGACCGGGTTTGGTGTTCGCAAGGTCATATCCCCTGAGGGAAGCCGGGTCTGTCGGTTCAGCTTTGAGGGCAGCGACGTCTCTTGTGTGCCACTGAACATCGCGCTCGTATGCTGAGACAAATCAGAGTGCAACCACGCGCATCCCGAACCGGCAGGAGGGGGGCAGCAAGCTGCGAAATCACACGAACGACTCCTGGGGCGCTCGTCGCGGTCTGCCCATCGCTGCGGTCGTCACGCACAAGTCCGAGACATCTCGTCCTCGGCGCCGCGTCTGGGACGCCGATCGCTTCCTAGGCTATCATGATTGACGGAATGAGATCGTCGCTCCGAGTGTCAAAGCCGTTCCGCATTCTCGTGGCGATAGTGGCCGTGTGCCTCGCGGTTTACTTCGGGTTTACGGCGGTTCTCGGAAGCCGGTGGTTTCACGACCGGCTCGAGCAGCGGATCGTCGCCCGCCTCGAATCCGCGACGGGGGCGCGCGTGGAGCTGCGAGACATCGAGATCAAGCCCGCCGTTTTCGAGGTCACGATTCACGGCCTCACGCTGCACGGCTCGGAAGGTCCCGCCGGGCCGCCTTTATTCAGCGCCCGCACGATTGTCTTACGCATCAACCCGCTCTCCGTTTTGCGCCGGAAGTTGATGATCACGGCCCTTGACGGCGACGGAATCACAGCGCACCTGATCACGCGCGCCGCGGGCTCAACCAATATTCCGGGCTTGCCCGGCCGCCCGAGCGCGACCGCCGCGGATCTCGTGAACGCGTCGATCGCCAGCATGATTCTTCAGCACGCCACGCTCTACTGGAATGATGAGAGGATTCCGCTCGACCTCAAGGCGCGCCACAGCGCGGTGTTGATCCGCCACTCGCCTCAGGGCGGCTATTCGGGAGCGTTCGCATCGACGCCCCTCGATCTCACGGTGCGCGGAACCGCTTTGCCGTCCGTGAAGCTCGCCGGGCGGATTGAAATCTCCGCCGCGGGAATTAGGCTCCGCCAGCTTGTGTGGCGCTCGCCCGCGATATCGGGACAAGGCGCTGCATCGCTCGAGTGGTCCCCGCGGATTCGTGGCAGCGGCTCGTTCGAGGCCGCCGGGGCCGTGAGCGTCCTCGCGCGGACGCTTCGCTGGAATGTGTTCCGCAGCGGCGAGCTGCGGCTGCGGTGCGACGTTCAGTACGAGGCCGGGCGCCTGCTCTTCGCGGGCCACGCCGGGCTGAGCGGGTTGCGGGTTCGCACGCCGCCCGTCGATCCGGGGCCGATGGAGTTCAGCGCCGATTTCAGCGGCAATCCGGGCGCTATCAATCTCACGCATCTCAATCTTCACGCGCTGGGCGGACGATTCAGCGGATCGGGCGCCATCCGCTTCGTCAACCGAACTCCCGAGTTCGCCGTTCGCGGGCGAGCGGAGCGAGTTGATCTCGCGAAAACGTTGCGGACCACACCGCGCACCGCCAAACTCGGGCGGCTTCTGGCGCTGTCATCGAATCTCAGCGGCGAGGGCGAAGCTCGATGGGAGGGGATGTTCGATCATTTCACCTCGACATTCAGCGTCCGGGCGGTTCCAGCGGACCGCTTGCCCGCGGGCGCGCGGCCGGTAACCGGCGAGGCGCACGGCTCGATCGTCGGGGAGCCGCAATTCGTCCTGAAGCTCGATCAGGCGCAGTTTGCGACTCCGCATTCGTCCTTCAGGGCGCACGGCACGCTGGCAGAGAGTCGCGCCAGCCTCGGTTTTCAATATTCCACGACCGACTTCAACGAAGCGGAGCCTTTGATCGACGAGATCACCGGACTCACGAATCCCATCCCCGTCGAGCTCCATTCCGCTGTGATTCTGACGGGCACGGTGGGCGGCCGCGCGTCTAACCCGCAAATTCAGGGTCACCTGCGCGTCGGCGTCTTCACCTATCGCGGCTGGGTTTGGGAAAGCTTCGGCGGCGACGTCAACGCATCTTCCGAAGAAGTGGCTGTCGGCTCGGGGCGGCTGCGCTCCGGTCCGAGTGTGTTCGAATTCACCGGGTCGGCAGGGCTTCACGATTGGGAAGTGACGCCGCAATCCCCGCTGCGCCTCTCGGCGCGCGCTCAGCGCTCGCCCCTCAAAGGCCTCGATGAAGCGCTCGGGCTACATTACCCAATCACGGGCGTGGCGAGCGGCGAGATTGACGTTCACGGAACGCCGCGAAATCTCAGCGGCTCGGGCAACTTCCGCGTCGCGCGCGGCTCCGCGTACGGGGAATCGTTTGACCTGATCTCAACCCGCGTCGTGGCTTCGAATGCTCAGTGGAACTTCGAAAGCGTGATGCTGCGAAAAGGCGCGGGAAAGCTTGCCGGGTGGATTCGACTGAACCGGCCCGCGCGCACTTTCGCAGCGCAACTACGCGGCGGCGGCTTTGCGCTGGACAACTTCCAGCGATTACGGATCATTCGCGCGAGCGAGAAGTTGCAAGGAACGGCCGGCATTGCGATCGAGGGCAGCGGGAGCTTGAGCGCGCCGTCGCTGCGCGCTACCGTGCACATCCGCAACCTCAAGCTTGGCGGCAACGCCGAGGGACACGCAGCGGCAACGCTTCAGTTCGCCGCTCGCCGCCTCACGGCAACGGCAAGCCTTCGCGGCGCGGAAGGCAGCCTGACTCTTTCGGCAGCGGCAGTGACCCGCGGCGACTGGCCGGCGAAGATCACCGGGAGCTTCTCGCGCTTTCGCCTCGATCCGTGGCTCAACCTCGCGGGCCGCACGCGCATTGAGACGCCCGTAATTGCGTCCGGATCGATCTCGGGCCAAGGTCCCTTCAAGAAGCCCCGCCAGTTTGAGGTCGACGCGAAGGCGGAGGCGGTCGCCGTCCAGATCCCGGACTTTCCCGTGCGGAACGCCCAGCCCGTCGAAGTGCGCTACGCGAATGGAAGGATCGAGTCCAACCGGTTCGAGATTCGCGGCCCCTCGACCTCGCTTCGGATTCACCTCTCGGGCCGCGTGCAAAAGCCCGCGGAGTTTGCCCTGGACGCGCAGGGCGAGGCGCAGGCTTCGCTGCTTCGCCTGTTCGATCCATCGCTCCAGGCCGTCGGCCGTTTCAGTCTCGATCTTCACGACCGCGGCCCTGTGGACCGGCCAGCGTTGTCCGGAGAGATCAGGGTGGAGAATCTTAGCGTGCGATACGGAAACCTCCCTCTGCCGCTTTCGGGACTCAACGGCGTCATCGTGCTGGAAGGAAACCGAGCGGTGATTCAATCGCTCGACGAGGAAGCGGGCCAAGCGTCGATCAGTTTATCCGGCGGCGCGACGTTCGGCGCGGGCCGCGGGTTCGACGTGCAAGCAGCGTTCCGGCGGATTCGCCTCGAGTATCCGGCCGGAATCTCGTCGCTGGTTTCGGGAACGCTGAAGCTCGCGGGCACGCCCGAGGCGGCCGAGCTCACCGGCGAAGTGACGGTGGGCGAGATGTTCGCGAGCCCGGATTTCAACGTCCTGAATTGGCTGGGCAATTTGGGAACATCGCTCGAAACGCCTCCCGCCGCGCCCGCCGCTACATTCGCGTCGAAGGTCCGAGTGGGCGTTCGCGTAATGACCAATCCTGTGGTGCGGCTGGATTCGCCCACGCTCAGCTACGTCGCAGCAATCGACGCAACGCTACGAGGCACGCTCAGCCAGCCTTCAACCATGGGTGATATCCATATTCATCAGGGAACAGCGCTGATTGCCGGCAATCGTTACCAGATAGCCCGCGGCGACATCACGATGACGAGCCCCTATCAGACTGCGCCCGTGGTCGATATCGAGGCCCGCACCCGCGTCGAGCGTTACGACCTGACGGTCGAGCTCGCGGGGCCGGCGGATCGCATCAAGATGTCCTATCGCTCCGACCCGCCCCTGCCCACTGAGGACATTCTGTCTCTCCTGGCCCTCGGCTACGCGCCCGGGCAGACGTTGATGAGCTCGAGTGGAACCGAGCGCATGGGGGCGGCGGGCGCCGGCTCGCTCCTTACCACGGCCCTTTCCACGCAGGTTTCCGGCCGCTTCCAGAAGCTCTTCGGAGTGAGCCGCATTCGCGTCGATCCCAATCTGCTCGGGCCCACCACCGCGGGCGGCGCACGCATCACCGTCGAGGAACAAGTCTCGCGCGACCTTTCGATGACCTACTCTACGAATACCGCCGCCGCGCAACAGCGCGATATCCGCCTGCGCTGGGACGTGAGCGACCGCATTTCGTTGATCGGAGAGCGCGACATCAACGGCGTCTACGGATTCGAGGTGCGCTTTCGCCGCAGGCTGCGTTGAGCGCGCCCGGAATCTGGCATCGGGAATCTGGAATCCGGAGTCTGGAATCTGAAACCGGAAATGTCCTCCCACTCACCCGCGCTCTCGCGGGAGCGCTTCGCCCGTGCCGGCCGTGAACCGGCTTGCTATACTGGAACGGCTCTTCACAACCGGAGAGGTGTCCGAGTGGCTTAAGGAGCACGCTTGGAAAGCGTGTACCTGGGAAACTGGGTCGTGGGTTCGAATCCCACCCTCTCCGCCATCGCCTCGCCGGCGCGAAGCGTACCTCGCATGATCCGCCGTCCGGTCCTTCGCATCCGCTCAGGCTTTCGGCAGAACGCTCCCGCTGCGCTCACGCGTTCGAAACGCCTCAGCATGCACCCGCTCAACCCTGCGGCTTCATCTAAGTAACGGGAACGTAATAACTCGTAATTCAGCTCAGCGAGTTGGCTGCGCCACAGCGAATTGCGTCCAATCGGTTCGAGCAGAAATGCCCGGGCGCGAGCCAACACCCGCCAAGGAGAGGAGATTCCATGCGAAGAGCGGCCGTAAGCACTATCGTACTGCTTGCTTTCATGACATCGGCAGGGCTGGCGGAGGCCACAGCAAAACAGCACCGGGACCACGCTGCTCCGGGATCGGACAGCTACATCGTGCGCGAGGTGCATCATCAGCTTGTGATGCTTCCCTACTACTCCATTTTCGACGACCTGGAGTACAAGGTAAACGGGTACAACGTCACGCTGCTCGGTTCCGTCGTGCGGCCCACGCTAAAATCCGAAGCCGGGAACGTGGTCAAGCAGATCGAGGGCGTGCAATCGGTGACCAACGACATCAAAGTGTTGCCGCTTTCGCCGATGGACAACAGAATCCGGCTGGCGGAATGGCGAGCCATCTACGGCTACCCGGCGCTGAATCGCTATGCTCTGCAGGCGGTAGGCCCAATCCACATCATCGTGGACAGCGGCCACGTCACGCTGAAGGGCGTCGTTGCGAGCGAGATGGACAAGAACATGGCGGGTATCCGGGCCCAGTCCGTCTCGGGCGTCTTTTCGGTTAAGAATGAACTGCAAGTCGAGCAGCAGGGCAAGTAGTTCTCAACCGAAAGCGGACCTCGCGCGGGGATACGCTTTCGGCGTTCCGGAATCGCTGGAGCGCCGTCACACAGCGCCGGCGCGTGAGATCGGAAGGAAAAATCCATGCCGAAATATGGGAAAGCTGCCTCCAAAAGCGTCAAGAGCGCTATGCACCGAAAAAAGCGCGGCACCTTGCGTTCGGGCAAAAGCGGGAAAGGCGGCCGCGTGAAGAGCAGAAAGCAAGCCATCGCGATCGGGCTCTCGGAAGCCCGCAAAAAAGGCGCGAAGGTCCCTCCAAAAAAGAAGTAGCCCACGCCGAAAGCGAGATGAGGTCCGAAGGACCGGAAGAAAGTAGCGGCGGGCACGGGACTCATCTTCGAAGCCCTGTTCTTAGCAAGTTAAAATGTCCGCTTTTTATAGCAAGTGAAATGTCCGGTTTCGCCTTTCCTTCGGCGCTAACCGAAGGAGCCCGTAGGGCGACTGAGGTTAGTGCCGAGCGCCGCCGCGAAACGCCCTCGCTCAGGCCGCCTTTGCCTTTGCGCCCTGGCTTGCCGGCTTGCGGTGGCGACCGGAGCGAAGCCGCCCATCGCAGCGAGCTCTTCGGAAGCTTCGCCCGACTTGAGCGCCCAGACATAGAAATACGATGCGATCAGGTCCAGCACGCCCGCCGCGAATCCGAGGCCCGCGACCCGAGGGTGTGGCATCTTGAAACCGAATGGGATGAGGACAAGCCCGAAGATGCTGATCGCCCCAAGCCAAAACACGTACGACACAAGATTCTGAGTGCCCTTGCGCTGAAGAAGAACCTTGTCCCAAACCAGCGAGATGCCTATGAGACCGTGGGCGATGATTGCGATCAGAACGCCGTTGCGCGCGATTTGTTCGATGAAGTGCATAGCGGCGTCGAGTACGCCGTCTTCCAGTGTAGCCGGTAACGGACCAGCCAACCCCGAATTGGCGTTCTTCACATCGAATTCATCGAAAACCTGGTGCCTGAACCCCATTGGATGGCCCACACCAGGGCCGCGCGACTTTGGGCTCGAGGCCTAAAAAATCTCAAAAAAAGGCTTGACAAAGCGGCAACGGCTAGCATAGCTTTCGTTCGTCGCTTATGTCAGCGCCGGGTTAGCAGGAAGCCGCGGGGTACGCACCATGAGGAAAACGGGGAGTCCTGATCCCTGTGGGACCCTCGACGCTCGTTCTACCCATTTGGCGCCAGCGCTGTTCTACCCTCCCTCACCGCTCGAATCAGCCTTCAATGCGGAGCTTTGGGATCCTTCTCTCTCTCCGCTCGCGCGGGGGGGGGGGTAAAGACCCCGGATTTCAGGCCTTCCCGTCGTACAAAGTCACTCCTTATTCACAATCTCGCCATTCGCTCCGCGCTGCGTGCGCCGCGGCGTGTCTGGGCGGCTCCAGTAACTCGGGCGCGGGTTCAATCGCACTCCGCTCGGGCGTTCGCGTTTCGACACGGCGTCGTTGTGATCGCTCCGAAGTGTCCTCTTTGTGAGACTGGGCTGGAGTAAGGATTCCAGCGTAACGCCAGGTTCATGTTGTCTTTGAATTGCTACCGGGGGGAACGTGGACGCGCGGGTGCAAGCGGTTATCGCGAGGTTAGCGAACGAGCCAAAGGCCGCAGCCCAAATAGCGAGTCTGGCCTCTTCGGTAAATCTTTCGGCCTCCCGGCTGCGGCACCTCTTTAAGCAAGAGGTAGGAACGCCGCTCGGCGCCTTCGTGAGAACGTCGAGGATGGAGCACGCACGCACCCTTCTCGACACCACGCACCTCAGCGTCAAGCAGGTCGCCTACGAGTCGGGTCTCACCGACGAGACCCACTTCATACGCGGCTTCAAGAGGGCGTGGGGCGCGACCCCGAACGCCTGGCGGCGCTCTGCCTCCGGTGCCGGAGGACAGCCACTTAAGCCGATAAATAGCCAGAAAAGCCGATAGTTCTCACTTGCCTTCAGAGCTCCTCCCGCTCGATACTTCGCTTTGGGTAGCTCATGGTGACAGGTCATTCTGAGTGGAGCGCAGCGAAGCGAAGAATCTGCTTCTTGGTTGCGGACGGAAGGCCGCCCGGCGTCAGTGAGTCTGTTTGTCCACGCGAGAGGTCAAGCATCCATGGCGCGCGAGTAGCCTTCAAAAGGCATGGGAGCATGACGGAGCGTATTCAAGATGAGGAGAGGAAGATGGGGCTGAAAGCGCTTGGCGTGCAGATTTCACGCGGATGTCATTCTGAGAGAAGCGAAGAATCTCGCTTTTCGCGGATTGGAGCGCGCATTCTTATGGCTGTGGCTCTGGCGGTCTCCATCCCCGCGCTCGCGGGGGCGCAGGGCAGGACCTTCGCGCCGAACTCGATGGCACTCGCGCACAGCGTTGTGGTGATCGGCCCGAATAGCCCAGCGTTCGACGCCCTCCTGGAGAGGTGGTTTCCCGGCGTAACCCAGGTGAACTATTTTGCGCAGTTGAAGCCGTTGCTGGCGATTGTGCACAACAACACCAAGCGCCAAGTTAAAGCTTATGTCGTCAAATGGACCATCACAAACGCCGACGGCTCGACCAGCACGGCAACCCTGCCCGTGATGTGGGAGCCGGGTCCTGATGAGGCGCGACTTGCCGGGACGTTGACTGTCCTAGGTCCGGCCGGAACCGGGGAGGGAACCCAGTTGGTTTCGCCTTTCTTTCATTGGCTGAAGAAGGGGTTTCAGGGCATCCTGTTAGGCGGCGTGCAGGCTGCGTTCGTGGTAGATGCCAGATACGAACCGCTCGTGGCCACGGCTACAAATGCCAAGAGCATACGGGCCACCCTCGACGGGGTGATCTTCGGCGATGGCGTCTTTGTCGGGCCAGACACTTCACTGCTCTACGAACGATTCCAGGCGGCGCAGCAAGCTGCAATCGACGAAGCAGCCTGGATGTCAAATCTCCTGCAAACCGATGCGACTGCAGAAGAGGTAAAGGCCCAATTGAGCCGGCAAATCTATGATGGGCGCAATTCCACGGCCACTGATTCGGCTAGCCTCTACAAAGCGGCGCGGGGCCGCGAGGCGGCAAGGCTTTTGGGAGATCTGGACCGGCGTGGCGCACAGTACGGGCGCTTGGTGGCGACAGAGTTGGCGGTGGCGAAGCCCACAGCCGTCCGCAAACAGACAACCCAGTGACCGCCGATGGGCTGGCGTTGAATTACTCCTGAGAAGCCGGCTTCACGCAGAGGAGCACCAGGCGGAGCGAGGTGGCACCCCCTGGCGAGCATGGTTCGACAGCTCCCGATCGCGCTTCAAACACCTCAGTTGGAGCAGCCACGATAAGCAATTTCTGGAAGCCAAGGAGGACCTATGTTTTCTCCGTCAATCCGCTGGATGCTCGCTATCTTCGTGTTGGCCGCTTCGTTGACCTGCCTTATCCCGACCGATGTCTTTTCGTGCTGCGACCTTCCAGATCAAGAATTGCAGGCACAATCGGGTTCAGTGAGCAACAGCAATTCTGTGGGAGGGCTATTCGTGCAGACGATAAGCTACACGGCTGACCCAAACGAGGGCTACGATGGGGACACTGTGGAGGAAGCAAACGGCCAGCAAGGGAATAACGGCTGTTATTTCCCCGGTAGCGACCTCGGCGAACACCCGGGGATTATGGGTCTGGGGGGAACGTCTTGGCGGGTGGGTTCCGCAAAACAATGGGGCCCGGACGAGATCGGGTTGCTCACTATTGACGCCCAGCAAATCTACCAGGAGGAGCAAGCCGGTGCCATCACGATGACCGGCAGCCCAGCGGGATGCGATACCGTTACCTACCAAGCTATGTCCATAGACTGCGGCGAGGGCTTCGAACAGTACGAGGAGAGCGTCGAGCAGGACCGGTTCGTCTACCCTACCGAGAGCATGAAAGCATGTAGAAACAGCCCCCTCGTCCCTGCAAACTGCTCGGGGTCGATAATCATCCCCCCGGTTTAAATACTGGAGTTGGCAAAAGTCGTGCTCCGCGCCGCTGAAATGCGAAGGTTTACCTTTGGGGGTACCCGTGAAAAGCAAGTATGCGTGCCTTTTCTTGGCTAGTGCGCTGCTATTGACGCTGCCCTGCGCACACCTGTCTTCGCAGGAGAGGTCTGTTACACATCATAACGGCTCGGTCACCGTCGTCATCAATGACCCAAGGCCGCTCGCACAGGCCATCACTGCGGTCAGCGAAGAATACGGTTGGGTGGTCGATTACGAAGAACCGCCGTGGCAGAGTAGCCGCGACCTCCGCGACATGAGCCCCGCCGCGTGGCATGCTGCGCATCCCGGCAAGCGGGGGTTCATGATTCCTGCCGGGGGCGCCTTCCAGAGCACTTATACTGAGGGTCCGGACATGTGGGGCTCCGCTACTCGAGAAGAGCAAATTCTGGACAAAGTCGTCTCGGACTACAACAACAGTAATAATCCAGGCAAATTCCTGCTCCGCCAGCAGTCCGACGGCAGCTACGCTGTGATCGGCGATCTCGCGGAGGACAACAACGGCAGCGAGGTTCCCGTTGGGGCTTATCTGGATACGGTGATCACGATTCCGAGCGCCACGCGCAGCGCCGACACAACCGTAGATCTTATTCTGAGCGCGGTTTCTGCCAAGACCGGGATTGTGGGGCGGCAAGGCGGCCTCGGCAGCATAAATCTGATGCGTCAGTCAACGATTACGGTCGGCGGCGCTAACGAACCAGCGCGGGAGCTTCTGATCCAAGTGGCGCATGCCATGGGCCTGAAGATGGTGTGGGACCTTTGGTATCTGCCGGACTTGCAAAAGTACGCTCTCAAGCTTCGTCCCGCCGTGCTCGCTGAACCAGGCACCTTTGGTCAAAAACGCTTGGTTCCGATTGGCCCCATGCTGCCCGCTGGTTCTGCGGGACCGCAGTGATTACTCACCGGTGGGTCGTACTCAAGGGCGACGCGGACGAACGAGTTCTGCGTTCAGCCGTTACCGCGGGATGAGCGCGAGGTGAACAATGACAAGGGTTCTAAGGTTCAAAGAAAAGCTCGCGCTCGCGCTGATGGCGACGTGCTTCTCGATTGCAGGCGTATTTTCCCGCAAAACGCTTCAAGCGTCTAGCGCGGGCGAGCCATACTCCTCCCAATTCATCACCGGGCCGAAGGGGATTGGTCTAGAACTGGCAGCGCGAAGGCCCTACGCACGCTTCGTGCGCGCGTCGCTGGCGCCGGTATCGCTACCGCTCGTGGCGGGCGCGTACGTCGCTCTGGCGGGAGCCTCCGGCGCGCCCGCGGCTGCGGCGGCGGGCGACCAGTGCAGCTCGTGTAATGTGAAGGACCCGCCTTGCTGCAGCGTAACCGCCACCGCGTGTTGCAATGCTGACTGCGGTGGAGGGTGTTGGACGGTCCAGTGCTCGAGCGCCTACCAGGAGCGCACAGGGGGATTTACTTGTGTGACGTGCGGCGCAGGGACCTGCCCGGCGTGCTTCTAGGCCGAGCTATTCATAAAGCCGCCAGCTTCCGCAGGAGGGCGGGGTTTCAACCCCGCCGAAAGCGCGGCGCGAAATGTAAGGTAGGGGCGGGGCTTGCCCCGCCCGTGATCAGGGCAGTTTCAGCCCCGCCGAAAGCGCGGCGCGAAATGTAAGTGTTCCGTTGGGCGCCACCACGGCACGGTTGAAACCGTGCCCTTCCGCCTGTGCCGAGCATCGTGTTCATAATTGCACCGGGGGACGCCCATGCCACTCCTTAACACAACTCTCCATGGGAAAACTCGATCTTGAGACAGCGTTAGCGTCTTGCAACTACTATCCCGCCAGCGTGGATCTCTGCCGGCGAGTCATCTGGTTTGCTGAAATCGAGCGGGAAACCTATCGCCGAGCGGGCTTCCTGGTGCCGAAGCAGGCGGCGATGAGCGAAGAGCGGTATGGATTCAATCTTGACGACGTCCTGCTGCACGACTTGAGCCTCCCCATCGGAGGCGCGCCGTCGCATTACATCTTCATTTCGGCATTCTGCTGCTCCACGCTGCTCGCACGACTGCTCGACCGAGTTCCGGGCTGCCTCGTGCTCAGAGAGCCGAGCGTGCTAGGGCAGCTTGGCATGATGCGGTATCGGACCCGAGATTCCGGCGATCGTAGATCGCCGCCGCAGCCCGAGGCCGCGGTAGCGGCGGCATCCGCGTCGCCGGGTCGACGCCGCGGCGATGCGGATTTCACAGCCGGCGAGACGCCGGCGCCACAGACAGCGGCCGAGTGGGAAGAGGAATGGCAGACGTGGGCGGCGCTCGGGATGCGGCTGCTGACGCGGACCTTCGATCCGGGGCAGACGGTGATCGTCAAGGCTGCGGACGTATGCAACACGATGCCCGAGGTGATTCTCGCCAACGACTCGCGCTCGAAAGCTGTGATGCTTTCGGTGGGGCTGAGAACGTTTGTTCTTTCCGTGCTGAAGGATGAGAAGCGAAAAGACTGGACGCGAAAGCGGGCGATCTTTTGGCAGAAGCATTTGACGCTCTTTCCCGCTTTGAACGGCGTGAACGTGCCCGAGCTCGGGGATGCTGAGAAAGCCGCGTACCTCTGGCTCGTTACTGCTGCCCTGTGGGATCAGTTTCGCAAGCAAGTTGACCCAGAGCGCTTGCTGCCGATGGACGGCGACGAGGTCTCGGAAGATCCCGGCGGGGCGCTCAAGCGTGTAGCCGGGTTCTTCAGACTTCCCCTCGAGGAGAGCCGGGTACGCGAGATTCTGGCTGACCCCGTGCTGGGCCGTCATTCGAAGTTCCCGGGACAAGCGTACGACGGCGCGAAGCGCAGGAGCGACCGAGAGGACTGGGAGGAGCGCTTCGGCGCTGACGCCGACCGGGCAATCGAGTGGGCGGCAGGGATTCGGGAAGCCATGGAGTCGGATGGAATCGATTTCAGTTCGATGGCAAACGACGAAGTTGAGGAATTGGCGCTATGAAACGCATGCTGCAGAAGGTGGTAGGCACGGTCAATTCGCTTCGTGAATTGACCGTGGGCCGTTATGGAAAAAGCACACGGACAGAAACAGACGATCCGTTGCCGCCCGGTGGTGGTGCGCTTATGTCCGGCGACAAAAGCCCACGGACAGAAAGGCGCTGTCCGTGGCTACCAATGCTAGGCTTCATGATACTTCTCGCCGCGGCATGGCTTCCCGGAGCGCCGCGGCTTGGCTCGGTGTCGCCGTCACCGGCGCCCAAATGCGCCACCACTTCCAGCGCTCAGCCCCCCAATGCCCCGCTGACCGCGGCACAAGGGGCGGCGATTCTCAGTGAGCTGCGTGCGATTCATCTACTTCTCCAACAAAGCGCTGCGCAGGGACTGGGCGCCCGCCGAGCTCTTGCCCCCACGAACGTCAAGATGCGGGTCGAGCCAGGCTGGCACGGCCTCGGCCGCTCGAGCGCACGGGTGACCCTGGTCGAGTTCACGGACCTCCAATGCCCCGTCTGTCGCCGCTTCCAGACAACCACCTTCGCCGAGATCAAGAAGGATTTCATCGATACGGGGAAAATCAATTTCATCACTCGCGACCTTCCTCTTCCGATGCACGCTTACGCGCTCGCGGCCGCGGAGGCGACGCGCTGCGCCGGCGATCAGGGCAAGTTTTGGCAGTTTCGGGGCGCAGTTCTAGGCGATGCAGCGCCGCCGGCACCGGATGTGCTATCCGCGCATGCCAAGGCCCTGGGGTTGAACGTTGAACAGTTCCAGACGTGCCTGACGGGGGCCAAGTACAACGCGGCGATCCAGGCGGATCGGGCGGACGCGGCGGCCCTCGGGATTCGAGGCACGCCGGGATTTGTGATCGGGCGTGCCGACGGAAGATGGATTGACGGGCTCTCGATGATCGGTGCGCGACCGTTCCCGTTTTTCGAGCAGCAGATCGACGACATGCTGAGGCCGGCCGGCGGAAGGCGCCGAGCCGATGCCGCCGATGCCGCAAG
>JBOGKE010000031.1:0-4558 GCA_050745265.1 Terriglobia bacterium
GAAATATCTGAAGCTCGCCCGGGAAGCGAGTCTCTCCTGGCCGCTGCCGGAAGGCTGGGACGAGAACCGGTTGGAAGAAGCGCTGTTCGGGCACTCGCCGCGCCGCGTCTCGGAAGCGCGCCGGCCCCTGCCGGACTTCGCGCTCCTTCACCAGGAGCTGCAATCCCATCATCACCTGACGCTCGAACTGCTCTGGGAGGAGTACCGCCAGAGTCACCCCGACGGTTACCGATACAGCCATTTCTATGAACTCTACCGCCGCTGGCGCCGCCACCTGGATGTCGTGCTGCGCCACGAGCACAAGGGCGGCGAGAGGCTCTTTGTCGATTACGCCGGCGACACGATCCCGATCCACGATCCAAAGGGCGGGCCCGTGCGGCAAGCTTCTGAGGAGGCATCTATTTTTCCAAGTCGCACTTCGGAGGGTCTGGAGGCGTTTCAGGCGTTTGTGCAGTTTGCCGAGGAACCAGCCATGTGAATTCTGTCCGGGTTGCCGACTAGCGTCACGTAACATAGATAAGTGACACATAGCCGGAACCAAGCGAGTTACGTTGCGTCGGTGAATCGAGATGCGCAGCAGCAACCGCCCAACGGGAATTTCGCACGAATCGTTCTCGAACGCGTACAATGCTAACCAGGAGGAAGCAACGATGCCAAAAATACTGATATCTGCTGGCGCAGTGGTGGTGCTCGCTGTTTCGCTAAGTGCTTGGGCGGCAGGAAGCGGCGGGACCATGGTTTGGAAAGGCTACGTCACTGATACGTACTGCGGCCTCAATCGAGTGAGGAAAGCCCCAACCGCAGAATGCACCGTGAGTTGCGTCAAGGACCGCCATGCGAAGTACGCCTTCTTCAACATCGCGGACAAGAAAGTGTACATCCTGAACCCGCAGAGCCTGGCTGCAAAGTATGCAGGGCAGACGGTAGTGGTTAGAGGAACGGTCGGAGGCCAGGAGCAATTCCAGACGATGAAAGGGCCGGGAACAGGCGCGATTATTACGGCATCGTCGATCACGGCGGAACAGACGAAATAGATGCAGGGCGGAGATACCCTCTTGTATTGAATACGAGGCTCAAGGCCAGCCCTGATCTTTCAGGCATTCACGATCCGCCCCGTCCGACGGAAAGCTTGGGATCAGTATTGCCGGTGACCTTTTCGCCTTACTTCTCGCGCCTCCGGCAAGCCCGCTCCTCCTCATCTCAAATTGCTCTAATTGATTCTGCCAATCGCGTGCCCGATCTCGGAAGCTGCGCCGCGGTTGCCAAAGTGCCAACCGCGGACACCATCGATTGCTGATCGCTGGCCGCTGGGAGCTCATCGAATGCTCTTCCAATCGAAGTTTGTCGTGCGCACCGGCAAGCCGTGCGCCTTCGCGTACTGGTTGCGAACCGCCTGCACTTCACCGAACCATTTTCCGAGAGGCAGCAACAATTCCCGGTACACCAGATAACTCATGTCAACCGTTCGTCCGGGCAAATGGTCCTTGACGTCGTCGATTGCCTGGAGATAATGACGGCCGTTAGCTTCTTCAACCCTCGGGAACCAACTCTGGTACCAAGTTCTAACAGCATTGTTCAAAGCTTCATTACGCTGCTCGCGGATGGTCTCCGCTGCGTCGAGCGCCCCGTCCATACTCTCGACCGCATCAGACGCGCGTCTGTGCGAAGCTTCCGCCTCGGCGCCGTTCAGTCTGCCGCTGATCTGTGCGAGCTCTTCAAGCATTTCCAGGTTCTGCCGGTAGAGCCCTGCGATCGACAGGAAAACCTCCAGATTGTAGCGGTTGTACTCGGCCGATATCAGATTCTTGCGAAGCAAAGTTCCGAGCTCGCGATTGTCCATCATCGACTCTTTCGCAAGATTTACGCGGCGGGCATTGGCTTTGCCCCAGTCGTAACGTAGCCGCAAATATTCCCCCTCGGGAACCGGCGGCAGCGGCAACGTCTGGTCCTTCGCCGGGCGCCGAGGCTTGAAGATTCCGTATGAATACCCAAAGAGCGGTTGCCGCGCCGTCGACGGTTTCCAGTCCCAACTGCTGTTCCAAAACTCTGCTTGCGTACTCATCAACTGATAGACGCGCCCCATCTCAACGGCGCCCGGTCCGTAGAACAACCGATAGAAGCTACTCGCCGCCTTTTCGGGACTCGGAGAACCCGGACGCCATCCCCAACTCGCCCCGGTTGCGTACCCGAGCCAGAATGTCGCTGGATGCAAGCCGCTGTCTCCCCAGCCAGCTACGAAGACGCCCATCAGGTTGGCCTGCTGCCGGGCGCTACCGAATGAAATGTGACGGAACATTCCGTCTAATTCATCGCTGATGCGGGTCGGATTGAACAGCCTGGAGGCAGACAGGCGCGCATAGTTCGGGAACAGCGGCTCGGCCCCTTCGGTCGAAACGTAAATCATCTGCCGAATCCCGCGCGCCTTGAACGCGTTGTCGAATTTCGGTCCGTAGACTTCTCCGTTCACGAGATACGATGGCAGGGACGGAATGTCACCCGGTTTCAAGGGATATTCGCCCCAGAAAATCACAGTACGCCCGCGGTCGTGCAAATAACCGGCGGTTTTATCGAGAAACTCGGCCAGTAGCTTCCCAACACTTCCTAGTTCTCTGGCCCGCTGCGCTTCGTGACACTGCCTATTATTGGCAAGGCCGACGTAGTATGGCTCGTCCGTCGAGAGCACAAAATAATTCGCTCCCTTGTTGGCGTCGAGCAAGTTCTGGTACATCCCATCGAGCAGCTTGTATGAGTTCGGATTCGTCGCGCACAGCTCATAGTTACTGTCAGGAAACTCCCGCAGGCCCGCATATTCAGGGTGTTTGAGGATAAAAGCAATGTGCGCGGGGCTGTCCAAGTACGGAATCAATTGCACGTGATAGCGCCGGGCATAATCGGTAAGCTGCTGCAACTGCGCCGGCGAGAGCGCGTAGGGATCTACCACGGCGGGCGCGCTCGCATATTCAAAATGTCCGTTGAGCTTGACGGCAAAACCGTTGATCTTGTAAAAAGCCGCCTGCCGCAGCGCTTCTTTCAGCGCGCCGACGCGCTCGAGATGATGATTGTCGTCCCAGTAGATAGTTCGCAGCTCGAGGTCCGGCCAGTCCGTAATGTCGCCCGCCGGTAACCATAGCTTTCCTCTCGCCGGCTTGACGAGTTGCACTAACGTCTCGACGCCATAAAACAACCCTGCCGGGGCGTTGGCCGTGATCCGGATCGTGTCTGGACGAAGCTCCAGCCGGTAAGCTTGCCGGACCAGCGCTTCTCTGTTGCGGTCCGTGGCGTGTCCGATCTCGACCGAATCCGGATGAATGGCGAACACAATGTTCTTCCCGCGCTTCCCCATCCCGAGCTGCACACCGAAGCGCTCGGCCAAGTCCTCCTTCACGCTCCCGATGGCCGCATCGCTCGCGTTAACCCCCGCGCCAAATTCCACTCCCCATCCCACGCCGAACTCAAAGTCCGTCCCGCGCAGCTCCACCTGCTGTGGTCGCGGTACCACCGTGTAGCCGCGGCCGAACAGGGGCGTCACGTTTGAAGCCTTCGCGGGGAGCCAAAGCAGGACGAGCGATAAGGCCACGGGGCAGGCGAGGCGCGACACTAAAGATGACCATCCCGCTTGCAGCCTGACGTTTCGAGGCATTTGTTCCTCTCTCTGGCCGTCGTTTAGTTGCGGTGTCGACCTTCCACACTACAATAAACCGGGGACGGCCAGTGCTCTCCGAATCGAGCGTCTTGTATATGGCTTTACACGTATATGCTCACTAGAGTATATTAACGAGGTGGAGTCTGTGTTCGAAATCATTGCGGAGCCGAACCGCCGTGCGATCTTGAGTCTCCTGGTCTCATCGCAACGCTCGGTGGGAGAGATCGAGCGCCGGCTTCGGATGTCGCAGCCGGCCGTGTCAAAGCATCTGCGAGTGCTGCGCGAGGCCGGTTTCGTGGAATCCGCGGTGGACGCACAGCGCCGTCTCTACCGGCTGAAGCCGGATGCGTTTCAGGAGCTGGATGCCTGGCTCGCTCCGTTTCGCCGGTTCTGGTCCGCTCACCTGGATGCTCTCGAGCGCCACCTCGACCGCATGGATCAGTCAAGACGAACAAAACGGAAGACAAAGCGAACGCGACGCAGCCCAAGCCGCAAGCGTCACAACGGAGGAGCGAAATGAAAATCAAACTGACCAGCATCTACGTAGACGACCAGGACAAGGCCCTGTGCTTCTACACGGAGGTACTGGGCTTTGCCAAAAAAACCGATTTCAGCCAGGGCCCCTATCGCTGGCTGACGGTGGCTTCGCCCGAGGAGCCCGACGGCACTGAGCTGCAGCTCGCGTTGAACAACAGCCCCGCGGCCAAGGCTTATCAGCAGGCGTTGTTTCAACAAAGCCAGCCCGCCGCCATGTTCTACACCGACGACCTCAAGAGCGACTACGAGCGGACGAAAGCCCGCGGCGCCGAGTTTACCATGCCGCCCACCGACGTGACCGCCTCGACCATCGCCATGCTCAAGGACACTTGCGGCAACCTCATTCAGCTGACCGAGCTGAAACGCTATTCACGCTAG
>JBOGKE010000032.1:0-30303 GCA_050745265.1 Terriglobia bacterium
GGCGTCCGCTGTGCGGACGCCGCGGCGACACAGGCGGCAAGGAAGATCAGCATCCATAAACTACTGCGTCGGAGCATAATACCCTGTTCGAGCATAAACCTGGAGCGGCGGCAATCCGCGGTTCAGGTTCGCGAGCTTTACCTTAACCCTCCTCCATCTTCCATCGTAAACCAGATTCGAGGGTTTGTAACCGATCACGTACTGATTGCGCAGCTCGATCGAGATTTTCTCGGCGATATCGGGCAGCTCGTCCGCGTCTTCTACGCTGAACATCCGCCCCCCAGTGAGGTTCGCGAGATCGGAGAGCAAACCCGGCCCGGCGGCCTCCTCAGGAGTGCGCCCGCGCGAAGCCAGCGGCTCGAAGACGCCGATGGCGTAAATCTCCACGTCCGATTCCTTCACCATCTGCCGGATGTCGCGCTCGGTGTAACGGCTGTGGTTTTCGCCGCCGTCTGAAATGATCAGCAGAGCCTTGCGGTTCGTCGTGGCCTTCTTCATCTCTTCGATTCCCAGGTAAATCGCGTCGAGCAGCGCCGTCCGCCCGCCCGCCTTGACGAAGAGCATGCGGTCCTGCAGGTTCGAGAACCGCGAAGTGAAGCCGGAGATCAGATTCGGCCGCTCGGCGAAGTTAATGAGCATGAACTCATCCTGCGGGTTTGCCGTCTCGAAGAACTGCAGCGCCGCTTCCTTCGATTTTTGGATCTTGTCGGACATCGACCCGCTCGAGTCGAAAATCAGACCCACCGAGATCGGCGCGTCCTCCGTCGAGAACGACAGAATCTTCTGCTCCACCTTATCGTCGAACACCGCGAAGTTTGACTGGTCGAGCCCGGTCACGATGCGGTCGTAGGGGTCGGTGACCGTCACGTTCACGAGCACGCGATTGACCGTCATTTGCAACGGAGCGGTGTAGATCGGCGTCTGCTTGACCGTGATGTGAGCGCCTTCGGGCGCCGGGCGCGGCGCGTGCTGCGCTTGCTGCTCTTGCTGCAACGGCGAAAGAGCGGTTTTTCCCGAAGTGATCGCGGGCGCAGGTTGGGAGGTTTGGGCCCTGGCGGAGCTCCATGCCAGAACGCTAAAAAGGATGAGCAGGAAGATCAAAAACGAAATGCTTCTGAATCGGTTGCGTGCCCCAAGACCCGTCATCGTAGCGGCCTCTGCCGGCGGCGAGCTGGTTATTCACCCCGGCGGCCCGTCCGGTTTTTTTCCTATCGGCCGGAGCCATTCGAGGGTATTCTACCATCTCCGCGCGGCGGCTCCAATACGGTGTTTTCGGGAGAGAACGCGAGGGGATTGACCTGATGCCGGCGGCGTAAAATCGGCGCTATCGCGAGATCAGCCGTCAGCGGCAAACAGGCTGCGGAAAAAGCCCGCACCTTGTCATTCTGAGGAGCTGCAGGCGACGAAGAATCTCCGCATTTGTTTGATTCCTAAACGCAGAGACTCTTCGCTTCGCTCAGAATGACAGTTCGTGGCGCGGTTTTCGCAGCCTGTGAAGCCGTGCCCTGATACGCACCGCCAGACAAACAGGAGCGCCACACAACCAGCAAGGAGACGTTCGAATGTTTCAAAAAATCACTTGCACACGCAGCGACTACACCACCACCGTCCTTCGCCTTGCGGCCGGAGTCGTCTTCTTCGCTCACGGCGCCGGGAAGCTGCTCGGGTGGTGGGGAGGCGTCGGATACGGCGCGACGATGGGCTATTTTGAACATTATATGCACATCCCAGCGCCCTTTGCGTTCCTCGCCATTTGCGCGGAGTTCTTCGGCGGCCTGGGACTCTTGGTAGGCTTTCTCACGCGTATCGCCGCGTTCGGTTTGCTGTGCGACATGTTCGTGGCGCTGTTCAAAATCCACATCCACAATGGCTTCTTCATGAACTGGCAGGGCACCAAGCGCGCGGAAGGATTTGAGTTTCACATCCTCGTGCTCGCAATTCTGTTCGCGCTGCTGATCCGTGGCGCCGGCGCTCTTTCAATCGATAGCCTCTTCCGGCGCAAAATCACAACCAGCGCGGCCCTCTGATTGGGGACTCGCGGTTCGGGTTTCGGGATGCGGCACTCCGGATTTCGAGCTTAGGATTCGCGCTTTTGCGGGCGCCAATTTTCGCATACGAAACAATCGAAATTTCCCTTTGCGTTTCCTTTGCGCCTCGGCCTCTTTGCGAGAGGCTGTTCGTTCTTGCGTGAGCCGCCATGCTCCGTGACTGGAGCTCAGCTCTTTCGAAACGACCAATGAAAAAAGCTTGACATTGCATGACACCTAACACGAAGCTTGTATATTCTAATTTCAGGGGCCGTAGTGATCACGCCGCGCCGCGATCCGCGGTGGCGCCGAGCCCGCTCGAAGCTTTTCCTTAATCCTTCTCGGAGGTCATAAATGGAATTGAAGCGCAACTTACTGCTCTGTACGATGCTGCTCCTGGGGGCCGCGTTGGCTCTGGTTCTAGTGCCAACGCAAACTTCGGCGCAGGAATTCCGCTCTACTCTCACCGGACAGGTCACTGATCCTTCGGGCGCCGTGATCCCAAACGCAACGGTAACCGCGGTGATGAACACCACGGGCCAGACTTACACCGGCAAAACCACCAGCGCGGGCGTCTATACCATACCGTACGTGCTGCCCGGCACCTACACGATGACGGTGAAAGCCGCGGGCTTCCAAACCGCCATTCAGGAGACTGTCCTGATCCTGGCGGCGCAAAGCCGGGACGTGAATTTCAAGCTGCAGGTCGGCTCGGTGGCGCAGTCTGTTACCGTAACGTCCACACCCCCGATTATTGATACTGCGAGCGGCTCGGGAGGATCGGTGCTCCAGGCGCGAGCGGTTGAAAACCTGCCGCTCAATGGGCGGCAGGTCTACATGCTGGTGCGGACAACCCCGGGCAGCCAGTTTATGCAACAGCAGTTCGGGGCCAGCGGATACTCCGGGACGCGCGGCTGGGACGTTTCAAATAATTACAGTATTGGCGGCAGCTCGGCCCAGGCGGGCAACTTCAACAATTTTACAATGAACGGCACGAATATCACGATTATGACGGGCTTTGGCCCCGAAGGCACGTGGATGACGGCGCCCAACGTCGACGCTCTTCAGTCCGTCAACATCATGGATCAGATGTTCGATGCGCGTTACGGGCGGACGGGCGGCGGCGTGGTGAACATGGTGACGAAGGCGGGGACCAACGCTTACCACGGCGATGCCTACGAATATTGGGAGAACGGCGCTTTGAACGCAAACGTCTTCGAGAACAATCTGAACGGCCTGCCGGTGCAGAACACCATTCAGAACCAGTTCGGAGGCACGTTCGGCGGACCCATTATCAAGAACAAGGTATTTTTCTTTGCGAGCTACGAAGGATACCGTGAGTCGATCCCATTCGTCACCGTCACCAACGTGCCCACCGCCGCGGAACGGAAAGGAGATTTTTCGGGAACGCGCTACACGATTTACGATCCAACGACGACGGTCTGCAATTCGGCCGGCGGAACGCTTGGAAACTGCAAAGGCAACAATTACTCGCGGACGGCATTCACAGGCGACGTAATTCCGGCTAAGGACATCAGCCCGATCGGCACAGCGCTCATTAATCTCTTCCCGATGCCAAACACTAACGTAACCTCCGATCGGAACAACTTCATCGCCGCGGTCCCGGATAAATACCGTTATGACCAGCCGATGGGGCGTCTCGACTACAACACCAGCGACCGGACGCGCTGGTACAGCACGTTCGAGTGGCAGAAGGGGCACGAATTCAGAGACTCGAGCGGCTTCACCGGAGCGGCCGAGAACGGCAACATCAATACCATGCGCGCGAACATCGTCGCCAGCCAGGACATGACGCACGTCTTTTCACCCACGCTGGTCGGCGACTTCAAGCTCTCCTTTGCCCGGTTTCGGGACCTGTTCCCGAACGGACCCCTTTCTACCCCCACTCCTGGTTCAATCGGCCTCAACTACCCCCATGCGCCAACCACTACGCTCAGTCTTCTGCCGCAGATCACGTTTAATGAGACCTATCCTCAAGTGGTAGGGAATTCCGTCAGCGGTCATGATTACACTAACACGGTCATCGACGCCGACTTCACCAAAAGCAAGGGACGGCATAACATCGAGTTCGGCGGCGAGATTGGCGAGTACAATTTTGGCGACCCCGAGCCCGGCGGCAGCCCGAATGGTGACTTCAAGTTCTACCAACAAGAGACACAATACAACCCGACGAAGAGGGACGAACTTCCGGGGATCACCGACGGTAACGTTCTCGCCAGCCTCTTGCTCGGGTACCCGGGTGGTGGCGGGGTCGACTGGAACACTACGGTGGCCGAAGGGACGCCCATGTGGGATATCTACGGCCAGGACAATATTCGCATCAGCCACAAGCTGACGGTGCAGATCGGCCTGCGCTACGACGTGCAGCGCGGTCTGCGCGAGCGCTACAACCGTCTGAATCGGGGCCTGTGCCTGTCCTGTGTTAATCCCCTCACGAACAATCCGACCTACCAGGCGAACCTCGCCGCAGACACGCCCGCGCTGCTGAAGTACGGTTTTACTCCGGCTGAGGTCTCGGCCCTCGGCACCCTCTATGGGGGCATTCAATTTCCAGGTGTGGGCGGCCAACCCGTGGATGCGTATAACACCGACTGGTCCGACATCGGCCCGAGAATCGGATTTGCTTATGCGCTCAATAGCAAAACTGTGGTGCGCGGCGGCTGGGGCTGGATGTATTCCTATGGCATCGAGGGAGGTACAACCACCGGCTTCAGCCAGGGTACAGGCTACATCGATTCACTGAATGGCGGCATCACCCCCACCAACTACTTTCTCAATGGCGCTCCGTTCCCCACCGGCCTGCAGACGCCAACCGGCAGCTCGCTCGGCCTGCTAACAAGCGTCGGAAACCAGGCAAACCTCGATTTTCCCGGGCGCCGTATTCCACGCATCCAGATTATGTCGCTCGGCTTTCAAAGGGAGTTGCCGGGCCATATGCTGCTGGATGTGAAATACGCGGGCAACTATACGAGAAACCTGCGCGACCACGTCTGGGTGAACGGCAATTTCGCCCTTAGCGGGGGCCCTATGCAAGGGAGCGTGTGTAACCCTCCGCTGTCCGGAAACGTAGGCTATCCTCAGTTGCAGCAAGGGACGTATAATTCCTGCGTCGGAGACTTCTACAACAACCAGGTTGTAAATCCGTTTTATGGCGTTCTCCCCCCGAACACCAACGGGGGAGAATCGCCAACCATCCAAGCCGCGCGTCTGCTGAATCCCTATCCCCAATACGACCTCGTCGGCGACTACACGATGCCGCTCGGTAGGGTCTGGTACGACTCGCTGCAGGTGAAACTGGATAAGCGGCTCTACGGTGTCTCTCGCGGGCTGAGTTTCCAGGTGGCGTATACATACGCGAAGAATATGCAGTCTGATGGCTGGCGCAACGGCTGGCCCTGGCAGGACGCACACCAGGTCTACGAGGAAACCGGCGACGACCGCACGCACATTCTCACCTGGAGCGGCGTGTGGGATCTGCCCATGGGTAAAGGCGCCAAGTACCTTGCTCCAAACGCGTCAGGCCCCTTGGGGGCGATCATCAACAACTGGCGGTTTAGCTGGATCTTCACCGCGCAGAGCGGCTTTCCTGAAGGCATCGGCGACGGTGACTGGCCAGTAGCGGGGTACAGTTGGGCGGTTCCCGGCGGGTCGTATTTCGGGCAGTGGATCAACAACTGTGGATTCCAGCCGGCCAATTGCTTTATCTCCCGCCCGGCATTTTCACAGGGGAACCAGCCCGACCGGGTGTCCTACGTCCGGCAGCCTACCGTTCCGGACCTGGATTTGACGCTGGAAAAGGACATTCCCGTAACGGAAAGCAAGCACTTCCAGTTGCGAGTGGACGCGTTCAACTTTACGAATACACCGCTGTTCGGCGGGCCTGACACGAATTACAACGACGGTCCGCCCAAGCGGCAGGCCAACGGCAACTGGCAGGGCTTCGGCACGATCAACCTGTTCCAGGATAATTTCCCGAGAATCGTGCAGTTGACGCTGAAGTTCTACTTCTGAGAAGGGCTTCACCACGGGATCTCTGAGCTGAAGCGATAGCTTTACCACAGAGGAGACAGAGAGCACGGAGGGACTTGCGCTAGTCTTAGTGATCTCTGTGGCTTCAGCAGTCTGCGGGAAAGGGCTCGAGTCTGTCATTCTGAGACCTTCGGCGTCGCTTACTGAGATTTGCAGAATATAGGGACGGCCCCTGGTAGCGCCGGCATCTTGCCGGCCTCGAAAAATGCCGCCGAGACGGCGGCGCTACGGGTCCCGGCGTCACAGTATTATGCAATCCTCTGTGGAACCAAATCAGCGATGATTGAGCGCCGCATAAATCTTCACCCACTGTCCTCGCTCGCGGAACTGCTTTAAGAGCCGCAGATGCAAGCATGCCGCAAGCGCCGCCGGCTTTTCGGCTGGCCCATAAGCGTAAAAGCGCCGGGCGATGGTGCGCAGCGGCCGCACCGTTGCGAACCAGTTGCCCGCCGGCGCCCACTGGCGCGAGTAAATGTACAGCACGTCGAAGCGGGGCGGGTCCGCGAGAGCGGCGGGAGTGAAGTCTTCGACCGGCACGACGTGGAGTGGATGACTCACGTAGCCGAGAAACGGCGTCTTCAGCTCATCGGTTGCGGGCCAGGCGGTGAGGATCGTTGGATCGCCCGGCAAGGTCTCGAGGAATTTCGCGGCGCGCTGGTGCAGCCGGATGAAACTCGCGTAAGCGAGGTTATCCTCGTAAGGAAACGGGTAAGGCGGGTTGATGAACCACGAGCTCACAAAACAGGCGAGGGCGACGAGGCATAGCGCGCGCGAAGCGTGCTTCGGCAGGCGCATCATGAAAGCGATGATGAGAACGTAGGAGACGGGAAATGCCGGAAGCATATAGCGCGGCAGAATCGCGCCTCCGACGACGCTGAGAACGACGATGTAGACGCCGATCAGCCCGGCGGAGAGGAAGACGAAGTCGCCGAAAGTAACCTGTGAGCGGGACGGCCCAAGGAGTGAAAATGACCCCTCACCCGCCTGCGTCCCACGGACACCCTCTCCCCGAGGGAGAGGGCTGTGATCCCCTCGGTCAGTCTCACCCTTCCGCCTGCGCCGCACCCACCAGGCTCCCGCCACCGCGCCCGCGACAACGACCCAATTGAACCCCTGCACGAGAATTTCCGCGATTCGAGCCACGAGGCTGCGCGCGGCGTGCAGCGGCGTCATCGCGCCGTAAAGGTTGTACTGGAGGTACCCCGCGTTTCCCGTCCAGAAGCCTGTCCGGCTTCGGTAATACAGCGCCCACGCCACGAGCACCGCAACGGGGATCGTCGACAACGTCCACGCGCGGGCGTGCCGCTCGCGAGCACGGAACAGCATGAACATCCAGACCACCGGCAGCACGATGATGGCAGTTTCCTTGCTCAGCACCGCCAGCGACACCGTGAGTGCTACCATGCCCCAGCGCCGTCGGAGTGCGAATAGCACGGCGAGTGTGGTGAACAGCGCCGCCGCGAGATCGAGAAACACGAGCGAGCTTTGCGCGAAGAAGAGCGGCGAGAGCGCCAGCAAGGCCGCCGCCCAGAAGCCCGCTTCGCGGCCGCGAACTTGGCATGCGAGCGCGTACGTCGCGACGACCGCTGCCGCCGCGATGAGGATCATGGCAACGCGTGTGGAAGCGGGGGAAAATCCGATCAGATGCCACACCGCGCCCAGGTACACGATCACCAGCGGCGTGTGTCCGGTAGGAAGCGTCAGGCGGGGGATCAGCAGCCCGTGGCGGTAGAAATCGAGAGCCGCAGGAACGTAATAGCCCGCCTCATCCCAAAAATACGGAAGGAGGAGAAAGGGAAGGTGTAAGACGAGTAAGGCGCCAAAGACAAGTGAAACAAGACCGAGGAGTTCGAGGCGCGATTTCATCCATTATTCGCTTGAGCAGGCTGCTGAAAAAGGGTCCGGAACGGTGTCATTCCGAGCGTAGGGAGGAATCTCGCTCTGGAGCGCCTGAATAGAACAAACACTGCGAGATGCTTCGCTGCGCTCAGCATGACATAGTCCCGGTCTCTGGGTTGCCGCCGAAGGCCGAGCCTTTCCGCAAGTTAGCGGTCCAGCCGCGCCGCGCTATCTGAAATTCTTGATCAAGACCACGTCGCTGCTGGTCGAGCCGCGCGAGAGCGCGAGATCGCCGTTCTTTGACCACGTGAAGTTGAAGATCTCGCCCGAATCGAAATGCCTGATCTGTTTCGGCGAGCCGTCGGCGAGCGGCTGCGCCCAGATATTCGAGATGCCCCGATGCGTATCGACGTAGCTGATCGCGCGGCCGTCGGGCGTCCAGCGAAGGAACGGATTACTCGGATTGCTGGCGGTGAAAGGGAACGTCTTGACGGGCCGGCCGCCGGTGATCGGAATCACGCCGAGCTGGATATTGCTGAGGTCTGCGATGTCCAGAAAGGCGATCCATTTGCCGTCCGGCGAAAAGGCGGGAAATTGCGAGGGGTAATCGGTGAGCCGCGTCGCCTCTCCGCCGGCAGCGGCAATTTTCCAGAGGGCCACTTGGCCGCCATCGAGCGATTCAAAAACCACCGAATTCCCATCCGGCGAACAGGCCGGGTAAAGGGCCGAATGGACGTGCGTCAATTGCTTGGGGTTGCTGCCATCTGAATTCATTTTCCATATGGTTGCTTGGCCGGCCTGCATAGACGAAAACGCGAGGGTTTGGCCGTCGCCACAGGGTGAGGGCAAAAACGCGTTTTGCCCCGACATGTCGGACGCCAACTGCCGTGGATTACTTCCGCCGCTGTCTATCTCCCAGAACTGTGAGACCCCGCCCGGGGAGGCGGCATAAAGGATTTTGCCTTGCGGCAGCCACGCAATGCCCGCATATCCGTCATGGCCGCCGGTTCCAAAAGTGATCTGGCGAGCTCGGTTCGTATCGCCGCGCGGCGCGATCCAGAGATTGGAAGAGCTCTGGTTGCTCGTGGTCACTAGGGTGGTCGAGTCCGACGTCAAGCCGAGACCCGTGTAAACAGCCAAATCATGGGTAATTTGCCGCGCCTGGCCACCAGGATAAGAAAGCTCCCAAATCTGGCTGTTGCCCATAGACGAATGCGCGCACATTATCAGCCCGCTGCCGTCGGGCAGCCATGCCATTCGTCCGAGGTATCCCCATTGCGGCGCGCCGATGGGAGTTTCCTGCCCGCTGCGTGCGTCGACGGCGACGACGCCGTAGTAGAGATTTCCGCGCGAGGCATTTTCGACCGAGACGGCGATCACTTTGCCGTCCGGCGACCAGGCCGGGCCGCTGTTGTCAAAAAGATTGGGCAGCTTGCGTGTGTCGAGCACGCGCTGTCCACTGCCGTCGAGATTCGCCACCACCAGCTTGGTCTCTCCCTGCCGGATGCCTGTGTAGCTGATGAATGCGGCCTGCTTCCCGTCCGGCGAAATCCCCGCCGCCGAATTCAATCCGCTGGCTACCTGCCGAGGCTCGCCGCCGAGTGTGGGCACCTGGTACAGGCGGCCCACCCCGCTCGATCCGGCGCCGTAGCTGACGTAGTAAATGTAATTGCCGTCGCGGGAGAACGTCAGGCTTTCGTATCCGCCGTTCTTTAATGGCGGCTCGACCTGAATGTTGCTGTGCGTTGCCACCTGCTGCACCCAGAGGCTCCTCAATCCGCCGTCGCCCGTGACGTAGGCGACATAGCGGCCATCGGGAGAGATGGAGACGCCGCCGATCTTGCCGGTATGCGTAAGCTGAGTCATCTGCATCGACGGAACGGGCGGCACAGTGCTTCCGGTCTGATTGCTTTGGTGCCCGCTGAGGATCAGCAGGATGAGGAAGATGACGATCCCAGCGCCGGCCATCCCGAGAATGATCCAGTACGCGCGGCGGGAGGTCGGAATTTCGGCGGCGCGCCGCTCCGCCCGGCTCGCGGCACGCGCGTCGAGAGTTCCGAATCCGCCGGCAGGATCGGCCATCGTGCCGGGAAACGGCTGAGAGAATGGAGGCTCTCCCGTCGCGGGCAGCGGTGACGGCGGGAGAGGCATGGCGCTCGCGGGGGGCGGCGGTTGGGGCGCGCGCGGCCCAGAAAACGACGAGACGTCGCGAGAGGGCGGTGCCGCCCGCTGCTGGCCGGAAGGCGGGCTGACATTCGCCGCCACCACTCGGCCCGAGCTGCTGTCGCGCTTCAGCCGCTTCAAGTCAGCGCGAAGATCGGCGGCGCTCTGATAGCGGATCTCGCGGTCCCGTTCGAGCGCCTTCGCAACGATGTCATCGAGCTTGGCGGGAACCTCGGGGCTGAGCTGGCTTGGCGGCGGGGGATCCTGCGTGAGAATCGCCGCGAACATCACCGCGGTGGTGTTGCCGCCGAAAGCCTGCCGGCCCGTCGCCATTTCGTAGAGAACCGCGCCGAAGCTGAAGATGTCGGTGCGCGCGTCGAGCGGCTCGGAACGCGCCTGCTCGGGCGACATGTAAGCCACCGTGCCCATTGTCATCCCGGGCGTGGTGAGGCCCAAGCTGCCGGAGGCGGTGGGAGAATCCTGCGCCGCTTCGTCGAGCGCGTCGCTCTCCGTCAGCTTCGCCAAGCCGAAATCGAGAATCTTTGCTGATCCGCGATCGGTGACAAAAATATTGGCGGGCTTGATGTCGCGGTGGATAATGCCCTTGGCGTGCGCGGCGTCCAACCCGTCGGCAATCTGTATAGCAAGATCGAGCAGCGTATCGAGTCGTAGAGGCGGCTTTACGCCGCCACTCCTCAGCTGGCGGGATAAACCCGCCGCTGCCAGGCGGTCGCGCAGCGTCTGGCCTTCGAGCAGCTCCATGGCGATGAACGGGTGGCCGTCGTGCTCGTCAACGTCGTAAATGGTGCAGATGTTCGGGTGGTTGAGCGCGGCGATGGCCCGCGCCTCGCGGCGGAAGCGCTCGATGGCGTCGGAAGGTTTCGGGCTCGAGCCCTGCGAGGCGGGCCCCGCGCCGCCCGGATGCACCGCGATTCCCGCCGCGGCCGGCGCCAACACGGACTCGGGCAGAAACTTCAGCGCCACAAAACGGTGCAGGCGGACATCCTCCGCTTTGTACACGACGCCCATGCCGCCGCCGCCGAGCTTTTCGAGGATCCGGTAGTGGGAGACTACGTCAAGCGCCATGGAGCCGATCCCGCATTAGAGATCGCATCTTAACCGGCGGCGCGAGCCCGTGACAAGTGCCGCGCCCCGGAACGCGGCACTGCCCGCCCGGTTCCCATCTTGTGACCCCGGCGGCTTTCGGGGAGAATCTCTTATCGGTCCCCTGTTGCCGTTTCGTAACCAAGGCTGCCGGCAACGGAGATTTCTCATCTGTCGCAAGCGTCTCATCTGGCGTTTCGGGACGGCAGCTTAAACGGCAGGCGGCTTATCGCATGATGATCCGGCGTTTCATTGCAGACGACCTCCGAGGCGTCCTCGCTATTCAACAGGAGGCGGGGCCGGGGAACAGTTGGCGTGGAGACGATTATGCCCGGCTCGCCGAAGAGTCTGGCGGCCTCATTCTGGTTGCCGGGCAAGGCAATCCGGAGCCGGATGAAATCTGGGGTTTTGTGGCGCTTCGCCGGGTGTTGGATCACGCCGAGATCCTAAACTTGGCCGTTCATCCCGCGCGGCGGCGGCTTGGGATCGCAAAGGCGCTGCTCGCGGAGGCTTGCCGCCGCGCCTTCGAAGACGGAGCGAAAACCCTGTCGCTCGAAGTGCGCGCCTCGAACCACCCCGCGATTGAACTCTATCGCTCCTTAGGATTTTCGCTGCGAGCGGTGCGGAAGGACTATTACACCGATCCGGTCGAAGATGCCCAGGTGCTGATGCTGACGCTCTCAACGCTTTCACTCTGAGCTCGCGGAGATCACTGCGGCTTCCGCGGCGGCGGAAAAACCCCGAACCTGTCATTTCATTCTGAGGAGTTTCTCATGTCGCTTCGCGACACCCGGAAGCATGAAATGACCCCTCACCCGCCCTCGTTCCTCGGGCACCCTGATAGTTCTAAGCCGGGTGAGGGGTACCGACCGAACATTTCGGAGCAGCCGCAGGCGACGAAGAATCTCCGTATTTATTTGATTCTTCAATGCAGGGATCCTTCGCTTCGCTCTGTCGATTTTCATTCCAATGGGTGGGCCGCAGACCCATGTGGCACTCAGAATGACAGTTCGAAGTGCATTTTTCCGCAGCCCGTTCCGCTGCACGCGCTGTTCCGTAACCTCACGCCGGGCGGATACAATTAAGACTGAAACGCGCTCGCGCCAAGCTCAGCGATGGGCGCGGCGCGCGGGGTTCGAAACGGGAACCAGGAAGCAGGATAAAACGTACATCGCATTATCGGAGCAAGGAGGATGCTGATGTTCTGTGCAAGTTGTGGCGCGAATATCGCTGACGACCAGAGGTTTTGCAGCGCCTGCGGACGCCCGGTTCAACCCGTGAGCGCGTCTGCGCCGGCGCCCGAGGGCGTTGCCCGAGGGCGCGTTGGACGCCACCTCCAAATAGTGGCGATCCTGTGGTTCGTGTGGTCAGCGCTGCGCCTAATCCCCGGGTTTGCGCTTCTCTTCTTCGGCCATTTCGCCTTGCCGTTCCTTCCCTTCGGCTGGCGAGCGCTGGTGCTGCCGATTGCGGCGTTTGCCGGATTGTTCTTCATGGCGTTTGGTGTGGCCGGATTGATCGCGGCTTGGGGACTACTGCAGCGGCGTACCTGGGCGCGAATTTTGATGATCGTTCTCGCGATCATCTCGCTGATCCATTTTCCGCTGGGCACGGCGCTCGGGATCTACACGCTTTGGGTGCTGCTGCCGGCCGGCTCGGACGTCGAATACCGGCGGCTATGCGGCGTGTCGTAGCGGACAAACTCGCATCTCGGTCATCGCAGACGGCGCCACGAACCGCTCGCCTCGCTTGAGGTTTGCCTTTTACTGATGTAGTATAAACGCATCAAAACTCCTCGGGAGATCGGCTGCTGCGAGATGGGGCGCCGGCGGCGCGAACAGCCTTCCGAAGAGCGGGTAGCGTTAGCCGGGTGAAGTGATCGATTACAATCAACGAGATTTCACAATCCTTTAAGGAGGAACACCAGATGACCAAGCGACTCATAATGGTAGTTGCAGCCCTGTTGGTTTTCGGATGTCTGGCATGGGCGAGTACTTTCGTCGGGGTGGTTAGCGACAGCATGTGCGGCCCCAAGCACTCGCACGCATCGGCAGCGGCCGCGGCGTGTGTGAAGAAATGTGTGGCGGGTGGCAGCCAGTACGTGCTCGTGTCGCACGGCAAAGTGTACACCGTTGACCAGCAGGACAAATTCGCCCCCTATGCCGGGCGGATGGTGCGCGTAGAGGGAACCAAGAACGGAGACGCGATTACCGTAACCTCGGTGAGGCCTTCGCATTACGGGCGTCATCGTGCCGCACCGGCTTCAAGCAGCGGAAGCGGAAGCTAAGGAACGCACCCGAGACCGGGGCCGCTGCCCGGCGGCTTCCGGTACGGTTTTCAGGCTGCGCGAACGCAGGTACGGCTTCGGGCGCTCCGAACGCGGCGTGCGCAAACCGGTCCGCGTGAAGGGACGGCGTGATGCCGTATGGCCGCGCGCAGGTAGTTCGCCGGCATGGAGGGATGTTCTCGCCATTTGCACCGGCGCCAATGCGCGAGCGGAGGGGCACAACTCGAAGTAAACATCCGCATCATCCGTTGCGGGGAAAGAGGTGAACCCATGAGGAAATTCGCTGCTCTTGCTATCGCTCTATCTCTGCCCGCGCTTCTGGGAGGCGCTTTGGTCTTCGGAGACCCGGCCCCGCAGGCCGCGCAGGAGCCCGGGACAACGACCAACGCTGCCAAGCCGGCGCACCACCACGCGCACCACGCAAAGGCGGCGGGAACGAACTATACCGCCAAATATGCGGCGGGCGTTCAAACCGTTTCGGGGACGCTTTCCATGGTGGATTCAGGAACCAAGGTTTTGGTGGTGACGGACTCGGACGGGACGCCGTTTAACATCAAGATCACCAAGGGGACGAGGATTCGCGTCAACGGAAAGAAAGGCAGCCTCGACGATCTTTCCGGACAAACGAACCAGCAGGTTTCGGTGAAGTACCATGATCGCTTGAACAATGGGCTGGTCGCCCAGAGCGTCGAACTCGGCGGGGGCCAATAGCCAAAAACGCAGAGATGAGAGGCACGTGACAATCGTCTCCAGCGCTCTGCGGGTTAAGCCGGGGCTTCAAACCTCAGTACTCCTTTTTCCGCGGCTGGATTTCCGCTGGCGCGGGAATAACGACGGAGGCGCGGGAACGACGTCCTCTCCGGCGCCCGAGCCGCTTACGTTATCTGGTTTTTCGCTGGGGCGCGACGACGGTTTCCTCGCGCCCCGCGAAGCATTGAATGTCATGCTCCAGCCTGGGAAGCCAGAGGCTTTTGGGGCGAGTCGGCGCAAGAAACGCTCCCACGCAGTGACGCTCCGCTAATGCCCCGTCCTCCTCAAACGCACTCCCCCGCCCATCTGAGACACGCTGCCTGCACCGCGATTTTTCTGCTGTGCGTGCTTTCTCCGCCGCTTCACGCGGCGTGGCGGCCGGTCGGGGCCATGACCGCCGCGCCTCCCACCGCGAACGCAATCACATTTCACAACGATCACGCCGTTGTCTCGCTCACCGTTCTTGCTCCCGATTTGATCCGAGTGCGCATGGCTGCGCGACCGCGGTTTGGGCCCGACTCTTCGTGGGCGGTCGCTAAGAGAAACTGGCCAGCGGTGAGGGTCAATTTTTCCGGGATGGGCGGATACCGCTCCATCCGTACGGCCAGCCTCCAAGCGCGGGTTCAGCTTTCACCGTTTCGCATCGCCTTTTACGATCCTTCCGGGCGGCTCATCGCAAAGGATGCGGACGCGGAAGGCATGGCCTCCGACGGCGCGTATGTGCGCTGTTCGAAGTGGATGCCGCTGGACGAGCACTACTTCGGCTTAGGCGAGAAGTCCGGACCGCTCGACAAACGCGGTCACGCTTATGTGATGTGGAACACGGACGCGTTCGGCTGGGATGCCGCCACCGACCCTCTCTACGAGGATGTTCCGTTTTTTATCGGGCTTCGCCAAGGGAAAGCCTACGGCATCTTCTTTGACAACACCTACCGGTCGCACTTCGATTTCGGCTCCGAGTTCCGAGACATTTACTCCTTTGGCGCCGAAGGCGGCGAGCTGAATTACTACTTCTTCTACGGACCTGATCCGAAGACGGTTCTCGAGCGCTTTACGGAGCTGGTGGGCCGAACGCCGTTGCCGCCGCGCTGGGCGCTCGGATACCAGCAGAGCCGGTACAGCTACTATCCGGAAAATGAAGTGCGATTCATCGCGGATAATTTTCGCCTTCGCCACATTCCGTGCGACGTCATCTACCTCGACATTCATTACATGGACGGCTACCGCGTTTTTACGTGGAACAAGAGCCGTTTCCCGAATCCCGTCGGAATGCTCTCCGATCTTCGCCGGGAAGGATTTCGAGTGGTGACGATCGTCGACCCGGGTATCAAAGTCGACCCGAATTACTGGGTGTATCAACAAGGGCTGGCGGGCCACGATTTTGTGACCATGCCCAACGGCTCGATCTATGAAGGCGCGGTCTGGCCCGGAATGAGCGCCTTTCCGGATTTCACCTCGCTAGCCGCTCGGGATTGGTGGGGAACGCTCTACCGCGGCCTCATCTCGGATGGCGTCGCCGGCTTCTGGAACGACATGAACGAACCTTCGATCTTCAACGTGCCTACGAAGACGATGCCACTTGACACTGTCTTCTACGATCACGGCCTCAAAAGTCCTCACGCGAAGATTCACAATGTCTACGGCATGTTGATGTCCCAGGCGACACGCGATGGCATCGTCCGCCTGCGGCCCGATGAGCGGCCATTTGTTCTCACGCGGGATACTTACGCTGGCGGCCAGCGCTACGCGGCCGTGTGGACCGGCGACAACACCAGCACCTGGAATCACCTTCGCATCAGCGTGACCGAACTGCTGGGCATGGGATTATCCGGTCTGACGTTTGCCGGCGCGGATATCGGCGGCTTTGCCGAAAGCCCCAGCCCCGACCTCTACACTCGCTGGCTCGAGGCCGGCGTGTTTTATCCGCTCTCCCGCACGCACACGAGCCTCGGCACGCGCGAGCAAGACCCTTGGTCGTACGGAATCCGGCGCGAGGGCATCAACCGCGACTCGATCGATCTGCGGTATCGCCTGCTGCCTTATCTCTACGACGCGTTCTACGAATCGTCGAAAAGCGGCCTCCCGGTCATGCGGGCGCTCCTGCTGGATTATCCCGGCGATCCCCAAGCCGTAGCGCAGCAGGAAGAGTTTTTGTTCGGCGATGATCTGCTCGTCGCGCCGGTCGTCAAGGATGGCGAATGGAAGTGGCGCGTCTATCTCCCGAAGGGAAGGTGGGTCGATTTCTGGTCTGACCGCGCTTACGACGGCCCGCTGAACGTCACCGTCGATGCTCCGCTGGGCAAGGTTCCGATCTTCGCGCGCGGAGGCGCGATCATACCCACCGAGCAGCCGGTCGAGTACACGGGCGAGGCTCCGATCGATCCGGTCACGTTTGAGGTTTACCCCAACGGAGATTCCGAGCGCGAATACTACGAGGACGACGGCCTCAGCTTCAAATATCAGCGCGGAGATTTCCTGCTCGAGCAGATTCGCGTCACCTCCACTCCTTCTCAGGTGGCCATCGGCGTTTCCGCGCGACAAGGCTCCTATCAACCTCCCGCCCGCTCGCTCGAATTCAAGGTGCACGGGCAGGGCGTCGCGCCTCGCCGCGTCACCTTGAACGGCGAGTCCGTCAACGGGATCGGGTCGGCCGAAGCGCTTCGGAATTCGCACACTGCGTGGTACTACGATCCCACCGCGGGCATCACCTGGATCAAATTCCCCGATCGGGGTGTGGCCTCAAACGTGCGAATCGAGTCACAATGAGGGCCGGGGAACAAACCAGCGGCCATTCCCGAACCCGACAATGAAAATCGCACTGGCTCAGATCAACGCCACGGTGGGCGACTTTGCCGGAAATGCCTCGCGCATTCTCACGTCTTCGCAGAGCGCTCTCGATCAGGGTGCCGGGCTCGTGATTTTTCCCGAGCTGGCGCTGTGCGGATACCCTCCACGCGATCTGGTCGAGCGGCCGGACTTTGTGGCGCGCTGTGAGGAAGAGCTCGCGCGCCTGGCCCGCGCGCTGCCGCCTATTCCGGCATTGGTGGGATCGGTGCGGAGGTCGGGCGCGAAAGAGGGCAAACCGGTGTCGGACGTCGCCGCCGTGCTGCGAGACGGAAAAGTGGAAGAGGACTACGCGAAATGCCTGTTGCCTTTTTATGATGTGTTTGACGAATCCCGTTATTTCGAGCCGGGAACGGCGCCCGTGGTCGTCTCGTTCGGGGAGGCGCGATTCGGCATCACGATCTGCGAAGACGCCTGGAACGACAAGAGCTTCCCGGCGCGGCGGCTCTATCCGCGCGACCCGGTTCAGGAGACGATCGGGGCCGGAGCCCGCGTAGTGCTCAACATCGCGGCTTCTCCCTTCACCACGGGCAAGATGGAATTCAGGGAAAGGATGCTGAAGGCCATCGCCGAAGAGCACGGCGCAGCGGTGGTGTATGTCAATCTCGTGGGCGGCAACGATAGTCTGATTTTCGACGGGTCCAGTTGCGCCTTTGACGCGCGGGGCAAACTCAGGGCAAGGGCGCAATCGTTTGAAGAGGACTTGGTGTTCTTCGAGACGGACGGCGGCTGCGAGTCCACGTCCTCGACTGTCGCCGAGCCGCCGTGCGAGATGGAGTCGGTCTATCGCGCGTTGGTGCTCGGGGTGCGCGACTATATCTCGAAGTGCGGTTTTCGAAGCGCGCTGGTGGGACTGAGCGGCGGAATCGATTCGTCGGTGGTCGCGGTGCTTGCGGCTCGGGCGCTCGGGCCGGGCAGCGTATACGCCGTGAGCATGCCGGGCCCGTTCTCGTCGCCGGGCAGCGCGACCGACGCGAAGGCTCTCGCGCACAATCTCGGCATCCATTACGACGTCATTCCGATCACCGAAATTTACCAGAGCTATCTCGCGGCATTGGCGCGAGTGTTTGAAGGGATGCCGGCGGGCGCCGCCGAAGAGAACATCCAGGCGCGCATCCGTGGGAACATTCTGATGGCGCTCTCCAACAAATTCGGACACCTCGTGCTGAGCACCGGAAACAAGTCGGAACTCGCCGCCGGATATTGCACCTTGTACGGCGACATGGCGGGCGGGCTCGCCGTGATCGGCGACGTTCCGAAAACCATGGTCTACAAGCTGGCGCGATGGATCAATGGACCAGGTGGGGATGACGGCCCGATTCCGCAGGCTTCGATCGACAAGCCGCCTTCGGCCGAACTGCGTCCGAACCAGAAGGATGAAGACACGCTGCCGCCCTACGAAGTTCTTGATCCGGTGCTTCGGGCCTACATCGAGGAGAATCAGACCGCGTCGGAAATTGCCGCCCGCTTCCGCTTCGATCCCGAGGTCGTCCGGCAGATCGTGCGCTCGGTGACTCGTGCCGAGTACAAGCGCGGTCAAGCCGCGCCCGCGCTAAAAGTCACGGCAAAGGCGTTTGGCACGGGACGACGATTCCCCATCGCATCCCGCTTTGGCGAGTGAAGCAAGCGAAAATCGGAGGGTTTCATCGCGCGCGCCGGCGCGTTCCGGCGGCAGGCGGCGATTACGACTCGCCCGTTTTCTTGCGGGATTTGCGGGGTTTGCTGGTGCTCGTCGCGGCGCGCCGGCGTGTCTTACGTTCGGGAGGTGTCGCGGCTTGCTGGGCGGTGTGCGGTTCAGCGGCCGCCGCGGGTTCGGTCGCGTTTTCTGCCCACAACGGCGGCGGAGAATCGGCCGACGTCGGCGTCTCAACCGGCGAAGCGACATCGACCGTCTCGACTACCGTGATTGGCTCGATCTCGGGCGCGACTTCCGGCATTTCGGCGGCCTGCTCGGCGGGCGCGGGCGCGCCCGTCACGGGGTAAATTCGCCAGACGCCGCGATGGTCGCGCTGGAGCTTGAGCACGCCCTCGCGCTGGCCATGATGAAGGAGGTCGAGTGTGCCGCGGTAGCCGTAGCGGCGCTCGTCAAAGTCCTGCTGCAAAGAGCGCAGGCCCTGCCGCACGTGGCGCAAATAGAGCGGCCGGCCGGGCGCCTTCTCGGCGGCCAGCACCAGAGCCTTCCGCAGGAGTTCAACCGCAGCCGGATCCGGGGTAAACACTTCGATAGGTTCGCTCTGCGCCCGTTGATCAGCGGCGGATTCGGCGGTGTCCGCCTCCGCGCCCCCGTCGGCTGGAACCCGCTTGCTCTCGGCGGGAAGATCCGTCAGCTCCACCAAATATCCGCGCTCGGTGCGGCGGAGATTGGCGAAGCCCCCACGCTCCACCTTCTGCATAAACTCGAGAAATGAGCCCACGCCATAATCGCGCTCGCTGAAAGTTGAATCCAATTGCAGCAGCGTGCTCTTCAGCAACCCGAGTTGCGGCGCGACGCCGCGATCAGCGAGGATCTGCAGGGCGCGCTGAATGTTGGGCAGGGCTTCCGAAAGCGAATGCGATTCCGTCGCTGCGCGGGGCGTGGCCTCGCCGCGGCGGGATCGAGGCCGGCCGCCCTCGCTTCTCAGCAGGTTTTCGTAGGCGATGAACTCGGTGCAGTTTTTCTGCAGGATATTGCTGGTGAAGGCGCGGCCGCCGATGACGAACACCTGCTTGTCAAACTGCTTCAGCTTTTCCACCAGCGCCATGAAGTCGCTGTCGCCGCCCACAATCGCGAAGGCATTGATGTGATGGCGCGTGAACGCCATCTCGATCGCATCGAGAGCCAGATTGATGTCGGCGCCGTTCTTGTCGCCGCGCGGCGTGACGCTGCGCTGCACCATCTGGATGGCGTGCTGCGTCATGAGCCGGCTGTGATCGCCGGCGCGCGACCAGTCGCCGTAAGCGACCTTCGCCACCACCTCGCCGCGCTCCTTGAGCGCTTCGAGGACCAGGGCCACGTCAAATTCCCGGTTGAGCGTGTCCTTCACGCCGATTTGAATGTTGTCAAAGTCAATAAAGACCGCAAGCTTTAATCGTTCTTCTGGCAATGGGTTACTCTTCTCAATTCCAAGGTGCGCACAGGTCCGCTTGAGTCCGAACTATTTCGATTATACCATCTTCCGCTTGTCGTGGGTGCGTCGGGGGCGCGCCGCCGCACGCGCCGCCAATTGCTTTTGGGTTCTTGTTTGAACCAGAACTGCGGCACCCAGGCGCCGCGGCTACAGCGGGTGATGGATGCGCAGGAGACTGTGCTACCACGAGCACGCCGGCGAGAAGATTCGCGCGTCCACTCCCGCAGGCCAAATCATCAACAGCAGTAGAGCGTCGTGGTGATGATGCGAATTTTATCGCTGCCAGCAGATGTGGATATCATGCCGCGGCCGCCGTGGCGGAGATTCAGTGGCCCTCAAGCCGCGCTGGTCGTCGCCGCACTTTGCGCGTCGCTTCTCGGCTGCAGCAAGGACTGGGCGGGTCCCGTTCCGGTGCGCTACCGGGAGGGCGCGTCGCACGGCTTTTTGGTGCTTCAGACGCTCGATGGCCGAATCCTCGCTTCCGGCGATGATCTGACGTTAGTGCGCGGCGATCGTGTGACCACGGAGCTCGTGTTTCACTTCCCGGACGGCTCCCTCGACAGCGACACGACGGTGTTTTCTCAGCACCACTACTTTCGCCTGCTCAGCGATCACCAGGTTGAGAAAGGCCCTGCTTTTCCTCGCGCGACGGATGCGACAATTGATGCCGTGCGCGGCCGCGTGACGGTCAAGTCCACCAAGAATGGTAAGGAGAAAGTCTCGACGAAACGGCTGCAGTTGCCCGCGGATCTCTCCAACGGCATGACGGACATCTTGCTAAGAAACATGAACCCGAACGCGCCGCAAACGCTGTCGTATGTGACCGCGTCGTCAAGCCCGCGCGTGGTGAAGCTCCTGATCTCTTCGAGCGGCAAAGAGCCATTCTTTGTGGCCGGTGAGAAATTCAGAGCGATCCACTACGTGATCAAAGTTAAGATTGGCGGACTCGCCGGCGTGATTGCGCCGCTGGTGGGCAAGAAACCGCCCGACGTGAACATCTGGATCTTAGGCGGCAAGGCGCCGGCATTCTTGAGAGCTGACGCGACGCTCTACGACGGCGGCCCGATCTGGCGCGTGCAACTGGCCGCTCCGGTGTGGCCGCGGGCGGAGGAAGAGTCCGCGACGCAGGCGAAGCCCAAGCGGTGACGACGGGCGGCGCGGCAGTCCGGTGGGGGAAACTTTTGGCCGCATGGTTCGCGCACCCGGGAATCGAGTGAGCCGACGCGCGTGCAACGAACAGCGGGAGAACCGAAATGCTGATTTCAGATTCCGAAGTGTCACATTCCAGATTGCGGATTCCGAATTTCCAGATTCCACATTCCAGATTCCAGATTGCGAAGTTCCGGATTCCAGCTTCCAGACGGCGCACACCGGTCACACCTGTCCAACCGATGCGATTCCGGCGTCCTCGGCCCTCGCGTCCATTTCGGGCACGCTCGTGCCGATCTCGACTTCTGCGCCCTGAGCCGGGCGCAACGTCCCCTCGGGCTGCTCCGGAACCGGCAGCAGGGTCTCGGGGAAATAGGCGTTGGACGTGTACTGCGCGACCATCCGCTGCGTGTTGAAGAAGCTTGCGTTTACAGCAATTGCCGACCGCATCACCTCGGCGTAGGCTTCAGGGCGCCGGTAGAACATCGGCGCAATCACGTTTTCCAGTTTCTGGTAAAGCGATTCAACCTCGTCCCGCGCGTCAATCTCGGCGGCGCTTCCTGCTCCGCCGATCGCCCACCCGGTCACACCTTCAAAGCAGCCTTCAATCCACCAACCGTCGAGCACGCTGAAGCTGGGCACGCCATTCAGCGCCGCTTTCATTCCGCTCGTTCCCGAGGCCTCCCGCGGACGCTGCGGCGTGTTGAGCCAAAGGTCCACGCCGGCCGTGATCAGTTTCGCCAGAGTCCAATCGTAGCTCTCCAGGTAGAAAACGCGCACGTCGGGTTGCACCTGTCCTGTGACCTCGAAGATTCTGCGGATCAGAGCCTTGCCCGCCTCATCGCCCGGATGCGCTTTCCCCGCATAGATTACCTGCAAAGCGCCGGAGGTGTGGGCGATGGCGCGCAGCCGTTCGGGATGTGAAAAGAGCAGGTCCGCCCGTTTGTAGGCCGCGGCGCGGCGGGCAAACCCGATGGTGAGGACGGACTCGTCGAGCGGCGCGCCGCATCGCCGGCTCACCTCCTCGATCAGCTCTCGCTTGGCGCGCCGGTGGCTCTCCTGAATCTTATCCAGCGGAATGCCGACGGCGTAGCGGAGATAGGCGTTATCGCGCCGCCAATCTTTGATCTCGCGGTCGTAGAGTTCCTGGAACGGCGGCGAGGTCCAGGTGAGGGCGTGAACTCCGTTCGTGATCGAGTGGATCGGATAGCGCGGGAACATGTCGTGCGACACTTCCCCGTGGCGCATTGCCACGCCGTTGACGTAGCGGGAAAATCCGAGCGCCAAGTCGGTCATATTCAGGCTCGCATCCCCGCCGCACGTTGTCCGCCCGAGCAGCGATTTTACAGGCTCGCCGAGCGTCCTCTCGACCAGGTCCCAGGCGAACTGGTCGTGCCCAGCGGGCACCGGGGTGTGGGTGGTGAAGACGCACTGCCGCCGGACCGCTTCGATGTCGGCCCCCTCCAGCGAGCCGAAATCCCGCTCGCCCAGCCGCTCTTTCAGCAACGCGAGAACCAGAAAGGCGGAGTGCCCTTCGTTCATGTGGAAGATTTCAAGCTGATCGAATCCTAAGCTGCGCAACATCGCAACGCCGCCCATCCCGAGCACCGCTTCCTGGCAGATGCGGTAATGGGAGTCCCCGCCGTAGAGAGAATCGGTCAGCGTTCGGTCCCACGGACTGTTCATCTCGAGATCCGCGTCAAGCAGGAAAACCGGTACAGTGCGCCCTGAACTCCCGGACACGTCGTACCGCCAGGCGCGCAGGTGGACGTCGCGCCCTTCAATCTGGATGCGCGCCGTGCCTTCGGTCTTTCCCAGGTGCAGCTCCGGCTGCCACGCATCGGGTTCTTCGGTTTGCTGGCCGCGCGCGTCCAGCTTTTGCCGGAAGTAGCCCTTTCGATAAGCCAGCGTGATCCCCGCCATCGGCAGCTCGAGATCGGCTGCCGAGCGCAGCATGTCTCCCGCCAGAACGCCTAACCCGCCGCTGTAAGTCGGGATCGCAGGATCGAGCGCGATCTCCATCGAGAAATAGGCCACCTGAACACGACCTTCCGCTGTTGTCATTGCGTCGCCTTCGTGGGTCTCCATGAATTTGATGCCGCTCTTGCCTCGGCGAGCGCCAGGGCCCCGCGGTACGGGCCGTACGTGCCTTTTCCTCGCCTGGAACGTTCGTGAATAGCCCGGGCTAGCCGGCGAGGCTCGGAAGCACCGAGATCCTCAACCGCGCGCAGCCCATCGGCGCCAGGACCATATCGCGCGGCGGCTCATTTGAGGAGGCGGGACTGTGGGGCGGAGGACCGGCGCAATTCTCGGCCAGCGTCCACTGCGGGATGACTTTGCCCTGGGCGTGAATTTCGACCGGCGCCGAGTCGAGGTCGAACGGCTGCGCGGCGAGCCGGCTTTTTCTGGTCACCGTGAAGGACGAAGCGGGATTTCGTTCGCGGGCAAAAAGGCCCACATTCCAGGGCGTCGTGGGGTAAACCGCGGAATCGGGCCACGCATCGGTTCCTCCGATCTTTTGCCAGCGCTCGCCGATCTTAAGCGAATACGTGAGCGGTCCTCGGCTAACGGAAATGGCATCTCCCTGCGTTCTCCACTCGGTCAACTCGATTCGCATCGGAAAATGGAGGCCAACGCGATCATCATCGCGCCAGACCCGCTCGATGGCGAGATAACGCCCGGGTCGCATCTCCGCGGTCTCGAGCCGACGGCCGTTCAGCGCGGCCTCCGCGCCCGCGGCCCAGCCCGGCACGCGCAGCAGCAGCGGAAATCGCACCGGCTCCGTCGCCGCCACCCTCAATTCGACGCTTTCGCCGAACGGGTAATCGGTTTCCTCTTCGATTCGCACTTTCGCTCCGTGCCCCACGCGCGCCTCGACCGCGCTCGGAGCATAGAAAATGGCGGCGAGCCCGTTGTCCGGTGCCGCCATCCACAGGTGCTCCGCGTAATAGGGCCAGCCCATGGAGACGTTGTGCTGGCAGCATCGGTAGACGACGCGGGGAGAGAAGGGAAGCATTTCTCCGCGATTATCAAACACGTGCACGCCCGACGTATCGCACTGCGATAGATTCGGAGCGGTCAGGTAGTGCAGCGCCTTGAGATCAGCCGTCTGGGCGGCGGGCAGCGAGTTGAATGCGACGTTCTCGCACCGGTCGGCATACATCGCGTCGCCGGTGATGGCGAGCAGCATCTCGAAGCTGTGCATGAATTCAACCATGCTGCAGGTTTCAGCGGCTTGCGACGGCCCCGTGTGCCCGGGCCGGTAGTTCTCGTCCGCGCCGAACATGCCGCCCGGCACGCGCCCGTATTCATCCATCACCAAGCGGTAATCGCGCTCAGTGGCGTCGAGAAATTTCGGATCGCGCGCCTGCTGCCAGTAAGTTGCCGGTTCGCGAAAGCCTTCCGCAGTGTTCACGCCGTGATGCGTCTGCGGGCCGGCGGTCCAATCCGCCGTCTGCTCGTGGAGCGCGGTGGCAAGCTCCAGCAACCAGGCGTCGCCCGTCCGGTTATAGAGCCAATAGACGCTGGCAAGATTGTCGCCGCCGCGAACTTTTTGCCAGCTTCCGGGTAGCAGACGCGCTCGCGGCAGCCGCTGCTGGTAACCGAAATAGTTCGTCATCATCGGAATCACGCGCGGATCGCCCGTGGCCTCGTACAGCGACTGGAACGCGTTCAGCATCGGCATGTTGGGCCACAGATCGTCCTTTGCTTTGTTCACCGGCGGGCCAAAATAGCCGTCAAGCTGCTGGCTCGTGAGCGCGGCGTCGAGCCAGCGGCGCGACTCACGGTTGATCCGCGGGTCGCCGAGAATGTATCCGAGGTCTGCGAAGCCGCGCAGCCAGTAAGGCACTTCCTCCCATCCGTAATCCGTGCTCTTCCCCGTGAGCCAGGCGCTGTCCGGCTGCAGGTACTTGCTGAACTCCGGCAGGTGGCCCGTCATCCCGTGCGACATGAGAACGAGCTGTTCTCGGATCCAGCCCCGAGGTTCGATAGCGCCGATCGGGAGCTTCATCAGCGGGCTCGGCGTGAGAGGCGCTCGGTTGCCTCGATAGAACTCGTTGTCGCCTCGGATAGGAGGCGTGTCCGGGGCGCTGACGAATGCGCTTGCCGCGGGGCTGTTCGAGAACACGAAGGGTCCGCCAAGCGCGCTCGCCGCGATTCCGGCGCCGCCCGCGGTCAGAAACTTCCGGCGATTCATCTCAAATCACCTCAACGCTCAGTGTACACGCGGTAAATCAGGCCCCGCAAGGAGACAGGCAGGGAGCTCCCGCGTGGCTACCACCTCCTGAATCTTCGGTAGCGCTTCCCCATTTTCCTCCAGTGCGTGTACAATATTCCCGCAGAGCTAAAGTGTGGATTCCAGGAGGCCGGAATGCCTGAAGTAATTCGGAGCCCCGAGGTTTACGACGCGATCATCGTGGGGTCTGGCGCAGGTGGAGGGATGGCTGCCTACGTCCTGACGAAAGCCGGGGCCAAGTGCCTGATGCTCGAGGCGGGCGAATATTTCAATACTGCGAAGCAATCCAAGATGATGGTGTGGCCCTATCAGGCGCCGCACCGGGGCGCGCCGACGCCGCAAAAGCCCAACGGCTATTTTGACCCGGGACTCGGCGGCTGGGAGCTAGCTGGCGAGCCTTACACGAACGCTCCGGGCACGAAGTGGAGATGGTGGCGCACGCGCGCGCTCGGCGGCCGCACGAATCACTGGGGACGGATTTCTCTGCGCATGGGGCCGTACGATTTCAAACCCTATTCGCGCGACGGCAAGGGCTTCGACTGGCCCATCTCTTACGACGACTTGGCGCCTTACTACGATAAAACCGAGGAGTTGATTGGCGTTTTCGGCACGGCCGAGAACCTGGAGAACACGCCGGACGGCAAATTCCTGCCGCCGCCCAAGCCGCGGTGTTACGAGCTGCTGATCCAGGACGCGTGCCGGAAGATGGCGATTCCCTGCGTTCCGTCCCGCCTTTCGATTCTTACGGAGTCGATCAACGGACGCGCGGCGTGCCATTATTGCGGGCAATGCGGCCGCAGTTGCGCCACCTCATCAAACTTCTCGTCGCCCACCGTGCTGATTCCTCCCGCCATGGCCACCGGCAATCTCAAACTTATTTGCAACGCGATGGGTCGGGAAGTGCTCATGGGCAAAGACGGACGGGCCACGGGCGTTTCCTACATCGACAAGAAAACCCGTCAGGAAGTGCAGGTGCGCAGCAAGATCGTGGTACTCGCGGCGAGCACGTGCGAGACGGCGCGCATCCTGCTCAATTCCAAAAGCTCGCTATTTCCGCAGGGCGTCGGCAATTCGACCGGAATGGTGGGGAAGTACCTGATGGATACGGTCGGGGTCGACGGCTCGACGGCCTTTTTTCCGAAAATGGTAAGTTTGCCGCCGCACAACGAAGACGGCGTGGGCGGCATGCACCTCTATATGCCGTGGTGGAACTACGGAAAGCAGGCGCGGCACGAAATGCCTTTTGCCCGCGGCTTCCACATCGAAATGGGCGGCGGTCATCACATGCCGGGCGGGTGGTTTGGCGGCCGGCACGTCTTGGGCGCGGGATACGGAGCGCCGCTGAAGCAGCGAGCGCGGCAGGTTTACGGCACGTCTATTGGCTTCTCCGCGCGCGGCGAAATGATTCCGAACGAAGAGAGCTACTGCGAGATCGACAATCGCGTGGTCGACGAGTGGGGCATTCCCGTGCTCAAGTTCCATTTCAAGTGGAGCGAAGATGAAATTCAGATGGCCAAGTACGCGCGCGAGATTTTCGCCGAGATTCTCCGCACCGCGGGCGGCGAGCCGGTCGACCGCTGGAGCGCTGAAGATAACTGGGGCATTACGGCGGGCGGCGCCGTGATCCACGAAGTGGGCGCGTGCCGCATGGGCTCCGACCCGAAGACCTCTGTGCTCAACGAGCACTGCCAGACTTGGGACTGCAAAAACGTGTTTCTCACCGACGGCGCGCCGTTCGTGAGCAACGCCGACAAGAATCCAACGCTCTCGATTATGGCGCTGGCATGGAGAACGTCCGAATACGCCGCCGATCAGGTGAAAAAGCGGAGCGTTTAAGGGCAGAGACAAGAGACAAGAGACGAGAGACGAGAGGTGGAGTATGGCTTCGAATGAAAGCGAAAAGCACTCCGGAGCGCTGAATCGGCGCGACCTGCTCAAAGTGATTTCCGTCGCGCCCGCCGTGGCGATGACGTCCGCACTGGCGGGAGCGGCTCCCGCGGCCGCAACGCCCGTCGCGCCCCAAATGACCCCGTCCGCCGCGAGCGCAGCGCCCGCTGCAGCGTACCAGCCGAAGGCGCTCGATCCGCACCAGTGGAAGACGGTCTGCGTTCTCTCGGACTGGATCATTCCGGCGGACGATCACTCCGGCAGCGCCTCACAAGCGGGCGTGCCCGAGTTTATCGACGACTTTGTCAACTTCCGCGGCGGCGAAATGAAATTCCGGCTGGAGGGCGGCCTCGCCTGGCTCGACTGGCGGTGCAATCGCGACTACGGGCACGACTTTGTCGATTGCACTCAGGCGCAGCAGAAGGAAACGCTCGACCGCCTCGCGGACCCTGAAAAGGCGAGGCCCGAGGACTCTGCGGGCGTCGCGTTCTTTGAATCCCTGCGTGAATTTGTTATGGAGGGGTTTTACACGAGCAAAATGGGCATTCAGGATCTCCAGTACCTCGGGAATCAGATGGTCGCTCACTGGGACGGATGCCCGGAAAACGTAACCTCCCGCCTGGGCGTTAATTATTCAAATTGGAAGTATTGGAAGACTTAACCACGGGGCCGCCCCGTGAGGGCTGGCTTTGAGGGCGCGCCCGGCAACCCTGGGCTTTCGCCCAGGGCTGGGATAGACCGGCCCTTCGGGCCTCGTCAACGGGTTCATAGCCCCGAAAGGCCTATGCCAGTCCAGGCTGCGGGCCTGGGTTCGAAGCGCAGTGGCCCTTCGGGCCTCGTCAACGGATTCGCAGCCCTGAACGGGCCATCTATGCCAGCCGCAGGCCACCGGCCCTGGGTTGGAGGTCACGATGATTCGGCATCAGCTCATTCTGACGCTTCTCGGGAGTTTCCAGCTTATTCCGTTCGTGGTTCGCGCGGCGCCACAACGTTCCACGCGGGGCCAGTATTTTGTCTACATCGGCACCTACACCAAGCACGGAAGCAAGGGAATCTACGTCTACCGGTTTGACGCGAAAACCGGGAATCTCGCCTCGCTCGGCCTTGCCGCCGAGACGGTGAATCCCTCGTTTATCGCCGCGAGCCCGAACGGAAAGTATCTCTACGCCATCAACGAGACCGGCCATTTCGACGGCGAACCCACCGGGGCGGTGAGCGCGTTCGCGATTAGTCAAGGGACGGGCAAACTAAAATTTCTCAACCAGGTTTCGTCGCGCGGCGCCGGGCCGGCCCACGTCTCGGTGGATAAGACGGGCCGATATGTTCTGGTGGCGAATTACAGCGCGGGCAACGTCGCGGTTTTCCGCGTGGAAAGCGACGGGAGCCTGGGGCCGTCCACCGGCTTCGCTCAGCACCACGGGTCGAGCGTCAATCCGAAGCGGCAGAGCAAACCGTACGCGCACTCGATCGAAGTATCTCCCGACAACCGGTTTGCCATTTCCGCTGACCTCGGGACCGACAAGCTGCTCGTCTATCGCTTCAATCAGGGTTCGCTCTCGCCCGCCAATCCGCCGTGGGCCACGGTAAAGCCGGGCTCGGGCCCGCGGCATTTCGTTTTCTCGCCCAACGGCAAGTTCGTTTACGTGATCAGCGAAATGGGCTCGACGCTGACGACGTTTTCGTACAACGCGCAGAACGGCTCGATGCGGGAAATTCACGTCGTCTCCACGCTGCCGCCGGATTTCAAGGGCGAGAGCACCGGCGCCGAAGTGCAAATCCTTCCCTCCGGGCGTTTTCTGTATGCCTCAAATCGAGGCAGCGACACGATTGCCGTATTCGCCGTGGGTGCCGCGACGGGCGAGCTGAAGCCGGTCGAGTACGCGCCCGTAGAAGGAAAAGTCCCGCGCATGTTTGCCATCGGCCCATCGGGCAAGTATCTCGTCGTCGCCAATCAGAATTCGGCCAACGTGGTAGTATTTCGCATCAATCCTCGCTCCGGCCGCCTCACGACCACCGGCCAGCAACTGAAGCTCGACTCGCCGGTCTGCGTGGCGTTCGTGGCGGCGGGCAGGGAGGGCGATTGAGCCTCGCCGACAAGCTCCGAGAAAGCGACGCGTTCCAGAAAGCTCTGCGGGTGAGCAAGGACTTTACGTCTTTGGTCACGCCGCATCACATCGGGATGGTCGTGGGCAACCTCGAAAAGGCGATGGATGGTTTCACCGCCGCGTTCGGCTCGACCTTTTCGGTGTTCGAGGCCACCGACGCTAACTCGCGCTTCAGCGGGAGCAGCGCCAGTTTCGGTTTGCGTATCGGCATTGGGCACTTGGGCCCGACGATGGTGGAGCTGATTTCGCCCGTCGCCGGCGCCACGCTTTATTCCACCTTCCTGTCGGAACACGGCCCCGGACTCCATCACCTGGGATTTTGCACTACCGATCTCGCCGGCGCCGAGCAACGGCTCGATGCGCTCAGCTACAATCGTGTCTTGAGCGGAAGCATCCAGGATCTCTGCCGCATGAGCTATTATCAGGCTCCTGAGCTCGGCTTTGTGATTGAGCCGCTGCAACTCTCCGCCGCGCTTCCCGTCTTTCTCATCAAAAACGCCAAAATTTATAAAGGCGCGAATCCGGCACAAAATAGATGACGCCGTGCAGAAGCCGGCAGCCACAGCCTGAGGATGCTGAAAAACGGAGTCTGTCAGTGCTGAGCCCCTCGACTGCGCTCTCCAGAAACTTCAGACGGGAGGGGCCAAAAGGCCCGGAAGGCCGGAAGAACGTAGCCCCGGGCGTAAGCCCGGGGTTAAGGACAGCTCCCACGTCTTCTTGCCGCGCCTCTCGCCCGGCGCAAGCGCCGGGCGAGAGG
>JBOGKE010000033.1:0-3344 GCA_050745265.1 Terriglobia bacterium
ATGAGCTGGAGCGCGCCGTACTGCGGGCTTTTCCAGAAGGTTCGAATCACGCCGAAGGTCGCTTCTTGGATCGCGCGGTTCGCCGAAGGCGAGGCTCCCGGAAAGCCGTAGCCAACATACGCCGGGACGCCGCCCTGCGGCGCTTCGATCACGCTGTAGTTCCGGCCAATAAAGATCTCGCCGTAGTAGCCGTAGAGCATGTTATCCGGAGTAGCCTGGAACTCGAACCCGCCAATCCCGGCCTCGCTTCGAATGAGCGAGGCACGGCCGTTCGGACGGAGGACGAGGTCCGGGGCAAGCCCGTCGAGATAGCGACCGCCGCCATCGCTAAGATAGGAGGTTGCGAATAGGCGGAAGTTCTTGAAGAGCTCGTAATTGGCGCCGATCGAGCCGCCGCCGCCTTCCGCCGCAAACGTGCGATCCGAAGCGGCGTTGTACGTTTTGAACGACGAGAACAAGCCCGTGATTTCGGCGTGGACGTGATGACCGCCGGGATCGCCGTCGAACGCGAGCTTGCCGATGACGTCGGGAAATGCGTTGGGCGTAGTAGTGTTTGATCCGGTGCTTACTTGGTTCGCGTCGAAACCGGCAGGAAACGTCAACGCGCTGCCCGCGTACTGTTCTGGATTTTCCAGCGACAGAGCCGCCGCCACGTGGGGCGTGGCATGGTAAACGAAGCGGAACTGAAGCTGGCGCGCCCACGTCAAACCAACTTGGTAGTTCGTGTCCATATCCTGTGTGTAAAAGAGTTGTGAAGGCTCCGGCGAGATGCCGTTCCGGCTGGGCGTGAGCAGGCTCCACGACTGCCCCGCGAGAAACTCGAACCTTCCGCGCGTCAGGTCGACCCAGTACAGCCGCAGGCGCAAGCTGTCACTGTTGCTGGTGACAAACGCATTTCCCGGCTGAACGCCGAGGAAATCGGTCTCCATGTAGCCGCGCACGCGATTTCGGTCGAACTCGCTGTCATATTGCAAACCGAAGCGCGAGTTCTGGGCGGAAAAGCGAACCTCCGATAATCGCCCCTGGTCGGAGTTCGAGAATGGAAGGGAGCCGAAAGCGGCGCCGATACCGCTGCCAAGGTTTCGCGTCCGAAAGAAGGCTGTAGCATCCACGAATCCAAAGGGCGTAAGCGTTGCGTGACCAATGTTGAGCGAGATCGCCGGAAGCTCGGAGCCCGCGCTGCCGGGGTCTTGCTTCTTCGCCGCGAGCGATGGCGCGCGTGAGGCATGAGGCGGGCTCGATTGCGGTGGACTCGCCGCGACACCATCCGCCGGATCGCCCTCCGCCGCTTTGTCGTGGGTGGATGCGAGGTTCTGCCGCAGCCGGTCCTCCTTTGTGAGCGCTTCTTCGATCCGCGCGATCTCGTTTCGCTGGGCCTGGATCTGCCGCTCCAACTGACGGATTTTCACGTCCGAATCGGCCGGGCGAGATGCTTGAATCGGGTTCGAGGCCGCTGGGCGCGTGCCGGCGCTCTGCCCGCATAGCGCGGCCGGAAGAAAAGCGCTGATGACGAATAGTGCGGTGCGCATACCCGCCACCCGGTTCGACAGGCGCATCATGACGGTCCTCCCTGTGGTGAAGTCGCACGCCGGGCCTGGACAGCAGTGATCTTCGCCATCCGGCCGCAAGCAAGCTCACCTTGATCGTGGGCCGGCGAGGTTAAGCTGCGATTAAATCCGCATGAATATTGTTGAAGTCCGGCGCGGCGTGAGCGCCGCCGGGTGCGATGAGGGCTTCGGCGGGAGCGGCGGGGGGCCGGGCACATCGATCAGCGCGGCGGCCTCCCTGCAGCCGGCAGGGAGGAAGGAGTATGATGAGACGCTCGAATACAAACACTCGAATCCGGTCCGGCGCGGGTTCGTCACACACCCTGGGGAATGGAAATGGGCGAGCTACGCGGAATACGCCATTGCCGAGGAAAAGGTGCAGCCCAATCCGATTCTGCGGATTGACAGGGTACGACTGCCTGTCGGCGCGAAGGCGCGGAGCTGATGAAACCAAAAACCGCACAGTTAAGGTACAACTCTGCGCTGCCTGCTTCGCGCCGCAGACATGGCGTAGTTGGCCATGTCTGCGACGCGGGAGCCCCGGCCGGCGTGAACACAGACGCGAGCATAAGATGAGGCTGAGCCACTTGATCGCAGACATCACAAAACGACGTCTGCGCCACCCGCGCGCATTCAGGGCCGGGAGACGTGTCACCCCCTCATACGGTGCCGTAGGCACCGCAACCCCCCGGGAACCTGTACGAGGCGCCCATTTCAGGGCACGAGTTCCGCCCGCCCCACTGCGTCAGCCGCCTCCCTGCCTCCGCCTCGGCATGGTGAGAAAACCGAAGACGGCGAAGACGACTCCAGGGATCACCGTCGCTTCCAGCGCGATTGCTAAGCTCGGGGCGCGCCCAAGTAGAGTTCCAATTACGCCGAGGATGAAATATGCGCCTGAGCAATAGTGTAACAGTTCAAGCTTCTTTGGAGCGAGCACGAATATCAGGACGGCCGCAACAGTCCAAAATATAGGCACGTAAAACGCGCCGCTCTGGTGCTCAGCCCATGCGTACCATTTCGCACCGGAAACGGCTGTGCAGATCATCAATGCAAATCCCAGACCCGCCTTTAAGTGACCATGTTTATCCCAACACTCCGGAGTCAGGTGCAGCGTTCTCCGCACTTGGCACAAAAGACCGGTCCGCGGCTCAGTCGTTTCCAACGTAGTGCGTACTCCGGGTTTCATTCTGTACACGCAATCAGGGAACCTACGTAGGCCGCCGCGTCGTACACGAAGAGGCCTTTACCGAAGATGTCTAGGAGGTTTGCCGCCGCTGACGTGTTGTGGATCACGAACTGCCCTACGGCGGTCTGCCCGAAGGAGGTAGGGGCGACGGTCGTGAACACTGACTGAAAACCTTGACTGACTTCAATCCTTCCAGCCGTTTGGACCGTCGCGGTTAAGGCTGTTCCTGCCTTCGCTCCAGCGACCAAGCCTGCTCCCTCGGGTACGTATGCGCTTGGATTCGTGCCAAAAGCCAAGCGACTCATGGATGCGGTGGAGCTTCCAAAGAGCGTGTTTAGTATCTTGTTGTTCTGAACGCCGAGCAGGGAGGCCGCGCTGACGGAGTCGGCCTTTTGAGCCGCGCAACGGTTCACGTCCACAATGAGCTTGCTCGTTGACACTTGCAAGCCCGGTGGCGCGGGTTTGGGCGGCGGGTTGCTGCCGCCTCCGCCAGTGCTTCCTCCGCCGGAGTAGGGGTAATAGTTCGGCGTGTTGTAGCCACAGCCGTAGCCGTCAGTGAGCGCGCAGAGACCCATGCCAAAAATCTCCCACCAACACGGCACGGATCCTAC
>JBOGKE010000034.1:0-103803 GCA_050745265.1 Terriglobia bacterium
CTTCCGAGGCTAGCCCTAAAGCTATTTCGGGGAGAACGAGCTATCACGGAATTTGATTAGCCTTTCACCCCTACCCTCAGTTCATCCGAGCTGTTTTCAACCAACACCGGTTCGGGCCTCCGGCCGCTGTTACGCGGCTTTCACCCTGACCAAGGGTAGATCATCCCGCTTCGCGTCTATTGCCCGCCACTGAACGCCCTGTTCAGACTCGCTTTCGCTTCGGCTCGCTCCCCCGTTCTCGCGGGATCATCGCTTAACCTTGCGACGGACAATAACTAGCCGGCTCATTATGCAATAGGCACGCCGTCAGGCGTTCCCGGATGATCGCTCACCCAGGCGTAGCCCTTCGACTGCTTGTAGGCATACGGTTTCAGGTACTATTTCACTCCCCTCGCAGGGGTTCTTTTCACCTGTCCCTCACGGTCCTAGTTCACTATCGGTCGCCAGCACGTATTTAGCCTTGCCGGATGGTCCCGGCGGGTTCCCGCAGGGTTTCTCGTGCCCCGCGGTACTCAGGAACGTTCGTTAGAGTCCAGTCAGCTTTCACCTACGTGGCTATCACACTCTGTGGCCGGCTTTTCCAAGCCGTTTGATTAGCCGCTGGATTGGTAACTCTATGGCTCTAAACCGACGTACGTCCTACAACCCCCAGCCCTCCTTATTAAGTCATTGCTCCATCGGATCATCGAATCATTGGAAGGCCATATTCGCATTCAGCCTTCAATGATTCGATGACTCAATGATTCAATGGCGCAATAAGGAAGACTGGGTTTGGGCTGTTTCCGCGTTCGCTCGCCGCTACTGGCGGAATCACTGTTGTTTTCTTTTCCTCCGGGTACTGAGATGGTTCACTTCCCCGGGTTCGCTCGTACCCGCCTATATATTCAGCGGGCCGTTTCCGGTGTTTTCACCGGAAGGGTTTCCCCATTCGGAGATCCTCGGGTCAATGGGTGTTTCCCCCTAACCGAGGCTTATCGCAGGTAACCACGTCCTTCGTCGCCGTCTGGCGCCAAGGCATCCACCGTACGCCCTTAGTAGCTTGACCATAAAATCTGCTCAACACACCCAAACCATCGAACGATTGGCGATTTGCGATTGATGATTGATGATTGAAAAGCAGCTCTCGCGCTTCCCAATGTTCAATCGGCAGATCACTCAACCCTCAATGCGCGGCTGCGCCGCGCAGATTCGCCTTTGTTACCTGCCTGAATCCACAACTCAGGCAGATGAGCACTTGTAGACGCCGCACTATTCAGTTTTCAAAGAGCATTGAGCGCGAAACGGGAATCGCTTCCCGCCTCGCCTTCCCAGTCAGCGCCTCGCATCCGAACGATGCGCGTTCGCCGAGATTCTGGGCCGGGCGTTTGAAACCTTCAAGCGTCCGGCTCGGAACCTCGCACCGCCCACAATATTCGACCGCCGTAGCTCGGGAGCCACCGCAGAGTATCTTCTTCGAATTGTGTGGGTTGGCTGGGCGAAACAGGCAGGGCTTCGGAAGGAAGAGACCTACTTGATTCACCGCCTCAGGTGGTTAAACTAAGCGTATCTGTTCTCCAGCGGCTGATAAGCCTTGCAATCGTTCAGCGACAATTTAGTAAGTTACCACGCAGCAGACCGAATTGCAAGAGGTGTTCGCCAAAAAAAATCTGAATCGCGGAGCCGTGTCACAAGCACGCTATCCGCCCGTATAGCTGTAGTTTCCCTCGGCAATCGCTTGCACGGGCCCGATCAGCGTGACATTGGAATTCTCGGGCCACTCAACCTTCAGGTCGCCGGCGACCGTACGTACGCGAAGACGGCGGCCGCTGAAGCCATTCAGAATCGACGCGACCGCGGCGGCGCACGAACCCGTGCCTGATGACGCCGTAATCCCCACGCCGCGCTCCCAGTATCGCACCTCGATCGTCCGTCGCGAAACGACTCTCACGAACTCAACATTAGTACGATTCGGGAAACACCGGTGGATTTCAATGCTGCGGCCCACCGCGGGCCAGTCGATCTCGCTAAATCGTTTGACGAAGAGCGAGCAATGGGGATTGCCCATCGAGGTAACGGTCGCCCGATGAATTCCCGACGGTGTCTTGAGGGCGTAGCCCACGACCGGCGCGGCCGCATTGCGAGCGCGAAACGGAATCCGAGCCGGCTCGAGAATAGGATTGCCCATCGCGACGCGAAACTCCCACTTCCCTTCCTCCGCTTCCAGAAGCTCCAGTGTCCGAATCCCAGCGGCCGTCTCAATCCTGAGCGGGCTCTTCCGATTTCCGGACTCGACCAGAAATGCGCCGACGCAGCGGATTCCATTGCCAGACATTTCCGCTTCGCTGCCGTCGGCGTTGAAAAATCGCACGCGAGCATCGTTGGCGGAACTCCGAGGTGATAGAACGAGCAAAAATCCGTCCGCGCCGATGCCGGTGTGCCGTTCGCAGATAGCCTTTGCGACACGAGGAAAAATTTGCCGACGCGGCCCCGTTCCTCCATTCCACCTCGCCGAATCGCGTCCTCGGCGGGGCCAACGGTCGAGCGCCGAAACGATGAAGTCATTGCCTAGTCCGTGCAGTTTAGCAAATGGAATTCGCACGGCTATCGTCTCCGCCGCCGGTAAATCTCGAGCTGCTCGTGATGAGGAAGCGGCACGTTCAGAACTTCTTGAAAGTGCGAAAACGCGGGCGGATAGGCGCGCATCAGCGCGTCCACGGAATCGTATCTTCGCCGTATCACCCAGCCCACCCACTTGGCGGCGCCAAAGCGGAGCTGCCGCCAGTATTTCCGGTTCCGCGGCGTCAACGTCTTCCGGTACGGAATCCCGACGCTCGGATTCAGGCAGGGCCACGCGCCGGCTTCCGCGAGAACGCGCTCCCCGTCATAATGAGCGCGAAAGAACCGAATCACATCCTGCTCCGCAAGGGATTTGCAGGGCGTATTCAGAATGCTCTCCCGAACCGTCGCCAGCCGCCGCGCTCCGGACCACGCCATCCCCAAAGCCTGAAATGTGAGGATCGCGCACAAGATCACACCGAGTACCAGGCGTTTGCGCCGGGAGACACTCTCCGGCACGAGAAAGCTCGGCAGAAGCGCCAGCGCGGGCGCCATCTCCGCGCCGTAACGCAGATTATAATACGCGTGCGGCGGCAGCGTTGGCACATAGATCGGTACACTCCCGTGGGCCAGCGATTGCGCGTAAAAGCAGACCGGAACGAGAAAGAGCAGCGCCGCAGCACGCCGCTCTCGCATCCGCCGGTTCAGGATCCACGCCACCAAGCCCAACGCCGCGAGCTCAAGGCTCCAGGGTCCGAACACGAGCCTCAGGTCCTCGACGTAGTATCTCACCGAGAGCCACACGCTGCCGTCGGTCGGGTAGCGGTACCCGGTGGTAGCAAGTTGGTGAAGGTAAATCGCCTGCGCAGAATAGGGCCCGTTATAAAACTGCAGCGGGTTATGGAACCTGTAGGCGTTATGCGCCAGCCAAAGCGCCGGGCCGAGGCCGGCGATCAGGCAGAAAAGAAGAGTTTCGCCAAGCCGGTCTTTCCAGCCTCTCCGGCGGCAGAACAGCAGAAACAGCGCCGCGAACGGCAACAGGGACCAGCCGTCATAGCGCGTCAGCGTGCCGAAGAACGCCGCGATGGCGGTCCAAACCACGATCCGCGTTCGCCCGGACTGCTGGAATCGAAACAAACCATACACGACGAGCACAGCCCACAGCACCGCGAGAGGCTCGGTGAGCGGAGTGGCGGCTACGTAGAGAACGTTCAGGGAGATGAGGAAGAACGCCAGCGTCACGGCCGCGGCCACGCCGCTGCTATTCATCTCGAACGAGAGCCGGAACAGAAACCAAGCGCTGAGCGCAAAAGCGACGGAGGCGACGAAGCTTCCTGCGAGCCCGGTGCGCCACAAGGTATCGTTCAGGGCGAGCGGCGCGGCAAGCAGGTGAAACAGGGGAAGCCAGACACTGCCAATTTCCTGATAGCCCGGAGTCAGCGAATCGAAGAGACGCCGCGCGCCCTCGACGTGCGCGATCCCGTCGCCATAGAGATTGCTGAGGCCGCGCGACTCAAAGAACCACAGGCTGGAGACGGTCGCCGCCAGGATACATAGCCAGCACGCGGCGCCGATCCTTCGCGTGAGATGCGGCGGGCCCGCTGCCGTCTGATCAGACATCGAAATGCGTCATCGCTTTGAACGCGCGGAACCGGTCTTCGATCTCCTGCGGCTCGACGCGCAAAAGGCGCGAAACGCCGAATTCCTCAACCGCGAAGCTCGCCATCACGGAGCCGTAGACGAGCGCGCGGCGCAGGTCCGCCTCGCCGAAGCCGCCATTGCGCGCGAGATAACCCATGAATCCGCCGGCAAAACTGTCGCCCGCCCCCGTCGGATCGCGCACCTGCTCCAAGGGATATGCGGGCGCGAAGAAAATCGACTCGCCCTGGAACAGCACCGCTCCGTGCTCGCCGCGCTTCACCACCAGAGTTCGCGGTCCGAGCTTCAGAATTTCCGCCGACGCCTTGCGCAGGTTGTCCGTTCCCGAAAGCATCCTCGCCTCGCCCTCGTTAATCACCACGGCGTCCACTTCAGCGAGTGCCGTCTTCAGCTCTTCGGGTTTTCCGGTGATCCAATAGTTCATCGTGTCGCACGCCACCCAGCGCGCCTTCGGCATCTGGCGGCGGACGTGCAACTGCAACGCGGGATCAATGTTACCGAGGAAGACAAATTCGGATCCGAGATACGGTTGCGGTATTTTCGGCGAGAACGACTGGAAGACGTTGAGCTGCGTCTCCAGCGTGCGGGCTTCGTTCATGTCACCGTTGTATTCGCCGCGCCAGCGAAAGGTCTTCCCCTGAGTCTTTTCGAGACCGAGCGTGTCGATACGCCGCCCGCGGAAAATGTCCATTTGCGATTCGCCAAAATCCTCACCGACCACGGCCACCACGTTAACGGGCGCGAAATAGCTCGCGGTGACGGAGAAGTACGTCGCTGAACCCCCGGCGATCTCTTCCGCCTGTCCGTACGGCGTTCGAATCGTATCAAAGGCCACTGAGCCGACCACCAACAAAGCCATCGCAAACCCTCCCAAGCGCAGAAACGAAAGATCAGAGACAAGAGCCGGTAGCCACGGCACGAGTTCCGTGTCGTGGGCTTTTTCCCGGTGGGCAAACAACCCACGGCACGGAGACCGTGCCGTGGCTACCTCAGATACTTCCCCACGAGCAACGCCAGCCGCTTCTTCGTCGCCGCCGGAATTTTCTTTCGATCCGTGATGAACGCGTGAGCGAGCGCCGAGCCGCACTTGCACGCACGCGCCCCCGGCATGTTCCGCACCGCCAGGCGGATAATCTCCCGGGCGTTCTCTACATTGCGCCGGAGGTATTCGAGCACCTGATCTACGGTGACGGCCTCGTGCTCGGCGTGCCAGCAGTCGTAATCGGTCACCAAGGCGAGCGTAGCGTAGCAGATCTCCGCTTCGCGCGCGAGCTTCGCCTCCTGCAGCGTAGTCATTCCAATAATGTCCATGCCCCAGGCGCGGTAGATATTCGATTCCGCTTTAGTGGAGAACGCCGGGCCCTCCATGCAAACGTAAGTGCCCGCAGTATGGCAATTCACTTCGGCGTCTGCGCAAGCCGACTCGAGCGCCGAGCGCACAACCGGACAAAACGGCTCCGCGAAGCCGATGTGAGCGGCGAGGCCGCTGCCGAAGAAGGTCGAGACGCGTCCGCGCGTGCGGTCGAACAACTGATCGGGAACCACGCAGTCCATCGGCTTGAAATCCTCGCGCAGCGACCCGACGGCGCTCACCGAGATGATACGCTCGACGCCCAGCTTCTTGAAACCGTAAATGTTGGCGCGGAAGTTGATCTCGGAAGGAAGCAACACGTGTCCGCGCCCGTGGCGCGCCAGAAACGCCACGCGGCGCCCTTCGAGTTCGCCGATCACGTAACCGTCCGACGGTCGGCCAAACGGCGTCGCCACCCGCACGCGTCCCTTTTCCCGCATGCCGGCCATCTGGTAGATTCCGCTGCCGCCAATGATGCCAATTGCCGCTTTGGCCATGAATCCTCAACAAGGCAGTAGCCACGGCACGCTTTTTGTGCCGCGGGCTTTTTCCCCAACCTGCAAGCAAGCCACGGCACAAGAACCGTGCCGTGGCTTACCCATCAAAGCGCTACCTCAACTCGCCCGTCATGCTCCCTAAGGCGCGCCCAGGGCGTGGCCGCATCGTGCGGGAAAACAACCCAAGCGTTCTCGGTGGCGAGTTCAGGCAGCAATCGCTTCTTGGTCGCCAGCGTGTCGAGCGGATAGAGATCGAAGCTCATCATCCAGGCGTACGGCAGGTGCGCCATGGTGGGCGCGATGTCCGAAATGAAATAAGCTTCTTCGCCGTCCGACCTGATCCGCACGCCCTGCATATGCCGCGTGTGACCGGGAAGGACTTCGACCTGGACGCCCGGCAGCACTTCCGCGTCGCCCTCCAGGAATTCGGTCTGGTTTTCCGCCGCCTCGAAAAACTCGCGCTCATAGCTTCCGCGGTCGCGTTCGGTAGGATTTACGGCGTGTTCCCACTCGCCGCGCTGCACGAAATATCGTGCTCGCGGAAAGCTCGGGATCATTCCCGAGCCCTCGCGCCGCACGTTCCATCCGCAGTGGTCAAAATGGAGGTGGGTATTGATCACCAAGTCCACGTCCTCGAGCGATAACCCGAATCTCTTAAGCTCCGCCGGTAAGATCGCCACAGAATGGTCAATCCCGAAAATATCGGTGCGTTTAGGGTCGAATTTATCGCCCACACCGGTCTCGATCAGAACATTGTTCCGGCCCGTTTGCACGAGCAGGCAAGTGAGGCCGAGGCGAACACGGTTGCGGTCGTCGGCGGCGAGCCTCTTCTCCCAAAGCGGCTTCGGCACCACGCCGAACATCTGGCCGCCGTCAAGCGTGAACGTGCCGTCGGAGAGGGCGTGAATTTCGAATCGTCCGAGTTTCATTTGTCGCGGTAGCCACGGTCAGTGCTTTCCTGACCGTGGGTTTTTGTTCGACAGAAGGGCCCACGGTCAATCAAACAGCGATTGACCGTGGCTACCACTGCCCGCTGAGTACTGAAACCTGATCGCTGAAAGCTACTCTTCAACCAGCTCAATCAGTACGCCCGCCGTACTCTTGGGATGAAGGAACGCGATGCGTTCCCCTCCCGCGCCGGCGCGGGGCTCCTTATCGACCAAGCGAATGCCGGACCGCTCGAGCTCCTTCAGGAAACCCGCGAGGTTGGGAACCGCCACAGTGAGATGATGAACACCCGGGCCGCGCCGGTCGATGAATCGCGCAACCGGAGAATCCGCGGCCGTGGCCTCCAACAATTCGATACGGCTCTGGCCCAACTCGAAGACCACAACGCGAATCTTTTGATCTTCTACGATCTCAGGAGCAGCGCACGGGGCGCCCAGAAGCGCCGTAAAAATCGGAATCGCCTCTGCGAGGGATTCGACCGCCACCCCAACATGATGCAAGCGCATAGTCATCGGGTCGCTGGGTGGTTGAACCAATGATCCATTGATCTCTTGCTTCATCGAGGCTGCGCCCGGCGGGCGAGGAGGGCGCGGTCCCCGAGAAAAACAAGTCAATGGGTCAATGATTCGATCCATCGACGAAGCAATTTCGTATCAGCTCTTCGGCCACGGAGTACGGATCGGTCCGCCCGCCGCAAATCTGTTCGACTTGCTCGGCGATGAGCGCATCGCAGCCGCGGTTCACACGCTTGATCAACCGCCGCCTTAGCATTTCGAAAATGCGCCGCCGCCAGCGTTCTTCTGTTCGCTGCCTTGCCACAGCGGTGCGCTGCGCAAAAACTCGGAAGTCATCGATGGCGCGAAGCACGCCGTCAACGCCCTCGCCCGTGGTGGCTACCGTCCGCACCAGCGGCGGACGCCACCCGTCAGGATTTGCAGCCATCTCGAGCATCGCGGCGATCTCCCGCGCAGTGCGGCCCGTGTCGCCGGCGTCGGATTTGTTAATCACGAAAACGTCCGCGATCTCCATTACGCCGGCCTTGAATGCCTGGACGCTATCCCCGGCGCCGGGCACGAGGAGCAGCACGGTGACGTCGGCGAGCCGGGCAATCTCGATCTCATCCTGGCCGATGCCCACCGTTTCGATGATAACGAGGTCACACCCGCACGCCTCGAGAACTACCACGGCGTCCCAAACGCCCGGGGCGAGTCCGCCGAGCAGCCCGCGGGTTGCCATGCTCCGAATATAGATTCCGGAATCGACCGCGAGGCTTTGCATCCGGATGCGGTCCCCAAGAATCGCGCCGCCGCTAAACGGACTCGTGGGATCGACCGCCAAAATGCCGACGCGAAGCCCGCGCCTTCGGTACGCCGCTGCGAGCTTCTCCACCAGCGTACTTTTTCCGGTACCCGGAGAGCCGGTCAGCCCGATGACGGGCGAGCGCCGCGAGCTGACAAACAGACGTTTGAGCAAAGCAACGCTGGATTCGTCGCCGCTCTCGATTCCCGAGATAGCGCGCGCGACCGCGCGACGGTCGCCTTTTTGGATGGCCTCCGCAAGCTCTTCGCAGGAACCGGTCATAAACAGCGCCCGAGGAGGGATCGTAGCAGAAGGCTCACGAGCTTTCAATTTGCGACTGGCGTGATCAGTTTCAGACTTCGACAAGAAGCGGGCGCTATACTGGCCGGCGCTCGAGCGCGGCGTCGCAGGCTTATAGCGCAGTGTCCGTAGTTTAACCCTGCGGCCTTCCGCGTTTTCGACCCTGCGGCCACTGTTTAGGCGCGAAGAACCGCAGCGTTAAACTACGAACGCTGCGCTACGATGTCGCACCGTGTCCCGAGTCCGCCTATGTTCCTTCGACTGACAATCCTCAGGACCCCGTGCTAATCTGAACCAAGCTGGAGTTGGCTCATGGCGACCAAAACGTTGTTGACCGTTAAAGACTACGCGGCCCTGGAAGAGCCGGCGGGCGTGCGCTATGAACTGAGCAACGGAGAACTCATAGTGACCCCTTCGGCGAGCTCTTTGCACAACAAAATTCGCGACCGGTTCAACATCCGGCTCCAAACTTTTCCCGACATCGACAAACTGGGGGATGTTTGCAGCGAGACCGACATGAAGTTGGCCGGGGAGGTAGTTCGCAGGCCCGATGTGGCTTTCATCCGCGCCGGGCGGCTGGAAGGAATTGACCTCGACCAGGTTCCTTTGCCTCTTGCGCCGGATTTGGTCGTAGAAATTGTTTCCAAGTACGACCGGGCGGATGACCTGATGCTGAAAGTATCGCAGTACCTTGAAGCGGGCGTCCACGCCGTGTGGCTCATATATCCCAAAACCCGTCTCGCTTATCGCTACGTTTCCGGCAGACTCGAACCGGAAGTCCGCCGAGCCGACTCCGGAGCCAAATTCGAAGAACCGGAATTGCTCCCAGGGTTCTCCCTTCCGCTTGCTGAAATCTTCGGATAAGCGGCTCCGCCAAAAATTCCAACCGGACAAAAAAATTGGGGTTGACGGGGCGACGTCCGATTGCGGGCATCAGGTCTATAACGCTTCGCGATTCTATCCAGCAAGCAGCGTCGGACCCCCGTTTTTGAAGTCCGCGGTTTTTGGAATGCAGGGGACCCTGAAAACGAAGCTCCGCGCTAACACCGCGCGAAGCACTATAAAAGCCACTATCGTGATCGACCCGCGCATCAAATCGTCAGCGGAGCGAGCGTGAGTGCCTTTCGCCATCATGACGCGGCGCCTGGAAAGCGCCCGCGCGAAATACGCAGTGGTGACATCCGCCGGCTTAGCATGGCTTGCGCGCTGGTTCTGGCGCTGGGCCTCATCGCGCTGCCGGGCTCAGTGCGCGGCCAGCGGCAGACCACCCGCCGCGAGCGCGTCCGAGAACGCCGCACCTCGAGCAGGCGACACCACCGTTTAGACGTTTCAAAGATCAACGACCCGAACACCCGCGATCAAATTGGTCCGCATTCCCAAGGGGACGCCGTGGTGCGCGCCGGAATCCTGCTCGACCGGCTCAAGTTCTCACCCGGAGAAATCGGCAGCGAATATAACAACAATTTCGCCGAAGCGGTTGCGGCCTTCCAGTCGGCCAGCGGCTTGCCCGCCATTGGCTCGGTTGATGCAACCACGTGGGACGCGCTGAACGATGATCAGGCGAGCGGGCACGTCCAGCCGAAGCAACCCCAGAAGGCCCCGCCAGAAAATCCGCCGCCGAAACCCAGCAGCCAGTCTGCCTCGCCGCCGCACCCGCCCCCGAATCTGCCGCCCGCCGTGATCCCATACGTCATTCGGCTCGAGGACGTCAACGGACACTTTACGCGCCTGCCGGAAGTGAGCGGGCGCGACGCCGGGGAGCGGCGCATCTTGCGGGAGGCGCGCTTTCGCCAGCTCAATTACTCTTCGCCGGTTGAACTGCTGGCGGAGAAATTCCATTCCAGTCCGGCCTTGCTCAGGGCGCTCAATCCCGGCAAGGGATTTCGCCGCGCCGGCGAGCAGATCGAGGTGCCCAACGTGGCGACGCCGCCGCCGCCGCAGGCGGCCTCGGTGGTGGTTGACGCGTCCACGCACAGCGTGGCGGCGCTCGACTCGGGTGGCAAAATCCTGGCGTTCGATCCGGCGACGGTGGGTAGCCAGCACGATCCTTTGCCGGTCGGGAACTGGAAGGTTGTGAAAGTGGAGTGGTATCCAAAGTACAAGTACAACCCCAACCTGTTCTGGGATTCCGAAAACAAGCACCCGCGAGCGACTCTCGCTGCGGGCCCCAGGAACCCGGTGGGCGTGGTTTGGATTCAGCTTTCGAAACCCCATTATGGCATCCATGGCACACCGGATCCGGCCCTCATCGGGCGCACCCAATCGCACGGATGCATCCGCCTGACAAACTGGGATGCCGCCGAATTGGCTCGCATGGTACACTCCGGCACGCCCGTCTTGCTCGAGGAGGGCACGCCATCGCACGCGCAACTGCAGCGATCACGCTGACCGCCGGGATTGCGCTGCTCGCGCTCCTGACCGGGATTGCCACCGCTCAAGAGAACGCCCAAGCGCCACCGGTTTCCGCCGCAGACTATCAGACCCTCGATCGGCGGCGTTTGGAGATTCCTGTTCGTGGTGTTGATGCGAAGATGCTGCGCGACAGCTTCAGCGAAGCGCGGACCGGCGGCCGTAAACATGAGGCAATCGACATTCCGGCTCCGCGCGGAACGCCGGTCGTCGCCGCAGGCGCGGGCGTTGTCAAGAAGCTATTTCGCAGCGTCCGAGGCGGTTTGACAGTCTACCAGTTCGATTCGGCGGGGGACTACTGCTACTACTATGCTCACCTCGATCATTACGCCGAAAGCCTCAAGCAAGGCGACGTGGTGAAGCGAGGCGATCGGATCGGGTACGTCGGATCCACGGGAGACGCCTCGCCGCTCGAACCTCACCTCCACTTCGCCGTCTACAAACTGGGTCCGGAGAAACACTGGTGGGAAGGCACGGCGATCGATCCGTTTCCAATTCTGACCGCGCCCGCGGGGAAGTAGCTCGCAGGCTCCTGAGAGGCCCGGAAAACGTGTCATTCTGATCAGCCGAAGGCGGTCCCGTCCGCTACGCTCAGGGCAGGCTCTGACCCAAGCCGAAGGAAGAATCTCCGTATTTGTTTTGGTTTTTAGCTGCACGGATTCTTCGCGGAGTTTACTCTGAGTGGAGCCGAAGGGCTCAGAATGACGGCTCGAAGCGCGCTTTTCAGCCACCTGAATGGGGCGGATGCCACGCGCAAGCTTCGGCAAATGCACATACGGCACGGTGAGGTAACTATGGAAATGGGGAGGCGCGAGTTCATCAAGATCACAGCAGCCGGGGCGGCGGGCGGTTTGGCGATGCTGCGCGGCAAAAACGCGAGCGGCGCGGCACGGCGGCTTCACAATCCGAAAGGACTCCGCATCAACATGCTGCCTTCCGGTCTCAGCATGGCGGAGGGCTTTAAGCTCGCACGCGAGTGCGGCTTCACCCAGATGGAGCCGTTCGCGACGTTCGATGCACGGCTGGTTCGCGAAACCAAAGCGGCGGCGGACGCTGCGAAGATTCACATCGGGTCGGTAGCCAATCCGATGAACTGGAAATACCCGCTGAGCAGCGGCGATCCCGCAGTCGCGGCGGAGGGCTTCAAAGCGCAGTCCGCCGCGCTTGAGAACGCGCAGGCGTGGGGCGCGGATGCGATCCTGATGATTCCCGGCGTCGTGAAGCCAGACGTCTCCTACGAAGAAGCGTGGGTCCGTTCGCGCAAGCAGATCGAGGGTCTGCTGCCACTCGCGGAAAAGCTCGGAGTCGCCATCGCGATGGAGGAGGTGTGCGACCAGAGCAAGTTTCTGCTGAGCCCTCGCGATTACATTCAATACCTCGACAGCTTCAAAAGCCGCAGCGTTCGCGCGTATTTCGATACGGGTAACGTTATGCCGGTCGGTTATCCGCAAGACTGGATCCACGAGCTCGGCCATCGGATTGTCAAGGTCCACCTGAAAGACTGGGATCCGAAAACGCGCAAGTTCGTCGATCTCGGCGATGGCGCGGTGGATTGGGTCGCTGTGCGCCAGGCCTTTATCGATGTCGGCTACACGGGAACGTTCACCGCGGAGCTGCGGCGCGGGGACGCAGCCTACCTGAAGGATATCAGCGGGCGCATTGACCGCCTCGTACTGAGCTGATCACCTTAGCTCCACCATCCAGGCCGCGCTGGCCAGGTTTATTCATGAACGCCCGGGCGTTTTGAGGAGGGCGGGGTTTCAATCCCGCCGCAAGCCCCTCTGATCTCGATTCCTAGGCTTGCCACGGTGAGCGGAGTGCGCCGGCGCTCCGCTCACCGCGGAAAGCCACGAGAGATGGGCGCGTGCCGCTGACGGCGCGGTTGAAACCGCGCCCTCCGGTTCCTCGCCGGCAGTTCATCCATAATCTGCGCTAGGCGCGTCACCATCAACCCCCCGCAGACCGTCCAGATACTCATCAACACCCCCTCCCTGACCTTCGGTGTGATAGCGATGTTCGCCAGCGAAGCGCCACGTGCCCGACGAACCGAGGTGAGGATGATGAGACGTTTGAGAAGATTGAGACGGGCTCCAAAGTGAGGCAGAATGCCACTTGTGTTGATTCTAAAGCATCAATAGGCTTCATTCCGTCACTTTTTTTCGCGCGCACGCATTTCCCTCACCCACCGCTCCGGCTGTTCTCACATCTCTCGGCGGGGTCACGCCGCTACCCGCCGAACGCAGAACATCAAAGTCGCATGAGACGCTTGAGACGCGCGATATGAACGCGACGGTTTTTCGCGCGCGACCGCCGCAGGCGCATACGCTAAGTGCTGCTATTCATAAATAAGATGACGTATTATAGCTTCCGTTTTGGGCGGTTTGGGGTTAGGCTGAATCTCGGCGGAGGTGCTCGCAATGCCGAGGCAAAGCCCGTATGTGATCGAACTGACCGACCCGGAACGGAACGAACTGGAATCCCGCGCCCGCAAATATACGTCACCGTATCGAGATGTCATCAGGGCCAAGGTGGTTCTCTTGGCCGCCCAGGGATTGTCGAATGACGTCATCGCTTCCCGTTTGGACGCGCCGCGTCAGATCGTCAGCAAGTGGCGAAAGCGATTCTCTTTGGCGCGATTGCCGGGCCTCGAGGAGGAACCTCGGGGCGGGCGTCCAGCCCGCTTTTCCCCCCAGCCTCGTCGTCCAAGTTAAAGCTTTGGCTTGCGAACTCCCCTCGCGCCGAGGGCTTCCTCTATCCCGCTTCTCGCTGGCCGAAATTCGCCGCGAGGTCTTGGCCGAAGGACTGGTCGGCGAAATCAGTGGCGCCACGCTGTGGCGCTGGCTCAGCCAGGACGCGCTCCGCCCTTGGCGCTTCCGCAGTTGGATTTTTCCACGCGATCCGGCCTTCTTTACCAAGGCCGCACCGATTCTCGATCTCTACGAAGGGGTCTGGGAAGGCCTTCCCTTGGCTCCTTCGGACTGCGTCTTGTGCGCGGACGAAAAGACCAGCATTCAAGTCCGGCAACGCTGCCACTCGTCTCTGCCTCCGCAATCGAACCGTGCCCAGTACGTGGAGCATGAGTACGAGCGAGGCGGCGCTTATGCTTATCTGGCGGCCTGGGACGTGCGCCGAGCCCGATTGTTCGGGCGCTGTGAAATGCAAACCGGCATCGCTCCCTTCGACCGGCTGGTAACCCAAGTCATGAGTCAAGAGCCGTACGCATCGGCCCCCCGCGTCTTTTGGATCATGGACAATGGCTCCAGTCATCGCGGTCAGAAAGCCATCGACCGCCTGCAGCGAAAATGGCCCGCCCTCGTTCCGGTTCATACCCCGGTTCACGCCAGTTGGCTGAATCAGGTCGAAATCTATTTCTCCATCATCCAGCGGAAGGTTTTGGCGCCCAATGACTTCTTCTCGCTCCACGAGCTCGAAGATCGTCTGCTCCGGTTTCAGGATCACTATCAACAAATCGCCGTCCCCTTCCAATGGGCGTTTACGCGCCGAAACCTCGCCGCGCTGATGGCTAAACTCGACGCCAAACATTCTTCTTGGGCCGCGTGATGGTATCGAAAATACGTCACCGTAATTACGAACAGCAGTACTAAGCCTTAGCCTGTTTGACTGAGATTTGTGCGCTGCGCCACGCGCGAATTGTCCGCTTTACGCCATCGCCCTGCGCCGAAACGCGACCGTGAGGAGCTAAGATGCCGGCGTGTAGCGTGCCCATCGTCGGCGGGATGCTGACCGAATTTGGTGAGGTGCGCGGCAACGCGCGCCGGGTTGCCATACAGCCACTTGGGGAGTGGTGTAGACTTAACGCAGACGGGGGAGAGCGGTTGCAATCGGAAAGCGTTTGCTACTTTGTGCCGTCGAGCAATGCTTCGCACAGGAACCAACATGGACAGCACACGAGCGGAAAATGGCTTGAGAGGCGATACAGGTCCATCGAACAAGGCTGGCCAGTTCGCCTGGTCGATAACTCTATGCGCGGCTGCAATGGCCATCGCTTTCGCTCCGAAGTTGGCAACCGCAGCAACGCAGCGTCGAAATCTGCCGTACGCGGCCATGCACGAACCGCAATTTATCCCGGCGTCGCAGGCGATTTTTCTCTCCCCCGACGATCTGCTGATCGGCGTCACTGAGGGCAAAACCGCCATGGCCTATCCGGCGGCGATCCTGGCGCAGCACGGCGTTGTGCAGGACCAGACGGCTCGCGTGCCCATCGCCGTCACGTGGTGCTCGTACTGCAACACGGCCCTCGTGTTCAGGACCACGGTACGAGGCAAGGCTCTCGTCTTCGATACAGGCGGCGTCATCGGCGGAAATGAAGTGTTCAGGGATCGCCAAACCGGCAGCCGATGGCAGCAATCGACATTCGAAGCCGTTTCCGGGTCCCTCAAAGGGACGCATCTGACGCTCTATCCTTTTCTCCTTACCACCTGGAGCGAGTGGCGCAGGCTGCACCCGGAGACTTTGGTGCTGAAGCCGCTGCCGGGATACGCGGACCGTCTGGCCGCCGAGAACGAGATCGTCCGCCAGGCAGAGATCGGAATGCCAGGCCCCGCGCATCAGGGCGCTTTCGGCCACGATACCCGGCTGAGACCAAAGGACACGGTCGTGGGATTGGAGGCGGGGGGCGACGTGAAGGCGTACTCGATGTCTGCCCTCGAACGCGTGCACGTCGTGAACGATTCAGTAGGCGGCACTCCAATCTTGATTGTCCATCAGCCGGCCTCGGATACCACCACCGCGTTTGTCGCGCAGGCCGATGGCAAAACACTGAAGTTCCGGGCTGCCGATGCGAATGCAAATCGGCTTACCGATCTCGAGAGCCATTCGACGTGGGACGCCTACGGCGTATGCACCGCCGGGCGCCTGAAAGGAACGCGATTGAAGTCTCTGATCCTGGAGCCCGAATTCTGGTTCGCTTGGTCGGAGTTCCACCCAAACGCCCCGCTTTACGGATCAAGCCCAGCGCGCTAAGTTCTGAACTCCCGCAGTGGGCGTGAACTTGTGTTCTGCAAGTCAGGCCCGCGCGATCGAAAATCACGCCGCGTTTGTAGCGCGTTCGCAGTTTCAGCCTGCGGCTCTTCGAGCGGAGGCAAAAAGCCGCAGAGCCGGTCCCTTTGCTGCACTCAGGGCAAGCTCTGAGCGGAGTGAAGGGTCACAAGGCGGATCCTGCTCTACAACCGATGGCGATTTTCAGGCGTAATGGGATGGCTGGCGCAGATCTTTCTTTTCAGGTCTGCGCATTGAGAGGAGAATAGCAAAATGACTCGACGCGAAATGAATCTCGCATCGCCTCTGATGCTAGCCGCTCTTCTTGCTGACGGCTCAGCATCGATCCTTAAAGCAGACGCACCTTCGGCTCGGCCGAACGCACAGGATCACATGCGAAACGCGGCACCGGACGCAATAAAGACTTTGATCCAGGAACCCTTGGCAAAAATGGCCAAGCCAGTGGTCGCAATGATCACGCTTACCATGCCTCCCGGTGCAGCGTCCTCACCGCATAAGCACACCGGCCCCGTCTTTGCCTATCTGCTGGAGGGCGAGATCGAGAACCAGATCGAGCCTAACCCTCCACAGAGATACAAACCGGGCGACTTCTTCTATGAGCCCCCAATGCACGTGCATCGGGTGATGCGCAACCTGAGCGCTACGAATATCGCGAAGCTTCTGATCGTCCAGGTCGAAGAACAGGGAGTGCCGTTCACCATCCACGCCTTATAAGATCGCGGACCGCGATTCTCGGGTCGGCGGCCTTTCAATCGGCGCCAACAAAGCCGCGGGCCGTTTGAAGCCAACGTTAAGGGTCCCTTCGGGATCGCAGACTCCAAACAGCGGGAGTCTGCGCCAGCCCGCCCGTGCCGTGGCTACCTAAATCAGACCGCCGAGGCGGGCTTGTTTGAGCGCTTCGATGGCCGCGCCGCGCGCTCCGGCGGTATCGCCGTTGGGCATGACATAGATCGGAATGCCGGCCTGCTCCTCGCGCTGCGAAGGGATTGCCGAGCGAACCTCTTCCACGAACCAGCTTTGAAATTTCTTGCTCGTTTCAAGCGCGCCACCTCCGACGACGAACGCGTCAGGATCGAAGGTGTTCACCATCTCGTCGAGGAAGAGTCCGAGGCCATGCGCCTGAACGCGGAAAATTTCCTTACACATCGGATCGCCCTTGTCGGCAAGGCCACGAACGCGTTTTGCTGCTTGACGAGGGTCGAGCGCCGCCAGTTCGTGGCCGGGATAGCGCGGGAGAAGATATGGCAGCAGAGTCTTTTCGATGGCGGTGAGCGAGCAGACGGACTCGAGATCGCCGGTGCGTCCGCAATTGCACTGCGGCATCATTCCATCGGTTCCGGCAATGCTGCGGTACGGGATGAGCACGTGGCCTAATTCTCCCCCAAAGCCGTTTTTGCCCTTCACGACGCCGCCGTTGATGATGACGCCGCCGCCGAGGCCCGTACCGATGATGATCGAGATCGACGTCTCCTGGCTGTTCACGCCAAAGATCGAGTAGTGGCCCCAGAGCGCGGCGGCGTTTCCATCGTTCAGGTAGGACACAGGTTTGCCGAGCCGGTGCGCCAGGCCGTCGCGGATATCGAATCCCGCCCATTGCGGGTGCACGAAGTTCGTGGAACCGCGCGCGCTGAACTGGCCGGCCGCACTCGCCGGACCAGGCGTATCCAAGCCGATCGCGACGATGTCCGAGGGGAGAATCCCTACCTTCTCGCTCGCGATCCTGAGACCCTCGTCAATCTGCCGAAGGCACACTTCCGGACCTTGCGTCGGAAGCGCAGGATGCTCGCACAAGCCAGCGATGAGAAACTGCTCCCGCTGGTCCACGAGCGTATAGTTGACGCAGGTTGCGCCGAGATCGACTCCAGCCACGACGGGCACGCTTTCACTCCTCGGGCCTTCTTCTGACGATTACGTATTATATCGACGCGTTTTACTGTAGCGGCGGCCTCTGGCCGCCGGAATTCCGGCGCTCAGAGAGCGCCGCCGCTTCAGCGATCGAGCGTCACGATAACACGTAAATTTCCGCTGCCCAGCATAACAGAACCCCGCCGTGAACGCGCCTGGTTCCAGCGCGCTGCGCCGAATATCACTTGTAACGCCTGGGTGCGGATGCGCGGGGTAGCGCGGAGTTGTTCTTTAACTCCGCGGCTTTTAGCTCTCGGGCGAGAAAAGGCGCAGGGTTTCTGAACGGCGAAATTCTGCGCTACCGGCTCACAGCGGGGATTACATCCGCCAGCAGATGAGCTTGAGCTCGGTCATTTCCTCGAGGGCGTAGCGCGGGCCTTCCCGTCCCATGCCGCTTTTTTTCATGCCACCATACGGCATGTGATCCACGCGGTAGGCCGGAACGTCGTTCAGGATGACGCCGCCGAAACGTAACGCTCGCGCAGCGCCGAACGCGCGGCGGATGTCCTGCGTGCAGACGCCTACCTGTAAGCCGTATCCGCTCGAGTTTACCTGCTCGATCGCGTTTGCGAGATTCCTGTACCGGTGAAGGGCGACCACTGGACCGAACACTTCCTTACACGAAATCTCGGCGTGGGGCGGAACGTCATCGACAATGGCAGGCTCGACGGTGGCGTGGCGGCGCGCGCCGCCCGTCAGAACGCGGCTGCCGTCGGCTACAGCGTCGCCAATCCAAGACTCAACGCGCTCGGCCTCGTGCTCGTTGATGAGGGATGAAATATCCGTGCTGTCCTCGAGCGGGTGCCCGACCTTGAGCGCGCGGGTCTTCTCCACAAACCGCGATATAAATTCGCCAGCGATCTGCTCGTGCAGATACACATTCTGAACCGAGATGCACACCTGCCCCGAGTGCGAGAAACTGCCGGTGACGCATCGCGGGATGAGGGTATCAAGGTCGGCGTCCGGCTCGACGATCAGCGAGGAATTGTTGCCGAGCTCGAGCGTCACCCGCCGCAGCCCCATCCGCGAGCGAATCCGTTCTCCCACCGCCACGCTTCCGGTGAAGGTAATCATCGCGACGCGTTCGTCGGCCACAAGCCTCTCGCCCACCACGCGCCCGGGTCCTGTCACGACGTTGTAAGCGCCCGCTGGCGCGCCCGCCTCCTGAATCAGCCGCCCAAGACGCAGCGCGCTGAGCGGAGTGTTGTCCGACGGCTTATGGACGACGCTATTCCCGCCGGCGAAGGCGGGTCCGATTTTGTGCATCGCGAGATTCAGGGGGAAGTTGAAGGGCGTGATCGCGCCGATGATTCCGAGCGGCTCGCGCACCGTCATCGCCCAGCGCCCCTTGCCCGTGGGCGCGGCATCGAGCGGTATGGTTTCGCCGTGCAGATTTCGCGCGGCGTCGGCGGAGGCGAGCAGCGTCTGCTGGCTGCGCTCGGCCTCGATTCGGGCTTCGCGAATCGGCTTGCCGGATTCGCTCGAAATTAGGCGAGCAAATTCCTCGGCATCGCGGGCGAGAAGGCTGCGCATCCGTTCGAGCAGCTCAGCCCTTTCGTACTGCGTCAGCGCGGCCATGGTGCGAGCCCCTTCTTCGGCCGCAAGAATCGCGCGCTCGATCACACTTTCGTCGGCCTGGTAAACGTCCGCGACCGGCGTGCCGTCGTACGGGAGATTGACGGTGACCACGGCCTTCGTTCGGACCGGTTCACCGCCGATCCACATGGGGAATTCCTGGCGAGCAACAGAAACGGTGGACATGAGTTTGCCTCCTTCGGAAAATGGGCGCGACGCGCGCACCTCCAGCCCTTGCGAAGTGCTTCTCCATTCATTTATGGAACCGCAGAGAGCGGCTGTCAAATTGACTCCATGAAGGGAAGGCAAGCTCCGGAGAGCGTGTGGAGAAACCCGGAGGCGGAGCTTCACCTCCGACATAGCGAAGTGAACTCCGATCGGCTTTAGCCGCTGAAGCAACACGTGAAATTGGGCCAACAAGCGGTCAGGCGGCGGTTCAGGGGCTGAAGCCCTTTTGAGCGGGAGCGCTGAATGTCGGAGCTGAAGCTCCGACCCCCTCGACCGCCGCCTTCGGGACGAGATCCACCGAAATTTGCAGTAGAGCGCTATCGGCTTGCATACGGCGGTACGTATCGCCGGCTGTGCGAAAGATCGAATTGCGTTTTGATCACGCCGGTCACGGTGACGGGGAACTTTTCCCGGGCGCTGAGTCCGTCAATGCCGCTCACCTCCAGGCGAACGTCGAAGTTGGCCCGCGGTGGTGTACGCATGGCTCGCGCGCTCGCCTGCGGCGCCGGTGCCGTCGCCAAAATCCCAGCGATAAGCGAGAGCCGGCACGCTTCCGGCCACCGGTCGGGCGGAGAAGTCGATCACACCCCCGGCTTGCGCCGATCGCGGCTGTTGAAGCGCCAGTGACGGAGCGGCGGGACGAATTGCGGTGTCGATGAGCTTGAGCAAGCGCACGGAATGGTGCGGCTGGTTCGGCAGCCGAACCACACCGCCGTCGAGCGGAACCTCAGCCTCGCCGTGGAACACGTCGTACGCCCCCAGTCCGAACATGCCACTTGGGCGGATAAAAGCCGTTTATTTTTGACACTCGCGTCCGCGTGTGTTTAGATTACGTGCGGAGATTTCCTATGCGTCAGGAACGGCTGGCCCGCTGGCTCGCGGCGCTCATTCTGATTCTGCTGATCGTTGTACCGCTGTTCTCAGACGGCGTCAGCCTGCTCGTGGATTGGATCTGGTTTGGCCACGAAGGCTACCGCCAGATTTACATCACGACGCTGAGGACCCAGGTGGGGCTCAGCGGCTACTGCGGCATCGGTTTTATCGTGCTCGTTGGAATCAACCTGTGGATCGCGCGCTGGGTGGCGCGCCGCTCGGGTTATCACGTGCTGAGCCAGGTGGTTGAGTTCCCTGCCCTCGACCGGTTCAATAAGGTGTTTCGCGGCATCGTGTGGTTCAGCGTCCTGGTGGTGGGATACTTCGTGGGCGACTGGGCGGCCACCCGCTGGTTTGATTATCTCCTCGCGACGCACCCCGTTCACATGGCTCATGCGGATCCGCTTTTCGGAATCAACCTGAGCTTTTACATGTTCCGCCTTCCGTTCCTGTTTTTTCTTTATCACTTCGCGCTCGCCATTCTGATTGCGAGCCTTCTCACGGCGGGTTTTCTTTACTTCATCGAGGGCGGCGTGTGGGTCTCGCCCCGCGGCCTTTCGATGGCCCACGCCGCGCGCGCCCACCTGATGATCATCGGCGGCCTCTTCTTCATCCTGTTCGCGTGGCGGGAACGGCTCGGCATGTACAACCTGGTTTATTCGGCGCGCGGTCTCATCTACGGCGCGGGCTACACGGATGTTCACGCCGAGCTTCCGGTGCTGTGGATTCTCCTGGTGCTCTGCGTCATCACCGCGATCGCATTCTTCGCCGGGGCGCAGCTTGGCAGGCTCCGCCCCGCGCTTTACTCCATCGGCGCGGTGATTGCCGTCGCGATCGTCGGCGGCGCGATCTATCCCGCTCTGATGCAGCAATACATCGTCGCGCCCAACGAGCTGGCGAAGGAAGAGCGCTACATCAACTACAGCATTCAGTTTACGCGCCGCGCCTATGCGCTCGACCGGTTCGACGAACGCAACTTTCCCGCGATCCAGGACCTGACGCTGAGCTCGATCGACCAGAACGACGCCACGATGCGGAACATCCGGCTGTGGGATCACCAGCCGCTGCTCACCACCTTCCAGCAGCTTCAGGAAATCCGCACGTATTATGATTTTGTTCGCGTCTACAACGACCGGTACCGGATCAATTCCCAGATTCGCCAGGTTTCTCTTTCGGCGCGGGAGCTTTCCTCAAGCAGCCTGCCAGACCCGAATTGGGTGAACCAGCACCTTATTTATACGCATGGCTACGGGCTTTGCCTCGGCCCTGTGAACGAATCGACGCCCGACGGACTGCCCGAGCTCTTCATCGAAAACATTCCACCCGTTTCGAACATTCCGCTGAAAGTCACTCGCCCGGAGCTCTACTACGGCGAGCTGCCGAATGACTATTGCATCGTGAAAACGGGGGCGCGGGAGTTCGACTATCCCTCCGGCGAAGAGAACGTCTACAGCACGTATGGCGGCTCGGGCGGCGTCGCGGTGAGCGGTTTCTGGCGGCGCTTGCTTTTCGCGATGCGCTTCGGCGACATCAACATCCTGCTCTCCGGATACATCAAGCCGGGCAGCGACATCATGATCTACCGGCGCATTTTCGACCGCGCCGGAAGACTGACGCCGTTCCTTTCCTACGACAGCCATCCCTATCTTGTGGTAAGGCACGACGGCTCGCTCGTCTGGATTCTGGACGCCTACACCACGTCCAGCCATTATCCCTACTCCGAGCCCACCGAAGGCGTGGGCAACTACATCCGCAACTCGGTGAAGGCCACGGTGAACGCCTACGACGGCAGCGTCCGCTTCTACATCAGCGATCCCACCGATCCGCTGATTCAAGCTTACGCGCGCATCTTTCCCGGCGTGTTCCGCCCGCTTTCCGAGATGCCCCCGGACCTCCGCGCGCACATCCGCTATCCACAAGATTTCTTTGCCATTCAGGCGCAAAAATACGCCGTGTTCCATATGGTGGACCCGCGCGTGTTCTACAGCAAAGAAGACCTCTGGCGCGTGGCGACGCGCGTGGTGAGTGGCACATCGACTCCCCTGCAGCCGTACTACACCGTCATGAAGCTGCCCGAAGTGGGTAAGACGGAAGAGTTCATCCTGATGGTCCCATTCACGCCGGCACGCAAGAACAACATGATCGCCTGGATGGCCGCGCGCTGCGACGGCGCCGACTACGGCAAAGTCCTGGTGTTTGCTTTCCCCAAGGAAAAGTTGATTTACGGACCCGAGCAGGTCCAGTCGCGGATCAATCAGAATCCCACCATCTCGCAGCAACTGACGCTCTGGGACCAAGGCGGATCGAAGGTGATTCGCGGAACCCTGCTGGTGGTTCCGGTGCAGAACGCGGTTCTCTACGTGGAGCCGCTGTATCTCGCGGCGCAGGCGGGGGCCTCGTTGCCGGAACTGAAACGCGTTATCGTGGCCTATTCCGATCATGTGGTGATGGAACCTTCTCTCGGCGAGGCGCTCAGCTCGATCTTCGGAGGACCGGTGGAGAACGCGACCGAGGGTGAGGAAACGGCGGCCGCCGCACCCGCACCTGGCGCCGCCCCCCCTTCGGCGGCCAAGACGATTCCGCCAGCGTTGCACGACCTGATCCAGCAGGCGGACCAGCACTACCAGCAGGCGCAGCAGGACCTGCGTAAGGGCGATTGGAACGGTTACGGACGGGAAATCCAGCAGGTAGGCCAGTTGCTGAAACAGCTCAAGGTGAAATGATTCGAGCAGGCGGCGCGGCGCGTTGAAGCCAGAAACAAATCGCAGCCACTCGCGCTGCCGTCATTCCCGCGAAAGCGGGAATCCAGGCGCGATGGGCCCCGCTTTCGCGGAGGCGACTGTGTCGACCGGCCGCGGTAGTAGCGCCGGGCTTCAGCCTGCACACCTCTTTCCTTCCATCTAACGCCCTGAAGGGCGGCGCTACCCGGCCGCCGATACATCGCGCCGGCGCCGTTTGTTTCAGATACGAGTCCAAGGAAAGGTTCTCGTGCTCACCGAGCGAATCCCATCTCACGAGTTGATGGATGACGACCTTCCGGCAAGTGATCTGGCCATCATCCTCGACGACCTGTGGCGAATCAATCGGCGCTTCGGCGGGATTTCCGGCACGATGAAACTGCTCGAAATCTTCTTCCGGCACACCGGCGCACATCCGGTTCGAATTCTCGACATCGGCGCAGGCGACGGCAGACTCGCGGCAACCGTGGCGCAACGGCTGAACGAGCAGGCGATCTCCGCGAAATGCATCGCTCTGGAACGTGACCTCGCTCACCTTCGCCACGGCCGGGAATCGGCGCGCGGGCTCGGCCGGATTGCGGCAGATGCGTTCGCGCTTCCGTTTTGCCCCGGCAGCTTCGAGCTGGTGACCTGCAACCTCTTCCTGCACCATTTCTCCGGACATGAGGCGAGAGAAGCGCTGCACTCCATGGCCGATGTGGCGAGCGAAGCCGTCTTGATCAATGATCTGGACCGCCGCTGGCTGCCATACGTGCTGATCCGCTACGCGCCGTTTATGGCTCGCCATCCGATCTCGCGGTTCGACGGCGCCGCGAGCGTCCGCCAGGCCTACAACCGCACCGAACTCCTGCGTCTCGCTGAAGACGCGGAGGTGGGAAAACCGGAGTGGGTTGAATTGCCCTGTTTCCGGCACGGCCTGATCCTCTGGAAGACGAATAGCGTGCCACGAGGGCGCCCGGTCTAGTGCAAAAAACGGCCTTTCAGATCGCCGGGAACGAAACCCGGCGTCCTCACGAAATCCATCAGCGCTTTTTCCTTCGAGCGCACCGACGCGATCGCCTCGGGCAAGCTTTCAACCGCGGCGCTCGGAATCTGGATCAACCCGTTTTCGTCTCCATGCAGCAGGTCGCCCGTTTCGACCGGAAATCCGAGAACGTGCACCGGAATTCCGGTGCGAACGATGCGGAAGTTCGCGTGGCTGGCGGCGGCGCCGCGGGCGAAGTAGTGAAATCCCAAAGCTCTCACCTCGGGCAGATCGCGAACGGCAGAATCGCTCACCAGCCCGATGGCGCCGAGCTGGCGAAAAATCGTGGCCATCACCTCTCCGCTGTGCACCGCAAAATTGGCTCGCTCTCCGATTTCCTGATACACAATGATGGCAGGCTTGGGAGAACAGTACGTCGCTTCGAAAAGCTCGATGAAGCTCTCTTCGTCCTTGGCGCTCGTTCGGCTGACGGTTTCCACCTGGGCGGTCACGGCGTAGCCGCACATGCGACCGAGCTCCGGGAAGAGACATCGGATTTCGAGCGGCGCAAAACCCTCCTCTTGGGGGCGCAGCTTCAGCAACTCGATTGCATTCGAGACGGTTGGGGTGTCGACGCGGCGCATCGATTCGATCCAGGATTGCGCGGGCGCTGCTGGTCGGCTCATGGAGTGCTCCGTGGGCCGGAGCGCTTGCGCGGCGTACCGGCTGAGTTCGAGAGTCTAGCACATTAAGCCCGGAATGAGGTCACCTCCATGGATGAAGGCGCTGCTCGCCCAACCCGTTTTCGCTGGGTGCTGGTGGTCTGGATCGCGGTGATTGGAGCGATCAGCTACCTCGACCGCGTGAACATTTCGATCGCGGGCCACACGATTGCGCAGCAATATCACCTCAGCAATCCCGAACTCGGGCTAGTGTTCAGCGCTTTCAGCATTGGCTACATGCTTTTTCAAATACCGGCAGGAAGGTTCACCGACCGTTTCGGGCCGCGCAAGACGCTTACGCTCGGCGCGATCTGGTGGGCCGTGTTTACCAGCCTCACCGCGTCCGTGCCGGGCGGCATCGGCGCGGCGCTGTTCGCGTTCTGGTCGGTGAGATTCCTCCTGGGCGCCGGGGAATCCGTCATGTATCCGAGCTCCAATCGCTGGCTGGCGGACTGGATTCCCACAGCAGAGCGCGGCGTTGCGAACGGGATTATTTTCGCCGGCGTGGGAACCGGAGCGGCGTTAGCGCCCCCGATCATTGCCACCATCATGCTGCGGTATGGCTGGCGCGCCTCGTTCCACGTTTGTGCCCTGCTGGGAATTGCGGGAGGACTCATCTGGTTGTGGCTGGCGCGTAACCGCCCGGAACAGCATCCGTGGGTGAACAGGGCCGAGATCGACTTCATCGCCCGAGGAATTGAAAATCGGAATCGCTCCGACGCGCCGCCCCTGCCCTGGTCCGCGCTGTTCGGCAGCAAAGACGTCTGGGCCCTGACGTTCAGCTACTTCTGCTACGGCTACACGGCCTACATCTTCTTCACGTGGTTTTTTATTTACTTGACCACCGTGCGCGGACTCAATCTGAAAACTGGCTCCTACTACACGATGCTTCCTTTCATCGCCATGGCAGTTTGCTCGGCGCTCGGCGGCGTTTTGAGCGACGCCGTCACTCGCCGCGCGGGGCGGAGATGGGGACGGTGCGGCGTGGGCGTGCTGGGCCTTGCCGGAGCAGCCGTTTTCGTCGCTCTCGGCTCGCTGGCGCACAGCGCGGCCGCGGCAAGCGTCATCCTCGCAGGGGGCGCGGGGGCGCTTTATATCTCGCAAAGCTCGTATTGGTCCGTCTCGGCCGACCTTGGCGGGAATTCATCGGGCACGCTTTCGGGAACGATGAATATGGGAGCGCAGTTGGGAAGCGCGATCACCGCCGCGGTGACGCCTCTCATCGCCGACCGCGTCGGCTGGACGGCATCGTTTCTTGTTGCTGCGGGGCTCTGCGCGCTCGGCGCGCTCGCGTGGCTGCTAGTCAATCCCAATCAGTCGCTCACGCCTCAGGCGCAGCAAGCGGTCCGAAGCTGTGAATGAGTTCAAATTGACTTTCGCCATCTGTTCCAGCAGAGGAGACCACCTGTGAGACTCACCACACGGCGCAACTTCCTCCAAACCGCCGCCGGCATTGCGGCGCTGAACGCCAAGGCTGCTCCCTCCCTCGTCGCCGAGGCCAGTGGTGGTTCGCCCGCGCGGCTGCGGCTGCGTGGCCTTACGGTGGACGCCGCCCGCCTGCCCGAACGGCTCTCCTATTACCTGCGCCTCATCGACTTCTGCCAGGAGTGGGGCTTAAACGCCCTCCTGTTCCGTCTCACCGACGATCAGGGCTCCATGCTCCGCTTTCGCGGCTATCCCGAATTGATCACGCACCATCACGCGCTCACGCCCGAAGCAGCGCGCGAGCTCGCGGCGCACGGCGAGCGAAAAGGCGTCACCGTAATCCCGGAGATTGAGTCCTTCGGGCACACGCGCTACATCACCGCCGCCCCGAAATACGCGCACCTTGAGGATAGCGATCCCGCGGGCCAGCGCCATTTCGGCGGCCTGATTCCGGTGGCGCCCGAAACGCTGAGCCTGATCGGCGGCCTGTATCGAGAGGCCGCCGCGCTGTTTCCGTCGCCCTACCTCCACGGCGGCTGCGATGAAGTGAACTGGGGCGGTTCGGAGCTTTCGCGGCGAGCGCTTCTCAAGCGCAGCCGAGCCGAAATCTGGGCCGAGTACCTCAACTCGCTCGACGACGCCTGCCACAAACTCGGCAAGCAACTCATTGTGTGGGGCGACTTCGTGGTACACAAGGAGCCGCAGATTCTGCCGCGTCTCAACCAGCGCGTCATCGTGATGGACTGGCAGTATTACGTCACGAATCCAAAGCCGCTTGCGCAAGTAGCCGAAACCGTAATCGCGCACGGCCACGGCGCCATCGGCGCGCCGGCGATTATCTCTTGCGAATGGGGACCGCGTGCCGGCCAGCAACAATTGCGGAACATCGACGCGTACGCTGACGCCTACTCGGGAATCCGCAGCGCCCGGAATCTCGGCGTCGTCGTCACCAACTGGGTGCCGAGCCGCTACTTCGAACGGTCGCTGTGGGACAGCTTCGCTTACGCCGCGAGCGCATTGAACGACGGCAGCGCAGCGGCCCGCGAGTCCGCATTTCGGAAGTTCATAGAAAAATTCTACGGCGCCGGGTGGAGTTCAAACTGGCAGGAAATTTTCTCCACTTACTACCGCATCACACCCAACCGCCACTCTTGCGCGCCGCAATGGCAGGGCCCGCGGCTGCCCGTGCCCTGGGTTGACGAGCGCGGCCTTCGCGCCGCGCTGAACTCGAGCGGAGCTGCCGCGCCTCCCTTTGCCGCCCTACGCGAGCGAATACGCCGTGCCACGGATACCGTGCGCCGTAATTCCGGCGATTTCTCCGCCTTCGCGCTCTCAGCGGAATACCTCGAATACGCCTTCTGGCGTAACTCGGCGATCGAGGCATCGGCAAAGGCGCCCGAAGCGCAGGCGCGCCATCTCATCGGGACATTGTCAGAACGCGATCGCAGCATGGTCACAAAACTCGACGCCGAATGGAGCATCGGCCGATTTCCCGACGAGCGCGGCAAGCTCCAGCAGCTAACTGAACTCGGACCGGCGGATCAGTTGCTTTTCCGCATGGGCCAGGCTGCGACGTTCTCGGCGTCGCTCGCCAAGGAGCCCAGCCGATTCTCAACCATGCTCCGCCGCAAAGGTGGGTAGCGCCGCCCTTTAGGGCGGCATTCCGGGTGCCGTCCTGAATCCGTGCGCTACAGAGGTAGCCACGGCACGGTTTTTTGTGCCGTGGGTCTGCACGCAGATCGACGGAACGCCCACGGCGCACAATGCGCGCCGTGGCTCCCCGCTCAAGCGCTGGTCGCGCAACATTGCCTCAGGTATCTCGCCGGTGCTCGTAGGGGTTCTGCTGACTTGAAGTGACTCCTCCGTGCTCGTACTCTGAGAGAGGGTAAGGAGCAACAATGACCAAGAAACTTCAGAGAATCTGCATTGCGATGGTCGCCGCTTTGGTCTTCACGGGCGCATCGCTTTTCGCACAGCAAGCAACTCCAGATCGCGCGGCGCCTCTGTCGCGATCGAGCAACACCGCGACGATGCGGCGAACGTCCGACCGGGCATTCGCCAGAGAGGCCGCGGAGGGCGGCATGGCCGAGGTGAAACTGGGCAAGCTCGCCGAGAACAAGGCCAGCAATCAGGCGGTGAAAGATTTTGCTCAGAAGATGGTGCAGGACCACAGCGCGGCCAACGATCAGCTGAAAAGCGCGGCCTCGCAGGCGAACATCACGCTGCCCAGCCGGCCGAGCGAGACCGAGCGAGCCACGTACACGCGCCTGTCGAAGCTCTCCGGTACCGCGTTTGACCGTGCCTACGCGCGCGACATGGTGCGGGATCATGAACATGACCTCGCCGCGTTCCGCCGCGAAGCCCGAAACGGCCGGAACGACGCAATCAAGAGCTTTGCGTCGCAGACGGTGCCGACACTCGATCAGCACCTCAAGCTGGCACGCCGCATGGACCGTGAGGTTATGGGCGCCGGAAACCATCACCACGCCGCCGGCATGAGCAGCGGCACAGGTACAACGCAGTAAACCCGCGGCATCGAGCCGCCCGCCCCGTTTGAGACAGGTTGTGGGTTTGGCCCATGAGAGAAAAGAAGCTGCGGCGGCGTGATATCGTGGTCGTGGGCGGGTCGGCGGGTTCGATCGAGCCGCTCAAGCTGCTTGCGGCCGGACTTCCGGCCGACTTCGGCGGCGCGGTCTTCGTGGTGCTCCACGTTTCGCCCTCCCATCCCAGTTTGCTGCCGGCGATCCTGAGAGCCGCCGGGCCGCTCCCCGCGTTCCACGCCAAGGACCAAGAGCCGGTGCGACCCGGGTCGATCTATATCGCCCCCCCGGATTTTCACATGCTGCTGGAGAACGGCGTGGTGCGAGTCGTTCACGGCGCTCATGAGAACCGCCACCGCCCGGCGGTCGACCCGACCTTTCGCTCCGCGGCGCGCACTTATGGATCCCGCGTTGCCGGCGTCGTTCTCTCGGGCTATCTGGACGATGGCTCCGCCGGCCTTCTTGCAATCAAAATGGCAGGCGGTCTTTCGATCGTTCAGGATCCTGCCGAGGCCCTCTGCCCGGAAATGCCTACCCGGGCAATCGAATATGCCGGCGCCGACCGCGTCCTTTCTATCAGTGAGATTACGGCCTTACTCGCGGACCTCGCGAGACAGCCCCCTATCCCTATTCCTCCTCCGGCGGAGACAACTATGATGGGCCAAAACGAAGCGGAAAGAGTCAAATTGAGTAATCACGCCACGCGCGATCGCAAAGGCAAGCCCTCGCCTTTTTCGTGCCCCGAGTGCCACGGCGTTCTTTGGGAGCTGGAAGGACGCGATCACCTCCGGTTCCGCTGTCGCGTGGGCCACGCTTTCACCGCCGAGGTGCTCCGGGTCGCCTTATCGCAGTCCACCGAAGACGCTCTCTGGGCCGCGATGAGGGTCCTCGAAGAAAAGGCCGCTCTGCTCCGGCAAATCAGCCGGGTCGGAGGGCGTTATGCGGAGCAGGCGAACCAGTACGAAAAGCACGCGACCATAATCCGCGACGTCCTGATGGAGAATCAGGCCACCATCCAGGAGGAAAATCATACGCCGGCCCCAGTTTCATCCGACATTGTGAGTTACGATCCCACGCCGGAAACGGGGCGAACCAGAGTGCAGACGATTGAGGTGGCCGAAAGCCCGCCGAGCGGCAATGGATCACAGGAGCCGTCCCGGGCTAAAGGCAACGGAGCACGCGCGCCTTCACGACGCTCCCGGCGCGCCGGCGCCAACCACTCGAAGCATACCCGCGCCGCCGTTCGCCGTCCATCCCCGGCCGCCCAGGAATAAGCCGCCAGAAAGCCTCGTTCCGCCATAAAAGAGTTCGGCCAGGGCAAGTCATCAGAGCACGACTTCGGTCGTGCCGATTGTGATCCCATTGATTCCTGCGGCCTGAACCGCCGGGGCGCTCGCCGCAAACTTCAGACGGGAGCGGCCACTGAAGGCGGAGTTGAAACTCCGCCCCCCTAGGCGCTGTCACGGATTTGTAAATAATCCAGGCTAGGCCTTTCTGTTCCAGGCCTCGGAGTGTCGCGGAGCGACATGAGCGACTGAGTGAACACGCAAGATCAACATCCGATTTTTACGAACCGCGCCGAAGCCGGCCGGCGGCTGGTGGCGAAGCTCGAAAGCTATGCCAACCGGCCGGACGTCCTGGTGCTGGGCCTGCCCCGCGGCGGCGTACCCGTAGCCTTTGAGATCGGCCGGGCGCTCAGGACCCCTTTGGACGTGTTTGTCGTGCGCAAGCTTGGTCTGCCCGGACAGGAAGAGCTCGCCATGGGAGCGATCGCGAGCGGCGGCGTCACGGTACTCAATCACGAGGTCGTACACGCGTTCGGAATTTCGAACGCAACGATTGAGGAGGTTTCCTCGCGTGAAACGGAAGAGCTTCTCCGCCGCGAGGCATTGTACCGAGGGAATAAACCGCCCCTCGAGATTTCCGGACGTACCGTAATCCTTATCGATGACGGTTTGGCCACCGGCTCCAGCATGGCCGCCGCTATTGCGGCGCTTCGGAAACAGAAGCCGGCGAAGATTATCGTTGGGGTGCCTGTCGCTGCGCCGTCAGTTTGTGAGGAACTTCGAGCCCAAGCCGACGACATCGTATGCGCCGCCACTCCTGAACCCTTCTACGCCGTGGGAGCCTGGTACCAGGATTTTTCGCAAACGACGGACCGCGAGATTCACGATTTGCTTGAACGCGCCGCCTCAGAGCAGACGGGACTACCCCGCAGATCGCCGAATCTTCACCTCACATGACGCTGATCAACGTGGCGGGTTGCTGAAAGACGATCCTGAGCACTGCCATTCCGAGCCCTTCGGCTTCCCTCTCACAGAAACTTCAAGCGGGAGCGGCCAAAAGGCCCGAAGGGCCGGAAGAACGTAGCCCCGGGCGTAAGCCCGGGGCTAAGGACAGCGCCCCAGGCAAGAGGTCGCAAGAGGCTCGCCTTACCCACGGCTTCACGCCGTGGGCTACACTATTCCGCCCGCTCCGCGGGCTGAGAGCTGAAGTTTCCGGCACTATGGACCCGCCATCCGTCGGGCAAACAACTCAGGGTAAACTCCGCGAAGAATCTGTGCATTTAAGAACCAAACAAATACAGAGATTCTTCGTCGCCTGCGGCTCCTCAGAATGACACGGTCCGGGCTTTTTCCACAGCCTGTGAAGCCCGGCGCTACCGGTGCTTCTCACGCTATTTCCCCAGCCTCTCCTCCGGCTCATCGAGCCGAACAGGTTCGGGTTCGCGGCCTCCGCGCACGACGTGCCCATATTTCAACACGGCGACAAAGAAAAACCCTCCGATGATGTTGCCCGCGGTAGCCCAAAGCTCAAACACGCCGTAGGAACCGAGCGTCAATCCTTGCGGGCCCTGCCGCGTAAAAACGCCGGCAAGCACCTCGGCGCTGCCCACCACCGCATGGTGCAGGTGGCAGAGGCCAATCGCGGAGGTGATCAGCCAGACGAAGAACACCTGGCTGATCGTATCCCTCGAGGCGGTGACGAGCCAGGAGAGAAGTCCCATCAGCCAGCCGGCCAGAATCCCGCTCAGCACCAGCACCCACCAGGGATGGCTGACGACCCGGTGCGCGAGCGCGCCAAGCCGGGGAAGTTCGATGATCCCAAGCGCGGGGCCGATGATGACGGTGATCTTTGCGAACACCGCCGTGCCCGCGATGTTCCCCACGTAGATCAATCCCCACAGCCGCAGAAGCGCCGCGGGCGACGCACGCCCGAGCAGCACGGGATATACGGCGCGCGTGGTGTGTTCCGTAAATAATTCCGACCGCCCGAGAATCACCAGAATAAAGCCGATGCTGTACATCATCGCCACCAGAATATCGGTCACGGGAGCAGGCAGCGATCCACCCGCGGCGGTCACCATGACTCCCATCAACAGCAGGCTGAAGCTGAGATCGAGTCCGGCTGAAAAACTGGAAAGGAGCAGCCCCAAAGGAGCGCGTTCGAGCTGCTTGAGCCCTTCCGTCGTCTCCTGCTCGAGCATCTTCTGATACGACTTTTGGGCCGGTGCTTCCCTGGGTTCTCTCAGTGCGCTCACCTGTTCAACGAAACAGCTATTTGCGATGTGAACGGATCGGCTGCCTATTGGATTAGGATGCGAGACGAATGGAGTCTTGCCGCGCTCGCAAAGACGCCGGCTGGCGCAGACCTTTCTTCTCAGGTCTGCGCGGGTAGCCGGATTGCAGTCAAAAACCGCTTGACACACGAAGCTACTAGTACTAATAACATAGTATGCGAGCCCGAACCGCCGGCCTCACCGTCCAGGAACTCGAGATCATGAAGATCGTCTGGGAGCGCGAGCGCGCCACCGTGCGCGATGTGTATGAGACGCTTCTCGCCCGTCGCAAGATCGCCTACACCACGGTGATGACGGTGATGAATATTCTCGAGGACAAGGGCTTCCTGAAGAAGCGCGCCGTCGAGCGGGCGTACGTCTACCAGGCGGCACGGCCGCGAGCGCAGGTGGTCCGGGCAATGCTCAAGGACTTCGTCAACCGCGTCTATGACGGCTCCGCCGAGCCGCTGCTCGTGCAGCTCGTTAAGGACCGTCACCTGTCTAAAGACGACATCGAGAAGATCGCCCGCGGAATCGAGGAGGCATAGCCATGCTGAGTCAGCCGCTTTGGTTGCGCGACGTTGCCGCGCTCAGCTTCCAGGCAGCCGTGCTCGTGCTCGCGGGAGGCGTTGCGCTTCATTTGCTGCGCCTGCGAGTTCCGAAGGTCCGCTTGATCTTTTGGCAACTGTTGCTCGCCGGGTGCCTCGCGCTGCCGCTTCTCGATCCCTGGGAGCACGAACCGGTGGCGCAGGGACCGGCGCAAGTGGTCGTGTCAATCATGCAAGCGGTTACGCCGGCGGCGGCGCCCGTGAAAGTGTTCCCGTGGGCAGAGTGGATCCTCGCGGTGCTCGTGGCCGGGGCCGCGCTTCGGCTCGTATGGGTTTGCCTGGGACTCATCAGGCTCAGGTCTTATCGCAGCCGGTCGCGGCCGTTCGGTGGCGCGGAAAGCCCGATCGCGGAGGCGCAGCGGCTGGCGGCGGCGAGCGCTCGCCTGTATGTCTCGCCGGAACTCGCCTCGCCCGCTACGTTCGGCATTCGCTCGCCGGCCGTGTTGCTGCCGGAACGCATTCTTTCATTGTCTCCCGCTCAGCAGCGGGCCGTCGTGTGTCACGAATTTCTGCACGTCAGGCGGCGCGATTGGGCTTGGAATCTTGCCGAGGAATTCCTTCTATGTCTCTTCTGGTTCCACCCCGCGATCTGGTGGGCGGTGCGCAATATTCGGCTGAGCCGGGAACAGACGGTGGACGCCGAGGTGGTTCACCTGACGCAAGCGCGCAAGGACTACCTCGCAGCGCTGCTCGAAATCGCCCAGCAAAGCCCGAACGCTCGTCTCGTTTCGGCCGCTCTCTTCCTGCGCGAGAACCAACTGGCCGCGCGTGTGGCCCTTTTGGTGAAGGAGGTTGCTATGTCAAAAAGGAGATTAGTTGTAGGCTGTGTAGTTTCCGCCGCCGTACTGCTCGCGACCGGCGTCGGCGCGGCCCGGGCTTGGCCGTTGCGCTTTGCCGCGCTGGCCGCCAACCCTCCACAGGCAACAAGTCCGGCCGACCGGGTTTCCGGAGGCGTTGAAGGAGGTGTTTCCGGCGGGATGAGCGGTCGGATCGCTCAAGGAGTGAAAACAGTCCCGCATGCCGATTCAATGGATACGTACGGCGTAGGTTCCCCCGGCGTTAGGGCGAGCTTCCCCGTGTCATCAGGATTGAAACTCATTCACACAGCCTTCGTAAAGTATCCGCGGGCCGCGTGGGATGCCCAGGGAACGATTATGCTGAAGATGACCGTGGATACGAGCGGAAAGGTTTCAGACCTCCGCGCTTTTGGTCACGAGCCTGTGCTCGCTCAAGCCGCTTTGAAGGCGATCTGGCAATGGAGATTCGAGCCGCCGAAAGCGCCCGTCACAACAATCGTAACGGTTTACTTCCGCAGACCACGAGTGATCATTCATGGGATCCGCCGCGCACCGGCCGCCGAACAAGCCGCGCCCGGCCCTTCTCCCGCGCGCGATGACATCACGGAAACGCCATCGGATTTGAAGCTGATTCAGTCGGTCACGCCCGTTTATCCGCCGCTGGCGCGGATGGCGCGAATTCAAAGCGCGGTCGTGCTTGAGGTCACGGTAGATGCTGAGGGAAATGTTACCGGCATGAAGGTGCTCAGCGGGCACCCGCTCCTTATCCACGCGGCGGAGGATGCAGTAAAGCAATTCAAGTTCGCGCCGCCCTCGAATCCGCCGGCGACAACCACCGTGACCACCAATTTCCGGCTGCCGCCTCGCGATGACGCCGCACCTGCGGCGCAGCCCAACCCGCCTGCCGCACCACCTCCTCCACCCGCGCACGGGGCTATTTACCAGGGGCCGGCTCCCACGCCGCCCGATACCCCTGCTGGTCCGCCTCTACCCGCGCACGGGGTTGTTCACCCGGGTCCAACGCCAGCGCCCCCTGATGCCCCTGCCGGTCCGCCTATACCCGCGCACGGGTTTGTTCACCCGGGCCCCGCGCCTGCGCCGCCTGATGCCCCTGGTGGTCCGCCTCCACCGCAGGGCGCCTATGAGCTTCGTGGGAACCCATACTATTTCGGTGGACCAATCCTCAGGCCGCGGATCGGTGAGCCGAGAGTTATTTACGCTCCCGATCCTCCTTACACTAAAGAGGCCCGCGACGCCAAGCTTAACGGCGACGTGACACTCGCGATTATGGTTGGCACAGACGGCCGGGTTAAGAGCGTAAAGGAGGTTTCAGCGTTGCTTGGGAAGGGCCTCGACAAAAGCGCGATCAAACCGTGCGTCACTGGAGGTTCAAACCCGGCACGCGGGACGGCGAGCCCGTCGCCGTAAACATGAAGGTGCGGGTGAGCTTCCGCTTCTTCGGCGAAAATCCGGCTGCGGCACCCCAGCCCCCGCACGGCGCGAGCGCCAGCGCTGCCCAAGGGCGTATTGTGCGAAGTGTGGACGTCGCCGATCGCCTCCCGCGGGGCTCCGGTCCTGGGGTTCCACTTCAGGCAATTAAGGATAGGGTCGGCGCGAACGGGTTAGCCATCATGGGCGCTTACGATCAGAAGCGAGCCGCCTACATGAAAACGGCCATCCAGCAACTCTACGCGGCGCGTGGTGTCACAGCGCGGGTATACGAAACCATTCGCCTCATTCCGCCCCACTCCGTCGCCGTGACCTTCGTCGTGACGAAGCAATGATTCAGATCCCATTCTCTGCCGCTCTCGCGCACCTCGAAGCGCCGGAAGGCGGCTTGTCCGAAGCGTCGACTTCAAGATTCGGGGACAGCGCGGCTCCGGATCTCAAATCCCAGTTTCGGCAATGGGCGAGCGGATGGGAGCACTCGGGCTTCACATTATGGGACCTTACGATCAGAGGGCGGCCGATAACGTAAGGGTCGCGATCACGCAAATGTAGGCGCGCGTCGGAGTCACCGCGAGCGTGTACGAATTCATCCGCCCTATTCCTCCCGGCTCGGTTGCGCTGACGTTTCATCGGCGACGCCGATAGACGCGGGAAAAGCCGCGGTTGGCTAGCACTCTAGCCTAGCATGTGGAGCGAAACAGAAGATCGCGTTTTACCCTCCCTAACCCAGAGGTGCAAGAAAACATAGCGCATTAGAATCTGCTAATGCAAAACGAACCCAAAAACGAACCCACGCTTCTTTGAGGAATGGCGATAACACATTGATAACACAGCAGTAACTAGGGCTAGCGACAGGGCGCTGGAACCCAGATGTTGTTGAAATCACAACCAGTTCGTCATTGCGGAATGGAGGCCGAAATCCGGCACCGTTCCGGCGCGGCGAAGCTCGACCGCGCTCGCCCGCGCCGGCTGCGAACGGCGTCTCACTCTCTCACGGTGTAGCAGGCGTCCCGGTTCCTGAGGTCCGCGGATCGTGTTCGTACCGCCGGAAAAACCGCGCTCCCGAACGACTCGGATTCGCGCTACCCACGGCACTGGCAACACAGGCCGCGTGATATACTGGGGAGGAATTATCGAGAAGAACCGCGAAGGAGCCACAGAACGTATGAGCAACCGGTTTCGCTACACCATGATCGGCATCTCGCTGGTGCTGGTGTTCTACATCGTCATCGGCGCTGTGTTGGGCAGCGACACTTCCGCGAACGACCAGACCTACAAAGATCTTGGCGTTTACGAAGAAGTGCTCTCGCGCATTAACAGCGATTACGTCACCGAGCCCAACTTACAGAAGGTGACGAACGGCGCCATTCGCGGGCTGCTCGAGGCGCTCGACCCGTACAGCACTTACTTCACGCCCCAACAGTTCAAGGAATACACGGAGCATCCCGACGCGGGACCGGCGAGCGCCGGCGTTTTCGTCTCCAAGCGTTTCGGTTTCGCGACGGTCGTCTCTGTGCTGCCGGGAAGTCCCGCCGATAAGGCTGGCGTGCAGCCCGCAGACCTGATTGACCGCATCAATGACAAACCCGTGCGCGAACTCTCGGCGGTTCAGATCGAGCGCGAGCTCGAAGGGCAGCCGGGAACCAGCATCGACATCTGGGTTGTGGACCAGTCGCACAGCGCGCCGGAAAAAATCACGTTGAAGCGCGAGGTTCTGCAGTACCCTCCCCCGAGCGCGCAGATGACCGACGATCACACGGCCTACGTTCGCGTCGAGACTTTTAACCAGGGAAAATCGGAGCAGATCGCCTCGGCGGTCAAGGGGCTGGTGGCGCAAGGAGCGACCCGGATCGTGCTCGATCTCCGCGATTGTGCCGGCGGCTCGCCTGAGGAAGCCGTAAAGACCGCGAGCCTGTTCATCGACAAGGGGCTCATCACGTATACCTACGGCCAGCGCAGCCCGAGGAAAGATTTTATGGCGGAGCCGCAGGGAACGGCGTTCAACCAGCCGCTCGCGGTGCTCATCAATCGCGCCACCGCCGGACCTGCCGAGATTGTGGCGGACGCCGTCCTCTCCGACAAGCGCGGTGAAGTCGTCGGCGCGCCGAGCTTCGGCGTGGGCGTCGTACAGAAGGTCATTGCCGTGCCGGACGGTTCAGGGCTTCTTCTTTCGGTGGCGAAATACTATGGGCCGAACGGCAAAGCCATCGAAGGGAACGGAGTCACGCCGAATATTCTAGTGCCCGCTCCGGGCGAGGTGGTGATGAACGGAGGAGCGCTCGTCAAGCCTTCTCAATTCGGGACCAAGGACGATGTTCAGTTGCAGAAGGCGATTGACGTTCTGAGGCAGCAAACCGCCCCCGCCAAAGCCGCCTGACCGCCCGCGCTGAGCGCTGGGACTCGGAGTGGTAGCTACGGTCAGCGCGTTTCTGACCGTGGGTTTTCGCTGTAGCACCGCAACTCCGGCGGCCAGAGCCGCCGCCGCAATGATCCTGCCTGAATGGTGAAACGCCGGAAGCGCCGAAAGCCCCTGAAGACGAAGCGGCGAACCATCGTCTTCTTCTTCGTGCTTGCGGCCATCATCGGCGCGGCGTTCTTTCTCTGGCGTAAGCGTCGCGTTCCGCCCCGGCACGTCCGCCGCGAAGTATCTCGTACCGTAACGCATCCGCATCCGATTTCACCTGAAACTCACGAGCGCTTCCGCGGCGCCGGCGCGCTCTTCCGCGCCACCATCGAGCGCGCAGGCGGCGGCGACGTGTGGGTCCGGCGAAGCGCCGGCGCAACTGCGTCTGACTTCAACGTGCTGGTCGGCGCCCGCAGGTACACCGTCGTGGAGCGCGCCATCCTTGACGCCGCGCGCCAGGACGGGCTTCGCGTGCGGCAAACTGCTTCCCCGCCTCGCTCAGCCCAAACCGATTCTGTAACGCTGACGGCCTACCAGGCGAATCAGGCGCTCTGCCGCTGGACGATGCGCGAAGTGGCCGTGATTCCTCGCGTCTCCATTATCGTCGACGACCTCGGACAAAATCCGGCAGCCGCGCGGTCGCTTCTGCGGCTCGGTTCTCCTCTCACTTTTTCTGTCATGCCGCACCTCCCCTATTCTCGCGAAACCGCGGAAGAAGCCCATCGGGACGGAATCGAGGTGATGCTCCATCTCCCGATGCAACCCCTCGATGATTCGGCGCCCGACGTGAGCGCCGGAGAGATCAAGACCGGCATGGGATCTGGCAAGGTCAACGCGATTGTCGCGAGCGCCCTCGCTTCGGTGCCCTACGTCGCCGGCGTCAACAACCACATGGGTTCGCGCGCCACGAGCGACCCGCGACTGATGGGCGAAGTGATGGCCGCGCTTGCGCCCCGCCATCTCTATTACATCGATAGCCGAACTATTGCGACTTCGGTCGCGCTCAAGGCGGCGCACCGCGCGGGCGTCCCCTCGTATTATCGCTCCGTCTTTTTGGATGATACGCGCACGGTTCCGTATACCCTCAATCAACTTCGCGAGCTCTGCCGCATTGCTGCTCGCAGCGGCGCCGCGATTGCGATCGGCCATCCCTATCCCACCACCATTGCCGCGCTCGCCCGGTTTCTCCCCACGCTCGAGCGTCAGGATATCCAGCTCGTGCGTGTTTCCGCGCTTCTGCGCCTGCCCGAAATCGCGCCCATCGAGTCCCGCCGCGCCCAACGCCTCGCCGGAATCAACTGAGACCACCGGGCCACTGCGCTCCGTCGAAAATCACCGGGGCTGGTCATTCCCGCGCAAGCGGGAATCCAGGCTTGCATCCCCGCGGCCGCCGGGGTGACGATCGCGTTAGTTTTCATTTCTACGCGCGGGCCGCAGGCCCATGTGGCACGCAACGGACGGAGTGATCTCAGTTATCCGATCGATCACGCGCTGAAGTTGTGAAGTCGCGACCGGTTCGATCGGAAGACTTTTGCGGTACCATAGACGGTCCCGAAAGGAGGCGCCTGTGTTCAACACCGAGCCCAAGCTCTTGATAATCGCGAAGCATCTTGCCTTCGTGATCCTGATCGCCACGGCGGCCGCGAGTCTCGCCACCGCGCAATTCCCCGGTATGCCGATGACTCCGGCTGAGCGCGCCCGCCGTGAGGCGCAGCAGCGCGCGACCGAAGCCGACCATCGTTACATGATGGACATCCTGCATCTCACCTCGCTGCGGCCGGGCGCGAATGGGAATAACCCGCACGCCCCGAACGCCGACAATACGGATGAAGCCAAGGCGAATCCCTATCCCAATCTGCCCGACCCGCTCGTTTCCAACTCCGGCGTGCGCATCACCACGCCCGAGCTCTGGTGGACGCTGCGCCGTCCGGAGATTGAACAGGATTTCGATCGCGACATTTACGGGTACGTGCCGCGTAACATGCCCAAGGTGACGTGGACGGTCGTCCGCGTGGAGCACGGTCAAAGCGGCGATGTGCCGACCGTGACGAAGCACCTCACCGGGCGCGTGGATAACTCGCTCGACCCGGCGATTACGGTCGACATCCCGCTTACGCTCACGCTTCCCGCGGACGCCAGCGGACCGGTGCCGGTCCTGATTCATTTTGGTTTCGATTTCAGTCCCGCCATGATGAAAGCCTTTCAGGCGGCGCTGAAGGCTCGCGGCGTCAAGCTTCCGCCGGCACCCAAAGGACCGAGCTGGCAGCAGCAGTTGCTGGATGCCGATTGGGGCTATGCGGTCCTGACTCCGACGAGCGTCCAGGCCGATAACGGCGCCGGATTGCGCAGCGGCATTATCGGCCTCGTGAATCGCGGCCAGCCGCGGCGTCCGGAAGAATGGGGATCATTGCGCGCGTGGGCCTGGGGCGCGAGCCGCGCGCTCGACTATCTCGAAACCGATCCCACGGTCAATGCGAAAGAGGTCGCTATCGAAGGCCTCTCGCGCTACGGCAAAGCGGCGCTCGTGACCATGGCGTACGACCAGCGCTTCGCGATCGGGCTCATCGGATCGTCGGGCAAGGGCGGCGCTGCGTTGTATCGCCGCCATTTTGGCGAGGAGATGGGAAATCTCGCGGGCTCGGGCGAATACCATTGGTTCGCCGGCAGCTTCCTCAAATACGACGCGAAGCTGAATGCGAGCGACCTGCCGGTGGACTCGCATGAACTGATCGCGATGTGCGCGCCCCGCCCCGTGTTCATCAGTTATGGCTCTCCCGCTGTTGAAGGCAACTGGGTGGATTCGCGCGGCTCGTATATGGCCGCGGTCGCCGCGGGATCTGTGTACCAACTCCTCGGCAAACGCGGCCTGCCCAGCGCCGCCATGCCGCCGCTCGGAACCACGTTGCTGGCGGGCGACATCGGCTGGCGGCAGCACCATGGCGGCCACACGGATATCCCCAACTGGCCGGCCTTTATGAAATTTGCGAGTAGGTACATCAAGGCGCCGCCGCGCGTGAAACACTAAGCGAGGCGGGCGTCGAACTGCGCGGATGAGACGGGCGCCCAGGCCGGCGAAGCCAGCTCGCGCTGATCTCGTCGATTCGGTGCATCTCACTTGTAATCTTTTCTTATGCCGCGGGGGATGTTTGGTCGTCGCCGGGAGGCGTGCTCGCGGGCGGAGGCGATTGCGTGGCCGCGCCGTGGCATTTCTTGTACTTTTTTCCACTGCCGCAGGGGCAGGGATCATTGCGGCCGATCTTCTCGCGCCGGATGACCTGCTGCGGCTTTTCCAACGCGCCCGCGCCAACCATTCGCATCTCGGCCTGCTCACGCCGCTTGCGGCGCTGATACTCGCGAATCATCGCTTCTTCCTCTTCGGGCGTTCGCAGCAGGAACAGGTAGCGCAGCGACTCATCTTCGATGCGATCCATCAGCGCCTCGAACATGTCGTACGACTCGCGCTTGTATTCGACGAGCGGATCGCGCTGGCCGTACCCGCGAAGGCCAATGCCTTCCTTCAGGTGGTCCATCGCCAGCAAATGATCTTTCCATTGCGAGTCCACCACCTGCAGCATGATCATGCGCTCGTGGACGCGCATTCGTTCCGAGCCCCACACCGTCTCGCGCTCGTCGTAGCGCTCGCGAACCACGTTCCGCAGCTCCTCGGTGAGCCCCTCGGGATTCTTCGGATCAAACACCAATTCGCGCTTGCGCAGGTCCACGCCAAAGCGGTTCCAGAATTCGCTCTTTAAGCCTTCCTGATTCCATTCGGCCGCTTTGTCTTTGGGGCAGAAAGTTTCCACCAGCCATGCAACGACGCGGTCGGCCGCCTCGAGCGAATATTCCTGCTGGTCCTGGCCTTCCAGCAGCTCCTTGCGCCGGCCGTAGATGGTCTCGCGCTGCTTGTTCATCACATCGTCATACTCGAGCAAGTGCTTGCGCGATTCGAAGTTCTGCGCTTCAACCGATTTCTGGGCCGCTTTGATGCGCTTGGTAATAAGGCCGCTCTCGATGGGAACGCCCTCTTCCATTCCCAGGCGGTGCATGATCTTCGAGATGCGCTCGCCGGCGAAAATGCGCAGCAGATCGTCTTCGAGCGAAAGGTAGAAGCGCGAGGAGCCGGGATCGCCCTGCCGGCCGGCGCGTCCGCGCAACTGATTATCGATGCGGCGCGCCTCGTGGCGCTCGGTGCCGAGAATGTGGAGACCGCCGAGCTCGACGACGCGGTCGTGTTCGGCATCCGTGATCGTTTTGAAACGCTTCTGGAATTCGGACCAGCTTGCGCGCCAGCGCTCGTAGTCCTTGGTGTAGGCCTCAAAAATTTCCTCGCCCGACCCGGACGCCGGCAGCTCGGGCGGCTCGGGATCGATCCCCTGCTCGCGATACTTCTCCGGCGACTTGCGAAACTCCTCGCGCGCCATGAACTCCGGGTTGCCGCCGAGCAGGATGTCGGTGCCGCGTCCGGCCATGTTGGTCGAAACCGTCACTGCGCCAATCCGGCCCGCCTGCGCCACGATCAGCGCTTCTTTCTCGTGCTGTTTGGCGTTGAGGATGAAGTGCTTCATCTCCTTCTCCTCGAGCACCTCCACGAAGCGCCGCGGCGCGCAGGCGACTTCGACAAGGTAGTCCAGGACGGGAAGCACTTTGTCCGCCGCGCCATTTTTCTTGCCGTCGCTCGCGCCCGCCCACTTCACCAGATCCAGAATGCCAGACGCGACCGCTTCGTCAGGATCGCCCGCGACGGCCTTCTTGCTGTTCTTCAGCAGCGCATCGAGGAAGGCGCCCCTCGCTCCGTTGGGCGCCGCCGATGCCAGCGACTGGAATGCGCGCTGGCCCATCGTTTTCCGCGCCGCGCTGGGCGTCACGCCCGCCCGGATCAGCCACTCCATCGCCGAACTATGGCGCTCCGCCAGCTCACTGGCCCATTTGAATAGCTTGGCGCCGTCCAGCCCGGCGGTCTTCAGGAACTCCTGCAGACGCGCAGGAAACAGGCCGGTCTTCCGCAATTGCGCGCTGAGCCGCTCGGATTTTTCAATAGCGATCGTGCCCACCAGCACCGGCTGACCGCGCAGAAAACATTCTTTGATCTCCTCGATCGCCGCGCTGAACTTTTCACGCTCCGTCCGGTAGACGACGTCGGGGTTCTCGATGCGGATGAGGGTGCGGTTGGTGGGAACCACAACGACTTCGAGCTCGTAGATCTTCTCGAATTCTGCCGCCTCTGTTTCCGCCGTCCCGGTCATGCCGGCGAGCTTGTCGTACATGCGAAAATAATTCTGAAACGTGATGGTGGCGAGGGTCTGGTTCTCTTTCTCGATTTTCACGCCCTCTTTGGCTTCGATCGCCTGGTGCAGACCATCGCTCCAGCGGCGGCCCGGCATCAGCCGTCCCGTGAACTCATCCACGATGATGACTTCGCCGTCTTTCACCACGTAGTCGCGGTCGCGCTTGAAGAGCGCGTGGGCGCGAATCGCCTGATAAACGTGGTGGATGTAATCGGCGTTGGTGGGGTCGTAAAGGTTCTCGATGTTGAGCGCCTTTTCCGCTTTCTCGACGCCGGGCTCGGTGATGCTCGCGGTGCGCAACTTTTCGTCGACGTCATAATCGGCGCCCTCGGTCAGTAGCGGAATGATCTTGTCGATCTTGTAGTACTTGTCAATCGATTCTTCGGACGAGCCGGAAATGATCAGAGGCGTGCGGGCCTCATCGATCAGGATCGAATCCACTTCATCAACGATGGCAAAATTGTGCCCGCGTTGCACGCAATCTGACAACTCGAATTTCATATTGTCGCGCAGGTAATCGAAGCCGAATTCGTTGTTCGTGCCGTAGGTGACGTCGGCGCCGTAGGCCGCGCGGCGCTCCGCGTCGTCAAGATCGTGCGTGATCACGCCCACGCTGAGCCCGAGCATCCGGTAGATGGGCCCCATCCACGCCGCATCGCGCCGGGCGAGGTAATCGTTAACGGTCACGACGTGCGCGCCCTTGCCTTCGAGCGAGTTCAGGTAGACGGGCAGCGTCGCCACCAGCGTCTTGCCCTCGCCGGTTTTCATCTCGGCGATGGTGCCTTCGTGAAGCACCATGCCGCCGATCAACTGCACGTCGAAGTGGCGCATACTTAAGGCGCGGCGGCCTACCTCGCGGCACACCGCGAACGCTTCGGGCAGCAGATCCTCGGTGGTCTCCCCGGCCGCGATCCGCTGCCTGAATTCGGCCGTCTTCACGGCAAATTCCGCGTCGGCGAGCTTCATCATTTCGGGCTCAAGAACGTTGATATCCCCGACGCCCGCCTCGAGACGCTTCAGCTCGCGGTCGTTCTTGGTGCCGATGACCTTGCCTAGCGCAATCTGGAAAAAATCACCCATAAATAGTCACATGGACTGGAAAACTCGCAAGCCGCTCCGGCCCGGCGGCTAGAGGGCCGCCGTCGACAGCATGGAGAGACAGGACGCGCAACTCCTCTTCAGCCCCGGGTGGCAAAAGAACCTCATTTTTATTCTAGGTGGCCCGCTCCTGATTAGCAAGGGAATGTGCGCTCAACCGGTAATACCTCAGTTTCGGGCGCGTAGAGGCGGCTTTCTGCCGCCATTTTTCGTTGCGGGGCAATCCGCCGCTACAATCGTCGAAACTGAGCGGGTTTTGCGGATCGCAATTTCAACTTTCGCCGCCGCCCGTCGACTAGCCAGAGGATTCCGGCGAGCGTCTTGCCATCTTTGATCCGGCTGCTATAGGTCATCTTGCGGAGCTCGGGCACGCTGAAGGCCTTCACCTGGATGCGTTCGTCGGCTTCGGGCCGCGCGTCGCCCCGCGTGAGGTCTCGCGCTTCGATCAGGTGCATGACCTCGTCGAGAATTCCAGGGCTAGGATAGAACTTGAACGCGGGTCTGAATATCCGCGCAGTGTAACCGGTCTCTTCGGCGAGCTCGCGAGCTGCGGACGCGCGCGGCGTCTCCCCAGGATCGATCCCGCCCGCCACCAGCTCCCATAAAGACTGCTGAGCTGCGTAGCGGAATTGCCGCACCAGAAGCACCCGTCCGCTGGGCAGGACCGGCAGCACCACAACCGAGCCTGGGTGAGAGACGATTTCACGGTCCGCCTCGACGCCGCCCGGCTCGCGCACGCGGTCGACCCTCACGCGAATGATCCGGCCCGCAAACACCGTCTCGCTGCTAAGCACTTCAAATTTCGATGGCATGGCGGGATTGTACTACGAAAGGCCGGCGCGTTTTCGAGCCCGCATTCTTACCTGTTGGGGGCACTTCGTCATACGGCCATGATCGTCGTTACAGGGCGCCGCGACGGCGATGATGGCAGAACGCGCAAAGGCTCGCGTCTTCGTGTATCGTAGGAGCACATCGCGATATAAGGAGGCACACGTGATGCTGCACCAGCTCGATCCCGGGCCGCAGTGCCCGGCGATCGTGCAGATGATCGTTGAGATTCCCAAGAACTCGAACAACAAGTACGAATACGACACGAAAATCGGCGTCTTCCGTCTCGATCGGACGCTCTACTCGCCGATGCACTACCCGGGCGACTACGGCTTCATTCCCGGCACGCTCGCGCAGGACGGCGACCCGCTCGACGTCATCGTCCTTACCGACGAGCCGACGTTTACCGGCTGTATGCTCGAGGCGCGCCCCGTCGGGCTGTTGCGAATGGCGGACGAAAAGGGCCCCGATGATAAAGTCCTGGCCGTGCCCGAGCGCAACCCGCGCTATACGGAAATCGAGACCGTCGACGAAGTTTTCCCGCACGTGCGGCTCGAGCTCGAGCACTTCTTCGACATCTATAAGGAGCTCGAAGGAAAGAAGACAGAAATTAAAGGCTGGCTCGGGCTGAAAGAAACGCACGAGTTTATCCTGCAAGCGCGCAAGCGGTATGCGGATAAACATCGCGCTCCGCTGAAGCATAAGTGACGAGTGACCATCAAGCGATCAGCAATCAGCCTGCAGCGAAACGGAAATGCTGGGAAATCCTGAAAGCTGATCGCTGATGGCTGATGGCTTGCTCGTCACTGCCTCTACCAGTGCAGCGCAACCGCCAGGGCCAGAGCTCCGGCAAAACCTGTAGCAAGGAAATTGACGACGCTGTTGGTGAGGAGGCCGCGCCGCTCGAGCGTCGCTCCGAGCACGCTATCCGTCAAATTGCCGGCAAACGCCGCGCCCAGAACCACCGCGGCATGCCACCCCCAGCAGAGTCCGAGCGCCCACGCAAGCAGCACCACCGCGCCCGAGGCGCCCAGCCCGGCCGCGGTTCCGATCAGAGAAACTCCACCGTTCACTCCGGCCGCGACGGCTTTGAGGCTGGTGATCAGGTAAGCGCGCGGCGAACGCCATTTGCCGATTTCGCTTGCGACCGTATCTCCCGCCGCTTCCGCGAGCGCGGCGACCAGCGCCATCAGGAACGCCGATTGATACGGCGTGGTGATGACCAGAACCGCGAAGAACGACGCCGCGAGAATATTCCCCAGCGCTTCGCGCCAGGTCCGCGCTCCCCGCCGCCGCTCCTCAATGCCGCGCTCCGCCTTGCGCGCGTACCCGAGCCTCGTCGCTGCGACGCCCATCGCAAAGAAAGCGACGAGCACGAGGAAGCTCTTGTAGCCGAAGCCCATGTAGACGGCCGCGCCCAGGAAGAATCCCGCCACGGCGCCGGAACGCGTGATCTGCCCCGCGCCAAGCGCCGCAAGCGCGAATATGGCGTTGACCACCACCGCGAGCACGATGCGAATTCCGAGATAGGGCAGGTTCCTATCGAGCGAGGCGCGCTCGACCAGCCCGGCGCAAAAAATGAAGCAGCCGCAGACCAGCGGCACGGTGACGTTGTCACTGAGGCGCACCGGAAGGCTCTCGACGAACGCCCCCGCAACCGCCGCCGCCAGGCTGATGCTCGCCGCCTTCAGGCCGGCGTTCGCGCCGCTTACCCACACCAGCAGCAGTAAAGCGCTGGGAAAACCGAAGGCGATAAACGCGGTGAATCCTTCCCACGTCTTTTCGCGATTAAACGGCAGAGGATGAGTCCCCCAGGTCACTCCCACGGCGCCCGCCATGCCATCACCCATCGCAAGCAGCGCCCATGCTGCTGCGACGGCGGCAAGATAATGGTGGAAGATCAGCGTCAGCGCGAGAATCGCGCTCGGGTATGCGAGCATCGCAGCGCGGGATGGCCCTGGAATCTGGCCGCCCGATGGCCCAATCCATTCAGGCAGCAGCCACAGCTCGGCGGCGAGCATGATGAGCGCGAGACCGGCCGTCTGCTGCCAATTGAGCGTAAAGAGCAGGAAGGCGGGGAGCACCAGCGCGAGTTGGAGAATACGGCGCGGAGGCCAAGGATCGAAGTGCAGTTCCATGACGGTGATTGCGCCAAATCGCCAGGCGCGCAAAGGCTTGTCCTGCCCCGCTCCTTGCAGCCGCGGAGCGGACGAATCAGCGGACCAATCGCAGCAGATAAGCGCCGGCGAGCCCGAGATGGCCGGTCATCATCATCCAGTACATCTGCCGCCACGCGGGATGGTTCTCACCTTGCTGCGCCAGCGCGTTCGGATCGCGATAAATCATCCGAAGAACGCACGCGCCCCACACCAGCATGACGCCGCTGAGCGCGAAAACTGCAACGCGGCTGGCGTGCAGGACGTTCGCGCCTGCGCCGAGCGCCAGCACCAGCCACGGCGCGATGAAAGCCGGACTGATGAGGCGCACGCTTTTTTCAATGCCGTACTTCAGCGGCAGCGTGACGCATCCGGCGGCGCGGTCGCCTTCGAGGTCGGCGAAATCTTTGGTCGTGGTTGCTCCGGCCAGGAACAGAAAATAGATGAACCCGATGTACCACGGTTCCCAGGATTCGAGCACGGTGGCCACCGCGGCCCATCCGGCCACTTTCAGCAGCTCGCCGCGCGTGAGCGCGATGATCAGGTTCGACGCCCAGGGGCGGCGCTTCAGCCGCAGCGGGGGCGCGGAATACGCTACCGTCGCGAGGGCGGCGGCAAGATAAATCAAAAACGTCTGGGCGTTCACCGCGGCGGCCATCGCAAGCGCCACCGCGTACCCAACAGCCACCAGCGCGACCGCCTCGCGGACAGCGAGCCCGCCCGAAGGCAGCGGGCGCCGCGGCTTGTTCACCCGGTCGTTCGCGACGTCGCAGATTTGATTCAGGCCGTTCGAGCCTGCGTTGAGAACGCCGGCCGCCGCAACCGCGAGCGCCACCGGCAGCGCGTGCAGCACGCCCCGCGTCGCGGCGAAACCGATCAGGGCGCCCGAAAAGATCCCCACCATGGGCGGAATCAGCGTGAACGGGCGCGCGAAGCTCCAGTAAACCCGAAGGCGATCCCGAAGCATCAGCCATCCCGCCGCGCCGTGCAAGTCTCCCGGTGCAGCAATCGCTCAAACCGGTCGAGCGCGGTCTGGCGCTCCTCGGCGCTCCAGCAAAGCTCGCGCGCGAAAACATCCGCCACCGGCCCGGCCGTTTCCGGGTAAGCGCAGATCATCCAACTGAGCCCGGAACGGCGCAGCAAGAAATCCTCGAGCTTCAACGCCATCTCTTCCCGGATCGAAAACACAATTTCGGCTCCGAGGAAGCCGGCCCCGGCGCGGAGCGGCTGCAAAAGCGACGGCTCGCCGCGCGCGGGCTCAAGCGCCTGCCGCCAGCGGCTGCCGTAGGTTCTGACTACCCGTTCCGCGGCGTCGCGAGGAATTCCGTATTCGCGCACCGCGGCCCCGCTCTCAGCATCGACGAAAGCGCTGCGCGCGCCCTGAAGGTGTCCGCCGGGAAACGGCGTCGCGCGCGACGGATTCGACGCGGCCTCGCCCGGCAAGCCGGGCAGCTCGGAGACGGCCAGGTCGACGAGCTTCTCTCCCATCGCGCGGGCAGTCGTCAACTTGCCCCCGCAAATCGAGATCAGATTGGCTGCCCACGGGTCGCGGTGAAACCGGTACTCGCGCGTGTTCGCGGACGGTTTCTTCCCGGACTCGCGCACCAGCGCCCGCAGGCCCGCGTAGCTTCCGATCACGCTCTCCGTCTTCAGCGGCTCGGCGAGCACGCGGCCGGGCGCTGCGAGCAGGTATTCAACGTCGGCGCGGTCCGGCTCGACGGCGGCGGGGTCGCCGTCGTATTCGGTGTCCGTGGTCCCGAGCAGGGAATGGCCGTGCCAAGGCATCATCAGGAAAACCCGCTCGCCGGGCGGAATCGCTCCGAACAGCGCGAAGCGCTCCGTAACGCGCGGAAGAATGACGTGCGTCCCCTTGGTGAGCCGTATCGTCTTCGATCCGTCGTATTCCGGCGCCAACGCGCGGACGCGGTCCACCCACGGCCCCGCCGCGTTGATCCAAAAGCGCGCGGCGATTTCATATCTCTTTCCCGAGAAGGCATCCACGACCTCGGCGTGACTGATGCGCTTCGTGGCGGGGTCCGCTCGAAAGCCGCAAACCGCCGCGTAATTCGCCGCCACCGCGCCATGCGCCGCCGCATCGAGCGCGCACTCGAAGCACAGCCGCGCGTCGTCGGTGAGCGAGTCGTGGTAGATCGCTCCGGCGCGCAGGCCGTCCGCGCGGAGCGCTGGCGCCATCCGCAGCGTTTGCTCGCCGCTGAGGAATCGATGCCGGTCCTCGGCCCCGAGGTTCCCCAACCAATCGTAGATGGAGAGTCCCACCCGCAGCTTGAGCGGAGAAAACCGATCGCCGCGATAGATGGGCAACAGAAACGGCAGCGGCTCAACCAAGTGCGGCGCGAGCCGCGCGAGGAGCCGCCGCTCCAGACGCGCTTCCCGCACCAACCGCAGTTCTCCCTGCGCGAGATAACGCAAGCCGCCGTGGATCAGCTTGGAAGACCGGCTCGAGGTGCCGCTGGCGAAATCCGCAGCCTCCAGAAGCGCCACCTTGAGGCCCCGCAGGGCGGCCTCACGCGCGACGGACGCGCCGTTCACGCCGCCGCCGATCACCGCCAGATCAAACTGTGAGCTGGAAAGGGCGTCGAGATTCCGTTTCATGAAAGGTTTTCGGCAACCTGTCAGGTTAGCACAGGCGGGAAGGAAGGATCAGTTGGGGGGATGTCTGCGGGCGTTGATCTCCTCGAGGTGTTGGCGCAGCCGCGCGGCGACTTCGTCCTGCTTGCCGGCGGCGAGTTCGTTGAGCAGCTCGTTGAGCGCGAAGTGGATGATGTCGTGGTGGTGCAGCTCCAGGGGAGCGAGCTTTTGGCTGAAGCGAAGCCAGATGCGGTGCAACAGGTCAATCTCCTTCGCGGTCAGGTGGGGCGCGTGGGGGCCGAGGTAGGAGATGTGCTCCTCGCCGCCGGGCGAATAAATGGCCACAGCCAGCTGGGGCTTTGGGTCCTCGAGCCGTTCCCAGGCCTCGCCCGCGAGCCGCGCCTCTTCGGTGGAGGATAATCTCGGCGAAAGCCCGAGCGATACCGCGCTCGACTGCAGCCCCTGCGCCGAGCGCAGAATGCCGTCCCAGATTTCGGTTGCCGAGACTACCGCGAGGTGCACCGTCTTGCCGTGGCGCTCGGCGAGGTTGAGCGCGCGAGTGAAAAGCTGCTGCTCGTTGCCGGTAAAGAGCTGGTCCACCAGCAGGCCGTGCTCGCCCGAGCCGCCGCGCATCAACATGCGAATGTGCAGCACCACCACGTCCTGGCGCGCCGGGTTCACGCGATCGAGCACCGACGAAAGTTGATAGAGCGTGTTGTAGTCGCGCACCAGAACCAGGACGTTCCCCGGTCGCACTCCCACCGTTGCCGGATTGAGCGCCTCGCCCGCTTCGAGATTGAATTGGTCACGGTCGGAATGGGGCTTGCCGCGCCGCAGGTTGAAGTTTTCCGACGCCGTAAATACGCCGAAGAGACACGCCGTAAACGCCAGGCCGGAGATGGTGGCGATTTCCTTGGTGAAGAGGTTGACGATGGCCGTGGCGAAGAGGAGCGCCGTCACAAAGGCGAGGCCGATGGGCAGCTCGATCGGCCCGATCCTGATGTTCGCGGGCACGCGGAATTCGCGCTTTCCGGGAGCCGTGAAGCGCAGCACCAGCACCGCCAGGCCTTTCATCGCGAAGCTCCACATCACGCCAAAGGCGTAGGCCTCACCGAGCACGAGGACGTTGCCGCGGCTCAGAAGAATGGTGAGAATCTGCAACGCGACGATGACGTTGATGATCCGGTAGGAGGTTCCGTAGCGCGGATGCGGCTTGCGGAACCAATCCGAAAGGACGCCGTCTTCGGAAACCCGGTTCAGCACGCCGTTCGACCCCACAATGGCCGTGTTCACCGCGCCCGAGAGAATCATAATTCCCACGATCACTACGAAGGCGTGGAACGCCAGCCTCAGAAACGACGGTCCCATCACATTCATCGCAAGGCCCGCGATTAAATTATTGGCGTAACTCAGCCGCTCGTGCTGGTTGGGAATGATCATGAACGCGAAGAACGAAACCAGCGAGGTGAAGAGCATGCTGTAGATGAAAACCACAAAGGCGGTCTTCTTCAGGTTGCGGAGCTTGGGGTGTTCGATTTCGCGGTAGACTTGGGCGAGCGTCTCGAGTCCGCTCATCGCCAGCACCGAATGCCCGAACGCCACCAGAATTCCCACGACGCCGATCAGCTCGGGAAGGCGGCTCGAGGTCAGCCATCCTTCCGCGCCCGCTGAAAAGTGAAGATTGGCGGGCCGCGGCCAGGGCGGCAGGTGCGCGCCTCGGACCCACAGCGTATAGCCGCACCAACCGATCATGATCACCACCATGATCGTGGTAAATTCCATGATCCGCGCCGCCTTCTCGCTCGATTCTTCGATGCCCTTGATGTTCTGCCACCAGAAATAGAGCGTCACCAGGATGGCGAACGCCGCCGAGGTCATGTTCGTCGGCACGGTGTAGTGAACGTGCACTCGACCGAGGAGTTCGTTGATGAAGCCAGCCAGATATTGCCCCGCCGAGACGCCGCTGATCGGCCCCGTCAGGATGTAATCGAACATCAGCGCCGACACCGAGAACTTCGCCAGCGTGTTGCCCATCGCCTCCTTGACCACGCGATAGACGCCCCCTCGCACGAACATGCTGCAGCTTTCCACGTACATCAGGCAGACGCCGTAAGCAAACAGCATCACTGCCAGGATGAACCACGGCGCCGTCGGTCCGATCGCCTGCTCGGCGATGCCGCCCGCGTAAAACGCCGACGAGGCAAGATCGTTGAGAACCACCGCCGCCGCTTGCCAGAAGGAAATAAACGTGAGCATCGCGGTGGTCGCGAGCAGAACGCGCGGCAGGGGCGCTTTCCCGGATTTAGAGTGAATCGTTGTTCCCATCGAGGTGTAGCGGCGGTCTATGAACGGCGTACCGGTGACCCCCGCCGGTGCCGCCGCTATAGCGCCGATCTATGATCGGCGTACCCGCGATACGCAAACGGAAATGCCAGACGGACGCCGCTAAACAATCTTCCGCCCAGTTGTGCGCCTGGCGCTGAGTCATGAGGTAATTGGCATCCGCGGACGGTACAGGTTTACGCCAGCTTCACTGCTCCCCGAAGAGGTTCGTAAATCGCCGCGGCGGGAGCAACATGTTGCCGCGCCCTTCGCAGAGTTACACCGGCGCTGTACCGGGAGCCAATGACGAATCCAAAGAATTGTCGCACATCTTTGCTCCCGCGAATAGGTCAAATTCACAATCCCTGTCATGCCTCACCGAGTAGGTGACCGCTCTCTAGATTTTGGAATTTGAAATTTGGATTCCGAACCGGCGTCCCGGTTCGGCGGCGCGCGTCTCGACGCGGGAGAGGGCAGGCATCGATACCTGTACAATGGAGGATCGTTTTGCGGGCGGCTCAATGAAAACCGGGCAATACCTTTTCCTGTTGGCGGTCTTTCGCGTGACGCGAAGCCTGTCGGCGGGCATGATCTCGATCGCTTTTCCCTACCTGATCCTGACCACGCTCCACCGCTCCGCGCTGGTGCTCGGCTTGCTTTACACCGCGGCCGCAGTCGCCACCGCCGCGCTCGGACTTTTCTTCGGATTTCTCACCGACGTGTGGGGCCAGAAGAAGACGCTGGTGATCGTAGGGCTTCTTTTGCCGGCAAGCTCGCTGCTGGTTTACTTATCGAGCCATCTCGGAGTGCTCTTCCTCGCCTGTATGGTGGGCGGCTATTCCGCGACGGGGTCGCTGATGGGCGGCGGCGTGGGCGGGGCGGCTCAGCCCATCCAGATCGTGTCGCTCGCTCAACTGACCACCCCGGAAAACCGGACCTCGATCCTCGCCTCGTTCACTTTCATCAGCGGCATTTTCGCGGCGATGGGGGCCCTCGCGGCGCGCCTCTTCAGCGTCCATAACGTCTTTCTGGCGGCGACGGCGATTTCTTTGCTGGGCATTGCCACGCTTGCGCCGGTGAAATTCCTCGAGTATCGCGGCAGCCTGCGGCGCCTCCGCAGCAAGTCCGTGATTGGCAAGTTCAGCCTCACCGGGGCTCTTAACGGGTTCGCTTCAGGCCTGATCATTCCCTTCCTCATTCCGTTTTTCGTGATCGTTTATCACGTACCGAAATCGCAGATGTCAGTTTACGGCTTCATCGCCGGAGCGCTCGGCGCGGCAGCGCTGCTTGCGGCGCCTCGCCTCGAGCGCCTCTGGGGTTTCGTTCGCACCGTCGCGTTTACGCGCGGGCTCGGAACCGCGCTGGTGCTCCTCATGCCTCTGACCCACGTCTTTCTGCTGGCTCTGTTCATTTATTTCGTGACACCGGCGCTGCGGGTGATCTCCGTTCCCGTGCAGCAGAACGCAATTACGGAGTTTGTCCGGCTCGATGAGATCGGCCGAGCGCTCGGCATCAACCAGGTCGCGCGCCTCGCGTCCTCGTCGGGCGCCATTGCTTTTACCGGCTACATGTTCGACATCGCCGAGATTAGCCTTCCGTTTTACGCTTACGCCGCCGTGATGGCGTTTAATATCTATCTCTACTTCCGCTTCTTCAAACCGATGGAGGACCGCCTCGAACCCTGAGCCACGTCGCCGTGTAGTGCCGAGGTATGATCGCGGGAGGGTATTTCGAAGAGGCCCGCGAACGCAGTGGTAGCCACGGTCGGCGCCTTTCTGGCCGTGGGCTTTTTTTCCTGACAACTGCGCACGGTCAATCAGAGGGGCGATGGCCCGTGGCTACCACTGCGTCACCCACACGAGGAACTATCTGAGGTAATGGCGGAGGACGCTGTCGAATTTACCTTGCGCCCTGAGGAGCATCTCGATGGTTTCGCGCACCGCGCCCGCGCCGCCGGGCGCTTTCGTCCAATAGTGAACGTAGCGGCGAAGCAGCGGATGCCCGTCGCCCACGCCCACGGCAAGCCCGGCGCGCTTGAGCAAGGGCAAGTCGACCAGGTCGTCGCCGACGTAGCAGACCTCAGCGTCTTCGACCTCGGCCTCCTTGAGGATCTGGCGGTACGGCTCCAGCTTCTCGAGCACGTTCTGGCGGACGTAATGGATCCCTAGCTCGCGAATCCGATGCTCCACCACCGGCGATCTTCGGCCCGAAACGATTCCGGTGCGCAGGCCGGCTTCGTGGGCGAGCCGGATGCCCAGGCCGTCGCGCGAGTGGAAGCCCTTGGTTTCGACGAAGCCACCGCGCGGTTGCGGCACGAAATAGATGTGGCCATCCGTGAGGACGCCGTCCACGTCCAAGAGCAGGAGCTTAATCTTGCGGGCGCGCGCGCGCAGCATTTTCGTCATGAGCATCGAGCCATAGATAAATTGTGGCAGTTGCTGGTAAGGCCCCGGGGGGCCTTAATGCCCGAAAAGATCATGAATGTGGACCACGCCCTCAAGCTTGCCCTCGGCGTCGACCACGGGCAGCGCGGTGATCCTACGCCTCTCCATCATTTCGAGAGCCTCGCTCGCGAACTGCCGCCGGCTGACCGTGACGGGCGAACGCGTCATGCAATCGGCCGCGCAGCCATCGAGCGCGCGGTTTCCCTCGCGCTCAAAAAAACGCCGCAAGTCGCCGTCCGAGATGAAGCCGCACAGCCGCACCGCTTCATCGATTACAGTGGCATGGCCGAGGCCTTTGCGGCTCATCTCGTAAATGACCTCGGCCATCTTCGCTTTTCCGTGAACGACCGGAATGCGTTCGCCCGTGTGCATCAGGCCTTCGACGCGCCGCAGCCTCAGGCCCAGTCCACCCGCCGGATGAAGCCGGGCGTAATCATCCTCGCTGAACCCGCGCCTCTCGAGCAGGGCCATGGCGAGCGCATCGCCGAGCGCAAGCATCGCGGTCGTGGATGCCGTCGGAGCAAGGCCCAACGGACACGCTTCCTCGGGCACGCTCGCGTCGATCACCGCCTCGCTCGCCTTCGCCAGCGTGGAAGCCGGGTCGCCGGTGAGCGTGATCAGCGGGATCGCCAGCCGCTTCACCGTGTCGAGCAAGCGCAGCAATTCGCCGGTCTCGCCGCTGTAGGAGAGCGCCAGCAAAACGTCTCCCGCCACCAGCCGGCCGAGGTCGCCGTGCAATGCCTCGGCCGGATGAAGAAAGTACGAAGCCGTTCCGGTGCTCGACAACGTCGCGGAGATCTTCTGACCGATGATTCCGGACTTTCCCATGCCCGCGACCACCACGCGGCCCGAGCAGGAGAAGACGAGATCCACCGCTCTCTCGAACCCGCCGTCGAGCCGGTCAAGAAGCCGGGTCAACGTGCGGGCTTCGATTTCAAGCACTCTGCGTGCAGTGTCGAGGCTCATGGGCGCGGATTAAGACCCACGCCCGATCATAGCAGACACAGGCGCCGTAGTAGCGCCGGGCTGTGTGCATCGCCCTCGCCGCTACAGGAGCGGCGTCGCTGCGCCGCTCACCGCGCGGGGCTACAGGGCGGCGCCGCAGATCACGTGGTGGCGCGGGCGACAATTGTATTGTCACGCGGGCCGACGCGCGTGGTATTCTAAACTTGAGCGCTAATTCAGGGAGTGTCGATGAACGTTCTCATGATCTACCCGGAGTTTCCGGATACCTACTGGAGTTTCAAGCACGCGCTACCGATTGAAGGAAAGAAGTCCGCTTATCCCCCCCTCGGCCTCCTCACCGTCGCCTCGATGTTGCCCAAGGATTGGAAAAAGAAGCTGATCGACACCAACGTTCACAAGCTCTCAGATTCCGATTTGAAGTGGGCCGATACGGCGATGATCAGCGGGATGATTGTTCACCGCCAGGAGGTGCTGGACATTTTGCGGCGCTGCCGTGCGCGCGGGCTGCGCACCGTGGTCGGCGGCCCCATAGCAAACAGCGTTTCGGAGCTGCCCCAGCACGCCGACAGCGTGGTTTACGGCGAAGCCGAAAGCCTCATCCCGGAGCTCGTCGCCGATCTCAACCGCGACTCCCTACAGCCTTCTTACAAGGCGGTCGAGCTTCCCGGCCTCCATGGAACGCCGGCGCCTGACCTGAGCCTCATCAACACGCGCCATTACAGCGCCATGCCGGTTCAGTATTCGCGCGGCTGCCCGTTCAATTGCGAGTTCTGCGACATTATCGAGATTTACGGGCGCGTTCCGCGCACCAAGACTCCGGCGCAGATCATTGCCGAGCTCGATCAACTGTACGACCGTAAGTGGCGCGGATCGGTGTTCATCGTCGACGACAATTTCATCGGCAACAAGAGAAAGGCCAAGGAACTGCTCGCGGTCCTCGCCGAATGGAATCAGCGCCGCCGCCGCCCGTTCAGTTTTTTCACAGAAGCTTCCGTTAACCTCGCCGACGACACCGAGCTGCTGCAGATGATGAAGGACGCGAATTTCACGCGGGTCTTCATGGGAATCGAGACGCCCGTCGAGGCGAGCCTGAAAGAAGCGCAGAAGATGCAGAACACGCGCAAGAACCTGGTGGAGAGCGTGCATCGCGTTCAGGACTACGGCCTCGAGGTGATGGCGGGCTTCATCGTCGGATTCGACAACGACCCGGAAGACATTTTTGACCGCCAGGTGGAGTTCATTCACGAGAGCGCGATTCCGCTGGCCATGGTAGGCATTCTGCTGGCGCTGCCCGGCACCCAGCTTTTCCGCCGCTTGACCAAAGAAGGACGCATTCTCGACGAGGGCCACGGCAACAACATGGACCTGCGTCTGAACTTCATTCCCAAGATGAACTCGCAGAAACTGATTCAAGGCTACCGCGATATTCTGCGGCGCATCTACACGCCCGACGCTTACTACGAGCGCGCCCTCCGCTTCCTCGAACGCTACAACCACCCCAACCACCGCCCTCGCGTTTTTTCCGATTACCTCGCCGTCGCCCGCTCTTTCGTAAGGCAGGGCGTGCTCAGCGAATCGAGATCGAGTTACTGGAAATACGTCGTCAAAGCGGCGGTCAAGTACCGCACGCAATTCGATACGGCCATGACCTTGGCGGTGATGGGCTACCACTTCCAGATGCTCACTCGAATGATTCTCGAAAGCGAATAGGCGCGCCGCTCGGAACCCGATTGCCGAACCCAGAGGCGTTTCGCGCCCGCCGTGTCACGGTGATGATCCTTAGCGCGCGCGAACGCCGCTTGACTCCGCCCTGCCGATTCCTGCACATTGAGAAGGCGAGATGCCGGCGAAATCACCTTCTTCCCGGAAGGGTAGCGCATGCAAAAATACGATGTGATCGTGATCGGATCGGGACCGGCCGGGCAGCGCGCCGCAATCCAGACCGCGAAATTCGGCAAGCGTGCCGCGCTGATGGAGAAGCAGCAGGAAATTGGCGGCGTTTGCATCAACAGCGGCACCATCCCCAGCAAGACGATGCGCGAAGCCGTGCTTCACCTCTCCGGTTATAACTACCAGAACGTCTACGGCTCGAATTACCACGTGAAGGATAAGATCACGCTGGCCGATCTCGCGTTTCGCGTGCAGCACGTGATCAAAACCGAGATTGACGTGGCCGAGGCCCAGCTTTCGCGCAACGGCGTCGACCTGGTTTATGGAACCGCGTCATTCGTCGATCCCAAAACGGTGCGGGTAGAGAACGCGCGCGGCACCTCCGATTACGGCGCCGAATTCTTCGTCATTGCGACCGGCACCAAGCCCGCAAGCTCCCCCCGCGTTCCGCTCAACGACCGCAACATTGTCAACAGCGATCAGGTGCTTCACATGGCCGAGATGCCGAAGACGCTGATCGTGGTCGGCGGAGGCGTGATCGGGGTCGAATACGCGTGCATGTTCGCGGTGCTTGGCGTGCGCGTGATTCTGGTGGAGAAGCGGCCGCGGCTGCTCGAATTTGCGGACGCGGAGATTGTGGAGGCGCTCTCCTACCACCTGCGCGACCGCCGCGTGATCATGCGGCTGAGCGAGGAAGTGCAAAGCGTCGAAGAAACGCCGGACGGGAAGGTGGTGGCCAATCTCGAAAGCCACAAGAAGATTTCCGGCGATGCCCTGCTCTACGCCGTGGGTCGCGTGGGAAACGTGGAAGAGCTGGACCTTGCCGCTGCCGGAATCACTCCCGACGCGCGCGGGCGAATCCCCGTCGACCCGGATTTTCATACCTGCCAGCCGCATATCTACGCCGCGGGCGACGTGATCGGCTTCCCCAGCCTCGCTTCGGTCTCCATGGAGCAGGGACGCATCGCCGCGGCGAACGCGCTCGGCCTGCCCGTGCACTCGAACCCGGCGAACTATCCCTACGGGATTTATTCCATCCCCGAGATTTCCTTCGTGGGCAAAACCGAAGAGCAGCTCACCAACGAGGACGTGCCCTACGAGGTGGGCATGGCCTACTACCGCGAGATCGCGCGCGGGCAGATTCGAGGCGACACGACGGGCCGGCTGAAGCTCATCTTCCATCGCGAGACGAAGGAGCTTCTGGGCATTCACATCATCGGCGACGGAGCTTCGGAACTGCTTCATATCGGGCAGGCGGTGTTTATTCTCAAAGGTACGGTGGAATACTTCGTGGACGTGGTGTTCAATTACCCTACGCTCGCGGAATGCTACAAATCGGCAGCTTTTAACGGGCTCAACAAGCTCGCGAATCTCTAAGGCGCGCGGTAGTGCCAACGCCGGTGAGCCACCGGCGCCTCCGCCGCTCACCGACTGACGCTGCCAAACACGCCCGTCGGCGCGCATCGAGCGGCGCTGCGAGCAGGATGGCAGCACAGGATTAATCATGCGCCAGATCATAGGCGTCCTGGCATCGCATCAGATTGCCGCCGCCAAGGTGGCAGGCGGACGGCTGCAGGGGACCATCTCCTTTTATCCCGAATCCGGAGGCCCTGCGCACGTCCTCGACGGGATGCCGGCCGAAGAGATTACCCGCTGCATCCTGCAGCAAATCGATCGGGCTCGCGCAGGCGCCGGGGTCAGTGCAGCAGGCGTGGCGCTGCCCGGGATCGCGCGCGAGGGAATCGTGCTCGAGTCCCCCAACCTGCCGCAGATCAAGGGCCTTCGGCTGCAGGAGACACTCGCCGCGGCGCTGCAGCAGACGGGCGAACCCATTCCGGTTCGAATCTTCAACGACTCCGACGCTATGGCCGCGGGATTGGCTTCGATCCAGGGATCGCTCGATAAGCTGATTCGCGTCTGGTACCTCGGACACGGTGTCGGGTTTGGCCGTTATCCCTGGACTGACGGCGTTTGGGAGGGTGGCCATAGCGTGGTCAGCCTCGATGCGAAGGAACGGTTTTGCGCCTGCGGCGGCCGCGGTCACTTGGAGGGGATCATGGGCGTCCGCGCTATGCGCCTGCGATTTCTCGATCTTGAGCCGGAGGAGGTTTTTGAAAGCGCCCGGACGGGAGATAAGCGCTGCGGCGATTTTGTGAAGCTGTGGCACCGCGCCCTCGCCGCCGCCACCGCGACCAGCATCTCGATGGAGGGTCCGGGAAAATTTTTTCTTACCGGACCCAATGCGCGTCTGGTGGAGCTGCCTCGGCTGGACATTGACCTGCGCGATATGGTGAAAATGTCAGCGCTACAAGGCAGTCAGTTCGAAGTGGTCGAGACGGACTTTGAGACCGGGATCATCGGCGCCGCCGTGAACGCCGAAATCGCAACCGAAGGAAGCGGCTGAGCCGGCCGTCTTGGCCGAACCGGTCCGCGAGCGCCGGGCATCCAACGAGTGAAGGAGCGCGCGATGATCATCGTGCTGGGCGCTGACCACGCGGGATTCGATTTGAAGCAGGACCTCGTGGAATTTATCCGCAACTCCGGTCACGGCGTGATTGACCTCGGCACCCACAGCAAGGAACCCGTGGATTACCCGGACTACTCCGAAGCGGTGGCGCTTGCCGTGATCGAAGGTCGCGGCGATCGCGGCGTGCTGATCTGCGGCAGCGGAGTGGGCGCCTCCGTTGCGGCGAACAAGATACCGGGAATCCGCGCCGGGCTGTGCCACGATACCTACTCCGCCCATCAGGGCGTCGAGCACGACGACATGAACGTTCTCGTAATGGGCGGCCGGGTGATTGGAGAAGAATTGGCGCGCGAGCTGGTGCGGGCCTACCTGGCGGCCCAGTTCAGCGGCGAAGAGCGCCACCGCCGCAGGCTCGAGAAGGTCAGGATTATCGAGTCCCGTTACGCCCACAGCGCTGACTCTGGCGGGTGAAGCTTCCGTTCCGCTGCTCGCACCGCGCCCGGCGGCGAGCCAAAGGAGAATTGACCGTGAATAATCTGCTCGCATTACGACAACTGGGGCAAGCGGTGTGGCTCGATTTCATCCGCCGCAGCCTGATCACGAGCGGTGAATTGAAAAAACTCGTCGACGAGGACGGACTCTCCGGCGTCACTTCAAACCCGTCGATCTTCGAAAAAGCAATCGTGGGAAGCAGCGATTATGCGGCCGATATCGACGAGCTGTACAAGCGCGGCGAGGCCGACCCGATGAAAATCTTCGAAGCCGTAGCGATCCCCGACATTCAAGCAGCGGCCGACGTTTTCCGGCCGGTTTACGAAAATACGAATCGCGGCGACGGCTACGTCAGTCTTGAAGTTTCTCCCTTTATGGCGCACGAAACCCAGAAAACGATTGAGGAGGCGCGGCGACTGTGGCGGGCGGCGGCGCGCGAAAACGTCATGATCAAAGTGCCGGGCACCGAGGAAGGCATTCCCGCGATTCAGCAGCTTCTGAGCGAAGGCATCAACATCAACATCACCCTTCTGTTTTCCGTGGAGCGCTACGCCCAGGTCGTCGAAGCGTGGCTGCAAGGGCTCGAAAGCTTCGCCGCGCAAGGCGGGGACGTGAGCCGCATCGGCAGCGTCGCCAGTTTTTTTGTGAGCCGCATCGACTCGGCCGTGGATCACGAAGTTGACGCGCGCCTGAAAACGGCGGCGAAGCCGGAGGAGCGGGCGCGCCTCAGCAGCCTTCTCGGCAAGGTCGCGATTGCCAACGCGAAGCTCGCCTATCAGCTCTACAAGGACGAAGTCGTGGGCAACCCGCGCTGGAAGGCGCTCGCGGCAAAAGGCGCGCGGCCGCAGCGCCTGCTGTGGGCGAGCACCAGCACCAAGAATCCTAAATATCGCGATGTGATGTACGTCGAGGAGCTCATCGGCGCGGATACGGTGAACACGGTTCCCATGCAAACGCTCGAGGCGTTTCGCGACCACGGCAAGGCCCGCCTGAGTATTGGGGAAGATCTTGAGGAGGCGCACGACACGATGCAGGCGCTCGATCGGGCCGGCATCTCCATGAAGGCGGTCACCGATCAGCTCGTGAGGGAAGGAGTTCGCCTGTTCGCCGACGCCTTCGATCAGTTGCTCAACGCCCTCGACCGCCAGTGCAAGGTCAGCGTCGAGGGCCGGCCTGACCGGTTCACCTATTCCCTTCCCCAGCCGCTTTCAGATCATGTCAAAGGCACCGTCGAAGAGTGGCGCATCAAAGGGAACGTTCGCCGTCTGTGGGCGCGCGACGCCGCGCTTTGGACGGGCGCCGATGAGGGGCGGTGGCTCGACTGGCTGGGGATCACCGAGGATCAGATCGCGCACAAGCATCACCTGGAGAGCATCGCCGCGGAAGCCGCTGCGGGTGGATTCACGCACGCTCTGCTGCTCGGCATGGGCGGGTCGAGCCTCTGCCCGGAGGTGATGTCGAGAACGTTCGGGAAGTTAGAAGGACATCCCGAGCTGCACATCCTGGATTCCACGGATCCGGCGCAGATCAAGGCCGTGGAGAAGGAGCTTGATATTTCGCGCACGCTGTTCATTGTATCGAGCAAATCCGGCAGCACGCTCGAGCCGAACATCTTCAGAGATTACTTCTACGCGCGCGCCAAGCAGGCGACGGGCGACGGCGCTGCGGCAAGCCGCTTTGTCGCCATTACGGACCCCGGATCGAAGCTTCAGCAATTCGCCGAGGCCAATGGTTTTCGCCACGTCTTTTCAGGCGTGCCCGGAATTGGAGGAAGGTATTCGGCGCTTTCGGATTTCGGCATGGTGCCGGCTTCCATCATGGGAGTGGACGTAGCGAAACTGCTCGACCGCGCCGAAATCATGGCGACCTCGTGCAGCTCCTGTGTGCCGATCGAGAAGAACCCGGGCGTGAACCTGGGAGCGATTCTCGGAACGCTGGGCAAGGAAGGGCGAGATAAGGTGACACTCATCGCGTCGCCCGCAATCAGCGACCTCGGCGCGTGGCTCGAACAACTGCTCGCCGAGTCGACGGGCAAGCAAGGCCGCGGCCTCATTCCTGTAAGCGGCGAGCGGCTCGGACCGCCTGAGGTTTACGGCTCCGACCGGATTTTCGCGTACCTGCGGCTCGAGTCGGCTCCCGACGCCGCGCAGGATGCAGCGATCGACCGCCTGGAAAAAGCCGGTCAGCCGGTGGTGCGCATTTCACTCGACGATCCCTATGATCTCGGGCGTGAATTTTTCCGCTGGGAGGTCGCGGCCGCCGTGGCCGGCTCGATCCTCGGAATCAACGCATTTAATCAGCCGGATGTCGAAGCGAGCAAAGTGGCCACGCGCAAGCTGACCGCCGAATACGAAAAGTCCGGAGTCCTTCCTGCGGAAAGTCCCCTTGCTGAGGACCAGGGCATTAAGCTGTTTGCCGATCCGCGCAATGCCGCCGAGCTTTCCAAGGGATCGAAGAAGCTCGCAGGTCTGCTGCGCTCCCACCTTGCCCGCCTCAAACCCGGCGATTACTTCGCCGTCCTGGGTTATGTCGCGATGAATCGGGCGCACGAGGAAAAGCTGCAGGCGCTGCGGCACGCGGTGCGAGACTCGAAACGCGTCGCGACGTGCCTCGGGTTCGGACCGCGATTCCTCCACTCGACCGGACAGGCATACAAGGGTGGACCGAATACCGGCGTGTTCCTTCAGATTACCTGCGACGACGCGGCGGATCTTCCGGTGCCCGGTCACAAGTTCACGTTCGGCGTGGTTAAGGCAGCACAAGCGAGGGGCGATTTCCAGGTGCTCGCGGATCGGGGTCGCCGGCTTTTGCGGGCGCACGTTGGGCGAGATGTGAGCGCGGGACTCGACACGCTAGAACGCGCCGTGCGCGAAGCGCTGTAGCGCGGGACTGGAAGCGGCAACGATCGGGAAGGTCATGCTGAGCGGACCGGAGCAGCATCCGTGCGTTCATAGAGCTAGGCAAATACGCAGATCCTTCGTCGCCCTCGACTGCTCCGAAATGTTCGGTCGGTACCCCTCACCCGGCTCGGTCCGCTCGCCACCCTCTTCCTCGGGAAGAGGGCCGGAGTTCCCGTTCTTCAAGCCCTCTCCCTCGGGGAGAGCGTGCCCGAGGAACGAGGGCGGGCGAGGGGTCAGCTCGCGCTTGTCGCGAAGCGACATGAAAAACTCCTCTGGACGACATTTTCCGACGTTTTTTCAGAATGCGTCCAGTGCGCGGCTGATGTGTCGAGCGGCTACTTGGGGGTTCAGGGGCTGGGCCACACAGTCGAAGGCGCCCAGTTCCAAAGCGGCCTGAGCTTCGTTGGTGACCGAAGGCGCGGTGAGCATGACGACGCGTGTTTCCCGCAACGCGCCGTTCGAAGCAAGTTTTTTGAGGAGGCCGAATCCGTCAAAATCCCGTAGGTTCCCTTCCACGAAAACCACCTTCGACTGGAGCGCGGGAGGCACGCCGGAAAGCAATCGCTCGGCCGCGGCGCCGTCGGGCAGCCAGCGCACGCGGCAGCCGCGGCTCTCAAGCGTATGGAGCAGAAGGGAAGCCTGGGCTTCATCACTCATCACGAGGGCCACGTCCACCCTTTTCGCTGTCTCCCGCTGATCCACCGTCCATCCGGCCGGCACTGCCCTTCCGCCTCCCGCGTTGCGGGCTTCCCGCCGCGCGGTTTCTGCCGCCCGATGCAGCTCATCAAGATTGCAGCCGTCTTCGGGATATTGCGCGACTCCGGCGTTGAGCCTCAATTGGAATTCCGCGCCGTTTTCAGCTTTGAGCTTTTCCCGGCAAATGCGGTCCAGCAGCTCACTCAGTCTTTGCACGCCGTCGTAGCGAGTCAACCCATACATCCCCACCGCGAACTCGTCGCCGCCCCAGCGGGCGAACACCTCTTCGCTGCGAAAGGCCCGGCGCAGCCCGTGCGCCGCTTCCTGGAGCGCCGCGTCGCCAGCGGCCCGGCCGTAGTCCTGGTTGATGCGGGTCAGATTCTCGACTTCGATCGAGGCGAAGGAAAACGGCTGCTCGTGTCTTCTCGAAAGCTCCAGGAAGCCCGCCATCGCCTGCATCGATTTGCGGCGATTCAAGGCGCCGGTCAGGAAATCGGTTTCCGAAAGGCTTCTTCGAGTCCGGACCCTTTCGAGGCGATTGAAGATGCGCGTCAAGAGTTCCGGTCCTACGATCGGTTTGGCGACGAAATCGTCCGCGCCCGAGGAGAAGACGCGCTGGATCGTTTCCGGATCATTGTAACGCGTGAGAAAGATGATGGGCGTCTCGGCTCGGCGTGCATCGTTGCGGACAACGCGGCACAGCTCCACGCCGCTCAGGACGGGCATATCCACATCCAGAATGACGAGGTCCGGCGTGAACGCCTCGAACACCGGCCAAAATTGCCGGGCGTCACTGAGAGCCCGCATCGAAATTCCACGCGGCTCGAGCATTGAGACCAGCAGGTCGAGCACCTGCGGATCATCGTCCACGGCGAGAATCTTTGTGTCTGCCGCGTGCAGGCGGCCGACGAGCGTCAGCACCGCGTCGAGAACCTGCGGAGGAGATAATGACCGCGACAGGAATCCGCGGCCGCCACGCCGCGCCACCTCGACCCGGTCCGTGAACGCATGTTTCGAGGTAAGGATGAGCGTGGGAACGGGAGGCTCCTGCGCAACCAGGGATTCGAGAAAGCTCAGGCCGTCTTCCTCTCGCCCGGAGAGTGCAAGGTCCGCCACAACAGCTTCAGGCGCTGCGTCGGCCACGAGACTGCGGGCTTCCTCGAAGCTTTTCGCCCTCCGGACTCTCACTCCGCGGTTCAGCGCTTCGGCCTCCAGGCTGTCGGAAAATTCGTCGTTCTGGTCGGCGATAATCACGGTTGTGAGCTTCTCGGGCGCCTCGTTCGCGCCCTTACCACCGCCCGGGTTCGACCGTTCGATTTCCAGCCGAAGAGCGAATGCGAGCTCCGAGTAGCGTATTCCCTCCGCGCGGTCTGGCGGGGTGCGAACCTCGAGCATCTCTTCAATCTCCAGCGCGAACCGCGAGCCAGCCCCAAATCCGAGTGTGCCAAGCAAACCGGCCAGCTTGTGAGCCTCGCGGCGGGCCGCGTCTCTCAACTCCGGGCGTAATCTACCTTCGAGCAACGCCGCGCCCGCTTGGTCAATGGTCTCGATTCTTTCCAAAACGGTTCCAAGAAAACGGGTGCGGGCGTCCGCCAGCACCTGCTCGATTCGCGGGTCGGCGTTCGCAGAGGATGGAACGAGCGAAACGCCAACCAGGCAGGCGGCCTGCCGCGCCAGCTCGTGAGCGTCCAGGGGCGGAAGGAGAATCCCGGACACTCGCGCCGTAGGCATCAGCTCCCGTGAGATCTCCGGCGACGCGGACCGGCTGGCGAAGTACAGGATGGGAACCGCGTCCCACTCGTTGACGCGGCGAACTTCCTCCAACACCTGGCACCCGCAGCCGCCGTCAATCTCCTGGTCGAGAACCAACAGAGAAACGCTGCCGCCTTCGAGCTCGCCGCGAACCTCCGCGGCGGTCGAAACGCGGCTCACGGGATAGTCGCCCAGCTTGCGCTTCACAAGGTCCCGCAGCGTTGCGTTGAATCCTCCCATCAGAATGCGTGGCACGAAGTCACCCCCTCCAGGGTTTTTGATCGCCGCCGGTCACCATCCTAGGATGGCTGCGATTTCCGTCGCCAGCCGCGCCGGATCAAAGGGCTTCGAAATGATGCCTCTGACGCCGAGCGTGCGAAATCTTCGGATATCGGTCGCCTGCACCTTGGCCGTGAGAAAGAGCACCGGAACGTCCCGAATTGCCGGGTTGGCTAGAAGCAGCGCGAGGGTCCGCGGACCATCCGTGCCCGGCATCATGACGTCCAGGAGGATCGCGTCCGGCAGATTGGTTTCCGCCAGAGCGATTCCTTCCGGCCCTGATCCGACCGCCTCGACGGTCCAGCCTGCGAACACCTCGAGTGTCGCTTTCGTTACTTCCCGAACCGCTTCTTCGTCGTCAATTACAAGGATTGTCTTGCGCATCGGAAACCTCTTTGAGGACGGCGCTCTCCGGCCCGGGTCGAATCGGCAACGAGAAAAAGAACGTGCTGCCTTTGGCGAGCGTGCTTTCGGCCCAAATCCGTCCGCCGTGCTGTGCGATGATGCTTTTGGAAATCGCAAGGCCCAGGCCCGTCCCTCCTTTTTCCCGCGAATCGGCGGCGTCGACCTGCTCAAAACGCTCGAACACCTGAGAGAGTTTGGCCGCGGGGATTCCGCGGCCCTGATCGCAGACCTGGAAAACCACGTTGTCCCCGTCCTCAACGGCCGCGATTCGGATGGTCGAACCGGGCGGCGAGAACTTGATGGCGTTGCTGACCAGATTAACCAGCACTTGCATGATTCGGTCCGAATCGGCCGAAAGCAGGACGCGCGCCGAATCGGCCTGGAGTTTGATCTCGCGCGACTCTGCGGTGACGCGCATCAGGTCGACGGCCCGGCGGAGGAGCCCCGAAGCCTCACAGGGCTGCGCCTCAATGGTGGCTTTGCCCGACTCAATGCGCTCGAGATCCAGAATGTCGCTGACCAGGCGGATGAGGCGGTCCGCGCTCTCAACGCCCACTTTGATCATCGACCGGCACTGCCGTTCGGCCTGGCAGAGCTGGCCGCTCTCCAACAGCCCCAGCGCGGCCCGAATCGCCGTCAGCGGCGTTCTCACTTCGTGGCTCACGACAGAGATGAACTCGTCCTTCATCTTCTCGACGGCGCGCCGCGCCGTCACGTCGTGGAACGTGACGACCGCGCCGAGAACCCGGCCGGTTTCGCTCCGCATCGGCGTCACGACGTAATCCACAGCGACCGCGCCGCCGTCACGGCGCAGGAGAACCTCGCCGTTGATGTTGTAGGTCCTCCCGTCGCCTAACGCGGCTTTGATCGCGCTGGTCGAGCGGTCAAGCGCCCCATCGGCGCTGCGTGGCCGCACAAAATACTCCGAGAGAAGCTGGCCCTTCAGCTCTTCCGGCTTGGAGCCCGCCATGCGCGCGCCGGCAGGATTCGCGAAGGTGCAGGCGCCGCTCTCGTCAAGTCCAAAAATGCCGTCGCCTGCCGAATTCAGGATCAGTTGCTGTTGCAGCCCCAGGCGCTCCAGCGCCTCGTAAGCCCGCCGTTGTTCCGTAACGTCGCGCGTGACCCGGGAAAAACCGCGCAGCCTGCCGCTCGGGCTGTGCAAGGCCGTCAAGACAGTGCTCGCCCGGAACGTCGAGCCGCCTTTGCGCACTTCCAGACGCTCCGCCTCAAGCTTGCCCTCCGTCGCGGCCACGCACAAATCCTGAGCCGGCAGGCCTCGCTCGGAATCTTCCCGGGTGTAAAAGCATGAGACGTGCCGGCCGACGATTTCCTCCGCGCGATAGCCCTCGATGCGCTCGGCGCCGGCATTCCAACTTGCGATGCGCCCCTGGGGATCGAGCATGTAAATGGCATATTCTCGTACGCCCTCTACCACCAGGCGGAAGCGCTCCTGACTGTCGCGCAAAACTTTTTCCGCCCGCTTGCGCTCCGCGATTTCAGCCTGCAAGCCCGCGTTGGCGGATTCGAGTTGCGCGGTGCGTTCGGCGACGCGCCGCTCGAGTTCCCGGTTCAGCCGCAGGATCTCTTCCTCCGCCTCCTTGCGTTCGGAGATATCGCGGTAATTCACCACCACGCCCTCGACCGCCGGCTCGTCAAGCAGGTTGGTGAGGATGCACTCGATCCAACGCCAGGACCCGTCACTGGATTGATAGCGGAACTCGATGCTTTCGCGCGCGCCGGAACGGCCGCGGAGCCGCGTGAACGCACAGGCCGAGCGCGGCGCGTCGTCCGGGTGTACGAGCTCGAAAAAATCGGCGCCCGCCCGTTTCTCGGGGGTGTACCCGAGAATCCGGCGTTCCGCCCGGCTGCTGAAGATCACGGCGCCGCGCGCGTTAAGAAGCACGATCGCGTCCGCGCTGTGTTCGATGAGCGACAGGAAGCGCCGCTCCTTCGCCCACGCCAATCGCTCCGCATTCGCTCGCTCCTCGCGCAGCGACTTCTCCTCGAGAGCCCGCTCGACCGCCATGGGAAGGCGCGCCAGCCGGTCCTTGAGCACATAATCCGAGATGCCCCGCTTGATGCATTCGACGGCTACCTCGTCGCCTACGGCGCCGGTGACCAGAATGAAGGGAGTGACGCAGCCCTGTCCGCGCGAGTGGTCGAACGCCTCGAGTCCCGTCCAGCACGGAAGGTTGTAGTCGGCGAGGATCACGTCATAGCTGCCCTGGGCAATTTTCAGGCGAAATTCGTCCGGGGTTTGCGCGAAGTCGGCGCGAACTTCGAGCCCTCCGCGCTGCAACGCCCGCACGCACAACTCGGCGTCCAGAGAGTCGTTCTCGAGCAGCAGGACACCCACCGATTTTGCTCGCTCTGCTGACATTCCCGCTAATCCGTTTCCCCGCCTACTGGCCATCGAGTGCGCTGGCGGGCGGAGGTTCATTAACGACGAGCCAATATAGGCCAAGCTGGCCGATCGCCGCCCGAAATTGATCAAAATCCACGGGCTTCTGGATGTAGCTATTAACCCCAAGCTCGTACGTTCTCAGAATGTCCGCCTCTTCCTTCGACGACGTGAGCATCACGACCGGGATCGATTTCAACTGCGCGGTCGTCTTCAACCGTCGCAGAACTTCAATGCCGTCCACCTTGGGCAGCTTTAAATCGAGCAGGATCAGACGGGGCTGAGTGCTGATGGAACGGCCGGCGTGCGCGCCTTGGCAAAAAATAAAGTCCAGCGCCTCTTCGCCGTCGTGAGCCACGTGAACGCTGTTGAGAACGCAATTGTGCCGCAAGGCGTGGAGAGTCAATTCCACGTCCGAAGGGCTGTCGTCGACCAAAAGAATTTGTACCGCTGATGAATCCATGCTTTCCCTCCCTGTGCGGAACCGCGCCACACCGGACCTCGCGGCTGCGGCCCATCGCTTGTTCACTGAGCTTAAGTTCTTCCACCGAAGATGAGGGATGATCACACGCTTCGAAATCGCGGCGGAAGACCTGGATTCATGCAGCCGGCATGGGCGGTGAGGGAAAGTTGGGGCTTGCGTTCACAAGAGGGAGAGATGTTGCGAACACAACAAGTATAACCCCTCGTTACCTTTAAGTCAATACTAAACAATACCACTGGCAGGCTGTCGTAATTACCCGTGAGACCCGTCGGTGCAGCGGCTCCACGACTCGTTTATGGCTGACCGCGCCCCTTGCGCGCTGTGGATTATCTTTTGGGCGCCTTGGCGAGGCTGAGCAGGTTGGCAAACAGGCGGTAGGCGCCGGGCACGCCTTCGGGTAGCTCGCGATAGAAGGCGTAGGCGCAATAGACGTAAACGCCGCGGCCGTACCGGGCCACGAGCAATCCGCCCTTTTGCGGCGCCTGGCCGGGATCGTGCGTCGAGAGCAGCGCGTGATAGTGAGAGTCCCACGAAGCCATGAAGCCATGCCCGCGCTCTTCCACCCAGCCGTCAAAATCCCGCGCGGTAATCGCGTTCGGCCATCTGAGCGCTTGGCTCGCTGCATCAAGGAGGGTGACCGGGGAGTGAACGTCCATCACGACCTCGGGATTCGCCGAGAGATGATAGGGGTACGGCCCGAAGTTGTGGTCATAAGCGGGCGACTGGTACTGCACGATCACCACGCCGCCGTTCTTCACATAATTCCGGAGCCGCGCGTTGTACGCCTTGAGATCATCGCGAACGTCGTAGGCGCGCTCGCCGATCAGAATGTCGTTATAGCTGCCCAGGTTGCCTCCAGCGAGGTCGCCCGCCGTCAGGAAATGGACCGTGATGCCGAGATTCTCAAGCGCTTGCGGAACGCTGTCGCCCGTTCCGGCGACGTAGCCCACGCGCAAGCCGGGGGCGACCGTCACGTCGACGCCCGTGGTCTCGTAGGCGGCGGTGCGGTAAAGGTTGTAAGGGCGCAGGCCCCGGTAGCCGACGGAACGGTACCCTTCGCCGTAGGTACGGCCATCATAGTTGGCTGCGGCGGTGATTCGGTAACGCTGTTTGCCAATGTTCAACGGGATCACGCGAAAGCTGAGCGGCTCGTTCTCGCCGTCCCTCGAGGTCGAGAACTGGGCGGTGTGCGGATCAACCCGCCAGCCGGCGGCCACGCCCAGCCGCACGCTTCCCTTTGCGGGCCCTTTGACATTGCTATGGACCAGAACCGATACCTCAAACGACTTCGCCTGCAGCGGAACGATTCCGGCGCGGGGCGAAATCCAGATCGAAATTGACGGCGCGACCACCAGCGGATTCAACACGGTTCCCGGGCCGGTGATCCGCTCGGTCGCCTGGACCACCTGACCGATCCTGACCGATGCGCCGTCGCAGGTGAATTCCACCCACGCTGTGAGCGGGTAAGGCGCGAAGGAACGAGTGGCATCGTCGTGGTCGCGAATGTCGTAATAGGGCTGCTCGATATTCGGGCGGGTGAAGTAAGGCCGCGTATCGGCGGCATTTCGGGGCGCCGTCGCGCTGAAGCGCACGTCCTTTGCCTGTCCGCCCGCGAGCGCGCCGGCGGCGGCTTTCTTCGCCGCGGGACGCCAGTTCTCGTGGTTCTGCGCAGCCAGCCATGCTCTTGAGATTCGGACCGGAACGGGACCTTGGTTAGCGACGTGAACATTCACGAAAAAGCTTTGGCCCGGTATCGCCACCTGAAAAGGAGACGTGGCGCGGCGAAATTCTGTAGGCTGCTTCGAGCCTTCACGCGGCGGGGCCACTACCGTGGCTCGCATCGCTAGCCCGAGGGACTCGACGATCGCGGCGTTGAACTGCGCCTGCTTCACTTCGAGCTCGCCCGTTACGTCGTCTTTTGCCGCCGCGCTGAGCCGGCTCCCCGCTACCTGGCGGAGAAGCGAATTCGTGGCGTTAAGACCTTGCGCGAGCAGGGGCGCATCTTTCTCGGGATGCGCGGCGGAGAACTGGTTGATGGCGCGCTCGACGAGCGAGTTGATCCCGGCGAGGCCTCGTTTCAGGAACGCCGTGTTCTGGCCCTTGGCCAGATCGGCGATGCCCTCGAGCGACGTATCAATTCCGTCGAAGAACGATCCTTCGTGCGCGGAGGCCGGCACGCGCGAAGCGAAACGGTGATACCCGCTCTTCGCCGGACCCGCAGCGGGAAAACCGGTTCCGCCGTTCTGCGATTTGTGAAAGCCGTATCCGACGGTCGCGGCCTGGCGGTATGAAAGCCCGAGGAGCGGGTTGTACTCGCCCTCGGCGATATTCACGTTGGCGTTCAGCATTCCCGGCTCCCAACGGTTCTCGACATAGTTGAAAAACCGCACCGGATAATAGTGCCGGTCGGCGTAGTCGTAGATTCCCTTTTTCGTCGGCTTCGCGGACGGCACGCGCGCGTAATCTTTGAGAGGCGACCAGGGGCGCAGGCCGTCGTTAATCTGATCAGGAAACACCGAGGGATCGCCCGCCATTTTATAGACGAGCTGTGCCACTTGCCCGGCAACTTCGTGATTGCCATGTCCATCCGTATGGCCGCCCACAAAGACCGACGTTACCACCAGGGGTCGAGTTGCCCGCACCACGCGAACCGCGTCGCGCAGGACGCGATCGAGGCCCCACTCGTCGAGCGTCTGCTGCTGGGTTTTCGAGAAGCCGAAGTCGATCACGCGCGTCCAGAATTGCTGCGCTCCGTAATAGCGATCCGCGGCAAGAAGCTCCTCGGTGCGCACGAGCCCGAGCGCGTCAAAGTAATCCGACGACATCGTGTTTTGTCCGCTCTCGCCTCGATTGAGCGTGAGCAGGATCACGCGCGCGCCCTGCCCCCGCGATTCGTAGGCTAGCATGCCTCCGTCTTCGTCGTCGGGATGCGCCGTGATCATAATGAGGCTGGCTCGCGTGTGCAGCTTCAGCAGCGACTGCCACAGCGCGGCAGCGCCGCGGTCAAGCGCGAGCGGCCGCGCATCCGGCGCAGCCGTGATGGACACGTCAGCAGGTGATACGGCCCAGAGCGCCCCCAGCGCAAACGCCGCGCACAAAATCGCGCACAGCGCGTGCCGGAAGCGCCAGCCTCGAGGGCGAAGCCGGGATCCACGCTTCCGGCCATCCGCTTTCGCACCGACCCTGCTCGTCGCAATTTTCATGGCTGTAGCGATGATCGAAGCCTGCCCTGACGCAGGAAGGGATCGCCGGCGTCGCCTTCTAAAAATCTCGGCGATCACCGATCGCCGCTAGAGCTCTCACTTCGCGGTGGCAGAGGCGCCGATCAGTTCTCGTGACTGCCCGAGGCGGGCGCGCCACGACGCGGGCAGATCATCGAACAACGTCACAAAAACGCCATTGGTCCATCCGAAGCCTACCTGGTTTTTGGTGTAGCCGACACGCACTCGAGTCTCGGAGGAGCGCGTCACGACGTTATATTTTTCGTACAGTGTATGGTCGCGGGCGAAATTGTCGGTGAGCATCGAGAGGAACCGGGCGGAGACTAGGTTCGCATCGGTATTGTCGCCATACCGCCTCAGCGCTTCGACGGCGATCAGTTGAAGCGGCGCCCAGCCATAAGGATAATCCCATTGCCCGCCGGTAGTCTCGCGGCTCATTACAATCCCACCCGGCTCGTCGAAAATCGGCAGGTTTCCGACGGTCGCTTGCGCCTGGCCGGCGGACGCCGCTCCGACCCACAGTGGGTAAAACGTGGTGGCGTAGACATAGTCGGATTGGGCTCCGGCCTTGAAATTGTAATCGAAAAAGAGCCCCCGCTCCGGATTCCAGAAATAAGTTGTGATCTCGTGTCTCCTCTGGTCAGCACGCGCGCGCCACTTCGCCGCATCGGCAGATTTTCCCAATCGCCGGCTCATCCACTCGAGGTCTGTCTCTTCGCGATAAAGGAGGGAGTTCAATCCGACTGGCGCGTAATCGGGAGTGCCAGCGCCAAACGGGCCAAACTTGAACGTGATATCGAAGCCCGACTCGCGCAGGCTGCGGTCGCCTTTGTAAAATGCGCGAGATAGCGCCGCACTGCCTGCTCGCGCGCAGCCCGCACGCGGCAAACCTTGCGCCGCGCTATGCCCGCTCGGATTGCACAAGTAAGCGGGGAATAACGGCCCAACCGGGCTCCCAACCGGCGCCGATGCCTGATGCTTAGGGCGGGTCCAGATCAAATAGCCGCCCGCGCTCGCCGGATGGGTCAAAAAATAGCTCGCCACCTGGCGATAGTAATCATCCGAAGAGCTGCCCAGCTCGGGCGCCGGACCCTGTCCGAGATCAAAGTATCTCGAAAGGCCTGTCGATCCGGCAAGATTCGGGGCGTGTGTCCAGAACTCTTCGGTCCGGGCGACGAACGGGTATGCTTCTCGGAGCCACGCTCTCCCGTTTTCTCCCCGAGCCTGCTCCGCATCGTAAACGGCGCGAACCATTTCGCTCAAAAATGGCGGCTGCGAGCGCGTCATGTGATACGTGCGGTTGGCATTCAGAATCGCGCCGTAATGCCCAATCTCGAAGAAGAAGTTCTCCACCATGCCGCGCGCGAGATTGAGCCGGCCCGCTTTCAGGAGCCCGCGCAGGATAAAATAGCTGTCCCACCCGTACATCTCGTTAAACATTCCGCCCGGCACCACGTACGAATGCGGCAAATAGAGAAGCCCTTGCGGATGAACCTTGCTTACCTCGCCTTGCCCCAGGTGATGAATAACGTGAGGCAGGTGCCGGATGTCAACGGGACATGAGCGCTTCAGGTTTGCGATCGGCGCCGGAATCGGAAAATCCGTCGGAAAGTAAAGCGTCGACCCGCCGGGCGATTTCGGATCGTAGACAGTCTTGCACTCGCTCATCGAACGCGTGAGAACGGCCCACGAGCTCGAAATATATTCGAGCGCCGCCGCCACTCGCGGGTTCAAACCAGCAGGCGCCGGCGTGGCCGCGATCAAGCTCGGGACCACGAGCCATGCTCCGAAGACCCAGAGAAGTGAAGAAAACGGCGCCGTGTGAGCCAAGTCCGTAAAGCGTCGCGTCCGCATGAACTGTTTCCATCTCATGCACTCGCCGGCAAGCGACAGTGTTCAGCGGCGCCGCTTCGAGCGCGGTGGGCTATCAGAACAGTGGCCATTATACGGGGTTTTGGTTGGGGCGTGAAACGTGGTTTGCAGGGGGCGGCGCCGGGCTTTGCGCCCGGCGCCCATCGCTCTCATTCACTCACCCTGGAACGGCGGCGCTCTGCCGGAGGCTCTCGCCTGCGCTGGCCGTCCGAAAAAGCCGGACTCAGTGTTTGCGACTATACCAGTCATAGCTGCCGTACCAGGCTACAAACGAGCTGGGGTTTTGAGCCAACTGGCTTTGCACCGCTGGATGGCTTGCAAGGAAATCGCGAAGCTCCTTGTGATGCCGCAGGTAACCGGGGTCGTTCACGAGCGAAGGGTTGTGGGCCAGTTGGTGGGCAAGCCCCGGGTTATCGTCAAGAAACTGGCTAAATCGCGCCATTTGAGCCTGCGTCGCCTGATTGCGCCAAGGACCATACGAGCCGTAGCCTCGGTACGTAGCGCCCGAACGCTCGAAATCCCGAACCCGCGCCATGAAGCTGTTCGCGTCCATTCGAATTTGATTACGGGCCGCGGGATGATTCCGCAGCCAGTACTTCAGTTCCGGATTATCCCCGCGAAAGTCCTTGCTGTTCGCTCGCGAGGGCTTTTGCCACAACTTGTGAGCAATCCAGGGATGATTGCTGAGGAATTGAGCGAACTCACTGATTGAGCGCTGCCCTTGCTCGTATCGCTCGCCTTGTCCGCGTTCCGCCGCTCGGACGTTGGGCGCCTGCGCCAACGCGAAGGTGGCTGCGAGAGCCAGCAGACCAAAATAGCGCATTTTCATCGAGTTATGCCTCCTTGCTCGGTTAACCACTCCCTCCAAGCAGCACGAATCCTGCCAAAATCGCGTCGTGCTTGAGGCCGCGAGGCCATCCCAAGCGGAATCAAAGGGATTCAAGCCGGGGCCAGGATACTTGCCCTTTTCGGGAGCTGAAATTATTACACGCGATGGCGTACCCGACCACTGCCGCCGCATCCGCTGTGGCGGGCTCCAGACTGCCGGCGCGTTGCCACCGATCCGGACGGGAAGGAGGAGGCGCTGGAGACTGGAACTTTACAATTCGGTCGCAACCAAACTGGCGGCAGGAGTGTCACCCCGAAGGCAAAGGCGGAGGCGAGTTCGTCGTCGCCTGCGGCTGCTCGAGGCGGACAACGAGTCGGCCTGTCGAGCCTGCAAGCTGAGGGGGAACGAGGCGGAAGCCTTACAAGATAGGGCCATAAGTTCGCTATCCGGAGGATGCGCGTTGTCGTATGACTCAGCAGCCTCCTCCGAATACGCGATGGCGTACCGCTACTCGCTCATAGGAGTGTCGCAACTACAGCCCTGTGGGTTGGCACTTTTATGCATGCAGCCGAATTCGCCGCAGGCCGAAAAATCCCAAAAGCCCAATGCCGGTTCCGAATAGCAGGAGGGAAGCCGGTTCAGGAGTAGTAGTGACCGTGACACCGAACGAGCCCGCCGCTGGAGGACCCTCCAGGCTGAAATAAGAGGTATCGCCGTTGGCGAGGGCAGTGTTGAAGTTCACCGTAAGGCCGGTGGCAGTCACACCGCTGAACGTGGCTTTAGGTCCCTCGTAGCCGGCCACCCCGCTCAAGTTTCCGTGGCAACCATAGATGTTTCCGGACGACAGACCTTGATAGCAACCGCCACTCCACGCGCCGTCGCCATCAAAGCCAGTGATGTCCGCACTGGCACTTGCGGTAAGCATGATGGCCGACACGGTGGTACCGCTATTGTTCACCACGCCAACCAGTTGATCCTCGACCCCATCATAGGCGGTTTGGCCGGTGACGTTGACGGTCGCCGTGCCGTCTGAGTTTAATGTGATCACCACATCACAACCATTGGCAGCCCCAATCGCCGGACACGGCGGAACGGCGGGTACTGCCCACGATGATCCGGAGATCAAAAAAAGGACTCCGGTTGCCAAAAAAGCGAGCCAAATTTTTTTCACTTGATGTCTCCTTGGTACGAACGCGCGTACCTGTGAGAATGCGTTAGCAATCGGGCAAACCTGCGCCGAGGAACTCTGTACGTGCAGACTCGGACTCGTACCCCTCGGCCGCCCACTTTATGTTTGCGAAATATGGATTGACGTTCATCAATGCCTCAGCTCACTGAGGCTATTATTCCTCACCATCAACCGTACAACGCTCCGGGGGCCACGTCAATTGACAAACCAATAAAATCAAGGGGTTACACGATAAGTTACGCCATACTTTTGATCAATATCATCGGGTGAATACCCGACGGCACCAACCACGCCCGAGGGAGATTCCACCCGAAACCCGGAGATGCCGGGCTCTTTCCGGCACGTGCCGCGTTTGGTATCCCGGGGATCCATGCCGGGAGCCGCGGTTCGGCAGGATCGGCGGGACCAAGTTACAATTCTCTCCTATGCCCTGCTGGAGCTTCCCGAAACAATCGCTCAAAACAATGACGGCTCCCGCCCACTGTCCGCCACTGGCCGCGCAAAACAGCGGCACCGTCACCAGCACCAGGCCGCGTTCAAGAAAGAGGGCGGTTCCGTGGGTCGCTGCCGCCCTGCTGCCGATTGTCGCGACCCTTTCCTGCGCGCGCGGCGCAAGGCGGGGAATTTGGGCGCGCGTCGATGGTACGCCCATTTATCGTGCGCAGGTCGAAGCGATGTACCGGGCGCGTCAGGGAGTACTGCCGGAGAAGAGCAGGCCCGATCTCGCGCTCTCGTTCGAGCTGAGCATTCTCAGTGAGCTAATCGACCGGCAGCTCATGCTCAAGCGAGCGTCGGAGCTGCGAATTGGCGTTTCGAACTCGGAGCTTCAGGCACGGCTCGCCGAGGTGCGCGGTCCGGATTCGCCGGAAAGCTTCGCCAGAACGCTCACCGGTGAGGGAACAACGCCGACGGAGCTGCGGCAGGAGGTCCGGGAGAATCTTGTCCTTCAGGGGCTCATTCAGCAGGAGGTTGTTTCGCGCGTGCGCGTGACCGCGGGGCAAGTCACCGCGTACTACAGCCAGAACAAGGCCGGCTTCGAGGTGCCCGAGCCGGAATACCACCTGGCTCAGATTGTAGTTACGCCGGTGGCTGAGCCCGAGATACGCAACTTGATGCACGATGATGCGCGCAATGAGGTCGAGGCGGAGCGCAAGATCAAGGCTCTCGATCGTCAGCTCCGCTCCGGAAAGGATTTTGCCAAAGTAGCGGACGACTACTCAGAAGACGCTCGCACCGCGCCGGGCGGCGGCGATATGGGCTTCATTCAGGCCAGCTCGCTCGCCGCGGAACCCGCACTGAGGCGCGCACTGAGATCGCTGAAGCCCGGGCAGATCACGGGCATTCTGCGCGATCGTTCCGGATTCCGCATTGTGAAGCTGCTGGGGCGCGTCAATGCGGGCCAGCGGCCGCTTTCGGACGCGGGAGTCCGGGATTCAATTCGCAAGACGCTAGCGAACCAACAGCTTGAGCTGCTGAAAGCCGCTTACATCGAGAACCTGCGCGATCACGCGCACATCGTGAACTATCTCGCCGAGGAGATTCTGGCCCACGGCGGTCCGGCCCGCGCGGTGAAGTGATAAGCCGCATGCTAACTGATTTCGACCAGCCTCGCACCGGCCTCGACTCCCTCGCCCTCGCGCACATATACCTTGCGGACCGTGATCGCGCGCGGGGCGCGAATCTCGTTTTGCATTTTCATGGCCTCGATGACGAGCAGGCCGCGACCCGCCGCAACGGCAGCGCCTTCCAACGCCAGGATTCTGACGATGCGCCCCGGCATCGGAGCCAAAATGTCACGCGGAGCGGGATGAGCCGCGCTCGAAGGAGCGCGCCGCGCCGCGAGCCAATCTCGCGCCGCCGCGTCTATTGTGTGGGCGCCCATCGTGACCCTCGCGTCCGAGGACGCGGCGTTCTTCGGCTGGGCCGAAACCACATAGGATTTCCCGGCCACCAGCAGCGAATACACTCCCGGCTCGACCTCCGCCCAATCGACTTGGAGCGCGACGCCGTCCACCTTGAACTCGCCCCGGCCGGATGACACCGCGCGCAATCCTGAGGGAACCACCACCGAGTGTGCAGCGCTCACCGAGCCGGACTGGAGCTTGATCTCGAATTTCATCGCGTCCTAATCACTTCCGCGAAAATCGGAATCACGGCCGCCTGGCCGCCAGAGGAGTTTAGGCGGAGCCGCCGGGCTCCGCATCGCCGTCCCGCCGGGCCAGAATCAAAGCCGCGCGACGCTATCGCCGCAACAGAGCCGCGCGCCCCGACATTTTCCACTTGCTCATCGGCGGCTCTTTACACGCTGGTTGCGCCGGGCGACGCGCGGCATCGATTGCAGCGCCGAGCGCCGCAATCCGCAACTCATCCGGCGAGAGCCGGTCCTCGTCCGCGGTGCTTTCCGTCGCGAGAAGCCGGTCGACATAAGCGGTGTCGAAACGACCCGCGACAAACTCCGGATCCCGCAGTACGCGGCGGAAAAACGCGAGGTTGGATTCGATGCCTTCGATTTCATACTCGGCCAGCGCACGGCCCATTCGCGCCAGCGCCTCCTCTCGGCAACCGCCCCACGCGATCAGTTTTGACAGCAGCGGATCGTAATCGATCGGAACATTCCAGCCTTCAAACACGCCGCTGTCGTCCCGGATTCCCGGCCCGGACGGCGCCCGCAGGCGTCGAATGAGGCCCGGGGAAGGAAAGAATTTGGGATCCTCGGCGTAGATGCGGCACTCGATCGCGTGTCCACGCCGGATCACGTCGTCCTGACGCCACGGGAGCGGCTCGCCCGCCGCGATTCGAATCTGCGCCTTCACCAGGTCGATCCCGGTGACGGCTTCGGTGACGGGATGCTCCACCTGCAGCCGAGTATTCATTTCGAGAAAATAAAAATCGCGCTCGCCGTCAACCAGGAACTCGATCGTGCCGGCGTTGGTGTACGCGGCGAGCTCGCCGATCGCGACCGCCGTTTGCCCCATGCGGCGCCGGAGATCTTCATCGATAAAAGCCGAGGGCGACTCTTCCATCAACTTCTGGTGGCGCCGCTGGATCGAGCATTCTCGCTCGCCGAGCTGGATGCAGTGGCCGTCACGGTCGCCAAGAATCTGGACTTCGATATGACGCGGCCGCTCGAGGTATTTCTCCACGTAGAGGGCGGCGTCGTTGAAGGCGTTTTGAGCTTCCGAGCGCGCGAGCTGAAACGCCGGTTCGAGCTCGGCTTCGCTGCGCACTGTGCGCAAGCCCTTGCCGCCGCCTCCCGCCGCGGATTTCAGCATCACCGGATATCCAAACTGACCGGCAACCCGCCTCACGTCTTCGAAGCTTTCGAGGTCGCGCTCCGTGCCCGGAACGATCGGCAACCCCGCGCCCGCCACCAGGCGGCGCGCGGCCGTTTTCGAGCCCATCAGCTCCATGGACCGGGCGGTCGGACCGATGAAGACAAACCCGGCGCGCTCGCATTCGAGCGCGAATTCGGGGTTTTCGGAGAGAAATCCGTAGCCGGGATGAATCGCACCTGCTCCGCTCGCGCGCGCCGCATTGAGCAAGTGTTCGATTCGCAGATAGCTTTCAACCGACGGGGGCGGGCCGATGCGGAAAGCTTCGTCCGCCATTCGCACGTGGAGAGCCTTTCGGTCAGCATCCGAGTATACGGCCACGGTTCGGATGCCCATCTCCCGGCAAGCGCGGATCACGCGCACCGCAATCTCGCCGCGGTTGGCGATCAGTATCTTCTGGAACACCGTAAACCTCTGCCGGGAACCGCCGGCATCGCGGGCAAGTTGTGGAAAAATTCGATGGGTGGCGCGGAGCACCACGGGTTCTGCGTTGCACCCGACGATCGAATACCGCACATCGGCAACAGCTTCACGCTGGCGCCGCTCGGATTTCCGAATTATATCCAACCCGCTGAGAACGCGCGCCGGCCGCACCGTCAGGGCCGCCGTTGCGTGCTAAAATCGAACCCATGGCCATGCGCCTTGCGAAGCGTGTCCAGCTTCTGTTTCGCCTTTTTCTGCTGTTCACCTTTCTTGCCGCGATCGCGGTGATCAGCGCCATCACAACGATCCGGCTCACCATTAACGGCAACCAGGAGACGCTGCCGAATTTCGTTGGCATCAGGCTTCAGGCGGCCGAGACGGTGGCAGACGGAATGGGGCTGGAAGTAAAAGCAGACGACAAGCTGTTCAGCGATAAGTACGCGGCAGACCGGATTATCTCGCAGGCGCCGGTCGCCGACACCAAGGTGAAGGCGGGACAGCACGTCCACGTCCTGGTCAGCCTCGGGCCGCCGCGGATCACGGCCCCAAACTTGGTCGGAACCAGCGCCAGGGTGGCTCAGATCCTTGCCGTGCAAAAGGGGCTGGCTGTGGGCGACGTCGCCAAGGTGCACGGGCCTCAGTCCCAGCCGGATGTAGTCCTGGCACAGGACCCGCCGGCCACGGCGACCGAGATCCACAGTCCCGCGATCGACTTTCTGGTGTCCCTGGGGCCTGCGCCGGTCGCTTACGTGTGCCCGGATTTTGTGGGCATGCGCCTCGACCGCGTGCGCGGCGCCATCGAGAGCAGCGGGTTCACGATTGCCCACGCGAATCCCGTGATCGGAAGCACCGCGCCCAGCGGCACCATCGTCGGCCAATCGCCCGCGCCGGGCAGCAAGCTCCTTGGCGGCGCTTCGTTCACCTTTCAAGTGGCGCAGTAGGCTAGAACTTGGTGAGGGAGGAGAAATTGAAGTCGCGCACCTTCATGGCGGGCACCACCATTTCAATGGCCTCTTCGCCCGCGGAGCGCACAGGGGCGCTCATCATTTCAACCTGGTTCAGCATTTCCACCAGGCTCTGGTTGAAGCGGAAGTTCTTGACTCCGCATTTGATCCGCCCATCTTCAATCAGGAACGTTCCATCGCGCGTCATCCCGGTGAGAATCTTGGCGTAAGGATCGACCTCGCGAATGTACCAGAAGCGCGTCACGAGCAAACCGTGCGCCGTCGAGCGGATCATCTCTTCTTCTGCCGCACGGCCTCCGTCGAAAACCAGGTTGAGCGGAGCTTCGCCGTACTCATTGGGCAGCGGAAAGCCGTGGCCCGTGGGCTCGACGCCCATTTTACGCGCAGCCTGCCGGCAATAGACCAGATTCTTGACTACTCCGTCTTCCACCAGCGCGACTCGCTGGCGCGGCACGCCTTCGCCATCGAACGGCGCTCCGCCCTGCGACGGATGATACACGTCATCGTGAATCCTAATATTATCTCCGAGTACTCTTTGCCCCACCCGGCCGGTGAAGCAACTTCTTTTCTCATCGACGGCCAGACCGCCAAAATCGAGCAGAAAGAAGCCGAGCAGGTCCATCACCGCGGCGGGCTCGAGAATCACCGTGTACTTGCCGGGGCTCGCCTCTTGCGGGTCACCGCTTCCGAGCGCCTTGCGAGCGGCACGATCGGCGAGATCCTCGATGCCGAGCGTCCGCCAATGCTGGCCCGTTCTCTTCGCCCAGCCGGAACTCGTTGGCCCGAGCATCGTCACGGAAAACTCAGAAACCGACTCTTCATGGAACGCCGCGAGGCCGCGCGAATTGTACAGTGCGGTGGCGGCAGCGCCGCTCGAAAGAATGCCCGCGGCGGTCAATCCGTCCTGCTCCGCGCGTTCGATGACGGTGCGGACCGTTTCGGCGCGAAGCCGCGCCCCGAGATCGGCCGTCTCAGGATCGTAGCGGTCGACCGCGCGGTACACCTGCGGCCCGGGCATGGGAAGCAATTCCGGGTCGGGCGGCTGCAATCGTGCCAGCTCGAGCGCCGCTTCGCACGCCGCGCGGATCGAAGCATCGTCGGTCTTGTTGGTGCTGGCCCGCGCGGTGCGATAGCCGGAGGCGGCGCGCACCGAAAGGCTCAGATCCTCTTCCGACACATTCTGATGAATCGTGTTGTTCGCAAAGCGGGTGAGCGAGTACGAGGCGCCCGTGATCGACGCCTCAGTCTCCTCGGCGCGGGAGTATTTCAATACCCGGGCAAAGAGATCGTCGGCAAGCTGGCGGGAGAGAATCATAGCGAGCTAGTGAATTGGTGTTTGCGTGATCCGGTGATTAGGCTCCGAGCTGATTGAAGCCGAATCTCGCTGCGTTGAGGATGGTCTCGCGCGAATTCTGCGCGCGTTCGCAAATCACCCGATCGCTCAATCGCTCAACGTGCCTCGTAGGCTACGCCGATCTTGACCTTGCGAAAACGTGCCGGCGCCGCTCCGTGGCCCGTGCCCATCGTCTGCATGGGCTGCCCCTTGCCGCAGTTGGGCGTGCCCCACAGGACCCATTCCTCGGGACCGCAGACGGCGTCGCAGGAGTTCCAGAATTCCGTTGTGATGCCGCCGTAGCTGGGGTTTTTGAGCATTCGCGTCTTGCGGCCGTGTTTGATCTCCCAGCCGATCTCGGTGCCGAACTGGAAGTTGTAGCGCCGGTCGTCAATCGACCAACTGCGGTTGGTTTCCATGTAGATGCCGTCGTCGGTGTCCGCGAGGAGATCGTCCACCTTCCCCTTCCCCGGCAGCAGGCTGACATTGGTCATGCGGATCAGCGGAATGCGGTTCCAGCCCTCGGCGCGCATCGCTCCGCTCGATCGCGGCTGCGACACCAACGCGGCGGACTCGCGCGAGGTCAGGTATCCAGTAAATTCGCCGGCTTGGATGACGGGAGTCGATTGCGCCGCTACGCCTTCGTCGTCATAGGCAAACGTGCCGAGGCCGGGTCCGTGCCCGACCGTCGCGTCAGCCACGACGTTGACAATGTCGGATCCGTATTTCAGGTGGTTCAGCTTCTCGAGCGTGAGAAAGCTCATGCCAGCGAAGTTCGCTTCGTCTCCGAGCACGCGGTCGAGCTCGATGGGGTGCCCGATCGATTCATGAATTTGAAGACCCAGTTGCGAGCTGCCGAGAATCACATCGCTCTCGCCCGCGGGGCACTGGTCGCACTGATGCAGACGGGCCGCTTCCTCGGCAATCCGCGGGGCATTGCCCAGCAGATCGAGTTCCTCCACCAGCTCGTAACCGCGGGTCTGGTACTGGCCGCCAAATGAGTTCGGATAAGAGCGCCGTTGAATCTCGCTGCCGTTGAACGAAGTCGCTACATACCCTGCGCCGGTCTGCGTTTTGCCCTGATAAATCTCTGAACCCTCGCTCGAAAGGAAGACCTGGTCAATGCGGCGGAAATCCATCGAAGCTTCCGCGAGCGTGATGCCAGGAACCTTGCGAAGCTCTGCGTCAACTTTCAGCAACAGCTCGAGGCAGGTGGAGACAGGAACGGTGAAGGGATCCACTTTACATTCCGCTTCCCAGCGTGCAGTCACCGCGGGCTCGGGCGCTAGCCGCACGTCGTGCTTTTTGCACAGCGCGCTCGCTTTTGCGATTTCGACCGCTTTCGCAGCCGTGGCGTCCACTGAAGCGCGCGAGAGGTCCTGTGTGGAGGCGAATCCCCAACTGCCGTCCGCGATCACGCGAATGCCCAACCCCAGCGACTGGGAGTCGCGAACTTGACCCGCCTGGCCGTTTTTCGTGGAGAGATACCGCTGCCGGATGTCCATCACGCGCGCTTCGGCGTGCGTTGCGCGGTGCTGAAGCGCGGTGTCGAGCGCGTTTTGCGCGTACTCTTTCATTGCGGGCGAGCCGCCGCTGATTTGGAATCTGCGATCTGGAATTTGAAATCTGAGATCCAGATTCTGTGATCTGGGATTTGAAATCTGAGATTTGAAATTTGAGTTTTCGAGGTCCGCTACGTTCCCTCAGCCCAGGAAGCCAGATATTCGACCTGCTCGGGCGTGAGCACATCGATGGAGATTCCCATCGAGCTCAGTTTCAGCTTGGCAATCTCCTGATCGATTTCCGCAGGCACGCCGTACACTTTCTTTTCGAGAGTCTTGCTATTTTTGACGATGTACTCCGCGGAAAGCGCTTGGTTCGCAAAGCTCATATCCATGACCACGGCCGGGTGGCCCTCAGCGGAAGCGAGATTGATGAGCCTGCCCTCGCCGAGCAGATAAACCTTGCGGCCGTCGCCGAGCACGTACTCGTCGACAAACTCGCGGGTCTGGCGCTTGCTTTTCGCCAGCTTTTCGAGCGCGGGGATATCGATCTCGACGTTAAAGTGGCCGGAGTTGCACACGATCGCGCCGCTCTTCATGGACTTGAAGTGCTCCTCCCGGATCACGTTCTTGTCTCCAGTGAGCGTGACGAAAATGTCCCCGATGCCGGCCGCCGCCTCCATCGTCATCACGCGATAGCCATCCATCACGGCTTCGAGTGCTCGCGTCGGGTTGACCTCGGCGACAATCACGTTGGCTCCGAGCCCGTGCGAGCGCATGGCGAAACCGCGCCCGCACCAGCCGTATCCCGCCACGACAACGTTCAGCCCGGCAAGCAGGACGTTGGTGGCGCGGATGATCCCGTCGAGCGTCGACTGCCCGGTACCATAGCGATTGTCAAAGAGGTGCTTGGTATCAGCGTCGTTCACCGCGATGATGGGGAACTTCAAAACTCCTTCGCGGGCCATGCTGCGCAGCCGGATTACGCCGGTAGTGGTCTCCTCCGTACCGCCGACAACGCCGTTGGCCAGCTCTTTGCGCTTGGTGAGGATGGTGGTGACCAGGTCGGCGCCGTCGTCCATGGTCATCTGAGGCTGATGCGCGAGCGCAGAGAGAATATGGTTGTAGTACGTGTCGTTATTTTCGCCCTTGATGGCGAACGTGGGAATCCCGTGATCCCTCACCAGGCAAGCGGCAACGTCATCCTGCGTGCTGAGCGGGTTTGACGCGCACACCACCACGTCCGCGCCGCCTTCCTTAAGCGTGATGGCGAGATTGGCCGTTTCCGTTGTGACGTGCAAGCAGGCGGAGAGGCGAAGCCCCTGAAGCGGCTTCTCCTTGCGAAAGCGCTCCCGGATGAGCCGCAGTACCGGCATCCACTGTTCAGCCCATTCGATGCGAAGCCTGCCTTTGGCGGCTAGGCTCAGGTCCTTCACGTCGTACGCCGTGTTGAGGGTTGTGGTCGCCATCTAGAGTCCAGCCTCCTTGCGCAGCTCCGCTGCTTTTGCGGTTTTCTCCCACGTGAACTCCGGCTCGCTGCGCCCGAAGTGGCCGTAAGCCGCCGTCTTCTTGTAAATGGGTCTCAGCAGATCGAGCGATTCAATAATTCCCTGCGGAGTCAGCTTGAACGAATTGCGGATCAGGCTCACCAGCTTGCAATCGCTCACTTTGCCGGTTCCGAACGTATCGACCATCACAGAGACGGGCTCGGCCACGCCGATTGCGTACGCCAGTTGGACTTCCGCCTTGCCGGCCAGTCCCGCCGAGACCAGCGTCTTTGCGATCTGGCGGGCCATGTACGCCGCCGAACGGTCAACCTTGGTGGGATCCTTACCGGAGAAAGCGCCGCCGCCGTGGTGCGCAGTGCCGCCGTAGGTGTCGACAATGATCTTGCGGCCCGTCAGCCCCGAATCACCCTCGGGTCCGCCGGTGACAAAGCGGCCGGTCGGATTGATGTGGAACTTAGTGTTTGGATCCATCATGTGGGCCGGAATCACGGGCCTGATCACGCATTCGCGAATGCCTTCAGTTAGGGTTTCTTTGCTCACTCCGTCGGCGTGCTGGGTCGAGACCACCACAGCATCGACGCGGACGGGACGGCCCTTCTCATACTGCACCGTGACCTGGGATTTGCCGTCGGGCCGGACGAAATCCAGGATTTCCTTCCGCCTCACCTCCGCCAGACGCTGGCAGAGCTTGTGAGCCATCATGATGGGAAAAGGCATGAGCTCATCCGTCTCGTCGCAAGCGTATCCGAACATCAAGCCCTGGTCGCCGGCGCCGCCGGTGCCCACGCCCATGTCAATGTCGGCGCTCTGCCGGGAAAGGTTAACGATGACCTCGCAGTTGCCCGCGGTGAAGATGCAGTCGGAATGCGTGTAGCCAATGCCGCGCACCGTCTCCCGCACCAGGCTCTCGATGTCGGGCTTGGCGTTGGTGGTGATCTCTCCCATCACGTAGACCGTCCGGTCCTTCACCATGGACTCGCAAGCCACGCGGCCGCGCGTATCCTCCCGAAGCACCGCGTCCAGCACGGCGTCCGAAATCTGATCGCAAATTTTGTCCGGGTGACCTTCGGTGACCGATTCAGAGGTAAATAGATAATTCTGATCTGCCTGAGACACAGCCGCCCCTTTCGGTAAAGCGTTTTCGCTGATTTGCAAAACCTTAAGACTAGCATGCGATTTCAAGACGTGTCAACGCCGCGCATCGCATTGTGTCAAGCCTGTTTAGAAATGGCGCGGAGGACGATCGAGAGACGCCGTCCCGAGCACTGCCAGTCCACGACTCCGTTTCGCCGAAAGCGCCAATGCCCGCAACAAAGGTTAACAGACGGCAGCGCGCCCGCTACAATGAAAGACCGTAGCTTACAAACTTTAGTCGGACAGGAGGAGGAATAGTGCACCAACATCTGATCGCGCCCCATGGGGGCCAACTCACTGATCTGCTGGCGAACGAGGAACGGTCTGCCGACATCACGCGGGAATCGAAGAGCTGGCCTTCCTGGGACCTCACCGCGCGCCAACTCTGCGACCTGGAACTGCTCTTGAACGGCGGCTTTTCTCCGCTGCAGGGCTTTATGTCGCGTCCCGATTACGAATGCGTATGTCGCGAGATGCGGCTGAAGGACGGCACGCTGTGGCCCATGCCGATCACTCTGGACGTCAGCGAGGAGTTCGCGAGCAAAATCGAGTCCTGCCGCACGATCGCATTAAGAGATCCGGAAGGCGTGATGCTAGCGGCGCTCAACATCGAGGACGTCTGGAAACCGGACCGGGAGGCGGAGGCGATGGCCGTGTTCAGAACCGCGAGCACCGCGCATCCCGGCGTCGCGTACCTTCTTCAGCAGGCTCATCCCTGGTACGTGGGCGGGCGCCTCGAAGGACTTCGGCCGCCCGCGCACTACGATTTTCGCTCGCTCCGGCTCACGCCTTCGGAGCTCCGCGCCGAGTTTTCGCGGCTGGGATGGAGGAAGGTTGTTGCATTTCAGACGCGTAATCCGATGCACCGAGCCCATCAAGAGCTGACCCTAAGGGCCGCTAAGGAAGTTGAGGCCAATCTGCTGATTCACCCTTCGGTCGGCATGACCAAGCCGGGCGACGTGGAGTATTACGTCCGGGTGCGCTGCTATCAGAAGCTGCTGTCCAAGTATCCTGAGGACACGGTCCGCATTTCCTTGCTGCCCCTCGCCATGCGCATGGGGGGGCCGCGTGAGGCTCTCTGGCACGCGATCATCCGAAAGAATTACGGCTGCACGCACTTCATCGTGGGGCGCGATCACGCGGGCCCGGGCAAAGACCGGGACGGGACGCCGTTTTACGGACCTTACGAGGCGCAGGAGCTTTTGAGGTCACACGAAAAGGAACTTGGCGTGACGATGGTGCCCTTCCGGATGCTCGTTTATCTGGCCGACGAGGACCGATACGTTGCAGAGGACGAGGTTCCCGCCGGAAAGCGCGTCTTGAATATCTCCGGAACCGAGCTTCGGCGGCGGCTCGCCGAAGGGCGGGAGTTGCCGGCATGGTTCACATTTCCCGATGTGGCCCGGGAGCTTCAGAAGAGCTACTTGCCGCGGTACCGGCAGGGCTTCACCGTGTTTTTCACGGGACTTTCCGGCTCCGGAAAATCGACCATCGCCAACGTCCTGCGGGTGAAGTTTCTGGAAATCGGCGGGCGGCCCGTGACTCTGCTGGACAGCGATATCGTGCGCAAGCGTCTCTCCTCCGAGCTTGGCTTCTCTAAGGAGCACCGGGACATCAATATCCGCCGCATCGGGTTCGTCGCTTCGGAAATCACCAAGAACGGCGGCATCGCAATCTGCGCGCCCATCGCTCCTTACGACGCCGTCCGCAAGGAGGCTCGGGCGACGGTCGAGCGGCACGGAGGTTTCGTTCTGGTTCACCTTTCTACCCCGCTCGCCACTTGCGAAGCACGGGACCGAAAGGGCCTTTACGCGAAAGCCCGGGCGGGAATCGTGCAGCAGTTCACCGGCATCTCCGATCCGTACGAGCCGCCGGATGATGCTTCAGTGACCGTTGATACAAGCGAGATCACGCCCGAGGAGGCCGCCCAGGAAATTTTTCTTCACCTGGAACGCGAGGGATATATCGGAGCGGCCGCTCCCGAGGCGGAAGGCTGATGGCTTTGGCGCGAGTTGGTTTCGGAGTGCTATCAGTGCCGACAAGACCCGCTGTGCGACAATGGGCCTAATGCGTTTATGAAGATAACCGTACAAGCACGATTAGTCCGCCGGTCGCAGGGGGCGCTAGAAAGCCTGGTTAAACGCCTTGGTTGGAGCCGGGTCTAAGGTGGTGCGCGAAGGGGTGCGGCTGGTGGCCGCGTGTTACGGCACGCCATCCCAAAAAAAGTGCTCGGCATTGGGCGGTTTACTTCCGGCCTTCGCGATCTCGGCTCCAATAAGAAGCGCTTGGCAGGATTCGGACGGTTTTGCAGGTGAGTTAACTCAGCGCGCTCTTTCCACCTCTCCGACGAGCCGCCGCATAAACGAGTCTTCCGGGTAGATCGCGAGTTCTTCCTTCATCGTCGCAAGCGCGTCGTGGTAATCATGAAGCTGGATGTATTCGAGCGTCAATCGCTTCAACAGGCGCGTCGAATAGGGATTCAGGGCGATTCCCCGTTTCAGCACGGAGGCGGCGCCGGCCGCATCGCCCGAGCGATCGAGGAGTTGCGCCTCGAGCTCGTAATCGGAGGCTAAGGTCGATCCGGCGCGAATCGCCGCGCTCAGCTCCTCCTTCGCCGCAGCCTCCGCCGCGGGCGTGCCTTGCTTCAGATCTCTCCGCGCGAGCGCGGAAAGAACCTCGGGATCGCGGGGCCGCGACCGGGCCAGCGCTTCGAGCAGCTCCTCATATCTCGCCTGATACTGCGGGTGCTCCTCGCTGAGCTCGGCGTAAGCTCGGAATAACACTATTGGGGCCGGCGCGGCATCGGCCGACGGAATTGCGTCAAGGTGCACGAGGTCGGGAAGCGCCGCCGTCGTCTCGTGAAACGCGGCGTGGGGGAAGGGTTCGCCGGAATACGCCACGATGCGGTGGTTCGTCAGCGCCGCGTGCGAAATCCGCCGCAGGTTTTGCCGAGGCATATGGCATCCGATGCAATTATCCGGCGGAGACATCTGTCGGCGCCGGGCAAGCGGCAGCGTGCAGCCCCGTGACGCGTGGCAGGCGAGGCATTTTTTTCGATAGTACACCGGCGCATCCGCCGCGCTGATCTCTACGTGCGGATCGTGACAAGTCGTGCAGCTCATCCTTCCGCCGCTCGATCGATAGCACTTGCTCAGAATCATGAGCTGGTAGTGCTGAAGCAGCGGCGATTGCGGCGGCGAAGCTCGGGTAAAGGGAACTGCGAAAACCGCGATCGTACTGTCGAGCGGCGTGCCGGGCCGGAAGTCTCCGTACGACTTGCCGGGCTCGAGCACGCGGACATCACCGGCCTGATGGCACTTCATACAGATGTTGTCGCGAAGCCACGCATCGAGCCGCGCGGGATTGACGATGGAATCGTCGACCGCCCCGTTCAACGGAGCGCCCCTCGACCGCTCTTCGACGTGCAGTTGGCCCGGGCCGTGGCAATCCTCGCAGCCGATCGCCAGCCCTGTGAAGGGAGGATTGCGGTAGAGCCCGTCACGGTTGTCGACCGGTTGCGGGCGGCCGCTGTGGCAAACGATGCATTGCGCCGCGACGGGCCGGAGGAAACCGAAGTCAGCCAGTTCGTAGCCGGGCGAAAGTCCCCACGCGCCGGTCCGAGTGTAGAACGAGAGCGGCGCCTCAAACAGATAATCTCCGCTCCGGACGATGTAGCTTGCTCCGTTGACCCCGGCGCCGATGACGTAGCTGATCCGGTGAGTGTCCCGGAAATTTGCGGTCCCGTCAGGGCCCGTTTCGTACTCGCTTTGGAAGAGACCGCCTTCCTGGCGAAACGCCTGGTACTCTCGATGAAACTTTTCGAAGTGGATGGTGGCAGGTGTACGGGGGAAATCGGAAGCGCCGCTGGGTACCGCCATCGACCGGCCCATGGCGGACCGCATGTATTCGCGGTAAATCTCCGCGTGGCACGCCGCGCAAGCCTTCGAACCGACGTGACCCACTCCCGCCGTCGTGTTGCGGTAGCGAACGGTTTGCGCCGCGGAGTCGGGCCCGGCCAACGTGAGCCCGGCTGATGTAGCCCAGACGACGGCGAGCAACGCAACCCGGAGCGCCCGTCCCCTTGCCTCAGTTTTCACGGTTCGAACGCCCCGCCCCGAGCTCGCTGGCCTTCCGGAAATCACTCGCCGCAACACTCGGTTTGCCCTGCTTCAGCGCGGTCATGCCCAGCGCTCGATAGGCGTCGGCGTAATTGGGATCGATCGCGATGGCCTTCCGAAACTCGTCGTTCGCATCGCCGAACTTTCGCTCGACCGCGAGCATCAAGCCAAGATTGACGCGGGCCTGTGGGCCACGAGGATCATCCGTAGCCGCTCGCTGAAACCACTCGATCGCTTGCGTGCTCATTCCCTTGCGGCCGTAGAGCACCCCGAGATTATTTTCCGCGTCAGCGTAGCCGGGATCATTTTCAACCGCGAGCTTCAATTCTCGCTCCGCATCGGCGAGCCTGCCATCGGCCATATAGCACACGCCGAGCTGGTTGTAAGCCGTCGCGAACTTCGGATCGAGCCGCACCGCGCTTTCGAGTTCGCGTTCCTCGCTCTCGTGATCTCCGCGCTCGAGGAGCGCGACGGAAAAATTGTAATGAATCTTCGCGTTGCCGGGATCAAGCTTCAAAGCTTCAGCGTATTCCTTGATCGCATCATCGATCGCGCCGCGCTTCAGATCGTCGCGCGCCTGGCGGTCGGCGACTCCGGCCCGCGTGCGCGCTTCGCCGGCGTTCTTGATCGTCTGAAACTGCGCGAGCTCCCTTTCGGCATGGGCTCGCTCGTTCTGTTTCATGAGAGTCATTCCAAGCTCGTACATGGCTTCAAAGCCACTCGGGTTCAGCCTTATCGCCTCCTTGAACTCGCGCAGAGCCGCCTGCGGACGTCTCGACCTTTCCAGCACGAAGCCCAAGTCGTAATGCGCTCGATAGTTCGCGGGATCGAGCTCCACGGCCGTGTGCAGCGCCGAACACGCCTCGTCATATCGGGCCGAATCCTTGAGCGCTTCGCCGAGAATCTCGTAACCCTCCGCATCTCCCGGCCGCTCCTTTGCATACTCTTGTGCGTACGGCAAGGCGTGCTGAACGTCGTACAAGCTCAGCAGCGCCTTGGCCAGCGAGAGTTTCGCCGCATCATTCGCCGGATCGATCGCCAGCACGCGGTGATACTCTGTTGCCGCCTCGGAAAACTGCTGGTTGTGAGCGTAAGCGTTGCCGAGATTAAAGTGCAACTCCGCCGAATTCGAATGAGCAGCGGTCAGCGCACGCAAGAGGCGAATCGAATTCGCGTAGTCGTCTGTTGCAGCGTAGGCGGACGCGAGGCCGAGCCGGGCTTCTTCGCTGAGCGACGACGAGCGCGACGCAGCGAGCGCCTGGCGGAAATAATAGATGGCTCCGGTGTACCGCTTTTGCGAATTCAGAAGCTGCGCGAGGTTGTAAAAGGCAAAGGGTGAATGAGGGTCGATCCCGGCAGCGGCCTTAAATTGCTCGCTCGCGGCGTCCGCCTCGCCGAGGCCCTGCAAGGCCAGCCCGAGTGCGTTGTGCGCCTTCGCTGAACCGGGTTGATCGGCGAGCACCCTCTTCAGCTCGTCGCGCGCGCGTTTGAAATCGCGCGCCCGCACCAGCGCCAGCGCCAGGTTGTACCGAATTTCCCAAGCCGCAGGATCGAGCGCAAGGCCCGCTTCGAAGGCAGAGATCGCACAGCCGAGCCGATTGCCGCGAGCGAACGAGCTTCCCAGCGAATTGTAATCAGCGGCCGTGCGATGTCGAACGAGCTCTTGCGATGGCGCAGCCCCGCCGCTCCCGGGCGCACTCAACGCCCCGCAGTTCGTGGTCGGGGAAGGAGAAGAAGCTGCATGTTCGCTGGAGAGACTTTGCGGAGCGTGCGGAAAAACCCCGTATGTTGGCGCGCAAAATTCCAGCAGCACGCCCAGCAACCCGATAGCGAATCTGAGCCGCGGCTGGCGAGGCTGCGCTGCGTGCTGCATGACTTCAGAATTGTAACGCGGGCGCCCTCGCCGGCGAAATGGATGCGTGGCGCCCCGAACCGTAGTGGTGGCCACGGCTGGCGCCTTCCCAACCGTGGGCTTTTTCCACGATGACAAACCCACGGTTAATTCAAACTGCGGATTAACCGTGGCTTCCGGCTGTCTCGTGTAAACCCGCAGAGGCTCAGAAATAGAACTTCAAGGCAAACTGCAGGATGCGCGGCGAATTGGCGGTGCCGAACACCCTCCCGAACCGGCTGACCGGATCGTTCACGTTCGCATCCGGGTTGCTGAAGATCGGGTTGTTCGTGGCGTCAAACGCTTCGGCGCGGAACTCGAACCTCTTCGACTCGGTGATCTGAAAACTGCGGAAGAGCGACAGATCCAGGTTCGGCCGGCCATCTCCGCGCATCGTGTTGCGGCCAAGGTCGCCGTAAGCGTCGGTGACTGGCAGCCCGGCGGCGATCAGAGCGCCAGGACTTTGGGGCGCCGCAAACGCGGCCGTGTTAAACCACTCCGCGACGCTCGGATTCGATAAACCGGGGTTGCCCACCAGGTTCGCCCGTTCCGATTGCGCGCCGGTATTCAGGATCGACGAACTCGCGGCGATGGTGTACGGCTGGCCCGACGCGAGGGTGAGGATACCATTCAGTTGCCAGCCGCCCACCAGGTTGTCCACCACCGGGTTCCCCGATCGGAACCTCATTCCTTTCCCAAACGGAAGCTGGTAGACGGCGCTCGCGGCGAAAATGTGGGTCAAGTCGTAGCTCGAAACGCTCTTGTCGGCCCAGAGATTGTAAGGATGCTCCACCGATGCTCCATCCGCGCCAAACCAGCCGTCAACGCCGAGGTCTTCGTCCTTCGACCACGTGTAGGACAGCAGATAAGTCAGGCCGCGGCTCGCCCGCTTATTCAGCGAAATTTGCAGCGCGTTGTACCAGCTCTCGCCGTGGCTCGTTTCCCAGGACGTAATGACTTGGTACGGGTACGGGAATCGTTTCTCCGCCGCGACAATCGCGGGCGTGCACGTCGTGTTGTAGCAGCCTGCCGAGGGAACGGGGCCGACGCCGGGAACCGTGGCAACGTTTCCGTTGGTGCCGGAATCCAGCCGGTGGCCGTCCGAGCCGACGTAGTTCACCGTCAGAGTCGTGTCGGGAGTGAAGGCCTCCTGGACGCCAAAATTCCATTGGTAGGAATATGGATTTTGGATTAATGGATCCACAAACCAGTTGTTCTGCTCGAATGGCGTGGGCGCTGGAACCGCTCCGGTACCACCCCCTGCGAAGAGATTCTCGGCCAACGTAGTCGGTGTGATGGTGTTCAAGTTGGAAAGAATTTGCTGGCTCACCGACGGCCACGTCCCCTGAAAATTCTGTGCCATCTGCGTCACCGCGGCCCAGTTATCAAAGAATCGCCCGAACGACGCGCGGAGGACGGTCCTGTTTCGCAGCCGGTACGCAAGGCCGAATCGAGGCTGGATGTTGTCGTACGTGTTATGCACAATCGATCCGTTGCTCCGATTCGTAACGAGCACGTTCGGCGGAAGCGTTCCGCCCGGAATGCACGGCGCGGTCCCGCAAGGCGGCGCGGTGGCTTCGAGGATGTAGGTGCCATTGTCGAGATCGAGGTCGCCGATCTGATTGTTCTTGTCCTTTGCGCTCCCATAAACCGGGAAGAACGTCACGTCGTAACGGCCGCCGAGGTTCACCGTAAGCCGGTCGGTCGCTTTCCATTGATCCTGGAAATAGAATCCGTCCACCCAGCCGCCGTACTCGGTTTCGTTGACGTTGCGATAAGTAGAACCAGACGGGACGCCGAGGAGAAACGACGCAACACTGTAGCCGCCTTGGCTGCCCTTCGGGGCTGCCGGATTCGATGTGACGTCGCTGCTGAAGTCAAAATGTGACCCGGCAATGAGCTGGGTCATGCCGTTGGTGTTGAAATCAGCGCCCATGCTCAATGTATGCTTGCCGTGTATCTTTGAGAAATCTCCCTTCCACTCCCAGATGTCGGCCACATTGGTGTTGTTGTCGCTCTCGCCGCCGTTGACGAGCCCTCCGTTGGTCAGATCGGGCGCCGGAAAATAGCAGCTCCGCGTGCCGAGATATCCGCAGGTGAGAAAGGAGGAAATGCCCGCGGCGCTGATCAGCGCCTGCGCTTCCGTCGTCGAAAAGAGGCTGGCACTGACACCGTTGGCAAAGTTCCGCCCCATCTGCAGCGTCAGAATGGCGCTCGGACCGAAGGTATGGTTCCAGCTCAGCCCCCACCAGTGCGCGTTATAGAGCACCTCGCCGTTGTTACCGAGGACGGTGTCGCTTGTGTCAGGCGACCCGACGTGGGCGAACCTGAACCAGAAAGAGTTTGTCGTGCCCAACTGCTCATCACCCCGAATGCTGTAGTTGTCGCTGTTGTGCACGTCAAGAAGGTTGGTCTGGTAATTGAATGACGGGTTGCCGGTGACGTTCGGCGTGGGCCAAAGTTTCTTCGCCAGAGCCTGCATGTGCGGATCAATCAGACTGGCAGGAATCAAGTTGCACGGCGTCCCCGCCGCTTGCGTGCCGTTCGCCGCGGCGGCAAGCGGCGCACCCGCGCCGTTGCACATAAAAGGCTGGCGCGCGAGCGTCGCCGGATTGGTGCTATATGGGTTATAAATCTGGCCCGAAAAGTCGCTGAAGTCGCCGCTCGCGATCTCGGGCGCGGTCGGCACTACGGTCTGGGAGGTGCTGCCAGAGTGAATGCGCGCGCCCTCATAACTGCCGAAGAAGAACGTGCGGTTTCGTCCGTTGTAGTGAGGAAGGACGACGGGCCCGCCGACGTTCGCGCCAAACTCGTTCTGCTGGAGTTGCGAAACTCCGGAGTTAAACGGGTTGCGAGAATTAAGAGCCGTGTTGCGGAAAAACTCCCACGCGCCGCCGTGAAGCTGGTTGGTGCCCGATTTCGTCACCACATTCACAACCCCGCCGAGCACGCCGCCAAACTGCGCTTGGTCGTTGTGGGAATCGACCTTGAATTCCTGAATGTCGTCGACGATGGGCGCCACGGAATAGGTGCTACTGAACGACTCCTGGTCGTTCAATCCATCCACCAGATAGAAATTGCTGCGGTTCGTCTGCCCGTTCACCGATGGGAACGAGTAGTTCCCGATGGGGTTGCCGGTGAACTGCTTGTTGCCTGCATTCTGCGAAGTGTTGATCGTGCTCACGCCCGGCGTCAGATCCAACAATTGGGTGAAATTCCGTCCGTTGAGCGGCAGATCGTTCACCTGACGGCTGGCAACGACGGTGCCGAGCTCCGCCGAGGACGTCTGCAGCGCGGGCGCAACCGCCTGGACCGTGACCGTCTGCAGCGCCGAACCGACCCCGAGCACAAAATCAAAGCTGGCTGTCTGATTCACGGCGAGCGTGAACTGGCTCTGCGTTTTCGTCTGAAAGCCGGTCTTGCTGACCTGAAGCGTATAGTTGCCGGGCGGAACGTTCAGGATCGCATAAACGCCCGCATTGTTGGTCCGCGCGGTTTCGGTCACGTTCGTAGCCACGTTCTTCAGGAGCACCGTAGCGCCGGGAACGACGCCTCCGGCGCTGTCCTTGATGACTCCGTTGATGGACGCGGTCGCCAACTGCGCCCGCGCCACACGAGGCGAGAGAACGGCGATGATAGCGAGGAGCGCTCCCAAAGACACCAGACCAGAAAGCCTGCGCGGCCGTGATGGATTCATGATGACCTCCTAATCGCGTGAGAATAGCGGGTGAGCCAGACAACTCGTGACAGCCGCAAGATATAGCAATGCCGATGCGTGTTGTCAAGGAGTTTTGTCGGGCGTGAAAGTCTATCTCAGAATTTGAAACTGGCTGCGATTGATGCCGTGTGAAATCCTGCGGCCTGATCTCACAACTCAAGCATTAGTCCGAGCGGTTGCAAAGCCGGCCCGGCGCTTCTTCATACTCAAAGCTAAAGCCGCCCGCGAAGTGGTTGCCTTCCATCGCGTGCCGAGAAGGCGAATCTTGACATCGGCCCGGCAAGAGAGTACGTTCATGGCGAAGCGAGCTGCGACCGGTCCGCCGAAGCGAGCGACTGGTCTCGCACCGCGCCATCCAGGGGGTCATCGTGAAAAAACAGAGCCTGATTTGGGCAGCCGTGCTCGTGCCGTTCGCGATCAGCAGTGCGCTCGCGGGCGCGCCGCGATCGCACCCGCCGGTCCGCATCACCTCGACGATGCGCCACGCGATCAACTGCGACTGGCAATCCACGTATTGCGCTGACCTTTGGACCCACAAAGATTCCTGGGGTTATTACTCGGGCCACGACGAGCCTTCTCTGATGTTCTATTCCACGACGCCGGGATCCGGAAACGATATGGTTTACAATCTGACGATTCCGGTCGAGCCGCCCACGCCGCCCGCGCAGGACGGCAGCGGCGGAACCTATAATTTCCAGCTTCAGCCGGTCTTCTGGTTTGGCATGGCGATGTGCGACACGCAATCGGCGCCGAACTACACGCACGCCTGCGCCGCCGATAGCGACGCGAACATCTTCAACGGTTCGGACCCCGCCGCCGCTGATTACATCGGGCATCACCCCGGTACGGCTTACATGGAATTGCAGTTCATTCCGCCTGGCTGGGCGGCGAGCTGCTCTCAGCAGGTGTGGTGCGTCGATCTGACCGTTGACAGCTTCAGTTTTGATAACGCAACGAACCAGTTCAACAACCCGGCCTGCCGGAACACGATCGGAGACGAGCCGGTCAACAATACGTACCTCACGTTTGACGGGATTCCCGCCTTCCCGGCGAACCCGTTGCGCCTTCCGTACGGCACATCGGCTTTTGACAATAACGAGATTTTCTTCGTGTTCCCGGGCGATCAGGTGCAGGTATCGTTCCACGACACGCCTCTGGGCCTTCGCGTGAGCGTTTTCGATTTGACGCAAGGCTTCGCGGGATTCATGACGGCCGGACCGCAGAGCGGCTTTGCGCAGGTGACGTTCAATCCGCAGGGCAACCGCTGCGCTCTCCGCCCCTACGCGTTCCATCCGATGTACGGCACGTCCACGCCCGACACGCGCGTCACCTGGGCAGCGCACTCTTACAACGTGGCGTTTTCCGGCGAGATCGGGCACTTCGAGTATTGCAGCGCGATAGACTCCAGTGGAAACTGCACCAGCGGCGACGCCGGCTTGGACCAGAACGGCAATCCTTCCCCCAATGCCGACGCTGACGATCAGGAATGCTTCGGGCCGGGCTCGCCGTTCCTGCCGCCGGGCTTCATCCAGATCGGGGGCTGCATCTTCAACGATATCGATTTTGATGGCGTGTCCTACGGCTTCAATTGGCCCGGCACGGAAACTCCGGCGAATCTCGACAGCCAGATCCATCCTTCGCCGATTCAGTTTACGAGCCCGGTGTTCTTTGACTCTTCCGGCAACGCAGGGAACTATTCTCAGGTGGCGTTTGAAACGGACCTGCCGGGCTTGGAAACCCAGTCCACCACCGCGTGCAACACACAAACCGGCGCGAACTGCGTGAATCCGCCGCCCGGCGCCGCGTTTTATCCGATTTACACCACAGGTAGCGCAGGGGGCGGGTGCGTCTGGCAGCTTGGAGGAAACCAGATCCCGGGGACAACGAATACTTTTGGAGGGAACTCCGGCGTCGAGTACGGGCCGGTTACGGCATTTCTTTACCCGGTTTCCGGAGGCAAATTGAGCGTGCTGAGCTACCAGGATTTTCACCGGACGCTGGCTACGAACCCGTGTCCGGTGGAATTGAGTTCGGCGGCGGCCGCGCGACCCAAATAGGGAGATTCCGAACGACGGCGCCTGTATCCATCGGCCGCCGCGCAATGGGTTCTCAGGCGTTCAGCGGAAAAGCCGGGACTTCACAGATCAAAGGGGCAGCCGGACGCATCACAGTTTTGAACATCTGCGGCTGTGATTCCGCCGCGCTCCGTCGCGCGTGCAAGGACGGCCGCAGAACCGCAGTTGCACGGATTCGGTTAACGACTTCAAAAGGGGTGAGGTGATGATCATCAAACGGATTGTGAAGGTCGCAGCAATCGTCGCCTTCGCGCTGGGGTTCGCCGGCTTGGCGGCCGCCCAAATTCCCTTCGAGCAGATTGACGTGCCGGGCAGCACGTCCGCCATCGCGACGGGAATCAACAATCTCAATCAGGTGGTCGGTTGGTACACTACGAATAACAGCAGCGGCACGGGCTTTGAATTTCAGAACGGAGCATTTATGAATCTGAATGTCTCCGTGCCCGGTGCTGACGTTTTATCCACACAACCCCTGGCCATCAACGATACCGGAACGATCGCGGGCGTTTTCACCGGCGCTTCCGGCCCCGAGGGCTTTCTGCTGAACGGCTCCGGCTATTCCATCGTCGCGGGACCGGCGGGCTCCATTGAGGATGAAGCGACCGCGATCGATAACAGCGGCGACGTCGCGGGATGGGACGTAAACGGATCTTCGGTAACCCAAGGCTTCATCCTGAGCGGCGGTGCTTATACCACGATTGCCGTGCCCGGCGCGACAGCAACCGAGATCACGGGCATCAACTCGGCCGGCGGCGCCGTCGTCGGGATCACCGATCTCTTCACGGGCCAGCAAGCGGGTTTCATCTATGACTATGGCGCCACGAATCCTCAGTTCTTCACGTTCAACTTGCCACCGGCGCTCACGATCAATTCGATGAGCATCAACGATTCCGGCGAAATTGCCTGCACCTACGCGGGCATCAATGGCCTCACGCACGGCTGCATCTCGAACGGCGTGACGTTTTCAACCGTGGATGACCTGAACGGCGTCGGCACAACTTCCCTCACCGGAATCAACGACAGCGGATTCGTTGTGGGCTCGTTCGTGGATGCGAACGGGGTGACGCGCGGCATCGTCTCAACACCGGAAGCTTCTACGGTGATGCTCTTCGGCGTCGGCTTGCTCGGCGTTGCGCTCGCGGGCGCCGCACGCCGGAAACCAGCGCCGCTCGGGTGACGGCCCGAAATGGGGCTGGCTGTGAACAGCCGTGGGTGCAACCCAACGAAACGGAAACGGAAATCAGTCCGGTTGTAGCCGCCAACGGAGCATGTAGCGCGGACTTCCGCCTTGGAAGTCCGCGGCCTTTCGTAAGTGCTCGGCGCAAAAACTGCGGACCTGAAACACGCAAGTCCGCGCTACCCCTTCGGCTATCGCAGATCGCCTCTACAACCGGTCAACCATTAAGCCCGAGCGATTGCACCGCGGGCCACGGCGGGTCTTCGTACTCAAAGCTAAAACCTCGGGCGAGCGCGCGATTCCGCCTCGCGATCAGACGCTGCAAGACCGCAATGTCAGCCGCTACTGCGATGATCCAAGCTGCCGGATGGTGAAGCATCCAACGTTCGAGCGAGGCCGCCGAGTAAGCGTAGAGTGTGAACGCTAGCCAGTAGACCACGCCCAGCGCCGGAAGGTTGGCCTTCCCCGGCAGATGAGAGCACGTGAAGGGTATCTTGTGGAAGGCGTACAGCAGAATCTCCATCAGGATCAGCGACAGTAGGACGCCGAAGAGCACTGTGAGCAGCGCTACAGGAACGCCCCAGAGCAGCGCATCAGGCACGAACGTCACGGCAAACACGGGAGCCACCGCGACGGCGATCATCGCCTTCCTCACGCCGGCCAGGTACTTTCGGCCGTCGCCTTCGTCTGTAATCTGGAAAATCCAGTTCCCTTTCAGTTCCGCAGGATAGCCGAAGACGATTCGCATTCCCGAGAGCGTGAAAAATGAAACCACGAGAGGGACCGAAAGCAGCGCCTCGCCCGGTCGGTCGAAGGCCGCCCACAAGTTGCCGTGCGTCGAACGAACTGCCATTTCGAAGATTCCGATGAGAACTAATCCCAGCCCTACCGATACATACGCGACGAAATAGAGCCTGTGTTTGGCGCTTCGAGACAGGGTCTTCAGCACAAAATAGAACGTCGCTCGCTCGCGTCCCTCGCTCAGCGCGAGCCGGTCAATGATGCGGCCCGCCAGGACGCCGGCTCCGAACCGCCATTTCGCCTGAGTGCCGGGCGACTCCAGCGCCATCTGCGACTGCCTCTTGTAGCAGAGCCAATAGGCAGCGATGGAGACAACGATCGAGAGCGCAAACGCGAGGATCGCAATCCGGGCGAGTGACAACCAGAGGGCGCTGGGAGAGCCGAGCAGAACTCGGTACAGACCAAGAAACCACATGGGCGGAAGCGCGAAGAGCAGCCGAATCCTCGACGTCTCCCATCGGGTAAGGAGTGCGGGGATCACGGGAAGGAGAAAAAACAAGCAGACGATGACCACGGTGGCGACGGCTTGGACATAGACCGACATTTTCCTGAATTGGCGGGCGGTCAACAGATTGATCAGAACGCCCTGCAGAGCGACGAAGAACAGAAATGTGAAAAGGCAGCCGGAAAACACCGCGACACCGTGCGCGACGATCATCATTGCGAAATGCCCGAACGTGGCGTCAGGCCGCAGTCCCCACACCGCCATCAGCGGATAAAACACCACGGGAATTCCCGCGACCGCCACCACGAAGAGTCCGAGGAACATGAGAAGGGCGACGACCTTCGCGCCGAAGATCGTCCGCAGTTTGAGCGGCAGCGGGGTGAGGATGGCGTAATCCCGGGCATCAGGAAACAGCGCGTCCCATTCCAATACCGCAACCAACCCGATCACGGCCATCGAGAAGAGGACGTAGCGGCATTGGTCGGCCGTGCTGACCGCGTCATAAAGCGCCTGCGTGAAGTGCCAGTAGATGTAGCTGTAAACAAAGAACGCGAACAAAGCGTAGGCAACCCCCGGAATCGGCAGCATCGCGAGAATGTGGGCGACGCCGAGGTGCGCGTCGGCATTCTTGGAGATGAGCTCGGTATCAAAAAAGCGCTTGAAGAAATGACGGGTGAGCTCGATGAAGCGCGTTTCATCGTCGCGCACAAACCGGCGGAGCTTGGCGAAGCCGCGCATTAACTCTTCATCACGTCCACAATCTCGCGCGCCGCGCGCTCCGTGTCCTCCTGCAGAACGAGCTGGCTGAAAACGTCCTCGAGAGACGGAGAGTGCATCAACTCCCGCAATCGTTCCACGCTCTCATTCGCCACCACGCGGCCTTTGTGCAGAATGATGACTTTCGAGCAGACCTTCTCGACCACTTCGAGAACGTGCGAGCTATAGAGGATCACTTTCCCGTCTCGCGCCAGGGACTGCACGATGCTTTTGAAAATCAGCACCGAGGTCACGTCCAGGCCGGAAAGCGGCTCGTCAAAAATCAGAATCTCAGGATTGTGAAGGAGCGCGGCCGAGATGAGCACTTTTTGCTTCATCCCTTTGGAATAGGACGAGATCGGGGAATAGCGGTGCCGGTGCAGCGAAAAGAGATCGAGAAGGCGCTCCGCCTTGCGGTCGAGAACGCTTTGAGGGATCGAACGCAGCCGTCCAACCAGTTGCAGGTATTCGAGTCCGGTAAGGTAGGGATAAAGCCAAGGCTCCTCAGGAACATAACCGAGGCGCCGGCGGTAGGCGATCAGGTCTTGCCGAATGTCACGACCGTCGTAGAAGATGTAGCCGGACGAGGGATCGAGCAGGCCGGTGAGCATCTTCACGGTAGTGGTTTTGCCCGAGCCATTCGGTCCGAGATACCCGTAGACCTCTCCCCGCTCGATCGTCAGGTCAACCCGGTCCACCGCCGTGACCCGGTTGTACCGCCTGGTCAAATTTCTGAGCTCGAGCACGGGAAAACCTCAGGCGACGCTGTCAGAGTTCCAACGTCACTTTTAATTGGCGAAACGAGCTCCTCTTTGCGCTCCCCTTGCGACTTCGCGGCTTTGCGAGAGGCTGTTGACTCTTTCACGGCGCCAATCGCCGCATGACTACAGCTTGAGTATGGAGTCCGGTATCCGGTTGCTTCGCCCAATGACCCATGCGACTAATCCGCTCACTAGCGCCAGGCTTGCGGTAGCAAACACCGCGACGGCGAGAAGCCCCGCGCCGCCAGCTCCACTGGCCGCCGGGTTGACATGCTGAATGAGGTTCTCGAGAAATTGCGCCAGCACGGCCCACGTGTAGCCCTGCATAAACAGGATTGCAATGATCCACGCAGGAACCGCGAACGCATCGGCTGAGCTTCGCACGAACCTGTCGAGCGCGTCCGCCTGCCGCAGCGCGTGGCCCCACTCGCCCGGCAAGGAGCGCACGAGGTCGGCGAAAGCCCACAGCCAGAAAGCGAAGCGCATTTCGACACCACCGCCCAGGGCGGCCGCCGCGTAGCTTTCGCGGAAGACCTCGACCATCTCCGAACCAAAGAGCACCTGAAACCCAGGCGGGTAAAGACGCAATAGACGCCCGTAAAGGCGCTCCGGATTTGCATGCCGCGACTCACGATCCGTCATCATCATTACTCCTCAAGCCTGCTTCAGTTGGCGAACCGCTCGCGTCGAGCGTGCCAGCCGCGCGAGCTCTCCAAGTCTTCTTGCTTCCGCCGCCAGCGCGCGGCTGCCGCGGTCGGTGAGGCGGTAATAGCGCCGGCGGCTGTCATCCTTCTCCGGACGCTCTTGCGATTCCACGATCAGCCCGCCGTCGAGCATGCGGGCGATCGCGCCATAAAGCGTACCGGGGCCGAGCCGCACCGCGCCGCCGCTTCGCGCGGCGACTTCCTGCATGATCGCATACCCGTGCCGCTCGCCGTCGGCGAGCGCGACCAGAATGTAAAACACTGCCGGCGCGAGCGGCGATGCGACCTCCGGAGCAGCTTTGGTCTGTTGCGGCGGCTTGTTCCAGTCCATTAAAGCAGTGTCCTCTCTATCCTCGTCAGATATATCGGCTGACGTAATAGTATGGATTGTGCCGCTTCTTGTCAAGCGGCCGCCCGCTGCCTCAAGTAACACTGGCTGCAAAACTGGATTTAATTTTGGTGTGACAGGAGGTGCAGACGGTGGTTTAGGTGTTGGCATCCCTCCGTTGCAAGCTGCTGCTTCAGCGGGAGGTTCCGTAGGGTTAACGTTTGGTGGAGGATTCCCTGTTGGAGCTTATGCTTCGGCAAGTGGAGGTGCCGCCGCAGGACCTCAACGTGAAGTGCTCCCCAAAATTCGGACAGGGGGTTAAGGTATAAAATCGCTGCCTCCAGGAGGCGGCAGATGAGGCGAGGGCGAAGGCAGTACAGTGCGGAGTGGAAGGCGAAGGTTGCGCTGGAGGCGATGCGGGGCCAGCGTACGATGCAAGCGATTGCCTCGCATTACGAGGTCC